>CAZBUJ010000024.1:0-57094 GCA_964495075.1 uncultured Phycisphaeraceae bacterium
CGGCCGCGGCGGCCGCGGGACTTGCCGGGCCGCCATACAACCTGTCGTTATACGGGTCGATGGAGAAGCAGATAGAAGAGAACGTGAAGCAGCAGGAGGGCCTCCAGGAGACGATCCGGTCTTGGGAGGACTTGTGCCGCTACTTTATTGATGATGTGGGAGAGGATGCACTTCCCCGACCCGATGATTTTTATCTCTGCTTTTACCTGGAGGCCGACAAGGCTCATCCGTACGCTCACAAGCTGCCATTTCCAGGCGCTCAAGAGCCATTGCTGGCTGAGCCGTTCCCCTGCCTGACAGAGGACGCGGTCTTAAGGGCAGCAGTTGTGGAGGATCCGGTCCGGAACACTCCGCGCATTGATATCACACTAACCGATCGTGGGGCGAAGCTCTTCGACGAGGTGACGCGGCAGTCGATCGGCAGGCGGCTGGCCATCGTGGTCGACGGCCAGGTGGTGTCGGCCCCGGTTATCCACAGTCAGATCTCGGGCGGCAAGGCAGTGATCGAAGGCAAGTTCTCCCACCAGGAAGCGGAGGCGATCGTCGAAAAGCTCAACTCGTATCGAGACGAAGCCAGAGAGTTTCTCAATGCCATCGACAAAGAGGAGGGTACGCGACCCCGAAGAGATGTCCCCGAGAATGTTCGTCCGGACCCTTCCGGCGCGGAGACGGCGACGAAGATGTCGCCGACGCCGCCATCCACCAAGCCGTTGGACGATTTGGGGCTGCCGTTCCCGCAGATCAGTGTGATCGATCTTGAGACCGGCGATACACTGACGTTCCCCAATCCGCTGGCACTGGCGGAGGTGATGACGAAGACGGGCGACTACGAATCGTGGGGTCGACGAGGGCGCACAGGTCCCACGACAAACAGTCACGGCTACGCGTTTACCTACGCCCTCGAAACGAGTGCTGCGGAGCCGTATCAGGCGGTAGCATTGCTCGGCGGACTCACAATCAAGCGTCCAGACGGCACCACGCTGGCCGCCAACGGGGACTTCGACAGGAACTGGCTGCGTGGGATGTTCAACGTGTACGACGAAACCGGCAGCAAAGTGACTGCCCTTGTTTCGGTACAGCGAGAATCGACTGCCGACCCGTTCCGAATCACCAAAGTGCGGCTGCACCCCGGAACCGCGCAGGAAGAAACCCGGGCGCTGCGCGTGTCGGCGGATAGCCGTGCCGTTGAAGACCGAACTACCGGCGTCGGTGACATCACGGCTGGCCAGTCGCGTGATTGACCGGAGAGGGTTTGATTTCCCCCGCCCGAGGCGATCTGCAACGACGCGACCCGTCCCCGCGGCGGCCGTCATTAAGTGGTAGTACTACCACAAAACGCATCAAAACGCGTCAAAACGCGACAGTTTGCGAAAACGGCAAACCACGCTAAGCTACTGCAAACGCAAGGCTTTGAGAGCCAATCGGCCGGGGCACTTACCCGATTCCCAAGCTGGACGTCGTCGGTTCGAATCCGATCGCCCGCTGATTTGACGATGAGCGCCTCTGGTTGACAGGAGTTGACCAGAGGCGTCTATCGTTTTACCCCGTCGCGAGTTACAACATCCTGCCGAGCTCGTTTTTGGGCCGCCGGTTTGCCACGGCTTGTCAGGCGATGACGCCGCCGGACTACGTTTCGTGCAAGGATTCGTGCAAGCGCTGGGCCATAGGGCGAGCGTGTTTCGTAAGGACGCGACGGAGGTACGGGGCCGCCGTGGGCGTAAGGTTCCGGGTGTGCATGGCCCGCTGATCTAGTCGAATATCCGCTCAACCTCCTTGATCAATGCCTCCAGTGCTGCAAAGTCCACGATCCGAGTGTTGGGCGTCGTCACCTGCTCGGCGTCAAGAAGAGCCGGGTCAAGTGGACCTTTGCGGATGGTCACGTTGATGCTGCCCTTCGTAGGCCCCAGGTTCTGGAAGCGGAACGAGCGGGCCAGCTTGGTGGCCGGGTCGTAGACCACGCTCAGAGTGCTTCCGACCAGCTCGTGATCCTGCTTGTCGTCGTCGCCTACCAGTGCCGCGAGGCTCTTCATTATGACAGGGGCGAAGTTGACTCCGTCGATGGCGATGTCCATCCTGACGGACTTCAACCGACCGTCTTCGTCGACGCTGGGGTTGAACTTGGTGAGCTTCACGCGCCCGCCTGAGAGACGCTCCAGCTCTTCGGCCAGTTTCTCGTGCGTGGCATCGGCGGCCAACACGACTTCCGTTTCGCCGATCGTCATGATCACATCGCCGGGGCGTTTCATGAACCCGTCCGAGAACACCGTAGTCGAGGACGGGAGAATCTCGCTGACCAGATCCTCGACTGCCGTAACGGCCTTGCCGTTCTCGATCGGCAGGCTCAGCAACAACGTCCCGTCGGGCTGTTTCTCCAGGGTCGTGCCGTTGTCGCCGTGCGAGGCGATCAGCTCTTGCGTCACCTGTGTGAACATGCCGCGGCGGAGCAATTCCAGCACAACCGTGAAGACATTGGCGCTCTGGTTGGACCGCGCGGGATCGTTCGGCAACCGCACCAGCACCTCCTTGCCGGGGCCCAGGAACCCGTCCAGCATGACTTGCCCTTCCGGACCGGACATGCTCAGCTTGCGAAGCAGCATCCAGCCGTCCTTGCCGGAGAGAGCCAACAGGCCCTCGGCCTCGACAGTCGCCGCGTCGGGAGCCCCGGGAATCTGAACGCCCAGCTTGAAATTGCCGGCAACCTTCTCGTGCCAAACTTGCAGCGTCCCGTTCACCACGACCGGTTCGGCGCTGACTGACTCCAGCGTGACTTCAAAGAGTGGATCCTGACCGAGCTGATCGTTGAACCTCTCCAGGATCGCCGCGGCCTGCACTTCCGGCGTGCCGTTTCCGGCAAACGACAATATGGCAATGACGGCAATCGAGGCGGCAAGACCCGAGGCGGATAGAACTGATGGCTTTCTCATGATCCTGAGTATCCTCCAGTGTAGGGCCTGCGGGCGGGCGTCAAGCACCGCCATGCAGGCGGACCGAACCTCCGGCGACGGTCCGGGCGGAACGTCGGCCCGACGTCCCAGCGCTCGGAGGTTCTCGTGGAATACCTGATCGGGATCGCGTGAAGTACTCATCGCTCACCTGACCTTCGCATGTTTCGCAGGGCAGCGCGTAGGCGACCCCGCACTCGATACAGCCGGCTTTCGATACTCTTTTCACTAACATCCATGTCGCGCGCGATTTCGGCCTGCTGACGCCCGTCAAAGTAGAAGTCGAACACCAGGCTCTGATCCGCCGCCGGCAGCGACGTCACTGCCAGCAGCAACTGCCTGATCGACTCCTTTCGCATCAGCGCGTCGGGAGGCAGCGGGCGGGACTCCATGTCATCGGCCAATTGGCTCGCGAGATCGGCGTTCTCGAGGCTAACCCGGCGGGACTCCTTCTTCAGCAAGCGCCACTGTCGCCGGATCAGGTTGCGCGCAATGCCGCGCAACCAGGCCTCGATTTCGTCACCTTCCGCAGGCGGACGGCGATGCCGAACGGCCTCGATGCAGGTCTGCTGCAAGAGGTCGCCTGCCACGTCGCGGTTGCCACCGACGCGAGCGAGGATGAAGCGGTACAGCGCGTCTGCGGTCGTGCTGAAGACGCGCCGCAAGGCGTCGCGCTCGTTGTCAGTGCTTTCCGAAGCGGCCATCTGCTCGATTCTGGCGGCCGTGCCGACGATTCCCACGGGGCCGTTCTCCACGTCGTTGCCCTTCTACACATAGATGTCACAAATCGACGGCCCCCCTCGCATTTTGCGCGGGTTTCTCCCAGAGACAGGGTCGGACGGGGCCGACGCGCCATTACTCAGACGCAGTGCCCTGCCGCGCTTGCGCCCACGGTACACGCCGTAGCATGGCGAGATCGCCGTCTCGCAGAAGGTGGTACCACTACCCCAAAACGCGTCAGAACGCGTCGAAATGCGACAGATTGCGAAAACGGCGAGATCTGCTAAGCTGCTGTCAGCAAAGGCTTTCCGAGCCAATCGTGAAAAGGTGGCTCACGCTTCCAAGCTGGACGTCGTGGGTTCGAATCCCATCGCCCGCTTTCCTAACCGAATGCCAGCAAAGGGCTTACAAGATTGCCGCGATCCGACACTTGTCGGAGTTGCGTCAGATTCAGTTCCAAGACAGTCGGAAAGAAGCTGGAAGTCGGTGGGGGCGGTCACGCAGATGGGCCTTTGAGCGAGGAATCAAGCTGTGCGAGTGGGCCCCGCACGTCCAATGGTCATCGGTGTTGCCAACGGGTCGCGCTCAGCGACGATGGTCGCATCAAGTGGAATCGCGCAACGTTCGTCAGGATGACTTGTCGGGCGGGCCAGGCTGCTCGGGCGACGCCGAACGCCCTCTCTCGTTCTCTTGCTTCCTACTGCGCGGCGCGCGATTCGGAACGCGCTGCTTCCCACGTGAATCCACGTTGGTGACCACATCCGTCAGCCATCGTTCAGGTTATACGAATCGGTTCGGTCCAGGGAAGTCACGCGCTGAAGTGTGACGACGGTTGCATCTCGGTTGCTTGCGGGCCGCTCGCGCGTACAGTATGGGGCGAAATGTCGGATGAGAAGGTCCCCAGTCTGATTGAAGCCTGGGTCGACGAGCACGGCGACCGGCTGTACCGGCACGCGCTTTCACGGGTGAAGCGGGCGGCGGTCGCCGAGGATCTGGTTCAAGAGACCTTCATTGCGGCCATGCGGTCGGAGAAGCAGTTCCGGGGCGGGGTCGCCCCGGTGAATTGGCTCCTGGGGATTCTCCGCCACAAAATCTTGGATCATTTCCGTGCAGCATACCAGGCTGAGTCCGCCGTCGAAGGGCTACCCGAGGACGACGAACTGGGGGAGCTGTTCGACGAGCGTGGGCGTTGGCGGCAGCAGCCCGGGCCATGGACGGTCGAGGACGACCTGATCAGCCGCGAGGAATTCTGGGCGGCGTTCCGCCGCTGCCTCGATGGGCTGCCGGCACGCCTGCGCGAGATCTTCACACTCCGCGTGCTCGACGATGTGGAGAGTGACGAGGTGTGTAAGGCGCTGCGCGTTTCCGCGACAAACCTATGGGTGTCCCTCCACCGAGCCCGGACACGTTTGCGGGGCTGCCTGGAGGTAAACTGGTTCGGCGCCGACGCGCCGGAGGCCTCGTGATGTTGACTTGCCGCGAAGCAAGCCGCCTTGTATCCGAAGGGCTGGATCGTCACCTCCCGTGGACGCGGCGATTATCGCTCCGCTTGCACCTGATGATGTGCCGCGGCTGCTCGCGTTTTCGTCGACAAGTTGAAGGACTCGATCGGCTCGTGCGGCGATGCTCCAAGGCCTACGACGTGATTGAGCAAGAAGAGACCCTCTCCCCCGCAATGCGCGAGCGGATCAAGGCGGCCGCACGCGACGCCGACCGGTAAACCCACTCCACTTTTGTTCCAATCGCCATGTAAGGCGCGCCGAAGACCGACGACCGTGCCGATGGAATCCGGCCGATTGCCGCTCGGTGGCTTATCAGGAGGTCGAGATGCACAGTGCAGACTCATTCGAAATAAGGCCCGCGCAAGCGGACGATGCGAACTTGGCGAAAGCGAAACCCTCATCGTCGGCTGACGATTGGCCACTGTGCACGTTGGTCGCCGGCGTGGGCCGGCCGGGCGCCCGGCTGCTGCTGCTGCGGTGCTTACTGATCGGAGGAGTTGCCCTCGTCGCCTACAGTGCGGTTGACCACTTTTCGAAGCAGGCGAACGCGGACCGAATCAGTTTTGCGGCCGACCTTGGCGGCGGGTTCCTGGCGTTCGCCATGTCCGACACGGAGCCGGGGTTCATCGTCCTGTCGGCGATGGACCAGGAACAGGTCGACGTGTCTGCTCAGCAGGCGCGAAGCCTTACGACGGCCACGCAGACAGTCGTCGAGGTCCGAACACCGCGGGAGCGCTGAACCACGACGCTCCGCACACGTCGGGTCGTTCCGGTATCCGCGGATGGAAGCGTTTCAGGGCACGCGATCGACTGGATCGCCGCCGACTTCCGCGTCATCGAATTGGCGACGGACTGTGAGCATCCGGCGCCGTCCGGGCGCCGCCGCTGCGGGGCGCCGTTCGCAGATCTGTACGACGTCGCCCAGGCCGAACGACTCGAAGCGCCCGACGCAGTTTGCGCGTTCCACAAACAACATGGGGACGAGTGAACAACTCGCATCGGATGAACGATGCGCCACACGATCGGCGCAGGGTGCCGCACCGACGGCGTTTGCGCGTTTCGTTCGGTCCGCAGCAGCCGGGTACCCTCCCACCACCAGCCTTGACCATCGTTTCATTGCGCCTTGGACCGGTTCTACAGGCACGTCGGCGTAATCCCGCCTCATTGGGTTCCCTCGCGCGCAAGAGATCGCGCCACGGCCGCGGCGCGCGCCGCGTTAGCCTGGGCAGATCGAGAACTCCCTGCGCAGCGCCTCTCGCGAGCCCCCAGAAGTTTTCGCTTTCACCAAGTAAGGCGCACGCGAACACGCCGACCTCCCGGATAGAGAATGCTCGATGCAGGCCCGTGTGGGCCTGGCTGCCATCGGGCGGATCGGATGCAGCCGGTGCCCTTGACGTCACGTGGCGATGGAAGGGCAAGTTGGAAACGCATGCACAAGGCGATCATTTGATGACTGCTGAACTCAGGAAGACCGTGAATCGAACCGTCTTGGCAAGCGTGCTGGTCGGCGCCGTGGCGTTGACGGCGCTGGGGCAGGATGCTCGGGGGCAAAGCGCGCCAGGAACTGACGGGGCGAGTGTCGCCGTTATCGTCCGGGGTTCGGTCGGCGAGACACTCGATCGATTGAAGAAGATGGTGGCCGACAACGGCATGATGGTGATGGGTGAGCTCCACCAGGGCAAGGTGCTGGCGATGACCGGTCTGAAGGTGGAGGCCGAGACGATCTTCGTCGGCAACCCGAACGTCGGCAGGCAGCTGTTCTCGGAGGAGCCGGGGGCCGGCGTCGCCGTGCCCGTCCGCATCAACGTCTACAAGAACGCGAACGGAAAGACGGTGGTGCGCTACATTCCGCCCTCCCGTGAGCTTGGCGCTTTCGGCAATGCCAAAGTGGACCACGCCGCCAAGATGCTGGACGGGAAGCTCCAGAACATGGTGTCGATGCTGCCGAGATAGTCCCACTGTCAATGAAGCGGCACCCCCGCGCGGCCCCTGCCCGCCCCCCCCCCCCCCCCCCCCCGCCGGCGCCGCGCGCCGCCCCCCCCCCGCTTCCGAGGTGAACGCCATGCGACGCATCCTCAACGAAGAAGTGATCTTGTCCGCGCTGGCCCTGCTGTTGGCCGGCATCGCGCCGAACGTCTTCCCCGCCGCCCAGGCAGGCGTGGCCAAGATGTCATTGCTCGGAAAGTGGTTGCTGATTCCAGCAATGGCACTGCTCGGCGTGGTGACCCGGGTGGCCTGGGGGCGCGGGCACAAGCGCCTGACGAATCGGCTGCTGGCCGGCGCCGCGGCGGGATTCATCGCCACGATCGGCCTCGAGGTGGTACGGCTGACGAGCTTTCACGCGTTCGAGGGCATGCCCGGCGACTTGCCGCGCCTGATGGGCGTGCTGCTCCTGGATCGCTTCATGCTGGGACCGTCACTGGCGTCGGACGTGCTTGGCTGGGCGTACCACTTCTGGAACGGAGTGTCCTTCGGGATTCTCTTCACGGTCTTCCTCGGCCGGCGGTCGCTGCTGTGGGCGCCGGGATATGCGGAATTGATCGGCTTCGGCTTCCTGCTGAGCCCGGCGGTGAAGGCCCTGGGGATCGGCTTCATGGGGCTGGACATGCCCAGCATGCCCATAACGGTCGTTCTGGCTCATCTGGCGTATGGCCTCATCCTTGGCTTGCTGAGTCGCCAGTGGGTGCGCGAGCGGGGCTGGCTGCTTGCCGATCGTGCGCAATCAGCTGAAGAGTCACGTGAGGACGAGCGGGTCGTGATGGCGGAGGCGCATTGGATCGCAGACGTCGAGCCCCGCAAGCCGCGTCCATCGGAGACGTAAGAGTGAATCGCGTTCGGCACGGGAGTGCGCGTGGCCACGACAAACTACGACTGAACCGTATGAATCTGCTTGATACGAAAGGAGACAATCATGTCGATGATGTGCAAGCTCGGAAGCGGCTGCCGCACCCACAAGGGTATGTGTGGGCACGAAAAGGTGATGATCGGGGTGCTGTTGCTCGTCGCGATCGGCGGCCTGGTGTTCTGGCTCGTGTGAGCCTGAAGCAGGCCAGGTAGAACCACAGGTGCAGATAGATACACGAGAACAAAACGGCCTGCGGTCCCGAATGAGATTAAGCGGGTCGACTTTTCCAAAGGAGTCTGAGTCATGAGCAAAGCGAAGATCGTTACGATGTTCGGGCTTTTCGCCACCGTCGGAGTTGCCACCGTGCTTGCGGCGGACCTGCCGCTGGCCCTGGACGGCAGGTGCACCGTGTGCCTCGGCAAGATGAATCAGCTTGTCGAAGGCAAGCCGGAGTTCACGTCGGACTACGACGGGAAGACGTATCGCTTCCCGTCCGCCGAGCAGAAGAAGATGTTCGACGCCGACCCCGCCAAGTTCGTCCCGGCGCTGGGGGGCGACTGCGTGGTATGTCTCGTGGAGCAGGGCAAGCACGTGCCGGGCAAGGCCGAGCACGCGCTCGTGCACGAGGGCCGGCTGTACCTGTTCCCGGGGCAGGCGCAGCTGGACATGTTCAAGAAGAACCCGGCCAAGTACGCCAACGCCGACTTGGCGCTGGGCGGGGCCTGCCCCGTGTGCCTGGTGAAGATGAACAAGGTGGTCCAGGGCGATCCGAAGTTCGCCGTTGTGCACGACGGCCTGCGCTACCTGTTCCCCGGCGCCGAGCAGAAGGCGATGTTTGAGAAGGACCCGGCCGCGTTCACGCTGGCGTTGGGCGGGGACTGCACCGTCTGCAAGGTCGAGATGAGCAAGAAGGTGGCGGGAAAGCCGGAGTTTCACTTGGTGCGGGGCGGGCGACTTTACCTCTTCCCCGGCCAGAAGCAGCTCGACATGTTCAAGCAGGATTCCGCCAAGTACGCCGATGCTGATCTGGCGCTCGGCGGCAACTGTCCGGTGTGCAAGGTCGACATGGGCAAGGACGTGCCGGGCAAGGCTGAATTCGCGGTTGACTACCGTGGCCGGCGCTATCTATTCCCGGACGCCATGCTGAAGGCCAAGTTTTTAGCCAACCCGACCAGGTACGCAATCGAGTAGACGCGGCGAAGGATCTTCCCCCCGGCGCGGCCGGTGCGCTGGGCACAGAACGGCCGCGTCGTGGGGGTTTCCGATAACCGGTTCAGGCCAAGGCGCTCGACCAACCGGGCCGGGCCGCCCAGAATGACCTCGCGATCATCGACGTTGTCCCAGTTGGTGTAGCTGTCGGCGTGGCGGCGGCAGGTCGTCGTCTTGCCGACCTGTCGCGGGACGCTGACCAATGCCATCTGGCGATGACTGGCCAGGTGCTCAGCGAGCATGGCATCGTAGATACGGGCGACGGTCTTCATGGCGACCACTTTAGACTATGGCTCCTTGTGGTCCGGTTGATACCGGTCATGGTCCGGAGGGTAGCGAGTTCGTCGGCGTGGCGATAATTCAGGCGGTCGGCCACCTTGGGGTCGGGGAAAGCACGTCTTTCGACGAGGTTCATTAGCACGAGTCGTTGGGACAGTGTGGGCCGGGCGCCGGCGCGCTTGGCCATGATGGCGCGTTCTCCGTTGCCGCGCAAGACCGCGCTCAAGGTCGTTCAGTACAGTCTCAATCGCTGAGCGGTCCAGCCCCGATGGGCGGTGCAAGGCATGCATCGTGATCGGATCGATCTGCGTGACTTCTCGCCCCCGCGCATCCTTGATTCGCCCGGACCGCCGGCTCGTGGATGATCTCGTTTAAACATCACGTCCTCGGATAGGCAGGACAATAGACCCCGGTGCCTGGCATCTTCGGGCATTCCTTCGCCTCCGTCGGCGCAGGTTCTTCCGCTTGTGCGTTGCTCTCATTGCGGCTCACTCCCGAACCAGGTCTCCACGGAAACTGTAGGCATAGAGAATGCCGAGGAGGATTGCCCAACTGATTGACACTAGGACGACGATGCTCGAGCAACTCAGCTTACCGAGGGCGGCGCCACCCTTGACGATGACGATCGCCGCCGTCAACAGAAGCAGAAACTCAGGTAGCAGGAGCCACCTTTTGCACACGACTTTAAGCACGCAGTTCAGCGGAAGCACGACAAGTGGAACGAATGCTGGTGCCAGACCTGCGGGTCGAAAGAAGTGGACCTTTCCGTTAATCGACAGAGGAGGGGCCAGGGCGGCCATAACCAGAAGGAGGATGTAAAGGAAGAGCGACGCGGCCAGCATGACAAGCCCATTGGCAAATGCGATGGCCACGGCACTCCAGAATCTCTCCCGGCGACCGGCGGGCAGGAGCATCGCGGTAAAAACCGGAACAAACAACTGCATGCCCAGCACGCAGTTCACGATGTATACTGCGTTCGCCTCCGGTGTCTCCGGCCGGTCTACTCTGAGCGGGGCGTATCCGGCGATCACCAGGAGTGCCAGAATGGCCAGCAAGGTGAGCGGCACGGTCGCAGCGTTCAGCAGCAGAAGATGTTGACCCGCCACCTCGAATTGCGTGGCTGCCAGGTGACGACGAAATGAAAGCGCAGGAGCATGACTGATTCGCGCCCAAAACTGACGCAAGAGCCACTGTCGCAGTCCCCACGTCCCTTTCGCAAGGGATTCACGCATGCCGCTTGCCCCGAATTCCGCGACTGCGGACCGCCGCCACACCGTCTGCATCGATAGAAAGCGACCTCCGCAGGTTCGTCGCGCTAAATCCGCGCTGCCGATCCATCTCCACCCGAACATGCCCAGGACCGCCAGGAACACCGTATTCCACCACGGCGCGAAAAGTGCCACGCTCTCCACGAACGACCGGGTGGTCGGAAACTCGACCAGCACGAATCCCACCAGCATGCCGGGGCCCAGCGGTGCTATGACGTTGTCCACCAGGAACAGGATCCTCACGACCGCAACGTAGATGATCAAGCTGAAGCAGAACGCGGACCAGACCGCCCAGCATAGGCTCAACCCACCCAGCCCGGGATAGGTGAAAACGGGTAGCGACGCCGCCAGGCTCGTGGCAATCCCCACCAGGAGTGATGCGCGGCGCAACGCACTTCGATGACCAGGCAAACAGAAGCTTACGGGACTGGCCAGGAGATCTCGCTGAAGCGACGTAAGGACGGTCGCCGACCAAAAGGGAAGCACGAAGGCGGCAACCACGGCTCCCTTGTCGCTATCGCCAGGAAACCAGGCATAAAGCCATGCCGGGATACACAAGATCGCACCCACTACATGCCAGAGCCAGAACGCCGGGCACGCCAGCAATGGTGCCAAGGTCGCGGCGACACGCTTCATGGCGTGGCCTCCTCTCCTCTCACCGAAAGAACCAGGCCGTAAAGCTCCTCGAGTGAGAGCGGTAGCACATCGACCGTGCTTTCCATCCTGTGGGCGAAGGCATCCAACTCCTGGTCGGGGCGTGCTTTCAGGACGACGAGGGCCTCGGTGCCATCCTGCTGACAGCTCAGCATACCTTGAAGTGGTAATGGATCCGGAAGGCTCCCCCGTACGGCGGTGATGCGCAGCTTGACGAACTCCTGTTGCAGCGCGTCCAGGCTGACGTCTCGACAAATCTGGCCCCGATCAAGAATGATGATGCGGTCGATGACCTTCTCCACGTCGCTCAGGATGTGCGAAGAGATCAGGATCGTGCGTTCCGGGTCCTGGATGATGCCAAGGAGCAGGTCCAGGAAGTGTTTTCTTGCAAGCGGGTCGAGGGCCGCTGCCGGCTCGTCCAGTAAGAGGAGGTCCGGCTCATGGCCGATTGCCAGAAGTATCGCCAGCATCTGGCGCTGTCCCGGCGACAGGTCACCGACTATCGCGTTCTCGTCGAGCCTGACCTCCGACAGGAAACCTTTCTCGAGCTCCATATTCCAGCTCGGGTAATAGGCAGCGACGTAACGGACTATCTGGGCGACGGTCATCCAATCGATCAACCGGCCTTCCTGGTGCACGTAGCCGATGCGCGCCAACTGTTGAGGTTCGAGCTTCGCGGCGTCGCAGCCTAACGTCGTGCAAGTCCCGGCATTGGGCAGATACAGCCCTACCATGTGACGGATGAGCGTGCTTTTGCCGGCCCCGTTGGCTCCGACGAGTCCGACGATACTCCCCGCGCGAATCTCCAGAGAGACTCCCTTCAGAACGGTGGCAACGTCGAATCGTTTCTGCAGCCCCTCGATCTTGACCACTGGTTGGGCGTTCATGGCTCTTCACTCGTTGCAGGCGAATTGAACTTCCGGTACTGGTCCACGAAGGCGCGGACGGCCTCCTCTTCCGGGATCCCCATCTGGACGGCCAGCCCCGCCACCTTGCGCAGGGCACCGTCCAGCATCAGGTCTTGCTCGCGCCGCCTGACGTCCGTGCGGATCGATCGGACAAACAGACCCACGCCCCGGCGTCGCTCCAAGAGGCCCTCTTCAACCAGAAACGCATAGGCCTTGCTGATGGTCATCGGGTTGACCTTCAGGCGGGCGGCCAGTCCCTTCACCGACTCAATCTGCGCCCCCGGAGCCAGATGCCCGATCAGAATCTGGCGGCGCACCTGGTCCATGACCTGGCGGTATATCGGGACGCCTCCATGAAGATCGAGGTCGAGGATCACGAGCACGCCTCCCTGTCTCTACTATATTACGTAAGTAATATACCATGGCCGGCCGCCCCTGTCAAGGGCGGCAAGCGGTCCGACAGCCATCGAGTATGAGCGGTCCCCTGATGCCGGCGGCTCGCTGGTCCAGTTCATCTCGAGGAGTTGCGTCAGATTCGCGTCAGAACGAGCGCAAGAGCAGGTCCGAAGCCAGTCCCGCACACAGTCGGGAATCAGCGCGCGATGGCCTGACGGTTGGATTATGTTTGGTAGCGGGGAGACGGGTGGACGGATTTCGGGTTTGAATTGTGCTTGAGCCGGGTTTACCTGAAGCAGTTGGTCCTGGAGCGGTCAGTCGTCAGGTGGTGGTGATTTGTGATTGAGTTCTCAGTGACTTGCTACCACCTGCAATCCTCGTTTTGGACCGAAACAGGCGATGTAATCCCTTTTGAGAAAAAGGCTTGCGCACCGACCCACGGTTTCCCCAACTGGACGTTGTCGGTTCGAATCCGATCGCCCGCTGCTTCATGGAAGTGCTTGCAAGAGTTGGGCTTATGAGGCCGGTCCTGTTGCATGACACGGCTCGAAATGAATGCCGGATTCTGGAGTCAGTGACTATTGACCGGTGAATGGACGGTACAAGACCAGCGTCACGCGCGGACCCCGGTGCTGAGGCCTCTTCCGCGGTGCGGCCGGTTGGAGTGGCCATTCAAACCTCAATCGTCGGTCGCTCCGCCCCGTCTTCGGTCTCCCTCACCGCCGCTTCGACGGCCCGACCGGCCGCGCTCGCCAGTTCGGGCTCCACCTTGTACGTAGTCCCACAGCATCGTGCGGACGTCGCGGTGCCGGGGAGTTCCTGCACCACGCGCATCGGGGCGACCCGTTGTTGGGGTCTGCCTGGCCAACCTGCGCGGACGCCTTTGATGCCGGTTCGTAAACCGTCCCACAGTGCTGTGACATGCCGTCCCATGATTCCTATTCTTGAGAACCTGTGCGGGTGTTTCGCCAACGCGTGTGGGTGCGTGTCGGCCATCCATCGGCTTCCTGGCGCCCCTCGACAGGGTACCCCCGAGGGCCTACACTTGCGTATTCACCCACATCGGGCGCTACGGTAATGGGTCTGTCCGGCGCTTCATGGTCTGGCCGCTTGCAGCCACTGTTGTCGGTTTGGAAGCTCTAGTGTCTGGACGGAATGGCACCGACAACAGCGTGACCCGGTACGGATGGTCGTGTTGGACCGTAGCCAGGCGTGCAGCTGGAGCGGCCATGACAGTCAGATGGAAACTGGTGTGGAAGCTCAGCGCCGTGGTCGTGACGATCCTGGGCGCGGCGATCGCGGTTTCCGGGTTTGCCAGTGACCGTATGTGCGCCCATTACTCGCTGGAATCTGCCAGGGCTTTTCTGAGGTTCAACTCGGAGTCGATCATCAAGGGGATCGGCAAGCTGATGATGAGCCGGAACAATCAGGGCATCGAAGACCTGATTGTCGAGCTCTCGCAGGACAGCCCTGTTTACGGTGATATCCGGCTGGTAGCCCATCCTTCCGGCCGCGTCGTCGCTTCTCGCCACGGCGGAGGCGGCGGGACGCTGCAACAGGAAGATCGGGCGTGCGCCGTCTGCCACAATCGGGATGATCTCGGCGGCATCGAGCCGCAGACGGTGGACACCGTCATCCACGATCCCGGCGGCGATCGTATTCTCTCCGTCACGGCCCCGATCCTCGCTGAGCCGGGCTGCCGCAGCGCCGCTTGCCATGCCCACGACACCAGTCCTCCACTCCTGGGATTCCTAAACGCCGACTACTCGTTGCGGCGGGTGGACGCCACGGTCGACGACCGCAGAATCCTCATTGTGGCTACGGCGGTTGCGTCGCTGCTCTTGGGCACGGCGGCTCTGTGGCTCATGTTCAGGGACCTGCTGGCAAGGCCGATCAGCGGGCTGATCGCAGGCACGAAGCGCATTACCGCCGGCCAACTTGACTTCCGGTTCGATCAGAAGCGCACCGACGAGATTGGAGTTCTGGAAGGGTCGTTCAATGCCATGACGACCACCATTCAGACCGATCAGGACGCGCTGCGCCGCGACAAGGAGTATCTCGAAGGGATCGTGGAGAATACGGCCGACCTGATCATCACAGTCACACCTGAGGGGCGTATCCAGACCTTCAACCGCGGTGCGGAACAGGCGCTGGGCTATCGCCGGGACGAGGTGATCGGCCGGCGGATCGAATTCCTGTTCGCCGACCGCCGGGAGCGCGACGTCGTCATTGTTCGGCTGAAGGACGGCGAGAGCGTCAAGAACTACGAGACGCGTTTTGTTGACAAGGACGGCCAAGCCCGGAACGTCCTTCTGACGCTGTCGCGCCTGCGCGACGGCCAAGGTGCTCCGATCGGCACGTTAGGAATCAGCAAGGACATCACCCAGGAGAAGAAGCTCCAGCGGGAGCTGGTCCGGTCGCAGAAGTTCGCCGCCATCGGTCAGGCGGTGACCGGGATCCAGCACGCCATCAAGAACATGCTCAACGGGCTGAAAGGCGGCGCGTACGTGGTCCGGAGCGGTTTGGCCAGGGACGACCGGCAACGGATCCAGGAAGGCTGGACCATGCTCGAGCAGAGTGTCGAGCAGATCAGCAAGTACGCCCGCAACATGCTGGACTATGCCAAGGAGTGGAGGGTCGAACTCCAAACGGTTGACCTCAACAGTCTGGTGGCGAAGATCTGCACGTTGAATCGGCAGGTGGCGGCTGACCGGGGAGTGGCCATTCGATGTGAATGCGCCGACGGCCTGCCTTCCGTCTCGAGCGATCCGCGGCTGATTCACATGGCGGTGACGGACATCGTAGTTAACGCCATCGACGCGTGCACCTGGAAGGACTACCATGTCGACGAATGCGCCGAAGTCTCGGTGAAGAACTCCTTGGAAGAGGAGGGAGGCGTCTTCGTGATTGAGGTCCGTGACAACGGGTGCGGCATGACCGAGGAGATCCAGCGCAACATCTTCACGCCGTTCTTCAGCACGAAGAAATCCTGGGGAACCGGCCTGGGGCTGGCGCTAACAGCAAGAATCATCAAGGCACACGGTGGCAAGATCTCGGTCGAATCCGAACCCGACCGGGGGACCACATTCCGCATTCACCTTCCGGTTGCGGGTCCGCGAGACAGTAAGGAGACAGATGATGGCCAAGCAGGTTCTCATAGTAGATGACGACCACAATTCCGTGAAGTTCCTCTCGGTCGTGCTGAGCGATCACGGGTACGATCCCATCGCTGCCTACAATGGCAACGAAGGCCTGGAGAAGGTCCGGCAGGCCAAGCCCGACCTTATTGTCTTGGACGTGATGATGCCTAAAAGATCGGGATTCGTCGTGTTCAAGGAACTCAAAAGGGACGAGCAGTGCAAAGACATCCCGATTCTGATGCTTACCGGAGTGAGCGAGGTCCTCAAGGAGATGGAAGGCCGCAAAGACGAGAGTGACGAGAAGCCCTACGAGCCCCTTCGGGAAAGCCTGAAGAAGATGATTCAAGAGATGCGCCAAGAGGGGCAGGTCAGGCCGGAGATGTTCGTGGACAAGCCCGTCGACCCCGACGCGTTCATCGCCAAGGTGCGGGATCTGATCGGGAGTTGATGGAGCAGACCAACTACGACGAATGACGGGCGGCACCACGTGCCACCGCATTCTTCGTTCGAAGGCGGAGCCGTCCGGCAGAACTCAAGTTCACTTCAGAGCAGGCGTCGGCCACCGACGTGGACGCGTTCTACAAGAAGGGACACGCTCACAAGAAGGTAATCACCAAGTGTGACAACGCGACGGGCATACAACAGATGACGGACGATGTCGGCACGCGAACGATGGCGGACCGGCCTCGCGATCATCGCCGCGGACTTCGCGGGACGCCTGCCGTGCCCGGTCCAGGACCCCGGCCCGGCGTCGATCCGGGCGGCCGGTATGCAACCGACGAGCAACCAAGCGGCGGAAACCCAACGAGCGGATCTTGATGTTTGCCTTATCTGCCATCGCTTCTGGATCGGACCGCCGGCCCGGAGGACTGGCCTCGAGGTCGGCGTCGTAGCGCCGGTCACGACCGCGCGGCCGGCCAGCGCGCATTGCACCAACCAGGATCGCACGATAGCATGGATTGCTCGTTCGCGCGCAAGTCGCCTGGTGAACGGCCGGTAACACGCGCCAAGAATGCCCGTCGGTGACACGCGCAGCGGATCGTTTGGCCGGACGACGGTCCGCCCCTGCGCCCGTCGAATCGCCGAACCCGGAGTAGGGAGCGCATGACGACGTCCCGTGATGGCATCGCCAATGAGCTTACCGGACCGGTGCCCACCGGCGCTTTTGAGACCGAGTTCCACGCCGTCCCGTCCCTGCCCAAGCTGGCGTGGTGCGCGATTCTGCAACGCGACAACCCGCGCATCCGCGTACGGCACGGACGGCACGTCGAGACGGCCGCCAATCGGTTCTTTGAGGGCATCTGGGACGGTCCGACGCAGGAAGGCGCGTTCGACCAATCGTGCTTTTTCGTGGGTTCAGGGGGCAAAACCGTCGGGACGCGAGTGGTTTTCGCGTCACCGTGCCACACCCAGGAGAGACTTCACGTCATCCGGAAAGACGATCGGGTCTACGTCTCCAACTCCATGGCCTTTGCGCTCGTGCAGTCGGACACAATGCTGGACACGGGCTATGTGCCATACGTGCGCGATTTCCAGTCCATCGCGCTCGGCCTGCGACGGTACACCCGAAAGATCCCCTGCGCGGGCGGCCAGCACGTCGAACTGTTCTATCACTGCAACCTCGAGATCGACCGCAAGCTCAACATTACCGAGATCGAGAAGCCTGACCCGCCGCGCTTCCAGAACTTCGCTGAGTATGAGGCATTCCTGACCGGCGGACTCAAGCGAATGATGGCCAATGCCGGCAGCGCCGAGCGCGTTCAACGCTACAGGCCGGTGGCAACGCTTTCGTCCGGCTACGATTCGGTGGCCGCGGCGGCGCTGGGCCGCGACGTCGGCGCCACGCAGGCCATTACCTTCAACCGGCCCGGGCGGTACGTGCACGATGGAGGGGCGGACATCGGCCGGGCACTCGGCTACACGGATATTGAAGAGCACGACGCCAACCGCTACCTCCGGCTGGACGAGATGCCCGAGGCGGAGTTCCTGGCCACCGGCGAACTGGGCACCGACGCCATCTGGGCCTCGTTCGATACCGACCTCAACGGCAAACTCGTCCTGACCGGGGTGCACGGCGACAAGGTGTGGAGCCGCAATCTCCACCCGTCCCGGGACATCGTCCGCTCGCTGCCGCCGGCGACCTCGCTCTACGAACACCGCTTGCAGCGCGGTTTCGTCTGTGTGCCCGTCCCTTATTTCGGCTGCGTGAGCTTCCCCGAGATCTACCGCATCAGTAACTCAGAGGAGATGGCGGCATGGACGTTGGGCACCGACTACGACCGCCCCATCCCGCGGCGATTGGCGGAGCAGCGCGGCGTGAAGCGTGAACTGTTCGGCCACAACAAGATCGGGGCGGGATTCAACATGCACTACGATATGCTATTCCGCATGCGCCACCGCATGAACCCACACTCGTTCCAGAGCTTCAGCCAGTTCCTGAGCGCTCGGCGCCGCGACCGCCCCTTGGCCGCCCGCCTGGATGGCTGGCGGACTTTCTTGCCGCGGGCCATGCTCATTTACGGCAACCACGCGTGCCGGCGACTCCGGTTGCCGGTGCAGTTGTGGAGCGGCTCCAAGGCCGACAACTACGTTTGCCATCCCGGCGCCCCGTCCTACCTGATCCACTGGGGACAATCCGTGATTGCCCAACGGTACCGAATTGACGCAGACGCAGATTCGTGAGACGCACGATGGCGCAAGAGCATCAAACCGCCTAAGGCCAGGAGGCCAAGGGTCGTGGGTTCCGGTACGATGATTGTTCCGGGCACAAACGAGACCTCATCAACGAACGCCCCGCCTTCCATGACGAAACCTTCGGTGAGGTCGCCGGGAGTCACGCCCGGCGAGATCGTGGTGGTGCCGTCACTGAGACCCGTGAACTCGATTGTGGCAAGAAGGACGTCCTCCCCAGAGATTGACTCGGGAAACGCGAAGCCAGCGAGGAAGTCGCCGTCCGGCGCTTGCCCATCGGAGAGCCACAGCGGTCCGATGCTCGGCGGATCCGTCGGGGCCGCCACGGTGAGGTCATCCACATCGAGGTCAAGTCCCCACGCGGCTACGGGGTTCTCGGGAGCGATATCGGCGTAGATGCTTACCGTCGCGGTCCCGCCAAGCGGCACCAACCCGGGGTTCGGTTCGACGTAGACCACAATGTCGCCGAGCGCGGCCGGCGCTGACAGCGCGGCGAGCAGCACGGCGACAGAGAGCAGTTTGCCTTTGTACATGATTCCTGACTCCACCTCCGGGTGTTCGAGAGAGCATCACACGCTATGTTCTGCACGATCCTGAGGATCGCAGCATCCGTCATCGGACTTTGCCGATGGCACTGCGGGCTTTGGCCGGCGGTGAGGGACGGCCAGCACCACCGTCGGGCCACGGGGTTACGAAGGGGCTTTGTGGTAGCACGTGAGCCACATGCCATAATCCACGAGCGTTATGCAACCGTCGCGGTCGAGATCCGCATCCGGCAAGTACCCCACCTGGCCGTCGCAGGTGCCAAACGCTTCCATGATGAGCGAGCGGTCGTCGGCGTTCACGCGGCCATCGCCGTTCACATCGCCACACATCGTACAGGTGACCTCGAGCGCGAGTTCGCCGGCGGGTCGCAGAGGCAGCCACACCGCAGGCGGTGTTTCCTGAGCGAGGGCAGCGTTGAAGATGCCGACGGTCGTGTCGAGTTCGCCAGTTTCCCAGGCCCAGCCTCCCTCCGCGCTGTCGGGCGTATTGTTGTGAAGCTGGATCCAGTACGTACCACCGCCGAGGCTGATGTTCGGCTCGAGGTCAATCGTGTACTCATACTCATCGACTTCACCGAAGTGAATTCCCGTCGTCTGCTTGGTGGTCGCCGGGTTCGGTCCATAGGTCGCGATGATCGGTCCGGGCGATCCGTCAGCACCGTTGCGGCGAAAGACGACCGTGAAAGCGTCGGGGTCCGTCACTCCGACGGGCAGATACGCCCCCCAGAATCGTAA
The DNA here is from genome assembly GCA_964495075.1 of uncultured Phycisphaeraceae bacterium. GTDB lineage: Bacteria > Planctomycetota > Phycisphaerae > UBA1845 > UBA1845 > JAFGJQ01. Next base: position 19,835 of record CAZBUJ010000024.1, read on the forward strand.
TGAGTCGATCTCCTGCACGTCGCCCTCGCAGACAATGAAGTTGTCGGCGGCGTACTGTACGCCGGTCTCGCTGCCGCCGGGGCAGTGGAGATCGGAGAACACCAACCCGAACTGGTTCGGGGCCTGGGTCAGACACGCGTACTCGCCACAATCGGCCGGGCATGAGCAGCAGTCCTCCAGGGGAGCGCAAACGTCGTCGCCGCACACGGGTTCATCGCAACCCGCGACGACGGTGATGCCAACGGGGACGGTGTGCCCCACCCCGTCACAGCCCAGCTCATCCCCGAAACCATCGTAGACGCAATAGGACGCTTCCTGCGGATACGCACCTTGCACCCAGAGGATCACGATTTCGTCGTAGGTCTCAGCCTGAAAGTAGACCGTGGCGGGACCGCTGCCGTCGGCCAAGGTCACCTCGGTCAGCGCGAGGTCCCCGTTGACGTACACCTCAAGGTAGCCGCCGTTCCATCCGTCGCCCCAATCGTCCCACATGGTGATCGAGTGCTGACAGGGCTCGTACTCACCGCACGGCGGATTGAAGGCCCCAGTCTGGCACTCCTCCGCCGGAAGGCCGGGCAGGAAGCGACCGTCACAGTCCGCCTCAAGCACGGCCGACGTGGTGCCCGCATGTTCGTCGCAGCAGCAGCCGGGGTTGCCGCACGGCGGGGCCAACTCCTCGCAAGCCACGCCGGTGTGGAACACGTTTTCCCGCGGACATGCGGCACACTCGACACCGCTTGTGCAACTGGCCGTCACCGGGTCGCAACATGCGCCGTAGGCCGCCGGACCGTCGCAAGCGTAAATGTTGGCGATCAGTTGGGCCGTATCGCCGGGCATGCCGTTTGGACCGGTGTTGCCGGGCGAATAGTAGACTCGTCGGTCGGGGCGCCAAGCCATTGCAACGAAAGTCTCCCCGGTCCCTTCCACGATCATGGTGCCGTCCGACACGGCTCCCTCCACGATCGTGCACTTGTCGCCGACCATGGGATCGAACGTGTTTACATTGCACCAGACACAGTCGGTCCCGTCGCCCGCGTACGTCATGTCCAAACGATAGCCCTCGCTTGTGACGGGGCAGTATGCGGATGTCATGATCCGCCCGGCAAGTGCATTGTCCTGGATCGAGGGATACGTCCATTGGCCCAGGATCACTTTGCCGGTCGCGTCGACGTAGTCGGCCAGGACATCACCCATGGCGACGTTGTCGGCGTAGGGGTATTCCACCCACGTGAAAACGGCGCAGTACTCGCGGAGGTCCGCAAGCGTGGGTGTACCGGACCTGGCATCCCAGTAGTCCACACGACAGGCGCACAGCTCGGACAGCTTCTGTCGCCAGGAGGGGCTGTCGGCCTGGGTCGGGGCGTAGAGAATTCCGCGGCACTCCCACTCGCCGCACGGCGGCTCGAACGCGCCGGCCACGCATTGGCTCTCGTCGAGGCCGGGAACAAACCGGCCACCGACATCGAGACAGGCGGCCTCGTACTCGACCCACAGCATCTCGTCGGCATCGAGACAGCAGCAGCCCGGCGTCCCGCACGACGGCTCCAACTCCTCGCACGCCACCCCCGCTTCGAACCGGGAGCCTTCGGGGCAACTGATCTCGGGTGTGCCACTCACACACTCGCCGGTAAAGCGATCGCAGCATGCCCCCGGATTCCCGCAAGGCGGATCGAAGCCTGAACATGCCATGCCGGCCGAGAATTGCAGGGGAGGAAAACAGCCTGTTGCCTCCGTCTCTTCCGTGCAGTTGCCTGTCGCGGGATCGCAGCAGGCGCCGTACACGGGATCGCATGAACAACAGATTCCAAACTCCCCGACCGCGAATGCGTCCTCGGCGAGTTTCGTTATGGTGATCGTCTCGATGTTCGACGCGCACACGCCAACGTAGGCCGCCCCGGCACTTCCGTGGGCGGTGAACGGTTCCGAAGACAACACGTCGTTGACGGTGACCTGGAATTCGACCGGCGCCCACTCATCCGGCTCGACATAGAAGTAGAAGCCGCAGGTACCGGGTGGAAGCGTAAGAGTCACCTCATTCGCGTACCGGGTCGTGAGATAAACGTCTCCTTCGTAGCCGTGGCTCCAACTCGACCATGTGTCCGGCACCTCGAGATGAAACATCGGAAGCGAGAACCCAATGGTGCCGCCCACTGAGCACGGTGAAGGCACACTGTCGACTTCTTCCCACACCGGCCGGATGTCATCCGCAAACGGTGTCGTCGTGCACTCGCACAGCGTCGCGGGGGGAGGATCGGTCGGGGTCTCAAGAAACACGAACGTGATTTCCGGCAGGTCTCCGCACGGCGGCTCGAAGTCCGCGCAAGAACCGCCGGCAAGGAACCGCGAGCCCTCGCACAACCGTTCCCGCACGTTGTCCTGGCAGAAACCGTCGCCGCTCCAGTCGTCGCAGCAAGCGCCGGGATTGCCGCACGCTGGTTCCAGGTCGTGGCAGAGTATCCCCGGCGAGAACTCCAGCGGGGCAAGGCAGTCCGCCGCCTCGACCTCGTCCGTACAGATGCCGGTCAGAGGATCACAGCAAGCGCCGATGGATGGACCGCAATGGCAGTTGGGGTCTTCCATGGCCGCCTCGGCACAGAACATATCCCACCCCTCGCCGCCTTCCTCGCAGCAATAGGGCATGGACAGGCAGACGGCTTCGCAGCACTCTGCGTCGTCGCAGTAGGGCGTGCCGTTGGCGTCGCAGCAGTCACCGGCCGTCGGATCGCCGCAGCCGCCGCCGCCACCACAATGGCAGTTGGGGTCTTCCATGGCCGCCTCGGCACAGAACATATCCCACCCCTCGCCGCCTTCCTCGCAGCAATAGGGCATGGACAGGCAGACGGCTTCGCAGCACTCTGCGTCGTCGCAGTAGGGCGTGCCATTGGCCTCGCAGCAGTCACCGGCCGACGGATCGCCGCAGCCGCCGCCACCACCGCAATGGCAGTTGGGGTCTTCCATGGCCGCCGCGGCACAGAACATGTCCCACCCCTCGCCGCCTTCCTCGCAGCAATAGGGCATGGACAGGCAGACGGCTTCGCAGCACTCTGCGTCGTCGCAGTAGGGCGTGCCATTGGCCTCGCAGCAGTCACCGGCCGACGGATCGCCGCAGCCTCGCTCGGCCCTTACGGTGGCTTCGGGGCCCAGAAGACTTGCCAGCCCGAGAGTGCTGTCTCTGGTAGGTCCGAGCACCGATTCCGGAGAGGCTGTTGCCGTGCCGGCGCCGGGTGGCCCGCCCACGCTTTGTGAGGGCATGGACTTGGCCCGTCGGGGCGCCGAACGGGCAAGGCCGCGTGAGTGTGACCATGCCACTCCCGAAGAAAGCAAGGCGGTTTCCGGAGACGGCGCCAGCGGCGGGGACGGCGTCATCTCTCGGGCGAGGGCATCCAGCGAATTCGCCGTGGGAAGGTCCGAGTCCGTCAAACGGTGCACATCGATGGTGTTGCGTCCCGGCGAGTCGACCGGACAGTCCTCAGCCCCCGGCACGTCCACAATGCGCTCCTCCGTGGCAGTTGCTCGCGTGCTTTCATTGTCGATGGTAGTGCGATCCTGCAGCGCGACAGCCGCGACACTGGACTCCGTCACGGTGCGAGGCGGGCGTGAGTCCGTACCACTCTGCGCTGAGGCCATAGCCGCCCCGAGAAGTGCCACCCAACACACCAAGTTCTTCTTTCCGGTCATGTCGTTCTTCCTTTGCCTCGTGGTGACACAGAGCGAGAAATCACACTGATCGGCGAGTCGTTTATCGCTCTGTCGCACGTCGGCTGAGGCATGCGCCGAGGTCACCGGCGGCAGTGTACAGCTACGCCCACCATGCCCATCGGGGCGGAAGCACTTCGCTGTAACGGTTTACGAGAGCACAGACACAGTACTCCTGGACCATTCGGAGCGGTCGACGGAGACATGCCAGTCTTGGAACGATACCCGCGGACGTCCGCGCGACCCGCGCTGGGACGGCGAAGAGTCACGGTGATGTGAACGGAGTTGTATTCGCCCCTCCTGGTGAAGCCTCCAAACGCGGCGAGGCCGCCATTCGGCTCGACGATCAGTCACGCTGTTCGTTCTGTCCTCGCCGTATTACCTTTCATGTCACAGGTGGAAACGGGTCCGTCAATGCGATGGGGACTTGCGCAACGCGGACCATCGGCCGCGATGCCTCCCGTGCTGCTTGACGAAGGCGCTCCAGCGCCCGGCGAACACGGATGGTCCGCTGAACGCCCAGCCCTCCGACCGTAGTGTCCCGTCTCCTTATACTACCCGAATTCGGCGCCCGAAAGTGCGCGCGCTAACAGAGGATTCGGGTCTTTTTCTGCCGATACCACGCACGCGCAGGCGCATGCGGCCCAATGAGGTCCGATATCGAGGCCATGCAGCTCGACGAACCGTTTGGTCGTCGCGTCTGGTCGGCGATTCACGTAAACTGAATCTGGGTTTCGGGGGAGGCACAACCGGTCCGAACCGGCCCGAGGGACAAATGTCGGCCGACAAGCGGGAAACGGTTACGCGCATGCTGCGAGCGGCAAGTGCCGGCGATCGTGCGGCCTCGCATGACCTGCTGCCGCTGGTCTATGAGGAGCTTCGGGCACTGGCCCGGGCGCGGCTGCGGCATCTGCCGCCGGGACACACGCTTCAGCCAACAGCCCTGGTGCACGAAGCATACCTGCGGTTGGTCGGCGGCGGCGATCCGGATTGGGAGGGATGCGGCCATTTCTTCGCCGCCGCGGCTCGGGCAATGCGCGACGTCCTCGTGGAACACGCCCGGCGAAGGATGGCCAAGAAACGCGGTGGCGGGCGAAAGCGCATCGCGATGGAGGAGGTAGAACCCATCCTCGAACCGCCGCCGGACGACGTCCTCGCTGTTGATGAGGCGCTTCAGCAGCTCGAGGCAGAGGACCCGCGTAAAGGGCAAGTCGTCAACATGCTGTACTTCGCAGGTATGACGGCGGAGGAGACGGCGCTCGCCTTGGGCGTATCTACTGGCACCGTGCGGCGAGAGTGGCGATACGTCCGGGCGTGGTTGGAACGCGAGTTGCGACGGACCAATCATCGCTGACTCGGGTGTCGCCCGACGCTTCTCCGTGGAAGCGGGTCTTGACGCGATTGGGTGCGCAATCGGACGGCCGAATACGGATTGATAGTAGGAACGCCCGGGCAGAATCCGCTCGGGACCCGCGGTGGTAACCTGTAGAGAGCGGAGTCGCATGCCGAATACCGTTCGTGGCCAAGCGGAAGAGGTTTTTCAGGAGGCGGCGGACCTCCCGCCGGGGATGCGGTCGGGTTTTCTCGACGAGCGCTGTGGCGATGACCACACACTGCGGGATGAGGTGGAGTCGCTGTTGGCGTGCTTTAGCGAGAGCCGGATCGCCTCGCTTCGAGCCGTGGAGCTGCGAGACGAATCAGACACGGACCTTGTTGGACGAGAAGTGGGGCCATACCGGCTGCTGGAAGTCATCGGCGAAGGCGGTTTTGGGACGGTGTACTTGGGCGAGCAGACGGAACCGATCCGACGCAAGGTGGCCGTGAAGGTCATCAAGCTCGGCATGGACACCAAACAGGTGATCGCGCGATTCGAGGCGGAGCGCCAAGCATTGGCGCTCATGGATCATACGCACATAGCGAAGGTGTACGACGCTGGGGCGACGATGGACGGCCGGCCCTACTTCGCGATGGAGCTGCTGCGGGGCGTTCCCATTACCAAGTACTGCGATGAGCATCAGCTTTCCGTGAGGCAGCGGCTCGCGCTGTTCGCTCAAGTATGCCGGGCGGTGCAACACGCCCACCAGAAGGGGGTCATCCATCGAGATATCAAGCCTTCGAACGTGTTGGTGACGTTGCAGGATGGAGAACCCTCGCCGAAGATCATCGACTTTGGCATCGCCAAGGCAACGTGCGAGCCCCTGGTTCAAAGGACCCTGTTCACCGCGTTTCGACAGCTCATGGGGACGCCCGAGTACATGAGCCCCGAGCAGGTCGAGATGAGCGAGCTGGGAGTCGACTCCCGCAGCGACGTCTATTCGCTCGGGGTAGTGCTGTACGAGCTGTTGACGGGAACAACGCCAATCGACAGAGGGACGCTGCGCAACGCCGCCCTCACCGACGTCGAACGCACGATTCGTGAAGTCGAGCCACCCAAGCCCTCGCGGCGTGTGAGCACACCGGGCCCGGAACTGATGTCGGTTGCCCGGCACCGTCAGACGGAACCGCGTGGATTGCGCCGGCTGATTCGCGGCGACCTCGACTGGATCGTCATGAAGGCGCTGGAGAAGGACCGGACGCGCCGGTACGACTCGGCCAGCGCCTTCGCCGCCGATATCGAACGCTACCTCAACAATGAGCCCGTGCTGGCAGGGCCGCCCGGAGCTGTGTATCAGTTCCGGAAGCTCATTGTCCGTCACAAAGCTCCGTTCGGATTCCTGGCCGCGTTGCTGGTTCTTCTGACGGGGTTCGGTGTCTGGATGAGCCTTCTGTATGCCAGGGCTGACTCGTTGCGGCTGGAGGCGGAGGACAACCTGTTCCGCGCCCAAAACGCCGAGAAGCGGGCGCAGACGGAGGCGAAGGCGGCCCAGGAGATCGTGGATTTTCTGGTGGGACTGTTTGCCGCCCCTCACCCGCTGCGGTCGCAGGGGAGCGATGTCCTGGCCCGCGAGATACTGGACCGCGGGGCGCGGCGCATTCGTGACGAACTTGATGATCAACCCGAGACGCAGGCGACGCTGATGGATACCATTGGACACGTCTACGCCAATCTGGGGATGTACGACGACGCCGTGGCACTGCTCCGCAGGGCCCTGGCGATTCGTCGCGAACGACTGGGTCCCGAGCACGCCCTGACGCTCTCCACCACAAACAGTCTGGCGCGAGCTCTGATGTTCAACGGTGGACAAGCCGAGGCCGAGCATATTCTGCGTGAAGCAATGGCGATCGGGCGTCGCACGCTTGGCGACGATCATCGCGAAACCGTCAAGTCGATGACGAACCTCGCCTGGGCGTTGCAGTCGGAAGGGAGGTTAGCCGAAGCCGAGGTGCTGTATCGAAAGGCGCTGGCCATCCAGCGCCGCGTGCTGGGCAACGATGAACTCGCCACCCTGGCCTCCGTCGGTTCTCTCGCGTGGGTCCTGGAACATCTGAGGAAGTTCGAGGAAGCGGAGGCGCTCGCTCGCGAGGCTCTGGAAACGACGCGCCGGCTGCACGGTGACGATCACCTCTACACGGCAGACGCGATGGGCGTCTTGGGTACGCTCCTGATGATTCAGGACAGAACGGCTGAGGCTGAACCGATGCTCCGCGGAGCCGAAGCGCTCCATCGCCGGATTCTGGGCGACGAGCATCCGATGGCACTTCAGTCAACGCGTCATTTGGTTATGCTGCTTCAGCACCAGGGGAAGCTGGAGGACGCCGAAGAGCACTGTCGACAGTTGTTGACGAAATGTCGGCGCGTGTTGGGCGACGACGACGAACTGACGCTTCAGTGTGCGTCCCAGCTCGGCGGACTGCTGCTGGATCAGGACAAACTTGCTGTGGCGGAAGCGGTGCTCCGCGAGGCGCTGGCCAGCCTCCGCCAGAAGCTCGGGGAACAGAGCCGGCATACCGTGGTCTGTACACACCGGCTGGGGCAGGTCCTGGTGGGTCGAGGTCAGATCGGCGAGGGACAAGCACTGCTTCATGACGCACTCGAGTGGCGTGCGCGACTTCAGGGCGTCGATCCCGTTAGCCTGTTCGACGAGGTTCGCGCGTGGTGCGACGTTCAGTGGGTGCTGGGCGAGCCGTCAAAGACGGAGTCCTTGCTGCGGCTGACGCTCGAGGGCTTGCGTCGATCGCGGGGAGAGGACGATCGAACGACGCGACAAGCCGAGATTCTGTTGGCACTGGCACACACGAATAAGGACGAAGTCGGAAGAACGGAAGGGCTGCTGCGCGAATTCATCGCCCTTGTCGGCGATGAACTCTCCAAAGAGGGCTGGCAGCCGACGGGTGCAAAGATCGCCCTCGGACGATGCCTCGTAGCGCAAGCACGTTACGGCGAGGCCGAGCCCCTGCTCCTGGCAAGTCACGCCGTCGTGGAGGCGAAGTGGGGGAAGTGTCATGCGCTGACGCAACTGGCGGTGCAGTCCGTCCTGGACTTGTATGATGCGTGGGATAGGCCCGCCCAGGCTGCGGCATGGAAAGCAAAACTCGGGACGACGCCGGCTGGCCCCCAGGAAGTCGGAAGGGGCACGCGTGAGAGCCCGGCGTCACACTCACCAGAGGCCGGCCTATAACCGGCGGCCACCGAACGCCGACATCCTTTCCCAGTTTGCACGATACCCGCTGCGATTCGACCCGCATGAATAGTACCGTACGACCTGGGCTCGTTCTTGGGGTTCAGATCACAACTTGTTGTGAATAAGCGACTTGCAGGAAGTTGCAACTGGAGCCAGCGAGACTCGAACTCGCGACCTCTTGCATGCCATGCAAGCGCTCTCCCAACTGAGCTATGGCCCCGGATTGGGATCGGGATCCGTTTTGTTCGCCCACCGCGCCGGACGCGGGGGCGAACCGTGGATTTTAGTGGCTGGGGGCGAGACTGCAAGCGGGGGTGCGCCGATGGGCCGGAGAATCGCGCGTTCCGATGTTTCTGTTTTCAGGGCGCGAGACTGTGCCCGCCTCACATATTGCAGTGATGCTTACTCGTCGAGCGGGTCGGACGTGGCCCGGGACGCCAATTTGACAAAGCCTCGTCGGGCCGATGCAATGACGCCTTCTTGACGCACAAACGGAGGAGGAGGCCATGACGTCTCGCAGCGTGTCGCGGTTGGGAGTACTCGGGTTGTGCGCAGGGGCGGCGGCGTTCGTCGGGGGGTGGGGCTGTGCACCGCAGGATCAGCCGGCGCCGGCCGCCCGGACAGAGTCGCCGCTGAAACTCGTCGTCATCACGCCCCACAACGCGATGATTCGCGAGTTGTTCCAGACGAAGTTCTCCGACTGGCACCACAAGCACCACGGCCGCTATGTTGACGTGCGGTGGATCCCGATGGGCTCCGTGGAGTGCCTCGACTACATCAACGAGATCGGCACATCCCGCAGCGACGCCGGCGGTCGCCTCATCCCGGACATCCTGTTCGGCGGGGGCATTACGGAGCATCAGATTCTCCTGGACCGCCGGCAGGCGAAGGCGATCGACGTCGAGGACGCCATGGAGGGAGTGCCTCCGACGATCCTCGGCTTGCCCACGCGTCACCCGGAAGGGTACTGGCACGCGACGGCCCTGTCGGGCTTCGGGATTCTCAATAACTGCAAGGCCTGCGATGAGCGCAGGATCCCCGTGCCGACCTCCTGGGCCGACTTGGCCAAGCCGTCCTATTACGGGTGGGTGAGCGTGGCCGATCCCAACCGCAGCGGCAGCAACCGTCAGTGTATGACGATGGCGCTGCAGCGCTATGGCTGGGATGAGGGCTGGTCAATCCTGATGCGATGGGCGGCCAACTCGCGGGCGATGCGTCGCAGCAGCCGCGACGTGATCAGCGACGTGGCCGCCGGGATTGCCCTGGTCGGCCCGACGGTGAGCTTCGTGGCGTTGCAGGAGATCGAGCGGTCCGGCGGGGACGGTCTCGGCTACACGGCCCCCAAGGACGCCAGTGCGATCACCCCCGACCTGGTCACGGTGTTGAACACGGCGGCCAGCCCGGAGTTGGCCGAGCGGTTCGTCCGGTTCTGCGTGAGCGAGGAGGGGCAGGTGCTGTGGAGCGTGAAGGCGGAAGAGCGCGGGGGCTACCACGACACGCTGTACCGCTATCCGATCCTGCCGTCGATGTACGACACGTACGCGGACAAGCTGAGCGTGACGGGGAACCCGCTCACGATGCAGACGACGTTCAAGCTCGACCTGGAGCGGGCCATGCTCCAGTCGCGGATCGTGGCCCCGCTGCTTCGGGCGGCGTGCGGTGAGAACCACATTCTTCTTCAGGAATGCTGGAAGCGCATCATCGATCGGGGGGCTCCCAACATGCTGACGCGGGGCCTGACGCACCCGCCCTTCTCCGAGCAGAAGGCGTACGAACTGGCGACGCAGTACGCTGCCGGCGGCGAGCAGGCCAGGGCGCTCGAGGCGCAGTGGTCGCGCCTGTTCCGCGAGCGCTACGAGGGGATGATGCGGAAGATCGACGAGTTGGGGCCGGTTCAATGACCGGCGAGTAGCCCACCGCGACGCGCGACGAGGGAAGGTCGCCAGGATGCGCGGCCGCGCCATCTGCGCGGGCCGCGGTGGACCATGGCCGGGCGGCGCGATTGCATGCGGCTATTGTGCGGCGTGTGCGTGATCGTCTTACGGGCGCGGGGTGGAGTTGCCTTCCAGCACGGGGCTGCGGCGTTTTTCCGTGCCGAGGTCATCGATCGCGGAACGGCTTGCCTCGGCGCGGGCTCTGTGGTACCCAGTACAGCGCTCGCGTCGATCCCCGTCCATGCGTAACGGTTGTTGGCGTCCTCATTGTCCTGTCGGGGCCGGCACGCGTCGATGAAACCAGTGGCTCCCATTCGTAGCACTGAACCGTGGTTCCGGCTGCAGGCCGTGTCCGTGTCGCGCGGTCGACCGGCGGTGGGGCTGATGTGGGTGGGGGCCATCGTTCTGCTGCTCGGCGGCGGGTGCGACGACGGGCCGCCGGCGTCGGCGCCCAACGGCGCGACATCCGCCCGGCAACCTTACATCGCCTTCGTCGGCGCGGGGGGCGACGATGCGCTCTGGCCGATCATCCAGGCGTCCGCGATGAAAGCCGGTGAGGTGCTCGGCCGGATGCGTCTGGTGACGGACGCCCCGTCCGTCGCGACGCAGGAGGCACAGAACAAGATCATTGAGGGCCTTCGCCAACCGGGTCTGAGGGCACTCTGTGTTCAGGTCGTCGATCCGGCGGCGTCCGCCCGGTTGTTGGCGGATATTCGCACATCCGGCGTGCTGGTGGTGACCCTGGTTCAACCGGTACCGGCGTCGCCGCCCTTCAACCATTGCGGGCTCGATGAGGTCGCGGTGGGGCACGGGCTGGCCGACAGCATCGCGCAGGTCATGGGCGGCGAAGGGACGGTGGCGGTGCTGCGGGCGCCGCCGACCGACACCCGCTACGCGGACCGGTACCGGGGATTCCGGGCCGCGCTCCATGAGCAACGTGGATTGCGGGTGCTGCGCGAACTGACCTGCGACGGCGACCCGCGCAAGGCCCGCGAGACCATCCAGGCGTTCTGTGAACGGTTCCCCAGCGTCGGCGGCATCGTGTGCCTGGACGACTGGCCGCTCCGTACGCCCGACGCCCTGTCGCACCCGCTGGTACCGGAGGGGTGCCAGTTGGTCACCGTCAACCCGACACCCGACCGTTGGCCATTGCTGGCCCGGGGCTGGTGCGCCGCGCTGGTCGGCGGAGACTATGCGGCCATGGCGAACCGGGCGCTCCGGTGGTGCCTGGTGGTGAGCAAGGACGGCGAGTTGAGCACCACGGATCAAAGCGTGTCGATCCGCGTGGTCACGCACTGCAATCTGAAGGCGTGGGTGGACGATTGGGAGTGGTGGCTCGCGTATGGGCGGAGCCGGCCTCGCCAGTCGCCGTGAGATCCGGTAGCGTGGGCGTGTGGCGGGTGTCGATGGGAACCGGGACGGTGGGATGATGGGTTCTGCGGAAGAGTCAACGGTGCGGGACAAGCCCACGGGCGGATGCGATCCTCAGGTATCGCGATGGCTCGGGCCGGCCTGCGGCGCGGCGCTGGTCCTGCTCGTCCTGCTGGCCTTTCTGCCCACGTTGCGGGCGGGCTTTCTCAACTGGGACGACAACCACAACTTCGTCAGCAACCCGCATTACCGCGGCATCGGCCCCACGTCACTGCAGTGGATGTTCACGACGTTTTACGCCGGGCACTATCAACCACTGAGTTGGCTGACGCTGGGGCTGGACTATCTCCTGTGGGGCATGAACCCGGCGGGGTATCACGCAACGAACCTGCTGCTCCACGCGGCGGGCGTGGTTATTGTGCTGTTCCTGACGCGGCGATTGATGCAGTTGGCCGTCCCGTCGGCCGCCGCCGTGGATCTCACGCTGGCGGCGGTCATCAGCGCGGCGGTGTTCGCCGTGCACCCGCTGCGCGTGGAGTCGGTGGCGTGGATCACCGAGCGGCGTGACGTTCTGAGCGGTCTGTTTTTCTTCGGCACGTTGCTGGCGTACGTGCGCTACGCGGAGTCGCGGCGGGCCGATGCGTTCGGTGAGTCGATGGTGCCCGGCGGGTGGTATTCGTTGACGCTGCTGCTGTACGTGTTGTCGCTGCTGTCGAAGGCGGCGGGGGTGGGCCTGCCCGTGGTTCTCCTGGTGCTGGACGCCTATCCGTTGCGGCGACTGGGCGGTCGCGTGGGCTGGTTCACGCGGCCGGCGCTGGGCGTGTGGTTGGAAAAGGTCCCGATTCTGATGGCGGCGGTGGGGTTCGGGGTTGTGGCGCTCCACGCCCAGGAAGCGGCCGGTGCGCTGACGTCGCTGAACGAGTACGGCGTGGCCGAACGGCTCAGCCAAGCTGTCTACGGGTTGTTGTTCTACCTCGTCAAGTCGTTTCACCCGACGCAGTTGGGGCCGATCTACGAGATCGCCGACCAGCCGATGATGGCGCACTGGGCACTGGTCATTCGAATCATCGTGCTGATCATGATCACGGCGGTGGCGTATGGGTACCGCAAGCGAGTGCCGGCCCTGCTGGCGATATGGATCTGTTACATCGTCCTCGTAATACCGGTGGTCGGCATTGTTCAAGCCGGGGCCCAGTTGGTCGCGGATCGGTACAGTTATCTCTCGTGCACGGGGCTGGCCATGCTGGCCGGCGGGGCGTGGTTGTGGGTCCGGCGTCAGCGCGAGCGACGGGCATTGAGCGTCGTGGTGGGTCAACTGACCGACATCGGGGCGTTCGTGCTGGTGGCGGCCTTGATGCTGATGACGTACGCGCAGGCGGCGGTGTGGACGGATTCACTTTCGCTGTGGCAACACGCGGTGGCGGTGAGTCCGAGCAGCAGCATCGCCCACGGCAACCTCGGCGACGCGCTCATCAAGACCCGGCAGTACGAGGCCGCCGAAGCACATTTCCGACGAGCGATCGAGATCAACCCGCGAGACGCGAAAGCGCATAACGGGTTGGGTGTCGTGCTGTTGAACACGGGCCATCCTCAAGCCTCGCTCGACGAGTTTGCCGCCGCGGTGGTGCTGCGGCCGACCTATGCCCACGCCTGGAGCAACGCGGGGTACGTGCTGCGGGGCCTGGGACGGTTCAGCGAGGCGGTGGCCGCCTACGAGAAGGCGCTGTCCCTGTCGCCCGGTTTGCCGGGGGCGCGGTTGCACTTCGCGAATGCGTTGATCGCGGTCGGGCGTTATGGTGACGCCGACGCGGCACTCGTGGACGCCATCAGGCTCCAGCCGCATGACACGGAGTTGCTGGCCAACCGGGCGTGGCTGCTGGCCACCGCGCCGGATGATCGCGTCCGGGACGGCGAGGAGGCGGTGGAACTTGCGTCGCGAGTGTGCCAGGCGGAGAACTATCGTGATCCGTACTCGCTGGAGACGCTCGCGGCCGCCCTGGCGGAGACGGGCCGTTATGACCACGCCGTGACCACGGCCGAGCACGCCCGGGCCCTGGCACAATCGCATGGCCTAAGCGATCTGGTCGCCACGCTGAACCGCCACCTGGACGACTATCGCGGGCAACGGCCGATCCGCATGCCGCCCCCGGCGGCGACGCAACCCGTGCCGATCCCGTCCGGCCTCGTGCCGTCCGCCGGGACGCGGTCCGCCGAGACAGACCGGCCGTCGCCGGGCTGACCGCGGTCGCCCGTTTCTGGGCAACCGGGTCCATGAGTGGGAATGCTGTTGGCCGGCGGCCGGATCAGGTCTTCCAGCCGTGTGCCTTGACGCCGTCGACGATGGCTTCCGCCATTTCCACCGCGGCGAGCCCGTCGGCACCGGTGACGGGGGGGGACGTTCCGTCCCGCACGGCGGAGAGGAAGGCCTCGATCTCGACCCGCAGCGGTTCCACGTCGTCGACGGCCAGCGGCTCCACCTTGACCAGGGAGCCGAAGTCGACGTTCTGCATGTCGGACAGGTCGTTGAAGTTTCTTTCGCGGGCCATCTGGATCAGGTCGAGGTTCGCGTCTTTCTTGACCGCGATGCCGGTCTTCTTTCCGAAATCCATGGAGAGGTAGGCGTCGGGGCAGAACACGCGGATCTTGCGTTCGGTCTTTAAGGCCAGCCGGGACGCGGTCATGTTGACCACCGCCCCGTTGGCGAACTCGACGCGGGCGTTGGCGATGTCCTCATGCGGGCCGAGCACGGCCACGCCGACCGCGCTGGCTTTGTACTCACGTTCCTTGACGAGATGCAACACGATGTCGATATCGTGGATCATCATGTCGAACACCACGCCGATGTCCGCGCTGCGGAAGGTGAAGGGGCTGATGCGGTGCGTCTCGATGAACTGGGGCGCCACTTCCATCCGCTCCAGGGCGATCACCACCGGGTTGAATCGCTCGGAGTGGCCGATCTGGATCGGGACGCCCCGATGCTTGGCCCGGTCGAGCATGCGGCGGGCCGACGCGCTGTCGGGGGCCATTGGTTTCTCGATGAGTACGGGGATCCCGCGATCGATGAGCGGGAGGGCGGTTTCCTCGTGGTACACGGTGGGGACGGCGATGGTGGCGACGTCGATCTCATCGATGATGTCGGCAAGCCGCGGAGTGGCTCGGCCGCCGAATTCTCTGGCGATGGCGGCGGCCTTGTCCGCGTCGGTATCGACCACCCCGACGAGTTCGGACTGCGGGAGTTGATGGTAGAGGCGGGCATGGTGACGCCCCATCCGGCCGATGCCGATGACCGCGGCTCGGAAGATCTTGCTCATGCTGTTCCTCCAACGGGGGTGATTCAGGAACCGATCGCGGGTGGCGCGGGAGCGGCCGGAGTCCGCCGCGGGTCACGCGCGGCGCAGGCACTCCAGGTACCGTCCATGTCGCCCATGTTCGAACGAGCGGACCAGGAAGTCGAGCAGGTACTCGACGTTCGGGTCAAGCGGCCCGGACTCTCGCATTTCGGCGATGGTCTTGAGCATCGGGCGTCCGGACCTGCGGGCGGCGAGCGAGAAGAGCTTCATCTGGGCGATCTTGATGGCCTGGATCTGCTCTTCGGTGAATCCGCCCCGCTTGAGGCCGACCCGATTGATGTAGCGCACGCGGGGGCTCGAGCCTCGCGCCCCGACGACGATCATGAACGGGGGCACGTCCTGCGAGATGGGGGACAATCCGCCGACCATGGCGTACTTGCCGACCGTGACGAAGTGGTGGACGCCGCAGTGGCCGCCGAAGTTCGCGTGGTCCTGCAGCGTGACGTGTCCGCCGAGCTGGACGTAATTGGCGAGGATGCACCGGTTTCCGATCGAGCAATCGTGGGCGATATGCACGCCGACGAGAAAGAGGTTATGGTCGCCGAGGCGGGTGACGCCGCCGCCGTGCTCGGTGCCGGGGTGGACGGTGCACTGCTCGCGAAAGACGTTGTGGTCCCCGATCTCGATGCGGGTCGCCCCACCGCGGTATTTCAGGTCCTGCGGTATGGCGCCGATGACCGCGTTCTGGAACACTTCGCAGTTCTTGCCCATCGTCGTCCGGCCGACGATCGTGACATGGTTGTGCAGTCGGCACCCGTCGCCGAGCACAACGCGGGGGCCGACCACGCAGTAGGGTTCGATCCGAACACCTCGGCCCAACACCGCCCCGTCCTCGACGATCGCCGTCGGGTGGACTTCCGTCGCTCGTTCGGTCAGCATTTCTTCCACGATTACACGAGTACTCCGCGCCAGGCTACGCCGGTTCCGCGTCGGTCAGGGCGAAGCGGATCTCGGCTTCACAGACCAATTCTTTCCCCACCCGTGCGTTGCAGCGGACGTGACCGCGTCGTGACTGCACGCGGACGGTCTGGGCCGTCAGGATTAACTGGTCCCCCGGCACCACGGGCCGGCGGAACTTGACTTTATCGAGGCTCAACAGGATCGCCACCATGCCCTTGTGCTCGAGCACCTGCGAGAGCAGGATGCCGCCCATCTGCGCCATCGCCTCAATGATGAGGACGCCGGGCATGATGGGTTTGCGGGGGTAATGGCCCTGGAAGAACTCTTCGTTGATGGTGACGTTCTTGATGCCGATGGCGCGGCGTGTACCGTCCAGCTCAATGATCCGGTCCACCATCAGAAAAGGGTACCGATGAGGCAGAATACGCTGAATGCGGTGGATGTCCCATACCGGCGGCGACACAAGCAGTCCGCTGGTGTGCTGGTCTTCCAACTGCTCGGCCATCCGTCGCGCCAGTTCCTGGTTCAGCGTGTGGCCCGACTTGCGGGCATAGACGCGCCCGACGATGAACCGGCCTAACAGCATGAGATCGCCGATCAGATCGAGGATCTTGTGGCGGACGCACTCATCGGGGTAGCGCAGCTCGTTGTCGATCACCCCGTCGGGACCGAACACGAGGATGTCGTCGTAGGTGAGGTGGGTGCCGAGGCCCATGGCCAGCAACTGGTCCGCCTCCTGCTTGAGCACGAAGGTGCGGGCCGGCGCGATCTCGCGGGCGAATAACTCGGGCGTCAGGGTCGCGGAGTAGATCTGGCGTCCGATGACGGTGTCGGCCCCGTAGTCGAGGTCGTACAGGATCTCGAGGTGGTTGGCGTCGCTCCGCAGCGGCGGCAGGGCGACAAGTTCGGAATCGCCGTCCACCACGCGGATCATACGAGAGAGGACGAACGGTTCGCGGGGCGCCGGCTGCTCGGCGATGCCGGCGGCGAGTATCGCGGCGACGAAGGGCTGGGCGCTGCCGTCCATGGCGGGCAGTTCGTTGCCCGTCAGCTCGATCCGCAGGTTGTCGATCCCGAGTCCGGCGCAGGCGGACAGGCAGTGCTCCACCGTCTCGATGGCCACGGTGCCGTTCCGCAGGGCGGTCCGCCGCGCGCGTTTGGCGACGTTCTCGACGTGGGCGTGGATGCGGATCGGCTCCGCTTGATCGACCCGCACGAAGTACAGCCCGGTATTGGGCTCGGCCGGATGAAGCCGGAGCGTGGCCGGTTCCCCGGTGAACAATCCGCGCCCTTCCAACTCCGCGGGCTTGTTAATCGTCTGCTGCTTCAAGCTTCTGCACTCGATCCGCGAGTACCTTGACCTGCCGGGCCATGTCGGGGAGCTTCTGAATGACCGTGTGCGCACGCAGGTACTTGTTGTGATCGTAGGCGGGCGTGCCACCCAGGACTTTGCCCGCGGGCACGTCATGGGCCACACAGGAGCACGCCGAGACGATCACGCCGTCGCCCAATGTGATGTTATCGCGCAGGCCCACGCGCCCGCCCAGTACCACCCCGTTGCCCAACACGGCGCTTCCGCCGATCCCGCTGAGGGCGATCAGTATACAGTGGGCGCCAATCTGGGCATTATGGCCCACTTGCACCAGATTATCAATCTTCGTTCCCGGGCCGACCACCGTTTCGCCCACCTTGGACCGGTCGATAGTGGTCCCGGCCCCGATCTCCACGTCGTCGTGGATGACGACCCGGCCGCCGTGCGGGATCCGGTTGTGGCGGCCATCGGCAAAGTAGTAGCCGAATCCGTCCGATCCGATCACCACGTGGGGGTGGAGGATGACACGGTCACCTATGTGACATCGTTCACGAACGATGGCGTGGTTCCACAGCACGCAGTCACGCCCGATGTGGGTTTCCGCCCCGATATGGACGCCCGGGTAGATCCGGGTGCCCGGCCCGATCTCCGCCCCATCTTCAATGACGGCGTGCGGGCCGACCGCGACGTCGTGGCCCAGTCCGGCCGTCTCCGCCACGACGGCCGTCGGGTGTATGCCCGACGCCGGTTGTGGCACGGGCGGGGCGAACAGCCGGAGCAGGTGGGCGAGGGCTTGATCGACCTGGTCGACCCGGACCGCGGGGATGGGTGCGTCGCCCGAACCCCGGGGAATCAGTTCCCGGGGGAGCAGGACCGCCCCGGCCCGCGACTGCCGGAGTTGCGACAGGAATTTGGCATCGCTGATCCAGGTGATCTGATCCGGGCCGGCCGCGGACAGCGTGTTGACGCCGCGGATGGTGACGCTTCCGTCGCCGTGCAATTCGCCGCCGACTCGCTCCGCCAAGTCGGCCAGGGTATAGACTTGGTTGCTCATGGCTTTTCCGCAGGCGCCACCGCCGCCACGGCCGTTGCCGGCCGGTCCGGTCGTTGCGGCGGATCGGCGAACGAGATGTCCACATCAATGTTGTCCGGACCGCCGTACTTCTTGTTGACTTCCTCGATGACGGTCTGGGTCAGGTCGAGTTTCGGATCGAAGTAGAAGACCTTCTCCAGCATCAGTTGCTGGCGTAGCGTTTTGGAGTCCGGCGCTTCGTCGGTCACCTCCTCGTACGTGAGCACGAGGTCGATGTTCTGTGCCTTGGAGACCGTCTGGACGGCGTCGCGGACGTCGTGGTAGATACGGAGCAGCCAGTCCTTGTGCGAGTCGCGCATCAGTTGTTCCTTGGTGGCCGCCCAGACCTCGAAGTTCATCTGCATTTCGGTAAGTTCGTTACGGCGGGTCTTGTGGTCGATCGTGCCGGGTTTGAAGCTGGCGAGGGCCTGCCGCTTGACGTTGATCTCATCCTGCTTCTTCTGTGCCTCGGCTGCCATCGCCCGCCGTCGCTCGTCGAACTTCGCTTCCAGATCTTTGGTCATTCGGTACTGATCGAACACTTTGGACAGGTTGATGACCGCGACCTTGGCGGGCTCCGAGGCGGCCAGACTTGGCGACGGGCGGGTGCCGAGCAGAGTCAGCAGGCAGCACAGTGCGAGCGTGTACGATTGTCTCATCGAATTCCGTCCTTTCGTTGTCGCGCATGAACACGAGTCCCGGCACACGTCCGGTCCGTTCCGCAGCCGCCATTGTCGCCATTGGGTCTCGATGGGCAAGCCCCCGGCAGGCCGACCGTGGTCGACGCGGCGGGCGGCGTGGAATCGGTTCAGTGTCGTGGGTATTCGCTGGTGGAGCCCTCGGGCGGCACCTGGCGGCGAGGCGGTCAGTACAGATGCCGGCCCAGCCCGCGGACCAGTTCGGACAGCAAGCGGATGAGCGCGGGGTGCGAGGCCACGGTCGGGGCGCGGTGCAAGTGCATGCCGCGCCGTCGTGCGAGTTCCGACGCTTCGATGTCCAGTTCGTACCGGACGTCGATCCCGTCGCATACGAAACCGGGGCACGCAAGCAGCACGCGGCGGTGACCCCGGTCCGCCAAAGCGCCGAGGGCGCCGAGGACGTCGGGTTCCAACCACGACTCGTCCGGCTGCCCCCATCGCCCCTGGTACGCGACGGACCAGTTTTCCCATGACAGCGCCCGGGCCACACGGCCGCACGTGTCGGCCACGGCGGCCACGTAGGCGTCGACATCCGGGATGCCCCGCGGCAGTCCCACCGCGCTGAACAGAAGGGGCGTACGCTGCGGGTCGAGATCCGGGGCGTCGGCCATGGTGGCCGCGATTCGCGCGACCACGGCCTCCACGTAGAGCGGGTGGTCGTGCCAGGATGGGACATGGTGAAACGCCGGGGCCGGCCCGTCGCACGCCTGGCACGCCTCCAACAAGGCCGATTCGTACCGGGACCACGTGAGGCGGTCGCGGTGCACGCTGAGGACCAGGGCGGCCACGTGCCGGTAGCCACGCCATGCCAGCGTCTGAACCACGTCGGTCAACCACGGTTGGGAACAGCGCATGCCCACGAAGACCGGCAGGGGCTCGCCTTGATTGGACAGACGTCGCTCGAGGGTGCGGGCCTGGTCTATCGTCGCCGCCACCAGGGAGCCGCCTTCGCCGACGGCTTCGTAGTGCCGCGCGATTTCCTCAATGTGGGACGACGGCACCGGCTGACCACCCAGCACGCGTTGAATGAACGGCTTGATGTCGTCCGGTGATTCGGGTTCGCCCGGCGCGATGAGCAGCACGGCGTCCAGCGCGTGTTCCACGTCACCACCTCCTGTCATGGGTGGTCACCGGCCTGCCGAACCAGGGGCCGGTCCGACCGGCCATGGTAGTCCGAACCGGCCGGCGATGCAGCCCCGCGGCCTGTCGGGTCCGGAAATCGGCCGGTTGCTCGATGGGGAAACGGGCGCGGACGGGGAGGGAGCGCGGTGGGCGACGGCTACTTTTTGCCCTTGCCTTTTCCGCCTTTGCCACCGTCGGTGACGACGGTGACTTCCGTGACGTCGCCGGTGCCGGCGCCCGCCGGCACGGTCAGCTTGATGCCACACTGCCCGCAGCGGACTTTCTTACCTCGACACACGTCGGGGACCTGGAGAATCGCTCGGCAACGAAGATTGGGGCAGAGAATCGTTACGGGCATCGTTTTGCTCTGGGTCGCCAGTGTGGCCACGCGGGTCACGCCGTCGCGGCTGACTTACCAGCATTGCTATCGACATCCATTGAGGAGGGCTTGATCTCGGAGGTCGCGCAAAGCGAGTTGGGGCGGTTACCGGGCGATCCCGATGGGAGCCGGGCGTGGACGGGCGAGTTTATGCGGACTCGCGGCGCCGGCGCGGTCGCGTGTCGAACAACCGGACCTTGCGATGGACGACGGCGTCGGTCACCACCCAACGTCCGCTATCCTTGCGGTCGGGCAGATCATACATCGAATCGAGCATGATCTCCTCGGCCACGGCGCGCAACGCGCGGGCACCGGTCTTTCGTTCCAGCGCGATCTTGGCGATGGCCTGCAGCGCCTCGTCCGTGAACTCCAGTTCGCACCCTTCGAACTCGAAGAACTTGTTGTACTGACGGACCAGGGCGTCCTTGGGCTCCGTCAGAATGCGAACCATGGCTTCCACGTCGAGCGGATCCATCGACGCGGTGACCGGTAATCGTCCGATCAGCTCGGGGATCATGCCGTATTCGACCAGGTCTTCCGGCGACACGTGGCGCAGTACTTCGCCGACGTCGTCCAGGTTGGCCCCGTCGTGTCCGTGCGCGCTGTGGAACCCCATGCTGCCCCCGAGCCGCTTGCGGATGATCTCGTCCAGCCCGACGAAGGTGCCGCCGCAGATGAACAGGATGTTCGTGGTGTCCATCTGGATGTACTGCTGCTCCGGATGCTTCCGCCCGCCCTGCGGCGGGATGTTGGAAAGCGTGCCCTCCAGCATCTTGAGCAATGCCTGCTGGACCCCCTCGCCCGAGACGTCGCGGGTGATGCTGACATTCGACGTGGTCCGACCGATCTTGTCGATCTCGTCGATATAGATGATCCCGCGCTGGGCGGCTTCGAGGTCGTAGTCCGCGTTCTGCAGGAGGCGGAGCAGGATGTTCTCGACGTCCTCGCCGACGTAGCCGGCCTCGGTCAGCGTGGTGGCATCACCGATCGCGAAAGGCACGTGGAGGACGCGGGCCAGGGTCCGGGCGATGAGCGTCTTGCCCGAGCCGGTGGGCCCGATCAGCAGCACGTTCGACTTGTCCAGCTCCACGTCGCCCTTGACGAGGGTGTCCAGGTGGGCGAGTCGGCGGTAGTGGTTGTGGACCGCCACGGCAATCGCCTTCTTGGCTCCCTCCTGGCCGACGACATACGTGTCGAGGAACTCCTTGATTTCGCGCGGCTTCGGGATGGTGCCGAGCATCGTCCGGGTGCTGGCCGTCTTTCGTACCTCTTGCCGGATGATGTTGTGGCAGAGCTCGACACAGGACTTGCAGATGTAGACGTCCTTCGGCCCCTCCACCATGGGGCCCGTCTCCCGCTGGCTCTTGCCGCAGAAACTGCACGCGGCCTCACGCCGTCGTCGGCTTCCGCCGCCGCCGCTGCCACCGCCGCCGCTGTTGGAACCCCCTCGGTTCTGAGCCATCCGCTCGCTGCTCCTGCCAAGTCTTGGGAACCGCCGTACGGCGATGCCCATCGTGCAATCGTATCGTCACCATGCCCACTGCGCAATCAGGCAAAATCGTTGCCGGAGTCGGCACTTCGCTCGCCTGGCGCCCCGCCTGCATCGTCCGCTCCATACCGCTGCCGGACATCGGCGATGAGAGCGGCCCGGAGGCGCTCGAATTCCGCCGCTTTAATCTCGCCCTGGTCTCGCATTTCCCGCAACTGCTGGAGGGTGAAAACCGGCCCGTCCGACGGGTCGTCGTTTGCTCGAGCCCGGGCCCGCGACAGGTACACCACCCCAGTCAACACCAGGATCGCGGCCAGCAGGACGCCGGTCCAAACGCCGAAGTCCCACCAGGTCGACTTCTCGCGTGCGGCGGATGCCGCTACGCGTGCGGCGGCGGTCGCGACCAGTCTGCCCAGGTTGTGGTGGAGCATTCTGCCTCCGCCTGGATATCGTAGCGGTGGGCCCGGAGCCAATCAACACAGAGCGGCGAGCGGACCGCCCCAGCGGTCGCCTGCGATGACCGTTAAAGTGCAGATTTATCGGTTCTCCAGTTCTCGGCCGGCGGCGGAACAGCGAGGCACCGGCTGATCGAAGTTCACCATGCGGGCCACCCGATACGGGCGCTCCCCGGAAATCAGGTATCGATTTCGCATCATGAGCTCGCAGGCCACGCCGATGGCGACCACGATCACCGCCCCGACGCCGAGGACGAGGGCGGGCAGCACCCAGCGAAGCAGGCCCGCCTCCACCCAGTCGACCCAGCCGCCGACGACGCCCAGCAGGAACAGCAGCCCGGCCCCGAACACCATGTACTGGGCGATCTTGGCGAACAGGTGGGATGGCCGGGTAGTGTACTTCATGAGGACCCGGACCAGGAGAATGTCGGTCAGCACGCGGGCGGTCCGGCTCAGACCGTACTTGCTTACGCCGGTCGTTCGTGGGTGATGCTTCACCACCATCTCGGTCACCTTGCCCCGCGAGGCGGCGTAGAGGGCGAGGAAGCGGTGCATCTCCCCGAACAGTTCGGCGGGGTCCAGGGCATCGGCTTGATAGGCTTTGAGCGTGCAGCCGAGGTCGTGGATCGGGGAGCGGGCGATTTGGCGCATGAGGGCGTTGGCCAGCCGTGATGGCCAGCGGCGGAGCCCGGTGTCCTGCCGGTTCTTGCGCCATCCGCTCACGCACACGAACCCGTCGTCGAGTCGTTCGAGGAGCATGCCCATGTCCGACGGGTCGTTCTGGCGATCGCCGTCCATCAGGATCCACCGGCTCCCGCCCGCCGCTTCGAGCCCGGCCCGGATGGCGATGGTCTGCCCGCGATTGAAGGCGAGGTGGATCACCTTGACTTGCGGATGATCGGCCGCCGCCTGGTCGAGGGCTTCGGTGGTGCCGTCGGTGCTTCCGTCATTGACCAGGATGGCTTCGTAGGTGCAGTTGAGCTTGTCCGCCTCGCGGATGATGTCTTCGACGAGCGGGCGAACGTTGTCGACTTCGTTGTACAGGGGGACGACGATGGACAGCGACAGGCGCGGTTCGCCGGTCGCGGGGGTGGTCGTTTCAGGATGGACTTCGGTTCCCATGATTCGTCAGGATGCGATTCGCTCGGCCGGGGCCGAGCCGTTGACGGGGCCATCCGCGGCGTCATCGTTGTCGGATTGGCCGTTCTTCCGGTTCGCGAGCCGCGCCTTGTACTCCGCCGAGCGCCGGCGGATCAGGACGAGGTTTCGGATGTAGATCAGGCAGCCGAGCCCTTGTCCCAGCATGAACACGGGGTCCAGACGCCGGACCGCATAGGCGAAGAGGGTCAGGCCTCCGGCCAGCGAGAAATACCAGAAAGCCACGGGGATGTGCGAGCGTTTTTTCCGTTCGCTGGCGATCCACTGAATGATGAACCGCATGAAGAAGAGGAACTGGGCGCCGAAGCCGAACAGCACCCAGGGGTCGCTCAGTGTTTTTCGAATGCGGTACCAGAACACGGACGGGTCGGTCCGCAGCTCCTGAACAACCTGGGTGATGGTGGGGCGCCGATTGAGCGTCTTCAGCAGTTCCGCGTCGCGGTGAATCAGATCGAGGGCGACCGGATCCTCTCGCAGCAGGTCGACGAGTTCCGGACCGTGGGGGGCTGGCTCGGGCTGGGCGGAGGCGCTCGCCGCGATCAGGGTGAAGATGGCCAGCGCCGCAGGCATAAGTCGGGGCAACGTTCGGGACCTCGCTGCGTGGGACTTCGGCGGTGGTCGAGCCCATGTCGATGCCGCCGGGTCGATTATCGCGGGGGCTTGCACGCGACGCAAGCGGATGGGCGATCGGGCAGGCGGCAGCGCAGCGCGATCAGCGGACGGGGGACGATTCCGTCGTTTGCCCCAGCCAGCGAGCCCGGTTCGTGGTACGATGTCGTCCGGCACGGTTCTCGTGCCGGACAAGGAGCGTTGTTTTGGAAGTGCCGCCGCCGATTCATCCCTGGGATGTGTCTACGAAGCGGGCGATCGCCATCCAGAAGGAACTGGCTGATCGGGTGCAGCGCCGGTCGAGCGGTCGCCGCATTCGCCACGTGGCCGGGGCGGACATGGCCTTCACACCAGACAAGGAGCATTGCGTGTCTGGGGTGGTGTTGTGGGATGCGGCGGGCCGATGCGTGATCGAGCAGCACACCGCGCGTCGGCCGGTGCGCTTTCCTTATGTGCCGGGTCTGCTTTCGTTTCGGGAGGCGCCGGCGGTGCTGGCGGCCATCCGCAAGCTGTCCATCACCCCGGACGCGTTCATCTTCGACGGACAAGGGCTGGCTCATCCGCGCCGGTTCGGGTTGGCCTGTCACGTGGGACTCTTGATAAACATGCCCAGCGTCGGCTGCGCGAAGAGCCGATTGGTGGGTACGCACGAGGAGCCGGGGTGGTCCAAGGGTTCCGTCACCCCGTTGTTGGACGGCGAGGAGCAGATTGGCGCCGTGGTACGGACGCGTGACGGCGTCCGGCCGGTGTACGTGAGCGTCGGGCACCGGATGGACCTGCACGCGGCGACCGACCTCGTACTGTCCTGTTGCACCCGTTATCGGCTGCCGGAGCCCACGCGGCTGGCGGATCAACTCGTCAGCCGTGCCCGAGCGGAATAAAAGGTGTCAGGATTATTTTCTTGACGTCGTCAGCCGGTCTGGTAGGTTGGGGGGATGGGACGACCGCCGCGCGTTACCGAGCCGGGGCTGGTGTATCACGTGCTGAATCGGCGCGTGATGCGCCTGCCGCTCTTTGCGAAGGACGATGACTACGCCGCGTTCGAGCGGGTGTTGGCCGAATCGCTGGAGCGGCCGGACGCGCCGGAGTTGCTGGCGTATTGCCTGATGCCCAACCACTGGCACCTCGTCGTGTACGCCCGGCGTACGACGGACCTGTCCACCTGGATGCAGTGGGTCGCCGTGACGCACACGCATCGCTGGCACGCCGACACCCACACGATCGGCGAGGGGTCGTTGTACCAGGGCCGCTTCAAGAGTTTTCCGGTGCAGGAGGATGGGCATTTTCTGACGGTCTGCCGGTACGTCGAGGCCAACGCCCTGCGGGCGACGCTGGTGAAGCGGGCGGAGGCGTGGCGTTGGGGCAGCCTGTGGGCCCGGCGCCGCAGCGGGTCGGCGTTACGGGGTTGGCTGAGCCCCTGGCCGGTGCCCCGCCCGCGCGGCTGGCTGGCGGAGGTCAATCGGCCAATGGATAACGAGGCCATCCAGCCTGTGCGGCAGTCGGTCGCACGGGGAGTACCACTCGGAGACAAACGCTGGCAAGCCCGCATCGCCAGCCGCCTGGGGCTGGATCTCACGTTACGCCCCCGCGGCCGCCCGCGCAAGAATGCTCAATAGTCTTCCTGACGTTTTTGCTCTCACCGACCGGCTTCACGGGCAAGCGGGCATTGGAGGAGCTTGCGCGGAAGATCGAGCCGCGGGCGAACCCTCGGGCCGCCGGGGAGCAGCCCCCTCGTGAGTTGCAGCGATGGATCGAGCAACTGCCGGCCCGGCTGCGTGGCCGCCTGGCGGGTCGACTTCCGTGCGTTGCGTCACCAGTTTGCTTCCGACCTGGCGGCTGCGGATGTCCTTCCGAAAACGGCCCAGGACCTGATGCGGCACAGCACCATTTCCCTGACGTTGGATCACTACACGCACACTGCCCGGGGCAAGCTGGCTTCCGCGGTTGCGTGCCTGCCGGACCTCTCCCGGGGCGGCGAGGAGCAGGCCCAGGCGACCGGTACGGACGATGCGGTAGCGGGCGCCACTCATGAAGACCCCTCCGCGCACTCGGCGCCCTACTCGGCGCCGGCGGGCACCGGACAGGGCGCAACGGTTCACGACGATGCGCTGCGAATGCCGGAGCCTGACACTGACGCTCTCGACGTGACTCCATGCAAGACGGGCACTTACGGCGCAGCCTCGGGCACTGATGCGACTGGGCCCGGCTGGATTCGAACCAGCGACCAATCGATTATGAGTCGACTGGCGGGTGGGGTCGAACCTGTTGAGCCGCAAGAAGTTACGCCAAGCGCGGATGCCCACTCGGCGCCTCACTCGGCGCCGCCGCCGACGCTGCCTGAACTGGTCCAGCTGATCGCTGCCTGGCCCGCGCTCCCCGAACACGTGCGGCAAGCCGTGATGACCCTGGTTCGAGCGGGGAGACTTCTCTCGCGGCCGCCATGTTAGCCTCGACCAATGGTCCTCCGATGGGGAAACGTCGACCTCTTGATCGGTACCGCCTCGCGGTGTGTCCAGAATCCGCCACCTCGGAAGCGCTGGTCAATGCGCCAAGAGCGCCAGAACGTGTAATCGCGATTAGGTTCGAAGTGACAGTTCGTGAGCGCACGCTATGGACCTAGATCCGCATTGAGCTCTGCGGATTGGTCTTCCTCGCGCGCGCGATCCAGATACTCATCTCTGATGGCACGGAGTATTGCGGCCGTTCGTACCCACCGGTCACCCACTGTCTGCGCGTAGCGCTCGTACTGTTTGGCCACGTTGCGCTCACGCCGTCCACCGGCGTTGGGATCTCGACAGACAACACCTTCCGAGTTTAGAAGACCAATGACAAGCCCTTGATCAAAATCGTCACTTTGCAGCTCCTCAATGAGATCTCGGATCGCCGGGTGTGGCCAGGCACTATCGTCGCCAGACGGCGATCCGCTGAATGTTTGTCCGAGTGCTCGGTCGCCAACAGCCAGCCGGCGCTCCGCTTGGAGAATCGCGCGTGCCTTCAACACCCATGAACGAATCGCATCCGAGTCCAGCGTGCCGGAGTCATCCGTGCCTGGCAGGGACCTCCAGGATTCCAGGAGTTCGAACCCGTGCCTTGCTCGGAGTGCATCTTGCTCAGACGTTGTATGGGGGTTCTCCCCCTCTGCCCGAAACACCATGCGGACTATCTCCGCAAAGAACGCAGGGTTGCGTGCCAACTCGCGATGCAAGCGCTCGGGGCTGTAGAAGTGGCGCCCGAGAGTAGGCAGATACGCCCATTCAAGAGTAGCAACGCGGGCATCTTCTATTTCGTCAGACTTGGCGAGAGCGTTCAGAAGACTGCCGATTCTGTGAGCTAGGTGGCGGTCCACGCTGGCATGTCCCTCCGGTTGGCGAAGCAGTCGCTCGAGAGCCTCAGCCACAAGCCCGAACGGCAACTTGGGGGATCGTGAATGAAGGCACAAGGCGTCAATGGCAACGTCCACATTATTGTGATCGAGCAAGCGCCGCACTCCATACTCGATGTCAGCCGAGTGGACGTACGTAGGCTGTGCGTCCTGCCAATAGACCTGGACCGTTTCACTATCCAGCCGTTCAACGATGTCCCACGTTTGCGCATTGAAGGGCAGAGACAGACAGAACTGCGCGCGCTGCGAACTAGACCAAGTGGAGTCGTGAGATTCAAGGTGTTTTTTTGCCCATTCGACACCATGTTCTCTGGTTTTCTGATGAATGAAGCCCCGAGTGAGTTTCAACTTGTTCGCGGCGTCCGGCTTGAGATTGTCGCGTAGCAGGTCGCTTTCCCATTGTCCATTCTCATCTGCGCGCGCGAGCGCCGACCCAACAAGATCGGGCCTTTCCACTTTCTCGCAGAACTGGGACACCCACCCGAGACCGGCTTCTTTGCACATGGTCTGCACTGCTTCGTTCTGTTGGTCGATGATTGCCCGCTCGTTGGTCTCCCAATCGTCAGCTTCGCCTTCGGAGGGCCTCGGGTCATTCGCGAACAACCAACCAAAGCGGGAAAGCACTTCGCGCGGTTCGAACCGCTTGAGCAGCTTCGCGAGGTCGTCGACACGCTCTCTTGGCAGCGCCCAATCAGCTTCCGGATAAGATCGGTGCATTGAGACGAGGTTACGCAGCGTTTGCCAAATTCTATCCAAGCTTGCTGACGAAAGTCGCGACGGCTCGAGTTGTTCAAGTCGTCGCGCAGCCTTTAGGAAATCCTCGGAGGGGAGTTGAGGCAGCGCCTCGAGAATGTCTGCGTAACGGGCTCCGTCAAAGCCAGCGTCGTCTAGCACGCGGCCAACCGTTTGATGGACTGCCTTCTCGTACTCAGGTTGTGATACGCGCATTCTGTTGTCCGGGACCCACTCTCTCCAGTGGGGTTTTGCCGATGGGTGACAGTGGTCGTGGAACTTCGGAAGAGATCGTACCATTGTTTTCCACGCTATTTCGGGCGTTTTTTCGCGCAGCATATCCAGGACACGCAGCCGCTGATCGAGAGACGCGGTAGTTTGTGGACACCAAGGCAAGAACACCGCGTCCAAGCTCCCTTGAGGGCGATTCCCGATGCGTCCGCCGGGGTCCGCAGCAGCGAGTGCGGCAAGCGCTAGCGTCGCTCGAGGCATGTGATCGGGACACCAGGCGAGCGTTTCAAGGGCAAACAACAAGTCCACATGCGGTGCAAAGCTGAACACGTTGTCGTTGTCTTCCTGTGCGAAGAGCGATGACAACAGAGGCTGGCCACGATGTATGGCACGCTCGCAAGCCTTCAGGAACTCACGTGGAGCGGCCTCGGCGATGAGAGAAAGTGGTAGAGAGGCCCAGACTTTCCAGTCACTTGTGCTGAGGAGCCGACGCACACAATGCGCGGCAAGCCTAGGCAGGGAGACATCGCCAGTAACCTGGATCGCATCTCCCCGGGAGCCCATGATTGCCAACGTTGTCGCAATGCCCGTGCGGAGCAGATCGGAGTGTTGGTCTCGCGCGCGGATGATGTTCGCAGCCCATCGCTTGTTGAATGGCAGATCTAGAGTCGGGTTTGGAGCGCCGAGCACGCGAAGGGCAATCCTCTCGAATTGGTCGAGATCATCATCTGTTACATGGCGACCGATTAGATCCCACGCATCTGCCGGAGATGTGAGATACCATGTCGAACCGACACAACGTATCGGCGGATCATCTTCATGAGACCAGCGAACGAAGGTCTCCTTTGCATGTTGATAGGAGTTGCCTGCAAGTACACCGATGGCTTCTCGGTCTCCTTCAACTGCGTCGGACCATTTACCTGCAAACAGCCCTGGCAACAGTGCGCGAGCGTTTTTGGGTCGCGCCCACGTTGGCTGCACGACGGCTGGTTCGTGGGCAAGACGACGGCGCAAAGAGGTCAGACTCCGCCGGGCGATTTCGGCATAGGTACTGGCAAGTTGTTCCGCGACGCCCATAGTGATGAGTGCTTTGGCGGCCTTTTCTTTTGGTAGTCTCGGGATGTGCACCACATTCGGGGAGTCACCATCGGCGCGTCCGAGTGGCACAACCACACTATGTCCGGATTGCAGGGCCCGTCCACATGCCTCTGCGTTGTAAAACTGCTGGATAAGCGTGAGGCGCTGATTAGCGGCAGCCAGTTTGTTCCAGGAATCGGAATCATGCACGACTACTACGCGAGCAAGCACTGCGATACGGTGCGTCGGATCGAGCGACTGCGTTGCCGCGAGAAATACCGCAGTCGCTTCCGCGCGAGATTCGGCTCGGAGTGCAAGCGGACGGGACGGTTCGTCGATCCAACGGCGGATGTTGTCGAGCGTGTCTTCTCTACCCGCCAGCACAAACTCGGGTGAAATCTCGGGGTTTGTGGCACCGGACCAGTCGCACCAATAGGATTCACCATCGATCGCGCCGAGCGGCCGCTTACCCAAGTGTACGGAAAGCCAAGTGTGTACGGCCG
Organism: uncultured Phycisphaeraceae bacterium; assembly: GCA_964495075.1. GTDB lineage: Bacteria > Planctomycetota > Phycisphaerae > UBA1845 > UBA1845 > JAFGJQ01. The sequence continues at coordinate 49,867 of CAZBUJ010000024.1, forward strand.
GCGCAGCTTCCAGCCATTCTTCAAGGTCATCTGCGTCGAGCGCGCGAACATCGCGCCAAGCTTCCTCCATATTTCGATTTGTTGCCCACTGGGTCTTCTGTTTCCACCTTCTTGGCGTGACGAAGACGAATGATGATTCGGAACGCGTGATCCCAAGAGGATTCGCCGAGCGTTTTGTATAATCAGCGTCCGCCTTTTGCCTGATACTCTTGGCCGAGCTCAATTCCCAAGCGGACACGCCGTCCGGTACATGTTCATTTCCTCGCTCGACTTCGAGTATACCATCCCAGCCGCTCATCTGAACGCCTTCGTCGGCCGGGAAACCGATGCGCCTGATACAGGGAACCGTGGCATGGATGAGACGGCGCAAGAGCCGAGGCAGCATTCCTTGTACATCGCGGCGATTGGCCCATTGCTCGATATCTGTTGCCGTGACTAGCATCGATGGCCTCGTGTGCGAGAAGGTCCATGAATTCCGGCCGTCGGGTTGGGCAAAGTGCGACTTCCTGAGTTCAGTTTACCTCGATTATTGAGATAACGTCCGTGATTATGCGCACATTGCATGACCAGTCCTCCTGTTGAAAATGGGTTTCGGAAGACCTGTTTCATACGAGAACTGGCCGTGAATGATGCTACTGGATCGTTGTCGGGAATGGAAGCGGCGTTCAAGATTGACGAGGCGAAGGTTCGGGATCATGTCGACGAGGTGGTGCGACAATCGGTGGAAGAGACGCTCAACGCGCTGCTCGACGCGGAGGCAGACGCCCTCTGCCAGGCCAGGCGGTACGAACGAAGCGAGGGGCGGGTGGATACGCGGGCCGGCCACTACACCCGCTCCCTCGAGACGAAGGCCGGCCCGGTGAAGCTCAAAATGCCCCGCCTGCGAACATTGCCCTTCGAGACGCAGATCATCGAACGCTACCGTCGTCGCGAGTCGTCGGTGGCAGAAGCGTTGATCGAGATGCACCTGGTCGGGGGTGTCGGTTCGCCGCGTGGAGGACATTACGGAAGCCCTGTGGGGCACTAAAGTGAGCCCTTCCACGGTCAGCGAGCCCAATCAGAAGGTCTTAAAGCAAATCGATCTGGCGGAACCGGCCGATCGAGGGCGAGCACCCTTATGTCTATCTCGACGGCATCCGCTTGAAGCGTAGCTGGGGCCGTGAGGCGCGGAACGTGTCGGTCCTCGTCGCGATCGGCGTGGACCAGGAAGAGTTCCGCCAAGTGCTGGGCCTGTGCGAGGGGGCGAAGGAGGACCAGGCCGGCTGGCTGAGCTTCCTCCGCCACCTCAAGGCCCGCGGGCTGCGTGGCGTGAAGTTGGTGATCAGTGATGCTTGCCTGGGGCTGGTCGAGGTCTTGGGCGACACGTACGCAGACGCGCGCTGGCAGCGGTGCGTGGTGCACTGGTACCGCAACGTGTTCCGCCTGGTGCCGAAAGGCAAGGTGAAGGAAGTGGCGGCGATGTTGAAGGCCATTCACGCTACCAAGGATCGTGCAGCGGCCCTCAGAAAACCCTCTGACCTGCGCGACAAGCTCCGCGGGAGCGGCTGAAGCCGGTGGCCGATCTCGTCACCGAGAGCGTGGAGAAGACGCTGAGCTACATGTCCTTTCCGATGGAGCGCTGGCGTCGCATCCGGACGAACAACCCGCTCGAGCGGATCATGCGTGAGATCCGGCGGCGAACGCGGGTGGTGGGCACTTTCCCGCACGGACATTCCGCGTTGATGCTCAGTGCCGCCCGGCTGCGGCATGTCACCGGCACCCGCTGGGGCCTGCGGAGATACCTGGATATGAACTGGCTTTCCGAACACGCCCGCGAGGAAGGTGGGCGGAGCGTTGCGGGGTAGGAGTTGTGAATCGCGCGGCCGGTTCGAGCTTCCGTTCGCTCCGCTCACTCCAGCCCGAACAGGCAGGTTTCTCAACAGGATGGCTGCATCCAAATGTGCGCAACTTGACGGACACTACCCACAACGTTGGTCGTCCGAAGGTGGGACCAGTGAGCCTCCGGGAACGGGTGAAACGTGAGACAGCGATCGAGATCCTCCTCAAGACAGGCCGCGGCCCGGTCGTAACCCGCCGCCCAGAAGTCCGTCGTCAACCTCCCAGCCAGCTTACGGGCCGCCTTCTCGCTATCCGCCGGCCAGACCGCTCGCAGCCGCTTCGTGTATTCGGGCCGCTCGGACGTCGGGAGCTTGTCGATCACGTTCATCGTCTTGTGATTCGTGCCACGCTGCGGAGCCGAAACCGGGGAATGTTCGTTCACCGCCGCCCACAACCCCAACGCCCCGTCGGCGACCCAACAGGCCGGCTCGTTGAGCCCACGCCGGCGACCGTCCTTCCGCCGCCCGCCCCAGCTCTCGGCCCTCTCGCGGGAGCCCTCGCGGAGGCCGATCAAATGCTTTTTCCCCTCGGTATCGGCCCCGATCAGGACCATCAGGCAGGCCTTCTCCGTGCCCAGGCCTGCCTTCAAGTAGATCCCGTCGCACGCAATGTACACGAACCGGACCTCGCTCAGATCCTGCTGCTCAAAGGCGTCGTAGGCGGCTCGGAACCGCTGCGTGAGCCGGCTGACCACGCTTGCGGAGAGGGGCGTTTTCTCGCCCATCAGCAGGCGCAACGCCGGTTCGAAGTCGCGAGTGGCCAAGCCTTCCATGAACAGCTTCACGAAGGTCTCATCGATCGTGTCGCTGCGCCGCTGGTATTTGCGGAGGATCTTCGACGCGAACGGCGCCTGGTCGGCCGGGACGTCACGGACGCGAGGCTGATTCAGTTCTTCCGTCCCGCTGCCCAGGGTGAGTCGCCGGGGGGTGGTCCCATTGCGGTAGCCGCGGAAGGTCTCGTCCCGCTCGTCGCAGCCCCGCCCCAGGTAGGCATCCCCCTCTTCGTTCAGGGCGACCATGAGCATCTCCCGCGCTCCGGCCCGGGCCACGTTCTCGAGCTGGTCGCGCACCATCTCGCATGCCTGCTCACCCGCGTCCTGACCCTGCCGCTTGACGTTCCTGCGCCGTCTTGTTGTAGTAGCCATCGGGCTCCTCCTGTGAAAAAGGTCTTTCAGCAACCTGGGAGGATGCCCCTTCTTTCATTCAATTTCCACAGGATTCGATACTACCTCTCGATGGTTAACCACGTAGTTCTACGTACGCCGTCAAAAGAGAATCTGGTCTTGACCGGCGATGCGGCAATTCAAGCAAGAGTTGATGGTGACAGCCCGCGTTCACGAAGCACGCTATCGGGCGATCGAGTGAGTGGGACAGTGTGGCGACCTACCCAAATCCACAGATTGCGTCGCAGCTGCGGAGGCGCCGACGAATGAACTGCGAACGCAAACCGCTAACGCCGACGTCTGGTCACGAATAATGAGGCCAAGCCTAGCAATGTCAGCGACGCGGGCTCTGGGACGACGCAATCATGGATGAAGTATCCATCGGTTATCAACAGATTGTATCCTAGGACGTCAATGGAGACCCAATCCGGATTGAAGTCCCAGATTGTGTACTCCCCTGTGAAGTCCTGCTCAGCAAAAGAGGACCCCGCTGGCACCTCAAACAGGACTTCTGAGCGGCCGATCCACTGCGTTTCGGGCGAATCGCCCGGCAGAGGTGGGCGATCACGGGAACTCATTCCGGGCGGCAGGGGTGGGTCGAGTGACCATGCCTCCGTCGACCAGTTCACCACGATCTGAACACCCGATGGCTGACTGAGGTCAAACGGACGGATATGGAACCCGAAGTCAATCACCTTCCATCGGTCCGGATCGTACTCAGGATTGGCGAACCACTGGTTCCACCAATGTTCTTCCGTCTCCACGTACTGAAACCACGGACCTTCCGGTGGTACTGTGTCGGTAGTATAGCCGCTTCCCCCGCTTCGGCTTGGATCGAGGACCCCGTTGAAGTCGATGGCTATATACCACTGATCTTCGATGGGATCTGCAAAAACCGGGACGCCGGCAGACACCAGCGTGGCTGTCAACGCCAATACAAAGAACTGTGTCACCCTCATTAGATTCCCTCCCTTATTCGAGTTGATAGTTCTTGAAGTGTACCCCGACGCGCTTCCGCGCTGCGACGCAACGATATTGTACGAGTCAACCACCCTCTGTGCAAGGAAGCATAGCCGCATAACGTTGCGAGGGCCGCTGGGAATGGCCGATTGACCGAAGCGCCCGTCGCACAGTCTTGAAGTGCGATTGCAAGTAGTCTTCCGGCAACCTCGGGTTGCCCCCCAACGCGTTCGTGCAGGCGTACTTTGGGGACATGGAAACTTGGACTTGAATGTGTCGGACCGAGCTTGCTGATTTGAAGCCGTGCGCGATCGCGTGCCAAAGCAGGTGGCGCTTCAGAATGTCTGTAAACTCAGTGCTTGCGTGACTCCGATTCCACGCTTCTACGCGGCCGCGGCGAGAGGGACAACCTCACCGCGAAGCAGGTTCAGTTTTTCCAGATCACCCGGCGTGATCTCGATGCCGCGCCAGCGCCGGGACACGTCCACCAGCACCGCGTGAACCAGGGACAGGCCCGACTGCTCGCTGGCCATCGGGCCGATCACCTTCGTCCGCCGCCGCGCCTCCTCGATCAGCCGCTCAAGCGTGTTGCTGGTCCGAACGCGACGCCGGTGCGATTCCGGCAGCTTCAAACACGTGATGCACTCCTCCAGACTCTTGGCCAGGCACTTCATGGCGCTCGGGTATCCCTTGGTCTGCTTTGTGGCCGAGCTGGCCGCAGTCGCGGCGGTGCGGGTCGCAAGTCAGTCGCCGGTCAAACAACTCACAGCAATACTGGTCGTCGACCAAAGATTTTTCGGGGCCGTTTTCAGCATCACCTGACAAGCAAAGTCGCCTTACGGACCACTACGTCACATTCTGTAACGAGATGGAACAAAGAACACCGCGCGACTAACAGTTGTCGCGGTCTGTGTCGTCAGTCGTGGTTGCCCGTGTGATGCTATTCCCGCCAGGCGATTGCAACTCCGCATACGGAAGCACGCATCAAGTATCGCTGTTGGTGAGATACGCAGAGACGCATGATCGGCTTGGATCGATCGGGATCGTGCGACTGCCACACCTTGACATCACGTAGCATTCGGGGCTAAATGTGGTTCGGCTCGATATATAATCTCGCGCGACAGCGAAGGAGAGGCGAAGCACGCGATGCAGGAGTGAGGACCACATCACCCAAGCCGCGGACCCATAACTCAAACAGTTACCATTCTGTATGGTCGCGGTCTGGCTCGCGTGAGCAGCGCAACGCCGTGGCGACGTGTAGAGACCATGTCGTAGTCGACCTCTCTAGGTCTAGTAATCATGGTCTGGGTTGCTCATCATCTCTGGACTGAGCGGCGGTGCCTACTCGCGCGGATCGCGATGGACCCGCAAACTGGGCACAACGGAGGAGTAGCCGGTTCCATGATTGACTTGTTAACGGGACATTGACGTGTTTCGTTTCAAGCTGACGAGTTTGTCCCTGTAGGTTCGGAGGTATTTGAATCATGTTCCGCCTGAATCGATCGATCGTCCGTGTTTGCTTGGTCGCAGTCGTTGGCATGGCATTGCCGATGTCGGTTCTAGCCGGCGACGCCCCAGATAACACTAACGGAGTCCGACTGGTGCTGCGCGGGAGTTCGCAGGGCAGCTCGAACCTGCAGCACGCAACCGTTTACACCGCCCGCATCCGTGCTGACTTACGAGCGACTGCACTGGGGATGGAACGCATCGCACGCGCCAAGGGATCTGTTGAAATTCTCGAGTTTCCGCCCGACACCGATCCGTTCGCGTCAGCCAACCGACTTCTTGTGCGCCTCGGGGAACCCGGCTTCGCATTCCCTGGCTTCTCGGTGCGGATGCGCAAGGCACTCGATGATGCAGTCGCGGCCGGCGTGATGGTGAAAAGAGCGGACGGACAGACGTACGAATCCGTAGATAAGACAGCGAACCAATCACTCTGGTGCCGGTTACCTGCCGAACAAGGGGCGCCGCTGATTGCCGTTGTCAAACTGGATAATCAAGTCCGAATGCGTGTTCGCCAGCTGGAACGTCCGCTCGGTCCCAAGGGTGAACCATGGCCGACCGCCATTCACATCACCATTCCCGGCAAGGGCGCAATTGTACAGGTGTTCGACTACGGCCCTCCCTCGCAGCTCGCCGCCGCGGACCGACACGTTGTCGGCACGACGATGTTGACGGGCGACTTTTTTCCCGCCATTACGTCGGGGGCCGCCCGCGACACCGAAAGTGTCTCGTTCACCGCTGACTGGGGCTGGTCCCTGGGCTGGGACAGCGGCTACGTCCCGTCCGGTTCGCCCGTGCAAGTCCGGATAGGCTTCGGAGCCGGATTGGAACTCGAGGGAGAAGCGAGCGGTAGTTTTACTATGAGTGATGATGCCCGGCTCTGCGTTGGCTCTGGCACGACAGATATCTGTGAAGACATAGGTGCCGAGGTGGTTGCGGAAGCCTGCATCGACTTCTACATCATCGACCCCTTCTGTTTCGATATCCCTTATGCCCCCACCTTCGACCTGCGCTGCCAGGCTTGCGACACGTGCTATGACTTCGCGTTCGACTCGTCGTGCTGCACCGAGGACGCCATCGCTCGACAGCAGATCTGGTGCTATGACCTGGTGCCTATCCCCGGTGTAACGGTGGGCGGCTGCGCGGAAGCATCCATGTCCTGTGACACGTGTCTCGCCTGCCAGTCGATGGGGACTTCAGCCGGGAGCTTCACCCACGAAGGGCAGTGCAGAGGTGTGTCTGGTAATTGCGAGTTTGATTCGACAGTGACCTACACCGATCGTACCACGTTGGCCGCGACTGTGCATTTGTACCCGGCGTTGGTCGCATGCCTCGACATCTGGCCCTACCCGTGCCTCGATTTCGCCGTGTACGATTTCGAGTGGACAATCTACGAGAGCACGGTCGATCTCGACTTCTCGTCGGACTCGGTCTCCTTCTCCTGGGGAGAGTGCACCAGCGATTCCGAATGTGACAACGACAATGAGTGCTCGGACGATCGCTGCATCGACTGCGAGTGCGAATATGACGTCACCGGCAACTGCACGGAGCACTCGGATTGCAACGACGGCGATCCTTGTACGGAAGACACATGCGACGACTGCTGGTGCGAGTATGACTTCGTGCGCGAATGCCACGAAGATGGGGACTGCGACAACGACAACGAGTGTTCGGACGATCGCTGCATCGACTGCGAGTGCGAATATGACGTCACCGGCAACTGCA
>CAZBUJ010000024.1:57194-64374 GCA_964495075.1 uncultured Phycisphaeraceae bacterium
CGGAGCACTCGGACTGCGACGACGGCGATCCTTGTACGGAAGACACATGCGACGACTGCTGGTGCGAGTTTGTGTTTGTGGGCGACTGTCGCGAAGATAGCGATTGCCAGCCGGACGAGCGATGCGACATCGACTCTTGCCTCTGTATTCCTATTGACTGCGGTGACGGGCACCTTGATCCCGAAGAGGAGTGCGACGATGGCAATACGGATGATTGCGACGGCTGCGACTCCGGGTGCGTTGTAGAGGAATGTGGTAACGGTAAGCTGCAGTGCGGCGAGGAATGCGATCCACCGCACGATGCCGCGTGTCCGGGGGAATGTCAACCCGATTGCTCCTGCGATGGTACTTGTGGTAACGGTACGTGTGACCCAGGCGAAGACTGTAACACCTGCCCCGAAGACTGCGACGCGGACTGCGGAAACCGCGTGTGTGAGGACCAGGGGTCATGCGGAGAGGATCAAGACAATTGCTGCGACGACTGCGGCTGCCCCACCGGCTATCGGTGCGCAGGCGGCGAATGCGTTCGTGATAGCGGTGGCGCCTGCTGCCTGGACGGCGCCGACCCCTACACATGCGACAATCCGGGCACGTGTGGCGATTTCGAGGTCTGCATGGACGACCCCAATTGTGTGTGCGGCACGCTGGCCGAAGGCGGCGGACGGTGTTTGGAGGGAGGAATGTGCGACGCGTTGATCCCGTGCCCCGACGGGAGCAGCGACTGCCCGGTGGATCAGTACTGCTACGTGGACACCTGTTGCGATGGACCGGTCTGTGCGTATGACTGCGGGACCGGGCCCTGTGGTCCCGAGTGTGATTTCTGCTGGTTTGGAACCGAATATGAAGAGAATTGTCCGCTGGAATGGTGCGGCACCTTTGACGGGTGCGATTGTGGATGCCAGTTCTCCGACGAGGATTGCCCGGGCGGCGGACCTTGCCCGATTGGCGGCAGCAGCGGCGCAACCACCAGCTACGAAAAGTCACTCCTTGCCGGAAGGACGCTCATTGGAAGCGTAACACCAGCCCTGACCACGGCGAGCGAGGTCGTTTGCATCGAGGACGTCACCGCGGCGGCATGTTCGGATATGGGCGGTGATTACCAAGGAGATGGAACGGACTGCGCCGACGCTGACGGGGATGGAACGGCAGATGTTTGCGTGCCTGGCGACTGCGAAGACGCGCCGTATACCATCGGCGGCGCGATTTACAGCGATTGTGAGGAGCCCCTGACCGCCGGGGTGGCCGGCGTAACCGTCTGTGTGGATTGCACCTGCGATAGCTTCCATGCCTGCACCGAGTCCAGCGGCGAGCAAGGAATCTGGGAAATTCCCGACGTGCCTTGCTGTCACGAGTGCACGGTCGAAGCCGAGCGAGGCTGCTTCGTCGATGACGAATGCCCGCCGGAACCCTGTCAAAGCGTGGCGTCCCTCATCGTTGACGATCAACACCAAGCCGGAAACCAGAGCCTTCAGTTTTACGACGTCGGCTGCACAGTGGGCGACATGAACTGCGATGGCTTCTGCAGCATCATCGGTGATGTACCACCCTTCGTCGATTGCGTCTATTTCGGAGACTGCTCGTGCCCTGACTGTGACCCCAGCTACGATTGCGAGTGTGCCGCGGACTGCAATTGTGACGGATTCCCCAGCATCATCGGTGACGTCCCCTGTTTCGTGGAAGCGGTCTATTTCCAGGGCACGTGTCCCGATCCGTGTGACGGTCGGGAAGCGACGGGCGCCCCGGGCGGCCGCAGCGGTGGTGAGTTCTTCACCATCGGCGGAGCGGTCTACGCGGACGAATCGATGCCGCTGTCAAGCGGCGTCAACGGCATTACCGTGCGGGTGTTCGATGGAACCGGCATGCTAGTTGGGTACTCGGCGACCGAAGGGAGTCTGGGAGTCTGGCGGATCGAAGACCTTCCGCCGGGGCGATACCGTGTCGCGTTCTTCGCAGACGACGAGGCGGGCGAGCCCTTGCATCGTACGGAGATTGTGGTTGACGAAGCCAACAAGGCGTCGAACCAGAGCATTCAATGGCTTCACGAGCCCGAGGACTTGACGCCATCGGGGTTGGATTGGCCATCGCGGCCGCCGGCGCGGATTGAAAACTGAGTTCGGAGCAACCGTTTGCGCGGCGGTGCCAGGCTAGCCGGGTCGCGTCAATGACGTTGCATCAATCGGTCGTGGTGGCATCTGTGCGGCGCGAATATTGGAGTGCCGATCCACAAACCGGCCGGAAGGATGGACAGAGTCGTTTGCCTCTTGGAGACACAGCCATGAGATCTTCCGCAGCTTTGTGTTGGCTTCTCGTTCTTGTATCGGCCCCTTCCCTTGCGGCGGCCGCCGACACGGATGGCGTTTTCACGATCGGCGGCGCAGTGTACACCGACTTGGCCGACCCGTTGACAAGCGGGCTGGCCGGGGTGACGGTCCGTGTCGAGGGGACGGGCGGTTCATTCGAAGCCACGTCCTCTGGGTCGCAGGGGATCTGGTTCGTCACGGCTGTACCGGAAGGAACGTACGCCGTTACGCCCGAACTGGAGGGTTGGTGCTTCTTGCACGTCGTGGGCGGCGAGGTGGGACCGGCGCCGCCGATCGAGATCATAGTGGATGCGGCCCACCAGGCCGAAAACCAGAGCATCCAGTTCCTGGCGAGTCAGCACTGCGAACCCGACTGTGGGGATGGCATTTGCGATTCGGTGGCCGGGGAGGACAGCATTACCTGCCCGGAGGACTGCTACTGCGGCAACGGGACGTGCGATGTGGACGAAAACTCGTGCAACTGCTGCGAGGATTGCGGGGCTTATTGCGGTGATGGCTGTTGCAACTGTGGTGAGACTCCCGAGTCCTGCCTACAGGACTGCGGATGCGCGCAGGCGCCGTACACGATCGGTGGCGCGATCTACAGCGACTGCAGTGATCCCATCGGCAGTGGCGTATCCGACGTGACGGTCGACGTCGTGTGTGACGGCGGGTACACGTGCACGACTCAGAGCACCGGCGCGCAGGGTCTGTGGTCGTGCTCGGATGTCCCGTGCGACACCTGTACCGTCACCGTCACGGGCCACTGCTACGTGGATGACGAATGCCCGCCGGATCCCTGCTATGATTTCGCTGTGGTCGAGGTGAATGACGCCACGCTGGGCGCCGTCCAGAGCGTCGGATTCTGGCGTCCCGAGTGCGATGGGGACGGCGTGTGCGAGCCAGAAGCCGGGGAGGACAGTACGAACTGTCCGGACGACTGCTACTGCGGCAATGGCACATGCGACCCGGACGAGGACACTTGTACGTGTCCGGAGGAGTGCGGCACGGACTGCGGTGACGGCTGCTGCAACGGGGACGAGGAGTCGTGCGGTTGTTGCGAGGACTGTGAGCCCTTCTGCGGCGACTACTGCTGCAATTGCGGTGAGACCCAGGCAACCTGCCCAATGGATTGCGGTACCCCACACCCACTGCCCCCGCCCCCCGAGGACTCGGATGCAGACGGTGTGGTTGACGGAGGCGACAATTGCGTGGATGACCCGAACGGACCGATCGCTGGCACGTGTTCCGAGGGTAAGGTCGGTGAACCCTGCTTAAGTGATGATGATTGCGACACTGAACCGGGTAGCAGCGATGATGGCATTTGTAGCCTCGATCAAGAAGATATGGATGACGACGGCGCGGGTGATGTCTGCGATAATTGCCCGCAGGTAGCCAATGGATCAGCACAAGGCACTTGTATCGAAGGCATCATTGGGGATGCTTGCACTGAGAACAGTCAATGCGATACCGAGCCGGGCGTGAGCGACGACGGTGTTTGCAGCATGGACCAAGAGGACACAGATGACGACGGCGTCGGTGACGTCTGCGACAACTGCCCGGATAACGAAAACGCGGACCAGGCCGATGCTGATGAAGATGGGCTTGGAAACGTCTGCGACGAATGCGATGCCGGGCCGAACATCGATGCCGACAACGACGGAGTCTACAATGCTTGTGACAATTGCCCTGATGATCACAACGCAGATCAAGAAGACTCAGACAGGGACCGAGTAGGTGATGCGTGCGACAACTGCGTCGCGGATGCTAACGCGAACCAAGTTGACACGGACGGCGATGGTGTTGGCGACGCGTGTGACAACTGCATGGGGGTCAACAACGCTGATCAGGCCGACGCCGACGATGACGAACACGGAGACGTATGCGATAACTGCCCGGACGACGCGAATTCGGACCAAGCGGATTCGGACGGCGACGCTGTGGGTGATGCGTGCGACAATTGTCTGGACGCGCTGAACCCGGATCAGACCGACGAAGATGACGACGGTGTTGGCGACGCATGTGAGCTAGTATCGGATCCCGATGATGACGACGTATTGAGTTCGGACGACAACTGCCCGGACACCTATAACCCAGACCAATCGGATCGTGACAGGGACGGAATCGGCGATGCGTGCGAATACACGCCACCACTGCCTCTTTCTTGTGGGATCAGCAAAGGCCCCTCGTTCATAGTATTGGTGTTCTCAATGTCTTTCTGGATTGGGGTTCGCAGGTACACAGGTCGGTACTGTCGAACAAGGGCAACCACCTAGTCTTTGGGCCTCGGCGGGGATCGGTCGGCGTTGGCAACGGCCACCGCCCAATGCATAAGTGTTGTTCGGGGAAAGCGCAGAAACCCCAAGAGGGTGTTTGCTGGTGAGTCTCGGATTCGATGAGACGTTTGCCCGCGGACGAGGCGCGATTGTGCGCTTCGGAGAATAACGCCGTTTTCGGGCCGTGATTCCGGCTACGGTCGCCTCGCCGTGGCCGGAAGGGCGGCAGTCCGTGGGCTTGTACTGCGGTCAATCGTGGCATGCACTGTGCGCATGAATCCACTTGCGGCAGTTCATCGCTCCAATGGGAAAGACGGCCGGATCCAACGATCCACGCGACAATGACTGATCAAGAAGCAGATTTGCCGCTGATGCGGTAGAGCACATCATGTTGTACGGTTCCGTCGTGTGACTCAAGCCGAGAAGATGGCCGACCTCATGGCCGATCACATTCGAGACTGCTTGTGCCCACTCAGCCTCCGTAGGATTGTATCGATCGAGAAACGACAAGGCCGCCGTGTTGATAACAGCCACGCCGCTTGCCGCTCCAAGATTGGTTATGTCGGCACGGCCCACGTGTGCGACCAGTGCGCCGCGAGCACTCGAATCTACTTCGGCGCGCTCGTAGACCGAGATTCCCATCGGGTCGAAATCGTGGCGCACGGCATCGATAATGAGACGCTTGAGTGCGACAGTCCTTGCAGCGAGCCGTTGGCTGAGGGCGGCCGCCCTAAACGGTTGGACGCGGACGTCCTCTCGCATGCCCACCCGATCGATCAGCGCCCCATCAAAATCGAGGAGGATGAACGAGGCAACTTCGCATTGAGGTTTGTCGTGCGTGTCCCGGGTCACTTCCAGAGCCAGATCAAGCGGCGTGAATTGGACGGGCACATCAATCGCGAGGTACACACGCGCGACTGGCTCATGTAGATCGCAGACAACAGTCCGCTCGCCAGCGGTCGCCGAAGATCCAAACACTCCCAAAGTCAAGAGATCGTAGTTTCCGTCAAAGAAAGCGACGCGAGCATATACTTCTATTGAGTTTGTCTGTTTGACGATGACACAGTCGGTATTCTCGGCGGGGCCGAGATCAAACACCACGAGCGTATCGCTGGGTGTCAGTCGCAGTTCCGTCGAAACGACGCCGTTCTCAGCCAACGAAGTACAACGAGCATTTTGGAAAGGCACGAGATCGAGTCGCAGGGGCAGGTGCTCGCCCGTTGATCCTGCTTCGATGATATCCAGGGATGTTATGCGACCGGACGGTTGAGTGTCTGGCTCCCGTTCGGCGTTCGCAACGCGAGTGGTAACGGTATTGCATGCGATTAATGACAGCGTGGCAACGCCCAAGGCGCAGAGGATCACCACGCGCAGACGGAATCTGCGTTGGACATTCATATCAGGTGGCTCGTTTGTTGAACTCCGGCTTCTTGTATGTCTCTGTCAATTCGACTTCGTGCGTAGCAGGTCGGAACCGGATACGATCGTCCCAGTTGGGCTCTTCCTATTGCCCAGTGAGGCCACCGATCTATCAAGAATGAGTAGTCGAGCGGCGGCGTTGCGAAGGACAGACTGCAGCACGCGTGCCGGACAAACACCAATGCGGCGATCCGGCGCGTAAGTGTCATGCAGTTAACCACTTAGAGGGGCGTTGGCGCAAGCCCCGTCACGCGTCACCGCGCAATCACTGCGCCGTCAGTCAGCAAAACCGGCCGCCTCGGGTGGAAGGCGTTCTTGAGGCAGCGGATGAACTTGTCGGTCGTTTGCCGCCAGACGACGTAACTGTAAGCCTTGCGGGAATGACTCAGAATTGCCAGGAAGGCATGCGGATGCCGCCTTTTGCCGTTGGCTTGCACGACCGGGGCGCCCCTGCCGAAGTCCACCTGGGCCTCGGCCCCGGGCTCGCACTCCGTGCGTCTGAACGGCCGGGCAGAGCGCTGCCCAAGCTTCCGCACGAACCGCCGCACGCTGTGGTACTCGGCGGGGAATCCGTGATCGCGGACAAGGTCCTGCCAGATTCGCTTGGCGCTGAGCCCCTGGTCGAGCTTGGCCAGGATCCGGTCACGGAACAGTTTGCAGGCACTGGCCTGGACGCGGGCCGCCGACCCAGCGGCGCCGGGGCGGGGTTTGCTTCGTCCGGGTCCCGATCCCGCGGAACGGGGGTCGGAAAGCCGGGAGGCGCCGTGACGGCATTTGAATCCATGGCTCGATCCGGACCCGCCGACCGGGGAGGCGCCCCGGCGGGTTTTGAACCATCGCCCGCGTCGTAAGTCCTTGTCGTGACGGGGTCCGACCCGGGAGGTGCCCCGGGTGGTTTTGGCAGGTCGATCTCGCCCGGTGGGATCCCGGCCGCGGCCCGCTGGGCATAGCGGCGCACGGTGCCCCGGTCGATGCCCAGTTCCCGGGCGATCCGCCGACGCGACCATCCCCGCTCCAGAAGCGTGTATATCGTGTGTGCCGCAGCCATCTTGAGCTGGTTCGCCATGACGCCTGTCCTCCCGCGAAAGATTCGCGCGGGACCGTACGCGGCGAACACGCATCCCCCAAAGTGAATTAAGAGCTTTTGCGTCGCGCAGCCGACGCCAAAGCTTCATTGGACTGAAC
>CAZBUJ010000025.1:0-11410 GCA_964495075.1 uncultured Phycisphaeraceae bacterium
ACTTCCGGGGCCCCCCGCGGGGGCGGCCCGGGGGGGCGCGGGCGGGGGGGGGGGCGGGGGGGGGGCCCGGGGGACACGGCGTCTTCGGATCGGCTGCGCCATCATGTCGACCACCAGACCAAACAAACCGGTCACCCTGCTGCACTCGCTCCCCGACTTGCAGATGGGCGGGGGCCAGCATCTCGTGCTGCGCAACATCGCCCATTCGAATCGTGACCGGTTTCGCAACACGGTCTGCTACTTCAAGGCGGCGCGGGAGATGGACGCACAGTTCCGCCGCGAGGCCGACAGCCTGCACTTCTTCGATCACCGCGGCTTCTGGTCCGCGCCCCGCGTGCTGTGGCAACTGGCGGCACTGATCCGTCGGCAGCAGGTGGACATCGTGCACGTGCAGGGCACGCCGCTCGACAAGAACTACGGCCAGCTCGCCGCCTGGATCTGCGGCGTACCCGTGGTGCGGACATTGCACGGGATGCGACCGCCGGCCCCCGCCGTGCTGAGGACGCTGACGAGGCCGCGGCCGCACCGGGTCCTGCGACTGGCGCGGAACATCCTGCAGGGGGCGGCCGACCGGCTGCTGGATCGGGCCACCGTTCGACGCGTGGTTGCCGTCTCCGACGCGGTCTGCGCGTCGTGGCGACCCTGGCTGGATCGGCACTGGCTCCGCAACGGGCGGGTCACCGTGATCAACAACGCGGTGCCCGTGGACGAGTTCGCGGCGCCGCTGCCGGCCGCGGAGCGGGAGGATCTTGTGCGGGACCTCGGCATCGAGCACGCGTATCCGGTCCTGATCAACGTGGGTCGCCTCACGCCGCCCAAAGGGCAGGACCTGCTGATCCCCGTCTTGGCCAGGCTCGTCGAAACGTGGCCGGCGGCGCGGTTGCTGCTGGTCGGCGAGGGCGAAAGCCGGGACGCGTTGCGGCAGGCCGCTCGCGAGGCCGGCGTCGTGGACCACGTGCTCTTCCTCGGGCGACGAACGGATACCGCGGCGTTGCTGGCGGTGAGCGATCTGTTCGTGTTTTCGTCGCGTTTCGAGGGTTTTCCCCTGGTGGTGCTCGAGGCCATGGCGGCCGGCAAGCCGGTCGTGGCCGTTCAACTGCCCGGGTTGGCCGCGGTGCTGGAGGATGGCAAAACGGGTTACGGCGTGCCGACCCGCGACGCGGACGCCTTCGCGTCGGTCGTGAGCAAGCTGGCCGCGGATCGCGATCATGCACGGGCTGTCGGGCGCCGCGCTCAGCAGCTCGTTGAGCAATGCTACAATCTGCGCGGTGCGGTGCACGAACTCGAACGCCTGTATCTGTCGGTTCTGGAACGGCCGGGATCGTCGATTGCGAAGGGGCGGCGTGACCTTGATGAGACGCCGCGTCGGCCGAGCACTGAACGACCGTGCCCGCGCCGAAGCCGGATCGCCTCGCGTCTGGTGCAGGGGCTCATGCAGACCCGAAGCCGTGACCTCAGTGACCGGGAGCTGGCACAATCCGCCGTCGTGTTCTCGCCGCACTTCGATGACGAAACACTCGGCTGCGGAGGCACGATCATCAAGAAGCGGCAGGCCGGGGCCGACGTGAAGATCGTCTTCCTGACGGATGGCAGCCAGTCGCACAAGGACTTTATGCCCCCGACCGAACTCGCCGCGTTGAGAGCCCAGGAGGGACGGGCGGCCGCCCGCGTGTTGGGTGTTGACGCCGAACACGTCGAGATGCTGGGGTTTGCCGAGACTCATCTGGGCGAGCACCGGGAGGCGGCGGTCGACCGGGTGGCCGGGCTGCTTGCCCGGACGGAACCCGACTCGGTGTTCGTGCCGTATCGGCACGAGCCGCCGCCCGATCACCTGGCCGCCCGCGAGATCGTGATCGCCGCCCTTCGCCGCGGTGCACACCGCGTGACCGTCTACGAGTACCCGATCTGGTTCTGGTACCAGTGGCCGTGGATGAAACCCCGGCGGCGCCGGCGGCCGCCCACCCGCCGTCTGGTCAAGTGGGGCGTGCAGGCTGTGGTGCGATGCCTTGGCGACTTTCGGTGCCGCATGTCGATCGCCGACGTCGTGGACGCCAAGTGGTCGGCGCTGCAAGCCCACCGGTCGCAGGTGACGCGCCTCCGCGGCGAGCCGGATTGGCCGATCCTGGCCGACGTGGCGAAGGGCGACTTCCTCGCGGCGTTCTTCCGGGACCACGAGTGTTTTGCCCGATCGGTCATTGATCCGCGGCGAACCGACGCCCTGGCGCCGGTCACAAGTCCTCACCCGCATACGAGCAAGGGGGATCCATGAGCAGGCCGCTCACCACGGCGGTGATCGTCACCTATCAATCACGCGGAGTGATCGGAGAGACACTGCGCATCGCGCGAGAGTCGCACGAGCAGGGATTGCTCGAGTGCGTGGTCGTGGACAACGCCAGCGCGGATGGCACCGGCGAATACGTGCAAGCCGAGCACCCGTGGGTGCGATTCGTGCCCAGCGGCGGCAACCTCGGTTTCGGCCGGGGCTGCAACCTCGGCCTCCAGCACGTCGATACACCCTACGTGCTGTTCCTCAACCCCGACGCCAGCTTGGAGCCCGCGGCGCTGAGCCGAATGGTGGAGTTCATCGAGCAACACCCGGACGTGGGCGTCGTCGCCCCGGCCATCGTCGACCCGGACGGTGGCATGCAGGCGGCCGGCGGGTTGCCGACGCCGCGGACCATCCTCGCCAACGCGGGTGGCGTGGATCGGTGGCGAAAGGAGCACGAGCCCATCGTGCCGGGCGAGCCGCCCCGTCGCGTGGACTGGGTGTGCGGGGCGATCCTGTTGGCCGACAAGGCCCTGATCGATCGCCTTCGCGGGTTCGATCCTCGCTTCTTCCTGTACTTCGAGGAGACGGATCTGTGCCTGCGTGTGGCGCAGCAGGGCGCGCAATTGTGGACGGTGGGTGAAGCGGTCGCCCGTCACGCGGTCGGCTCGATCGCCAAGAGCATGAACGCACGGCTTTTTCAAGGCTGCATCGCCGACCACTACTTTCAGAGCCGGTTTTACTACCTGGTCAAGCATCACGGCTGGCTGGCCGCCGCGGCGGCCGACCTCGGCGAACTCGCGTTGATGACGCTGAAGGTCGTTCCGCGCTGGCTCCGCGGCAAGGACAATCGCGACCTCTGGATCCGGCTTCGGGCGCCGATCATGCGCATGCCGCCGAAGGTGGAGCAGGCCGGGCTGACCGCGGACGTGCTCACGGTGCGTTAGGTATGGAACCACTCAGCACAGAGACGTCGACTCCCCCCACGACCCGTCCGGGCGACGATCCGCCGGGCGTCAGCGTGGTGGTGATCGGGCGCAACGAAGGCGATCGTCTCGCCCGTTGCCTGGAATCCGTCCGCGCCGCGAACTACGCCGCCGATCGACTCGAACTGATCTACGTCGATTCCGAGTCGACGGATGACAGCCGCGCGGTGGCGGAGCGGGCGGAGGCGCAGGTGATCGCCATTCGCCCGGCGCGGCTCTGCGCCGCGGCAGGCCGCAACGCCGGCCTGCGGGCCGCCCGCCACGACCTGATCCAGTTCCTGGACGGCGACACCGTCCTGCACGCCGACTGGATCCGCCGCGCTGTGGCCGCCATGGCCGATGCGGCGGTCACCTGCGTGCACGGCCGCGTCGAAGAAGTGGCGCCGCACGCGACCCTCTACAACTTCTGGGCCCACCATGACTGGTTCTTCCCGCCGGGCCCGACCGAGGCGTGCGGCGGCGTCGCGATGTATCGCAAGACCGCACTCCTCGACGCCGACGGCTACGACGAAACGCTCATCGCCGGCGAAGAGCGCGACCTGAGCTACCGGCTGATTCGGGACCACGGCGCCACGATCCTCTGCCTGGACGAGCCGATGGTCTGCCATGACATTGATATGACACGGTTCGGCCAGTACTGGCGACGCTGCATCCGGGCCGGGTACGCCTACGCGGAAGTCGGGTCGCGCTATCCTGGCCTGATCCAATGGCGGCGGACCTGCCGACGGAATGCCATCCACGGCGCACTGGCACTGGCCGCCATCATCGCCAGCGTCGCCCTCTGGTCCGTCGTTCCGTTCATCGCGTGGTTCGGCCTGATGGTGCTGGCCGTCGCTCGTAACGCGTGGCGTCACCGGCGGCGCATCGGATCGCTTCGCGAGGCCTTCCTGTACGCCATCCACATCTATCTGTCGAAAGTGCCGACCTTGATCGGCCACCTGGACTACTTCGTCCGCCGCTGGACCGGTGCGAACCCACGGCGCCTGATCGAGCATCGAGGAGAACCGGACCGCGCCCGGTGCGGCTAGCACCGCGGCCAAGAACCGATGGTTGTCGAGAGTGCCATGCAGGAAATCGCCTACCTGACCAGTTGCTACCCCGCGGTGTCGCATACGTTCATCCAGCGGGAGATCCTCGCCGTGCGTGCGGCCGGCGTCACCGTGCACACCCTGTCCATTCGCCGACCCGCGGCGGACGATCCGCGGTCGCAGGTGGACCGCGCCGAGCTGGAAGCGACGTACTATGTGTTGCCGCCGCGCTGGGGCCGCCTTCTGGCGGCCCACGCCCGCACCATCATCACGCGACCGCTGCGATACGTCGCCGCCCTCGGTTTCGCCCTGGCCAAACGACCACCCGGCCTGCGGGCGCTGCTCTGGCAACTATTCTACTTCGTCGAGGCCGTGTGCGTATGGCACGAATTGCGGCGCCGCGGGGTCCGCCACGTACACGTGCACTTCGCCATGGCCTGCGCATCGGTGGCCATGATCGCCAACCGCCTCGGTGACCTGACCTACAGCATGACCGTGCACGGTCCGGCCGTCTTCTACGAGGCCTGCCACTACCGGTTGCGCGACAAGGTGAAGCGGGCGGCGATGGTTGCCTGCATCAGCGACTTCTGCCGCAGCCAGGTCATGTCGTTCGCCGACCCCGCCGACTGGCACAAACTCCAGGTGGTTCACTGTGGCGTCGACCCGACCGACTACACACCGCGCCCAGAAGCGCCGCCCGCCGAACCGGGACGACTCCATCTCCTCAACGTCGCCCGGCTCAGTCCCGTGAAGGGGCACGACGTGCTGCTGCAAGCTATCGCTGACCTGCGGGACCGGGACTGCGACGTGACCTGCACGATCATCGGCGATGGCCCCGAGCGGGCTCGCCTCGAACGACGCAGCCGCGATCTCGGTGTGGATTCTCGCGTGCAGTTCACCGGCGTGGTCGACCAGGATCGGATTCAAACGCATTACGATCAGGCGGACGTGTTCGTCCTGCCGAGCTTCGCCGAAGGCGTGCCCGTGGTCCTGATGGAGGCGATGGCCAAAGGACTCCCCGTCATCACCACCCGCGTGATGGGCATTCCCGAACTCGTCGACGACGGGGTAAGCGGGCTGCTCGTCCCCCCGGGTCGAAGCGATCGTCTCGTCGAAGCCATTCGTACCCTCGCCCACGATGTCGAAACGCGCAAGCGCATGGGCCGGGAAGGACGCGATCGCGTCTGCCGGGAATACGACGTGCGCCAGTCCGGCACGCAACTGGTCGACCTCTTCGCCAGGATGGCGGTGTCGGCGGACCCGGCCGGTTCCACCGGATCGGCCCGCATGGCGGTGGGAGCCACCAACTCATGAGCAGCCGCCGATACGCCGTCGTCTCACCCGTCCGCGACGAGGCCGAGTACCTGGAGCAGACGATCGATGCCCTGGTCGCCCAGACGATACCGCCCGCGGCGTGGATCATCGTGGACGACGGGTCCACCGACGACACGTACGCCATCGCCAGTCGCGCCGCCGAGTCTCACCCGTGGATTCGCGTCCACCAGCGCACGGACCGGGGCGTTCGCAAAGTCGGCGGCGGCGTGATCGAAGCGTTCAACGACGGCCTGTCGCTGATCCGGCTCGAGGACTACGAGTACGTCTGCAAACTGGACGGCGACCTCCGCGTGGGCCCCGAGTACTTCGAGCGACTTATCCAGAAGTGCGAGGCCGACCCGCAACTGGGCACCATCAGCGGCAAGTGCTGGGACAAGATGGGGGACCGGTGGGTTCCGCTGCGCACGAGCGACGAATTCTCGCTGGGGGCGGCCAAGTTCTACCGCGTGAAGTGCTTTCAGGAGATCGGCGGGTTCGTCGCCCGGACCATGTGGGACGGAATCGATTGCCACCGGTGCCGCATGCTCGGCTGGAAGGCCCGGAGCGTTCACGACGCGGCGCTGCGGATCTTCGAGATGCGGCCCATGGGCTCCTCACACAAGTCCGTGCTGCACGGGCGCGTCCGCTGGGGACGGGGACAGTACTTCATGGGCACCCACCCCCTCTACGCGATGGGCATCACCGTCTATCGACTGTTCGAACGCCCCTACGTAGTCGGCGGACTCTGCATCGGGGCCGGCTATCTCTGGGGGTTCCTCCGTCGTGACGAACGCTACGACGATCGCGAGTTCCGGCGCCACCTTCACCGGTGGCAACTTGCGAAACTGCGGAGACGCGGATGACCACGTCGCCGACCGATCCATCCAAATCGCCATCCGTCACGCCGTCTCGGCGCATCACGCTGTTTGACATGCCGTTCGATGTCGTGGACTTCGCCGGTGCGCTCGACCGACTGATCGCCATGGCCGATGACCCGCGACATGCCTACGCCGTGACCGCGAACGTGGATCACGTGGTGCGCTTCCATCGTGAGCCGGAGGTGCGGCACCTGTACGCCGACGCGGACCTCGTGGTCGCCGACGGGATGCCGCTGGTGTGGGCCTCTCGGCTCCTGGGTGATCCACTGCCCGAGCGGGTGGCCGGTTCCGATCTCTTCCCGGCCCTGTGTGCCCAGGCGGCGGAGCGTGGCCTCCAGGTCTTCCTGCTGGGCGGCGACCCGGGCACGGCGGAACGGGCGGCGGAGACGCTCCAGGCGCGGCATCCCGCGCTCCGCGTGCAGACCTATTGCCCGCCGTTCGGCTTCGAAAAAGACGCGATCGAATCCAGTCGGGCCGTCGACGCCGTGCGACAGGCAGCCCCTGACATCCTGTTCGTCGGGCTTGGCTCGCCCAAACAGGAGAAGTGGATCGCCGAGCACGGTGCCGCGTGCGGCGTCAAGGTGAGCATCGGGGTGGGCATCAGCTTCAGCTTCATCAGCGGAGACGTGCCCCGCGCGCCGCGCTGGATGCAACGCGGCGGACTTGAGTGGGTTCACCGCCTCGGCCGCGAACCCGGACGCCTCTGGAAGCGATACCTGTGGGATGATCGGATCTTCCTCTACCTGCTCCTGCGGGCGCTGGGCAGACGCTGGTTCTCGCGGTCGGGAGGTCGACCGCGAGCGGCCTGATCCACCGCGCCCCGTCCATCCGAACACGGGGCCGTGCCCCGGACGATAGTCCCGCCCACCGTCGCCGCACCGCCGTCGACGACCGCCCATCCCCAAGTCCCCGACGTCCCAATACCCGTTCCGCCGCCTCCCGCGAAAAAAAAGTGGCCGACGATCCCACGCCGGACGGCCCGCCTGGCGGAGTGTCTCTGTAACGCTCTGCTGGAAAACGCTTTAAAGCGCCCGCTCCGCAATCACGATTACCGGACGCTTTGCCCGCTTCACACCCGCTCGGGCTGCGTATAATCACCTGAAGCGGTTACCGGCAGCGGGGAAGGGGACGGAGGATTGCCCTCGTTGGGGGAAAAGGGGAGAGAGTAGCTGAGGGTCGCGGGCGCTGGGGGGTGCCACACACAACACCAGTCTGTTGGCGACGGTGCGAAGCATCCAGCATGAGCATATCCATGGTGGTGGCCTGTGTCCGTTCGCCCGTCACCGCCGTAGACGGCGTGGACTCTGGAGGGATCAGCGTCCGCGGAGTGGGTTAGAAGGGGTTAGAAGAGAGACGAGAACTGTGAGCCAGCATTGGAATCAACGTCGATCTCGGCGGAGGAGCGATGCGATCATTGTAGCCGTGGCATGCGCGGTGAGCGCCGCGTGGGCGACGCCGGGCTGGGCCGATTCGATCCGTGTGGATCAATCCGCGCCGCCGGGCGGTGACGGACTGACGTGGGCCACGGCGCACGACAATCTCCAGGACGCCCTCGCGCACGCCGAAGCCGAGCCGATCGTCACCGAGATCTGGGTGGCGGCGGGAACCTACACGCCGGCTGCATCGGGCGGCCTTCGATCCGCCACGTTTCAACTGGTGAACAACGTGGCGGTGTATGGCGGATTCGCCGGGGGCGAAACGCTCCTGGAGCAGCGCGATTGGCAGACCAACGAGACGACCCTCAGCGGCGACTTGAACGGCGACGACGACGGCTTCTCCAACAACCAGGAAAACAGCTACAACGTCGTTACCGGCAGCGGCACGGACGCGACGGCCGTGATCGACGGCTTCACCGTCCGCGGCGGTAACGCCAATCCGTTCGGACGCGGCGGCGGGTTCTACATCGTCTCCGGGTCGCCTACCGTCCGAAACTGCCTCGTCACCGGCAACTCGGCTAACTCATCGGGCGGCGGAATGCACGTACGGGAAGCCGCCGCGCCAACCGTCACGAACTGCGACTTCATCGGCAACCGCGCGGTGAACGACAGCGGCGGCGGCCTGCTCGTCTACCAGGCCGATGGCTGGTTCGAGGACTGCACGTTCATGAATAATACGACCGGCTTCACGGGCGCCGCCGTCTGCAACCGGTTTTCCGCCAACCCGACGTTCGTCAATTGCCACTTCGAGAACCACTCGGCCCTGTGGGGCGGGGCGATGTCGAACGAGGAACTGACCGCGCCGACCCTCGATGGCTGTACGTTCACGGCAAATAGCGCCACCGACACCGGGGGGGCCATCTCCAACGATGACCATGTCGATGCCACGATCATCGACTGCGTGTTCACCGACAACACGGCAGGGCAGCGCGGGGCCGCTGTCGGAAACATCATTCAATGCGAGCCGGTGATCACCGGCTGCACCTTCAACAACAACTCGGCCAGCGAGGGCGGTGCGGTGGCGGTCCAGGACGGTAGCATCCTGCTCATGCAGGACTGCACCGGTTGGGGAAACACGGTAACCGCCAACGGTGGCTTACTTTACGTGGAGAACAGCGCGGCCGCGCTCGAAGGGTGCAGCTTCGACGGCGGGTCCGCCGTTCAGTCCGGCGGGGCGATCTACGCGGTGGCCAGTGCCATGACCCTCGAAGACTGCTCCCTCTCGTCGCACTCCGCGCAGTTCGGCGGCGCCGTCCGCTGCGGGTCGGACAGCACCGTCGTGCTGATCCGCTGTACCCTGCGGGGAAACAGCGCCACGCAGGAGGGCGGTGCGTTGGCGTCCGCCCGATGCGATGTCAGCTTGGTCAATTGCCTGGTTCTGGGCAACACCTCCGATGTGCAGGGTGGTGGGCTGCTCACGACCGACGGCACCGCCCAGTTGGTGAACTGCGTGGTCAGCGGCAACGAGGCCCTGAGCCGGGGCGGCGGACTCTACAACCAGATCGGGTCGGTTACGCTGACGAGCACGACGCTTTCCACCAACGTAGCCGGTGCGTCCGGCGGCGGTATTCTCGCGGGCGGTGGAAGCGACATCACGCTTGCCAATGTCGTGCTGTGGGGCAACAGCGACGCGGGCGGTATGGACGAGTCCGGACAGATCAGTGGCGAAACCATCACCGTGAATTACTCGTGCATCCAGGGCTGGACCGGGGATCTCGGCGGGGAAGGCAACACGGGGGAGGATCCGAGGTTCGTCGACCCGGACGGTGCGGATGGCACCCCGGGCACCGAGGACGACGACGTCCGCCTGCTGCCGACGTCGGCCGTCATCGACGAGGGCAGCAATGATCTGCTCCCGCCCGACGAGTTCGACCTGGACGACGACGGCAACACCAACGGCCCGCTGCCGGTCGACCTCGACGGCATCGATCGCGTGATCAACGCCGTGGTCGACATGGGCGCGTACGAGAGCCTCCATAGCTTTACCGACTGTAACTCCAACGGGATCGAAGACGCCGAGGATATCGAATCCGGGTTCTCACCGGACTGCAACTCGAACGGTGTCCCCGACGAGTGCGATATCCTCCGCACGATCCGCTTCAGCGGATTCGCGGCGTACCAGGGCTTTGACAGCGTTCCGCCGGGCGGCTACCCGCCCCCGGCGGCCGCCACCGCGGACTGGGGCAGCCTCACCGACGTGACCGTTACGCTCGACGTGCCCATCGATGCGATAACGGGACGGTGGACCGCGAGCCACATCGCCGGGCCACGGCTTACCCCGGGCAACCGGCTCGAAGGCGGAAGCTGGGACGACGGCGAGCGGGGGGGCCAATGGCAATTCGCCGGGTTGACGTTGCAGAGCGTGGCGCTCCTCAGCGGTGAGCCCGGCGTCGGTACGAATGTCCACGAAGTGGTGTACACCGGCGGAACGCTGCAGATTGACGGTCACCTGTGGGCCTCCTATCGTACGTTCACCGCGCTCGTCGACGCGACGATGATCGTCACCTTGCAGTACGACGGGGAAGGACAGCTTCTCGCCGGTGACGCGACCCTGTCGCTGACCGGTACGATCATCGATCACGACGACTGCAATGGCAACGGGATCCCCGACGAGTGCGACATCGCCGACGGCACGAGCACCGATCTGAACAGCAACGGGATCCCCGACGAATGCGAGCCGCTCTGCTTCGACGGCGGCCTGCCCATCGACTGCTCGGCGTTCGACAGCGACTGTACGATCGGCGTCTGCGTGCCGGCCACCGGACAATGCGTCGCCGGGCCCGCCAACGAAGGTGGGGCGTGCGACGACGGGGATCTGTGTTCGCAGGCCGATGCGTGCCAGGGCGGACTCTGCCGCGGCACGCCGGTCGATTGCTCGGGAGTCGGCGGCATGTGGAGCATCGGTATCTGCGATCCGGAGACGGGCGAGTGCCTCGCCGAGCCGGACTGCAACACCAATGGCGTTCCCGACGACCTCGATATCGCCGGCGGCGCACCGGACTGCAACGAGAACGGCGTGCCCGACGAGTGTGACGTGATCGAAGGCCACAACTGCTGCGATTGGGACCACGAACCCGGCTGCAGCAACCCGGAGACCGAGAACTGCGTGTGCCGCGTCGACCCCTACTGCTGCGATACCGAATGGGATCGACTCTGTGCGTACCTCGCCGAGGCGGAGGGATGTGCTTTCTGCGAGGCCGGCAACGACTGCGACCAGAACGGCGTGCCTGACGAGTGCGACATCGAAGCAGGGCGGCTGCTCGACCTGAACTCGAACGGCCTCGCCGACCTGTGCGAAGAGAACTGCCTGGTGGAAGGGGCCCCGCTGGACTGCTCCGCGTTGGACGGCCCATGCGGCATCGGCGCCTGCCACCCCGACCTGGGATCCTGCGTCATCGTGCCCACCAGCGAAGGTCAGCCGTGCGACGATGACGACCTTTGCACGAGCAACGACGTCTGCACGAACGGCATCTGCGTCGGTGAGCCGGTGGACTGCTCGACG
>CAZBUJ010000025.1:11510-63684 GCA_964495075.1 uncultured Phycisphaeraceae bacterium
CCGAGGGTGAGCCGTGCGACGATGACGACCTTTGCACGATCAACGACGTCTGCACGAACGGCATCTGCGTCGGTGAGCCGGTGGACTGCTCGACGCTCGACGACGCCTGCCTGGTCGGCGTGTGCAACCCGGAAACCGGCGAGTGCGAGGCACAGCCGATGGCCGAGGGTGAGCCGTGCGACGATGACGACCTTTGCACGATCAACGACGTCTGCACCAACGGCATCTGCGTCGGTGAGCCGGTGGACTGCTCGTCCCTCGACGATGCCTGCCTGGTCGGCGTGTGCAACCCGGAAACCGGCGAGTGCGAAGCGCAGACGGCGGCCGATGGGGAGCCGTGCGATGACGATGACCTCTGCACGATCAACGACGTCTGCACGAACGGCGTCTGCGTCGGTGAGCAGGCGGACTGTTCGTCCCTCGATGATGCCTGCCTGGTCGGCGTGTGCAACCCGGAAACCGGCGAGTGCGAAGCGCAGACGGCGGCCGATGGGGAGCCGTGCGATGACGATGACCTCTGCACGATCAACGACGTCTGCACGAACGGCGTCTGCGTCGGTGAGCAGGCGGACTGTTCGTCCCTCGACGATACCTGCCTGGTCGGCGTGTGCAACCCGGAAACCGGCGAGTGCGAAGCGCAGCCGGCGGCCGAAGGCGAGCCCTGCGACGACGAGGACGCTTGCACGGAGGAGGACACTTGCATCGAAGGCGAGTGTGCGGGTACCTTCGCGGATTGTGATGGCGATGAGCACTGCGACGCCCTCGACAACTGCCCGACCGTCCTCAACCCCGGCCAGGAGGACAGCAACGACAACGGCATCGGCGACGCCTGCGACGGTCCCTTTGACGCCGATCACGACGGCGATGTCGACCTCGACGATTACGCGCACTTCGCGTCCTGCTTCCTGGGAGTCAACGTGATGACCAGTGCGGAATGCCAGGACCGGCATGACTGGGACGGTGACGGAGACGTTGACCTGGCGAACGTGCAGGAGCTGCAGCGGTTGTTCACTGGACCCATCGTCAGTCCGTGTGACTGATGGTCTGTCAGGGGCGGACCCGCGCGAATCATCAGTGATCCGCTTACGCATGGCCAACACTGTCAAGTACAGATGGGTACCCGCGGCGGCCGTCTTGGCCGCCGCGATCACCGTGCTCGTGCTCGGGCTGGGGGTGATGCCATTCCGCGCCCTCGTGGCGCTTCCGTCCGACGACGCGTTCTACTACTTCGAGATCGCGCGGAACATCGTCGGCGGCCAGGGATGCACCTTTGACGGCATCGTCGCCACGAACGGGTTTCACCCGCTGTGGATGCTGTGCATCCTGCCCGTCTTCGCGCTGGGCAAGGCCAACCCCGAGTTGCCCGTGCGGATCGTGCTGACGCTGAACGTATTGATGGCCTTGACGTCGCTGGTGATGCTCTACCGGCTCGTCCAGCGGCACGTCGCGCCCGGGTGGGGGGCCGTCGCCGTCGGTGCCGGGCTCCTGCCCAACCTCCTGAACGCCATGACCAACGGTATGGAGACCGGGGTGTTGCTGCTCGTGATGGTGGCCGTGCTCGGTGTGTGTTATCGCTACCGAATTCACGAGGGGCGGTCCTCGCTGGGGGCGGCCATGCTGTTCGGGGCGTTGCTCGGCGTTGCGTCGCTCTGCCGGCTGGATTCCGTATTCCTTTTGGTCGCCGCGGGCGGACTGATCGCCTTCGATGCCCTGCCCCGCCGCGCCGAATGGGCCGCTCGGTTCACGCGCCTGGTCGCCATGGGCGTTGCGTTCGGCGTCGTGGTCAGCCCGTACGTGGTCTGGAATGTCCGCTCTTTCGGCCACCTCATGCCGATCAGCGGGGCGGTTAAGAGCGCATTCCCGAGCCTGCGGGACCCGTTGACCCTGCAGCACGATCGCCTGCTGGGCGTGGCGTTGCTCGCCAGCCTGATCGTCCTGAACGGGGTCATCCTCGCGACGCAGCGCCGGGACGCTCAAGCCAGGCCTTGGCTTCGCTCGCCCCTCACTATGCTGTCGTTCGCCTGCTTGTTCCACTTCGCCTACAGCTACCTCTTCCTCGCCTGGGGCGTCTACTGGTGGCATTTTGCGTTGTACGGGCTGGCCGTCGCCCTCGCGTTCCCGTTGGCGCTGCACCGCCTGGTGCGGTCCCGCCCGGGCCCGAGAAAAGCCTTGCAAGGCGTTCTGGTGGCTGGCATGATCACGCTCACGGTATTCGCCAAAGCGCATGAGGTGCCGATGAAGGCGCGGCAGCACGTTGCCTGGATGGAAGCGGCCCACTGGGCGCGAGAGAATACCGAGCCGGGCACCGTGTTTGCGATCAAGGACGCCGGCCTGTTCGGATACTGCTCCGAGCGCCCGACTGTGAACCTGGACGGCAAGGCGAATGGCGAGGAGTATCGCCAGTATCTCAACCGAAACGAAGTGCAGGCCTACCTGCGGAAGGTCGGGGTGCAGTACCTGGCCAGCATCCATGCCCGGTACGTGAATGGCGAGAGTTGGGTGGTGATTCCCCGGGTGAATCGCGAATCCGTCGTGCTGCGCATGGATCAGACGTGGGAAGTCTATCGCAGCCGCGGGGTTCCCGACGCCCAGAACCGCCTGGGGGCGGTCACCTGGACGCACTTCGCCATCTGGGACTATCGCAAGGCTCAACTCGCAATGGCTGAATGACCCAGACCGTTATCATCGTAGTGGGCGTGGCCGCCCTGGTCGCCGTGTGGGCCCGCGGGCCGCGGTGGGCCTTTCGCTGGGTGTACGTCCCCGCGCTCTTGCTCGTCCCCGACATGCTCACCATGGACCTGCCCGCCGTCCCCGACCTGACTCCACTACGGGCAGCCTCGCTGGGGATCATCCTCGGGGTCCTGACCCGCGGGAACTACCGCCACATCACGCCGCGCTGGCAAGCCTTCGATCTGCTCGCCCTCCTGCCGGCACTGTCGTTTTCGATCAGTTACGGTCTGGCCACGGATCTCAAGGGGTTCAACCACGAGCTGCCCCAGCTGATCCTGGATTGGGTGTGCCCCTACGTCTTCGCGCGGGCCCTGGTGAGGGACCGGCAGGACCTGCGGGACCTGCTGCCCGCCCTCGCCGTGAGCGCCTGTGCCTTGGCAATCCTGGCGATCTGCGAGTGCCGCCTGGCCTTCCGCCTCTCGGTTTTCCTGTGGAATACGCTCGGGCTGGGGTTGCCCTCCCCGCCCCATTGGGGGGACTGGCGGTGGGGGTTCCTTCGCGCCTATACACACTGGTACGGCCCCATCACGCTTGCCACCGGCTTCGCCATGATCGCACCGCTCATGGTCGCGTGGCGCTACGTCGAGCCGAAACGTCGCGCCGCCGCCTGGGGGGCGGCGATTACCTGCGCGCTGGGCTGCGTCAGCGGGCTGTCTCGCGGCCCGGTGCTGGTGCTGCTGGCCGTGAGTCTGGTGTACGTCGCCGCGGCCCGCCGGATGAAAGTGCTGATGATCGCCTCCGTCGTCTGTGCCGTCTTAATGTCACCCTTCCTGCTGGAGACAGCCGCCGAAAGCGTGGCGTACACGAGGCAACGGGTCGCCGAGACCGGCAACACGGCCAATGAGAGCGGGCATTACCGCATCGCCCTGTTCATCATGTACGGGAAGACCGTGGCGGAAGTCGGGTGGTTCGGGGACCGGTCGGTCATCGGTGCACAGTACGAGGCAGCGTACTCGATCGATAACGCGTATCTCTATCTCTACCTGATCGGCGGCTGGGTGGGCGGAAGCCTCATCCTGCTCATCGCGGGCGTCATTCTGGTGCGGGGCACGCGGGCCATGATGCGGGCGTCCGGTGACGAGCGATATATGCTCGCCGGCGTGGTGGCGAGCGTCGCCGCCGTCAGCGGGTGCATGGCCAACGTATGGTTCGCCCCCGACTATGTTCCGCTCTTCTGGATCGGAGTGGGGCTGCTCGCCAGCGGGCTCAAAATGATCGGGCCGAAAGACGCCGCCCACGGCGCCCCTCGGCCCGATGCAGTCCCTCGTGCAAGGTTATGATCGTTAGCCCTGGTACTCGAACGCACCCAGGTCGTAGTAGCGGATGCTGCCCGAACCCGTGTCCGGCGTGCCCGTGTCGTCGAAACGCGGGTGACCATCGAAGTCGTACGGCACGCCCACGTCGTACCCGGCGTCGATCGCCGGCGAGTCGCCTCGCAGGCTGAAATCACCGCTGCCCGCGGCCGTGAATCGCGGCGCGTCCGTCAACACATTGTGATCCGCCACCAGCCCCGAACCGCCGCCCACCAGGATGTCCTTGACCGAGGCATTCGGCGCCGAGCCGAAGTTGTTACGCACCACCGTGTTCTGTGCGGCACCCGTCACCTCGATCCCCCAGAACCGGTTGCACGAATCGCCCCGGTAAAACGTGTTGTTGTACACCGTATTACCGACCGGCTGCGGTTCCGAGCCGCGCTGTACGACCGCGAGACCCGTGACCCACAGGCTGCCTCCGTCACCGAGGAACACGTTGTTCCGGACCGTGGAATAACTCGACCAGAGGCGACAGAGGTTCTGCGTGTCGGAGTCCGACCGGAACACGTTCCGCTCGATCAGCATGTCCTGCAGCCGCTCGTCCGAGAAGTCGTCCATCGGTCCGATCGCCACCGGCCACGCACCGCCGTACTGGAACATGTTGTCCGAGACGACGGCGTACCGGGCCGTCGGCCAGCCGGACGTCACCGGGCCGCCGTGGAATTTGAGGCAGTGAAGCCCGTTCGCCGAATGCTCGATCCGGTTGGCCGACACGATCATCTTCGGGCCGTGCCAGATCCGCAGCACGTGCGAGTTGCGGCTGTCGTGCAGGTACGTACCCATCACGGCGCAGTTCCGGCCGCCCATGTAGATCGACTTGTCGTTCGAATGGTGCAGGTGACAATCGACGACGAAGTTGCGGGCGTGCATCGTCGAGTAGTTGTACCCGCTGGTGTCGCCGCTGAACCACCGGTTGGTGAACACGTTGAGGTGGAACCCCTCAACATGCAGCCGGTACAGCAACCACTCCCGCTGCGTGCCGTGGGCGGCGTTGACGCCGAACCCGGAACTGCTGGCGCCCGGCCCGACGAGATGCAGGTCCATGATCCGCCAGTCGCGGTCCTCCAGGCTATTGTTGATGCCGAACGCGTCGCCCGCATCGCCCGTCACACGGATGATCGGGTTGTTCGCGTAAATGCCGCGGGCATCCTGGTCCGTCCCCGTGCCGTAGGCGCCGATGATGCCCGGCCCCGACACGCTGATCCGGCTGCCGCCGCTGATCGTGAACGTATCGCCCCGGCGGAACAGGATGCGGACGTTCGGCGCCAGCATCGACATCGCCTTGCCATACGTCCTGAACGGTGCCGATTCGGAAAGCCCGCTGTTGGCGTCGGAACCGGCCACACTGACGTAGTACGTCGTGCCGGTAAACGCCAAAGCCTCGATCTCCTGCTGGTACTCGTGCACCACGCCGCTCGCATCGGTCACATGCAACGTCACGAGATACGTGCCCGGGTTTTCGAACACGTGGGCCGCCACCTGACCGCTCGCTTCGTTGCGAGGGCGGCCGCTCGGGGCCCAGGCGCCCGAGCCGGGATCGCCGAAACTCCACCGATAACACAACGTGCCGTAGTCCCGGCGGCCGCTCACCAACTGCGGTTGCACCACACCACTCGACGATTCGACCGCGTCAAAGAAAACGACCAGCGGCGCGACACCACTCGTGCGGTGAGCCGTCTGCATCGGTTCCGAGACCCCAATCGTCATCGTGGCCAGAACGGTTATCGCTGATCCAATACCAGGCGTCACGGTAATCTCCGCCTCATAGTAACCGTCGCTCAGCCCACCCCGATCGGCCGTAACCGTGATCGTGTCGTGTTCGCCGGATGATTCCCCGCTGGTGGGTGAGACGCTTAGCCAACTCGCATCCTCTGAGATGTCATAGGTTAGCGTGCCGCCCCCTGAATTCCAAGCATCGAAGGTGAGCGAATCGGAACTCGTACCATAGTTTAATACAGTCGGGCTGACCGCCAACGCCGGCGGGGCCGGCGGGTTGACCGTGATTGACACAGTATCCGACACGTCGTATTCCCCGTCCGCCGCCCACAAACGAAGCACATACGCCCCTTCGCTGCCAAACGTGGCCGTGGTGTCCACCGCTCGATCGTCCGCGAAGATGACCGTGCCCGGGCCGCTCACTTTGCTCCATTGCGTGGTGACGTGCCCCGGGGGATCCGGAAGGCCGTCATCCACAACCGACCCGTTCAGAGACACCGTGTCCGTCGGCAAGGTGATCGACGCGTCATCACCCGCGTCGACCACCGGCGGCTGGTTCGGCGCCGCCCCCAGCGCTACGTTGCACACCTCGTGTGAGCCGGAGCCGGACTGAAGATGCCAGTGGTCGAGTTCCGTGACCGGGCCGTCGCGGAACGCGTAGTCCGTGGCCAGCCCGATTTCGCCCGACCCATCCGGCGTTACGTACACGCTATACGTTGCAGCCGGAATGTTCACCACGACGCGGAAGTGGTACGTTGCGCCCCCCGTGTACGACACCGGCGTGTCCGACGTATACCAGCCGAGTGAACCCGGGTCCCAGGGCTTGGGCTCCTCGTCGTCCCACACGTCAATCTTCCCGTCCTGGCTGAAGCGGATCGTGACCGCCGAGTCCGAGTAGCCGGTGCACTCGCCGTCCGACAGTCCGGTCAAGCCGTCGATGGCCGACCCGCCGGGCGTGGCGTCGAACGCGAACGTGAACGCTCCGGTCTGACGCGCGACCGCGACGCTCGCCCACGACGTGGAGCTGGTGCGGCAATCGCCGCCGACACATTGGTCCGAGCCCTCGTCACACGTTTGACCCGGACACGGATCAACGCCCGCCTGACACGAGCCGCCCACGCACGATTCGGCGCCGTCGCAGAAGACCCCGTTGTCGCAATCGCCGTCGGTCAGACAGTCCACGCACTCATCGAGGCCCTCGTCGCACTCCTTGCCGCCGCACGGATCGCTACCCGGCCGGCACGTTCCGCCCACGCACAACTCCGCCCCGTCGCAGAACTCACCGTTGTCGCAGTCACTGTGGCCCAGACACTCGACACATTCGGCGCGAACCTCGTCGCACAGCTCGCCCGGACACGGATCCGAACCGGCCTCGCAGGAGCCGTCCACGCATCGCTCCGCCCCGTTGCAGAACGCCCCGTCGTCACAGTGGCCGTCGGTGAGACACTCGACGCAGGCGTCCGAATCCTCGTCGCACTGTTCGCCAACGCACGGGGCCGTGCCGGCACGACACTCGCCGCCGACACACAACTCCGCCCCGTTGCAGAACACGCCGTCGTCGCAGTCGGCGTGATTCAGACATTCCACACACCCGTCCGCCAGCTCATCACAACGCTCCCCGGCGCAGGGGTCGCTGCCTGGTTGACATTCCCCGCCCACGCAGTTCTCCACGCCGTTGCAGAACAGACCGTCGTCGCAATCGCCGTCGTCCGTGCAGCCGACACAGGCGTCATCCGCCTCCACGCACGTGGCCCCCGGGCACGGATCGCTGCCCGCCACGCACGAACCTTCGACGCACGTCTCCGTCCCGTTGCAGAACAGGCCGTCGTCGCAGTGCCCGTCCGCCAGACATTCGACGCACTCGTCTCCGGCTTCGTCGCAGTGCTCGCCCGCGCACGGGGCGCTGCCCGCCACGCATGAACCTTCGAGGCACGTCTCCGTTCCGTTGCAGAACAGATCGTCGTCGCACTGCCCGTCCGCCAGGCACTCGACGCATTCGTCGGCCTGCTCATCGCATTCTTCACCTGGACAGGGGCCCGCGCCCACCTGGCAGGACCCGCCAACACATCGCTCCGCCCCGTTGCAGAACAGGCCGTCGTCGCACTGCTCGTCCGTCAGGCAACCGACGCACTCGTCGCTCGCCTCGTCACAAAGCTCACCCGCGCACGGAACACCGCCGGACTGGCAGGCGCCGTCGACACAGCGTTCCGCGCCGTTGCAGAACACGCCGTCGTCGCAGTCGTCGTCGGCGAAGCAGGCAACGCATTCGTATGCGTCCTCGTCACACAGCCGACCGGGACACGGATTCGCGCCCGGCACGCACGCGCCGCCCGTGCACGACTCGGCACCGTTGCAGAATACGCCATCGTCGCAATCGCCGTCACCGGAGCAAGCCGGCACGCCGCCACCCCCTCCACCACCTCCACCGCCACCCCCGCCGCCACCGCCGGCGGCCGCCGTCACGGTAACGACCACTTCGTCAAATGCGCTCAGGTCGCCTTCGCGAACCGTAAGGACGAAGACCAGCTCTTCCGGAGTGTCGCCCACCGGAGGGGCAATAAACGAGACCGTGACCAGGTCCGACACGTCCAGCGTCACCGCCGGGCCGGATACCTGCTCCCAGGCGTAACCCAGGGCCGCCGTATCCGTGCCTCGACTCCCGCTGCCATCGAGCGTGACCGTGTCCCCGCTCACCACCGTTAAGTCCGGTCCCGCGTCGGCCACCAGGACGGACATGGGATCCAACGAGTCCAGCACGTGGACCGTGACCGTGTCGGTCGACGACGCGGTGTCGTCCTCCACGTACAACTCGAAAACCAGATCCTCGTCCTGCGTAACCTCCGGCGCCGTGAAGCAGACGATGGCCGGGTTCTCGCTTGGCACCAGCTCGACCGAAATCCCTTTCTTCTGCCGCCAGGAGAAACGGAGCCCGTCCTTGTCGTGACTCGCCCAACCGTCGAGACAAACCTCGTCGCCTTCCGTTACCGTCAGGTCTGCGCCGGCGAGCGCCACTGGCGGCGCCTCCGGCCACGGCGGCACCTCAATCTCGATCTCGATCTCGAAAACGAGACGCTCTTCGCCCGCCGACGGGAGGTAGCCCCTCACCCGCACGATGTACGCGCCGGCCGACGCAAACTCGTGGCGCGCCGAAACGCCGTCGTACTCAATCCCTTGACCGAAATCCCAGACGATACGCAACGCCTCGTCGATTTCCGCCCCGTCCGCCTCCACCGCGAAATCCCAGAGCCCGCCGCCGCCCTCGTCGGCCCGCGTCGTCACGATTCGATAGTTTTCAAACCCCTCCTCGATCACAAAGGGCGCGTCCGGCGTCGATGAGGAGTCGCCTTCACTCGACGATCCGCTCGATCCGCCACTGGCTGACGCCGGCGCCGGAGCGGAACAACCGACCACAAACTGGATACCGAAAACAGCGAAGATGATGAATATAGGAACACTGACCGTCTTGCTTAGGGACAGCATAAAGGTACTCTCCACACTGTGCAGTGATTAACTCCCTTCCCAGCACTTCCCAGCTTCTCAATACATACATTGCAGTTGCCACGAGCGGCCAGTAGGATGGGAAAATTAAGGAAGATAGGTATTATATCGAGCGGAGCGTCTGATAAGTGAAGCCGATGAGGCTACCGTATATCCCCTATTTTATCAGATCATTCTCTTGTGCACTGGTTGTCGACGGCGGCGGCGGAGCGTCAAGAGCGGTGCCAGGGCGACGGGGACGATCATTCCTGTGCCGGCCCCACAGAGGCCGCGAGAAGGGGCGAGGCGGGCGGAGCCGCCTGTCGCGGAGTGATCGGGTGCCGCTGCCGAGTCGTCCGAATCGACCAGCGCGGGCGGCACGTCATCGTCGGGGGCTGCGGGCTGAGTGGCGGTCGGATCAGAGTCGCCGGCGTCGTTGCCGTCGGCGATGGCCGGCGTGTCGTCTCCGTGGTCGAGCAGGGGATCGTCGAAGGCGCCGGAATCCTCAGTCGACGGGGGGTAAAGTGCGGTACAGCCGTAGCACCATGGGACATGCGCGGTGCCATCGTCGCAATCCGGTGGTCCGTCCGCGCCCGGATCGGCGCTGGCCAGCGACGCTTGGGCCGCCTGACAATGCCAACTTGCCTGGATCTCGTCCCGGAGGTAGCTCTCGAACGCGTAGCGCAGGGTATCGGGCAAGAGACCCGTTTCCGAGTGCAGCGGTACGGTCAGGGCCAGACGGTACGGATCGGTCATATCGGCGGTCACCACGGCCAGGACGTCTCCCCAGCCGCCGGGTCCGCCGCCGCCGAGCGTGTCACGCAAGTAGTACGCGTCGGGCGCCGCGGGCTCCACACCGCGAACCAGTACGTCAAACCCTCGTGCGATGCCGGTGTAGTCGTCGCCGTCCGCGTTGATGAACAGTTGGAACGCCCATTCCGGGTCGAGCGTCGCGGGGTTGTCCAGGGTGACCAGGATGTCGAGCTCCTGATCGTGAAATGATGCCTCAATCGCGTGAATGTCCGCCGCGACCGCAGGGCACGCAACTACGGCGACCCATCCCGCAACCCATCCCAGAACCCATCCCGACCCCCATCCGGCACGCCCGAAAAGCCGCAGAAACGCTGCGAGCGATGTACTGCCTGTAACACGATGCCGCACGTTGCGCGCTGCACCCGTCATGGCGGTATTCGCCGTGTCCCTTGCGGGGCGCGACGCGACGGTGTCCCGGAGGCGATGTACCATAACGCGATCCCCGCCCACTCAGAATGATCGGACCGGCAGACCCCCCTGCGCTGGCCGGCAGTTCAGTATAGGCCGCGCGGCGCACAGCGACAACCAACGGCAGCGGCGTTGTCTCCATCCGTGGGAATGGCAGTCAGAATGCGGGTTTCGGGAATGTAACGAAGCGTAGGGTTCGTGCACGCGGGGTGACCGGCTCTCGGCGTATCGTGACCGTCCTCATTCATGCAACCTGATGGCCCACCGCTGCCAGTCGGCCAGATCGATGTCGGCGTCACCGTCCATATCGAACGGTCGACATTCGCCGGACGCGGGCTGGTTCGGCCCGGTCATGCAGGCGGCGCACCGGACGAGTTCACCGACATCCACGAAGCGGCTGCCCTCGTTGGGACGGCGCGGGGGGACGAATGCGCGTTGAATCGCCGCGTAGTCCTCCAGGTCGACGTGGGCGTCGTGATTGACATCGAACGGGTCGCAGGCGGGTAGTTCGAGCGTATCGGGGCCGTGGAGGCAGATGGCGAATATCCGATAGTCAGCCAGGTCGATAAAGCCGCTGTAGTCCCAGTCCGCGCCCCAGCTCACGGGTGCGCCGGCAATCGCCATCTGCACTTGTCCGAAGTCGAGTGTGTCCACGTCTCGGTCGTGATCGGCGTCAAAGGTGCGACACTCGGGCGGTGCGAGACGGCCAGGCCCGCTCAGGCATCCGGTCAGGGCGGCGTAGTCTTCCAGGCTCACCTGACCGTCGCCGGTCCAATCGGCGAACAGGGGCGGTGGCGGCGGCGGGTCGAACGCGACCTGGAACTCGGCGTAGTCAAGCAGGTCCACGTCACCGTCACCGTCCCGATCGTGCACGGCCCGGCATCGTGGCCTGGCCGTCACGCCTTCGCCGGTCAGGCAGCCGCTGAAGTCGACGAAATCGTCGAGGTCGATGTCGCCGTCGTAGTCACTGTCGAACATGACGGTGCACTGGTCCAGTAGCTCACTGCAGCCCATCCCCGGGCACGGGTCCGGACCGGACCGGCACGCGCCACGCTCACACTGTTCGATTCCGTTGCAGAACAGGCCGTCGTCACATTCCTCGGCGCGGTCACATTCCGCCAGGCGCACATCGCACACGTCATGCGAGCCGGTGCCGGCCCACGTGTGCCAGTGGTCGAGCACGGCGACGTCGCCGGCCTGTTCGCGGAAGGCGAAACCTTCGGCGATGGTCTGCTCCGCGCCGCCGTCCGGAGTAACGTACACGTCGTACGTGTTGGCCGGCAGGTCGACCACGATACGGAAGTGGTACACGGTGCCGGCGGTGTACGGGACGTGCGTCATCGCGCGGTACCAGCCCAACGTGCCGGGGTCCCACGGGGTGGGCTCCTCGGGATCGAACGCGTCGATGTGGCCGTCGATATTGAATCGTGCGGTGAGGGCCGAATCGCCGAACGCATGGGCCTCCCCGGACGACAGGCCGGTGAGGGCGTCGACGCGGCCGCCGTGCGGCGTGGCGCTGAACAGGATCGAGAACACGTCGCTTTGCGGTTCGAGGTCCACGTTTTGCCACCGGTCCGTGCTGGTGACGCAGTCTACGGGCGTCGCACATCGGTCGGCGGCCTCGTCGCAAGTCAGATCCGGGCACGGGTCCGGGCCGGGCTGGCACGAACCGTTCGCGCATCTTTCGGCGCCGTTACAGAACAAGCCGTCGTCGCAGTCGGCGTCGTCGAAGCACGCCGCGCATTCATCGTATGCCTCATCGCACAGAGCCCCGGGGCACGGGTCCGGGCCCGCGTGACACAAGCGATCCTCGCAGTACTCGGCGCCGTTGCAGAAGACGCCGTCGTCGCAGTCATCGTCATCGACGCACGTATCGCATTCGTCCGCCGCTTCGTCGCACGGCACGTCCGGACACGGTTCCGCCCCGGCCCGGCACACGCCCTCGTCGCAGTATTCCGCCCCGTTGCAGAAGAAGCCGTCGTCACATTCGTCATCATCGGTGCACGGATCGCACCGATCCACCGCCTCATCACACGGGATGCCGGGACAGGGATCGGTGCCCGCCTGACACACGCCGTCGTCGCAGAACTCTTCGCCGTTGCAGAATTGGCCGTCATCACAATCAGCGTCGTGATAGCATCGGCTCGATTCGGTGTATCCGTCGCGCACCCAGGAGCGGATAACGCCGTCGTAGTAGCTTTCGAAATCGAACCGGAAGTTGCCGTCGCTCAGACCGGCTTCGGGGGCGAGCGGCACGTCGAAGGTGAGGTTTCGCGCATCGATGACGACGAAGGGTACCGTCGCCACCGTGGCACCCCAGCCGCCGGCCCCATCGCCGCCGCCCGTCCAGCGCAGATGGAGTTCGCCGGGAGCCGCCAGTTCGACGCCGCGCACGAGGAGATCGAATCCGTCGGAGTAGCCCGTCGCCGCGTCGTCGTCGGCATCGATGAAAAGTTGGAACTCCCAGCCGTCGTAATAGGAACTCGCCTCGGTGAACCGGACGGTGAAGCGCACGTGCCCGCCACGGTAGTCACCGTCGATCGACTCCACCGCCGCCTCGGCCGGTTCGACGACGGCAGTCAGTCCGAGGAATGCAATGGCCATCGAGCGCCCCACGCGCCGGACGTGCGAACGCCCTGGTGCGCGAGAGGCATGCAGATCCCCCTTCGGCTGGGAGCCGCGTGTGCATGGATGGGGGGTCTTCAGCTGGAGTATTCTCATGGTCAGCGTGCGTGTTTGTTTTGCTTTCCCTTCCTCGGTTGTGTGCGTCGCGCGCCAAATGGAGTGAGATCAACGGTGTGTACGTTGTCCAAAGTGTAGCGGCATTTTATGGGACCTTGCAAGGGAAAATTTCCGTCTGGTGCATGGTTGTTCTGACTTGCATCTTCAAAGCGTGAATGCAGTGCCGGGCTGACCCTCAATCGACTGCGATGCAATGGCCTGTCGGGTGGGCTGTTATGGTGCACGCAGCCTTCGGATGCAGGCTCTTATCGACCGGCCCGTTGGCTGGACATGAGGGATTCCGCCGTTCGAGACACGTTGTGGCCTGGCTGCGGCGCGCGTGCACCTGCGCGCGGCGCGGTCTCTCTGCCCGTACGGTCATCCATAGGGCACGTCACCAGTTGCGCCGTTGCCCATGCGGCACGACGGGATGCCAATCCCGTGAGCCACATGTCATCAATGCAGGTGCAAGCAAATCAGTCGGACGCCGATGCGGCGCCGCGTCGCGAATGAGCCCGGGCGGTCGATGGTCGAGGCTTCTGAGGTGTTTCCTCGATTTGGAGAGGCGTGCGGCGCGTGGCCGGGTGGCCAATCGCCACCCGCCAGGTGGGATGCCTGGCATTCACAGGACTGGCGGTTCCCCGCAGACGGACGCGTGGTCTATTCCGTTTGCACAACAAACCGCGCCACAGCATCGCGCACGAACACGACCCCCGGCCGGGGCGGTCAAGTCACAGGGTGTTCACCGTCAGTGCGAACGGAAACTGGTTCGGGATTGCTCCAGCGGTTTGGCTCGCAGACGAACTGTCGTGGCGGAGGCCGCGGATGCGCGCAGGAACCGTCACACGGACTGACGAGACGCTCAACGCGCATGGCGGTGAGACATTACGCGGGCGTCCCGCGGGCGGTGCCCTCAGGCGGGTTCAACTGCGTGAAATACGCCGACGGCGAAGTCTATGCCGTCTGGAACGGCGAATCCCGGTGCCGCTGGGCCCGGGCAGGCGGCCAGTCGTAACCTACTCTGGGGGCGGAGGAAGTGGAAACGCCCGCTGGCGGGCTTCGGCCGGCCCAGGGGCCCGCCGGGCATCTGCGACAGGAAGCCATCGCGGGGAATCTCGCAGGGTGTGGTTCCGTGGGGTGCGGCAGCGATTCCGTTGACGGCGGACCCGTGTGGTGTTACTGCTCCCGCTGCCATCGTGGCACACATGGCCGTCCGATGGGGCGCTGTGCCGGGACGGGCGTGCCGGGATGAGTGCGGTGGGGCGGTGGTTGACGGTTCCCCAACATCAAGATCGCCGCGTCGCGTTGGGGTGTGTGGGGCCAGTGCCGATGAGCAAGCGACGCCAACGAGCCGACGTTCAACTCACGCCCAAGGCGCTGATCCTCCTGGGTATCATGGGGATCGCCCTGATGGTCGGTGCGGTCGTGGCGTACCAGGTGCGGAAGGAGTGGTTGGCCGGCCGCGGGCTGGCCCGAGCGCAACAGGCCGTTCGCGACGAGAACTGGGCGCTGGCGTCCAAAAATTTCCGGCAATACTTATGGCACTGTCCCGACGATCTGGCGATTCTGCGGCAGTTCGCTGAGGTGAACCAGCGGGTCCGTCCGGTGTCGGATCTTCATCTCGCGTGGGCGATCGGCGCTTACCGCCGAATTCTCCGCCACGAGCCGCAGGATGGGGATCTATGGATCCGGGTCGCCAAACTGTACTTGATGCTCGAGGACTACAACGAGGCCACTTACGTCTGTCGCCGGCAGCTCGAGCGTGATCCGAACGACGTGGCGGCGGCCCTGCTGTTGGGTGAGACCCTTGGCCGGCAGGGCCGGACCGAAGAGGCCATTCGGGGGTTGGAACGGCTCGTCGGGCGGCGGCCGGACTGCGTGGACGCCTATCTCGCGGTGAGCCGGCTGGTGGGCCGCTCGGAGACACGGCTGTCCCAGTACGGGTCGCGGGAGTGGATCGATCGAGCGGTGGAGGCGACGGGTTCGGCGCGGGCGCTGCTCCATCGGGCGGAGTACTGTCGCTTGGTGGAACCCGATACGGCCGCGGCGCGTCGGGATCTCGAGGCGGCCGAAAAGCTCCCGCTGGGGGATCCGCGCGACGTTCTGAGCCTCGCCCGGGAGTGGATGGAGCTGAACGAGTTGGAGCGGGCTCGCGCTGCGCTGGACCGGCTGGCCCCGGATGCCGCGTCCAGTACGGGGGACCCGTTCGAGTTGGAGGAGATCGCCCGACAGCGATTCCTGGTCGCGGCTCGCCTCGCGTTGCGGCGGGGGGACGTGGCCGACGCGGCTGCGGAAGCAGACTGCATGCGCCACCGCGTGTCGCTCACCTTGCAGAAGCCGTGCCTGTTACTGGCCGTGGCCGTATACGCTACGGCGGATCGCCTCGACGACGCGCGGGCGTGCTTGTCGGATTATGAATCGATACGAGACGACGAGGACGAACGGGAGGAAGGTGAGCCGGGTCGATTGGGCGTAGCCCGTGCCACGTTGGCGCTGGCGGAGGGTCGGGCCTACGACGCGATCAACCAGCTCATGCCCCTGGTTGCCGTTTCGCGTCACGACCCGGCGGTGTGGAAGATGTTGGCGCGGGCGTGTCGGCGAACCGGGCAGGGCACGCGGTATCTCCACGCCATGGAGGAATACGCGAAGCGGGTACCGAATGACTGCGCGGTCCTTCGCGGGCTGGCGGCCGTCTACCTGACGGCCGGTGATCGGAGCCGCGGGTTGTGGGCAGCTCGGCAGGCCGAAGCGGATTGTGTCGCGGAGGCAGGTGGCACGATACTGCGGTTGGAGGCCGAACTGGCCGACAGTCCAGCCGCCCCCGCTGTCAACGCGGTGTCATCGCGCATTCGCGAGGAGGCATTGGTCATTGCCAGGGCTGATCCGACGAATGCGGCGGTCCAGGTTCTATTGGCGAAGATCGCCGCCCGGCGGGGCGAGAGCGAGGAAGCGATGGCCCGGTTGCAGCGGGCGGTCGAGCTGTCGCCGTTGGAGTGCACGCCGCGGATGCGGCTCGCGGATTATTGCCGTTTGCAGGGTCGGTTGGACGAGGCACGGCTGTACGGCGAGCAGGCCGTTCGGTGTCGGCCCGATGTGGCGGCGCCGCGTATCCTGTTGGCGGGCATCGTGCATCAAGCAGAAGGCATGAACGCGGCCCGTCGATTGCTCGAGGAGGCGATCGCCGAACTCGAGGGGGAGCAGCGATTGCGTGCGCGAGTCACGATGGCCCGGCTGTTGGTGCGATCCGGCGCGGAGTCGGAGGCGGCGGCCCAATTGCAGGCCGCGTTGACGGAATCACCGGGGAGCGTGGCTGCACTGGAAGGGCTCCTCGCCCTGCCGAGCGTCATGGCGGAACCCGGTCAGGGGCAGGCGCTGGTGGATCGGTTGCGTCATGTTGAAGGCGAGTATGGACCGAGATGGCGGGTGGCCCGGGCCCGGTTGTGGTTGCGCGATCCCGACTGGGCGGCCCGCCGCGAACCGATCGAGGACCTGATTCTGCGGGTGATTGAATACGACCCGGCCTGGTCGCAGCCGGTTCTGCTCCTGGGCGACATGTACGCGGCGTTGGACGAGGATATCATGGCGGAGGCGACGTACCTCCGCGCCTTTGACACGTACCCTGGCATGCGTCGTGCCGGCCTTCGGTTGATCGCGTTGTATGAGCGGCGAGGGCGCACGAAGGACGCGGAATCGATTCGGGCTCGGTTGGAGGAGGCCGGACCGGACGTCTTCGATTGGCCGGCGGCGATGAGCTTCGACCACGAGGTCGAGCCGTGGTCGGTGCCCGGGGCGTGGAAACGGCTGGCGTTTTCGGGTGGCGACGGCGAGGGTTCCACGGCGGGGTTCCATGACGATTGAACCCATCGTCGTGGGCGGGTAGATATCGGTTGTGGGTGTCGGGGGCGCGGCGCCGCCGGGCCAGGCGGCGGTGGACCCCGGCACCGGCGAGCAGTGGGGGCGGCCGATGGACGTGGTTGAAACGGCGATACCGGATGTGAAGATTCTGATCCCGCGGAAGTGGGGGGATCAGCGCGGGTTTTTCTCGGAGACGTACAACCGCCAACGGATGTACGAAGCCGGGATTCGATGCGATTTCGTCCAGGACAATCATGCGTACTCTGCGGAGAAGGGAGTCTTGCGGGGCCTGCACTACCAGATTCCCCCGATGGGGCAAGACAAGCTGGTGCGCGTCTGCCGGGGAGCGATTCTGGACGTGGCGGTGGACATCCGGCGCAGTTCGCCTACGTTCCGTGGTCACGTCACCGTCGCGCTGTCGGCGGAGAACTGGAAGCAGTTGTTTGTGCCCGTCGGCTTTGCCCACGGCTACCTGACTCTGACCGCCGACACGGAAGTGATCTACAAGGTATCCAACTTCTACGCCCCGGATCATGAGCGTGGCTTGCGGTGGAACGATCCGGCCCTCGGCATCGACTGGGGGCTCGGCGGCGCGGCGCCGGTGCTGTCGGATCGGGACCGCGAGCACCCGTTGCTGGCGGACGCGGTGGAGTTGTTTGAATAGCGAAGCGTGATGGTCGGCGCGGATCCATCCGGCTGTAGCCGGTCTTCTCTCGTCATTCTTCATTGGCCACGTGCGTTCACGGGTGGGCCTTTCGTTCATCGATGATGCCTTTGAACGACTGGAGCATGGTTCGCAGCTCGTCCCGGTGGCTGCGGAACAGGTGTGCCGCCACCAGGGAGCGCGGTGTGATCGTTCCGACCGGCGTGATA
Source organism: uncultured Phycisphaeraceae bacterium (assembly GCA_964495075.1). GTDB lineage: Bacteria > Planctomycetota > Phycisphaerae > UBA1845 > UBA1845 > JAFGJQ01. The sequence continues at coordinate 29,417 of CAZBUJ010000025.1, forward strand.
ATGACCCAATCGCTCAGCCGATCGACGGGGTGATGGTCACGATCCCCGGCGTTCATCCGGCCGATGTTGAACGGTTGGTTTTCGAGGGTGGCGTTGATGGTGGTGTCGCCCGTTTCGTGAACGGTGAACCACAGGTGCTCTTTGTCGTTTTCGCGGCCGCCGTCCACGCCGTATCCCAGTTTGACCATGGCCGGTAAGTCGAACTCGCGGAACTCGTCGCGGAGTTGCCGGAACAGGCTGTAGGTATGGCGCGCGCGATCGGCCATGAGAGCGCTGGCGGCGTCCGAGAACGCGATGACGAGATTGTCGCCGAGGGGCCTGGACAGGAAGCGCGATGGCGTCACCTTCTTCGACCAGGCGCCGAGCCAGCGTCCCTTGGGTTCACAGAGGACGGCGCGGTTTGGAATCTGGCCGTCGTAGTCGAGCGTGTCGCGATCGTTCGGTGCGGCCCGCCGTATGAAGCTCTCCATCGGAACGAAGCGGATGACACCGCGGGGGTGGGCCAGCACGAACCGCGCCGTTGACCGCTTGGCCCGGCCTTCGATGATGCCGAACGCGACGGCGCGAAGGGCGTCGACGCCCCACATGGTGCACAGGTCTTCCGACGGATTCACGATGTCGAAGTCGAAGAAGCCCATCTCGGACAGGCCGTGCGAATGGAACCAGTACACGCGTGGATAGTTTCCGTCGCCGTTGGAGTGTCCGGAGTGGACAGCGTGCATCGTGAACACGCCCTCAACGTCCAGCGCGGCGTCGTGGCTAAGTTCCTCGTCGAGCGACCGACGTGTCCAGAATGCCTGGGCGGCATGATCGACGGCGGCGAGACCGTCGTCGGCCATGACGGCCCGCAGGAACCGCAGCGCGGTCTTGCGGTCGTGCAGCACGTCGCCCCGTTTTCCCTGGGCGATAAGCGTGACCAGTGATTCACCGGCCCGGATCGTCTCACGCTCGTCATCCGTCAGTCGCCGGTCGAATTCAATCATGGATCGTGGCGGCGGCGTGGCGTCGCGGCGGCAGACCAGTACCGCGTCGCCCCACGCCGGGTGGGTCAGGTCGAGGGCCCAGTGTTCGCTCCGTTCCAGCCGGCGTGGCCTGACGGTGATGCCGGCCGGCCGCAGGCCGGTCAGTTCTTCGGGTCGCGGGGGCGTTGAGCCGCGGAACAGGACGGAGCCGGCCATCCTTGTTTTCCTCTGCAATGCCTCGATCATGCTGTGTCCCTTCGATGTCATCGGTGCAGAAGCTGTTTTCGCCGGCGGGTCGACGAGGACCGGTCCTGCCCGACCACCGACGCAAGTTTTGATTATGGACAATGGGATATGGGCCAATCAAGGAGCAAGCAGGGTAGGTGGTCGTTTCACGCACGGTTTTGTGGGAATGGTACGCGCTGCGGGCGCGTGAATTGGGTAATTGCGCAGGCGTCGTTTCGTCGGGGGTGGTGTATTCGGGCACCGAAGGAGTGGTCGTGGAGCGGTGCCTGCCGTTCAGGGTCGTGGGACGCCCGCGACGAGAGTCGCGAATAATGAGCCGTCTTCCGGTTCGATTGACGGGCGGGCAGTCGTCGTCATTATCGCCGCGGACGTACCCCAGGCTTTTGAATAGCCGCCGGGTAGCCGCGTTGAAGCCGAGGTCGCCTTCGTCGGCCGGGGGAGGTCGATACGGTACTGCGTCGCGCCGGGCACGGATTCACGCGGCGAGGTGCGACGCCTCCTCGGGTTGGCCCTCGATCAGGTTGTGGGTCTCCCCCGGGTCGCGGCCAGCGGACGGTGGGGTGTGCGCCTGAACCGCCATTGTCCCCACCCGGGCTCGCCGACGGCCGCGTAGTCCCGCACCACGATCCGCCCGCGACAGATCGTGGTTTCGGCAAAGCCCGCCAGCGTCCAGCCCTGATACGGGCTCCAGTCGGCGTTTGTCTCGAGCCGGGCCGCATCGACCTTTTCCTTGCGGGCGGGGTCGATGACGACCAGATCGGCGTCTGCGCCTTTCGCGATGGCGCCTTTTGCCGGGTACAAGCCCATTAACCGGGCCGGGTTTGCGCAACACAACGCGACCAGACGCCGCAACGAGATGCGACGGGCCTGCACGCCCCGCGTGAACAGCAGCGGGACCATCGTCTCCGTGCCCGGCAGTCCGGACGGCGACCGTGTCCAGTCGCCGGCCCACGAGTTCTTCTGCGCCCGATTGAACGTACAACTGTCCGTGGCGACGACGCTCACTTCGCCGCTCCGCGCCGCCTGCCAGAGGCGTTGCGCGTCCCGCTTCTTCTTGACCTGGGGAGAACTGATGAACAGGTGGCCGTCCGGGCGTGAGAATACGGAATCATCCAGCACGAGGTACTGTGGGCAGGTTTCGGCGTACACGTCGACGCCGCGCGTTCGGGCTGAACGAATGAGTGAGGCACCTTCCCCGGTTGACACGTGCACGACATAGAGCCGGCCTCCGGTCACTTCGGCCCAGGTGATCGCCCGTTGAATCGCCTCGGCCTCGATGTAGTTCGGCCGGGTCATGGCATGGAGGCGGGCGCCGAATTTCCGCATCAGGGCCGGCGTGTGATGCCGCGCGATGAGTTCCTCCAGGACGGCATCCGACTCCGCGTGCACCAGCAGCATCGCGCCGAGCTTTCGGCACGCTTCCAGCGCGCTGAATACGGCTCCATCGTCAGACATCAGCCCGCGCGATGCATACGTCATGTAGACCTTGAAGGTCGGGCACCCGAGCTTGACCAGCCTGGGCAGCTCCGGCCCGTGTCGATGCCAATCCGTGATCGCGAGATGGCAAGCATAATCGACGCAGGCTTTGTCGCGGGCGCGGGCCCGCATGGCGCGGTAGGCTTGTTCGAGCGATTCGCCACGCCCCGGCGTGGCGAAATCGATCACCGTGGTCACGCCGCCGCGGGCGGCCGCCCGGGTGCCGGTGCGCCAGTCGTCGCTGGTGGTCGTGTCACCGCACTCCATTTCCAGGTGCACGTGCGCGTCCACGGCCCCGGGTATGACGTACCGGCCTCGCGCGTCGATCAACGTCGTACGGGCGCCGGCGAGGTCGATCAATCCTCTGCCCACGGCCACGATCTTCTGACGGCGGATGGCGACGTCGGCACGCCCGCGACTTTCCGCATTCACGACCGTGCCTCCATAAACGATCATATCCGGTATCATGGCGCCGTTCCCGTTCAAGAATCGAGAGTCGCGACGAATGCCGGCCGCGTTCATCATCCGGCCGGCCGGGGCGACGTCAAGCGTGAATACGTGTTGCCGGACTTCGGCGCGGACGGGACGCCGCGAGAATGATACTCCGAAGGTGTCCGCCGCGCAACGCCCCTTTCGAGCGGCTGTTCGGGCTGATATAGTGGATGTTGGATCACGGGAGGCCGTATCGCCATGACCATTGGCGCCGACACGCCGCGCATCGACGGCCCGGACAAGCTCCGCGGGACGGCCGCGTTCATCGGCGACATCCAGATGGATGGCCTGCTGCACGGCGCCACAGTGAGGGCCCCGGCGGCTCGGGGCCGCATCACTCGGGTACGGTTCGACCAGGCCGTCGACTGGGACGAGTATGTTCTGGTCGACCATCGCGATATACCGGGGCGCAATTGCGTCGCACTGATCGAAGACGATCAGCCGGTCCTCGCCGAGACCGAGTTCCGCCACAAGCACGAGCCCGTGCTGCTGCTGGCCCACCGTTCACGCGACGCGTTGCGGCGCGCCCTGCGGGCGATCCGAATCGAGTATGAACCGCTGCCCGCCCTGCTCGATCCGCTCCAGCCCGTTGGCCCCGAGCTGATTCAGTACGGGGCCGACAACGTTTTCAAGCGGATCGACATCGAAAAGGGCGACATCGAGGTGGGCCTGGCGGCTGCAACACACCTTGTCGAAGGCGAGTACCGGACGGGGGCGCAGGAGCACGCGTATCTCGAGACACAAGGGATGATCGCGATCCCGGACGACGATTGCCTCGTGGTGCGGGGCAGCCTCCAGTGTCCGTACTACGTTTTGCGCGCCTTGCAGTGCGCGATGGGGCGAACGGCGCAGCACCTTCGCGTCATCCAGGCGGCCACCGGCGGCGCGTTCGGCGGCAAGGAAGACTACCCGTCGATCATCGCCATTCACGCGGCACTGCTGGCGGCCAAGGCGGGCGCGCCGGTGAGGATCGTCTACGACCGCGAAGAGGACATGGCCGCGACCACGAAGCGGCACCCGAGTTGGGTCCGGCATCGCACGGGTGTTGATCGGGACGGCCGGTTGCTGGCGGCGGAGATCACCGTCGTGCTCGACTCCGGCGCGTACGTTACGTTGTCGCCCGTGGTGCTCAGCCGCGGGGTGCTTCACGCACTGGGCCCCTACGCCTGCGACAACGTCCGTATCCACGGCGAAGCCCGATTGACCAACTCGCCGCCCTACGGCGCATTCCGCGGATTCGGCGCGCCGCAGACACTGTTCGCCGTCGAACGGCATATGGACGTGATTGCCGATCGGGTGGGGCTTGACGCGGCCGAGGTGCGCCGTCGCAACCTGTTGCGGGAGGGGCAGCGGATGGCGACGGGCCAGGTCTATCGGGACGGCGTGGACCTGGTCGCGCTGATGGACCGCGGGCTGGCCCACGCCGACTACACGGCACGCCGGGCCCGTCATCGGCAGCACAATGCCACCCATCCGTACTTGCGTCGCGGGGTCGGCCTCGCCATGTTCATGCACGGCGCGGGCTTCACCGGTGCCGGGGAGACGACGCTCGCCTCCGAGGTGTGGGTCGAGGGACACGCCGACGGCCGCCTTGAAGTGCTCACGGCGAACACGGAAATGGGCCAGGGCACCCGCACCGCGCTGGCTCAGATTGCGGCGGATGCACTGCACCTCGCGGTGGAGGACGTGACGGTGGCGGACCCCGATACCTTTCGCGTACCGAACAGCGGGCCGACGGTGGCGAGCCGAACGATCATGATCGTCGGCAAGCTGGTGGAGCGGGCGTGTCACGACCTGGCATCCATGGTGGGTGCCGGCGAAGGTGCCCTGGGCGAGGCGGTTCGGGCGTGGCATCGCGCGAACCCCGGGATGCGTCTGGTCGGGCGGGCCCGATACGAAACGCCACCCGAGATCCATTGGGATGAAAAGACCTACCGCGGCGACGCGTATGCCTGCTATGCCTGGGCCGCGTATGTGGCGGACGTCGAAGTGGACCTGCGCACGTACGGGGTGCGGGTGGAAGACTTCATGGCCCTGCAGGAGGTCGGCAAAGTGATCAACCCGACGCTGGCCCGCGGCCAGATCCAGGGCGGGGTGACGCAGGCCATCGGATGGGCGTTAACGGAGGATGTTGTGCTCCAGCAAGGGGGAATGGAAAACGCGCAGCTCGCCAACTACATCATTCCCACCTGCGCCGACGTGCCTCCGATCCGGGTGTACTTTGAAGAGCGGCCCGGTCGCTACGGGCCTCAGGGGGCCAAGGGGATCGGCGAGCTGCCGATGGACGGCCCGGCGCCGGCCATCATCAACGCCGTGTGCCACGCACTTGGCACGGACATCGACCGGATCCCACTGACGCCGGAACGGCTGATGGAGCACCTGGAAGGATCGGCCGGTGAGCACGATTGATCTGTCGTTTATACTCAACGGGGCGGCGGTCCGCGTGTCCGCGCCGCCGGACGCCCGCCTGCTCGATGTGCTGCGAATCGAGTGCGGTTGCCCGGGCACGAAGGAAGGATGCGGGGAGGGCGAGTGCGGAGCCTGTACGGTGCTCCTCGACGGGTTGCCCGTCAATTCCTGTCTTGTTCCCGCGTTCCAGGTGATCGGCCGTGTCGTGGAGACGGTGGAATCGGTCGAGCCCGACCTGGCCGACCGTCTGAACGCAACGGGGACGGCCCAGTGCGGCGCCTGCACGCCGGGGATCGTGATGGTCGCCCGCTACCTCGTTCGGCACGGGGAGATCCCGGCCCGGCTGCCCTTGCGAGAGCTGCTGAGCGGTAATCTGTGCCGATGCACCGGATACGACCCGATCGTGACCGGCCTGCGCGGCGTGCTCGGCGAAGAGGAATCACCAGGAGATGAAACTGCTTCAGCCTGACAACCTTGTCGACGCGCTGCAGATGCTGGCGGAGGCCGATCGCCCGCTGGTGCCGATCGCCGGTGGCACGGATCTTTGTGTCAACTGGCCGCGGGTGGACAAGCAGGATCTCCGGCTGCTCGACCTTTCGCGGCTACAGGAGGCGCGGTCCATGCGGCTGTCGGAGGCGGCGCTTGAGCTGGGCGCATTGACTTCCTTCTGGGACGTCATCCAGAGTGTGGCGGTCGGCGAGGCGTTCCCGTTGCTCACGCAGGCCGCCCGGTTGGTCGGCGCGATCCAGATCCAGACCCGCGGCACGTGGGTTGGCAATATCGCCAACGGGTCGCCGGCGGCGGACGGGGTGCTGGCCATGCTGGCCTACGATGCAAGCGTGACGCTTCGGTCGATGGCCGGCTCGCGCGATGTCCCGCTCGACACCTATTTCACGGGCTACAAACAAAGCGTTCGTCGGCCCGACGAGCTGATCACGAGCATTCGGATACCGCGAAGGCACTACGAGACGCAATGGTTGGCCAAGGTGGGTGCGCGCAAGGCCCAGGCGATCTCCAAAGTGGGGGTGGCCCTGGTGCGGGGTGGTGCCGGATGGCGCGTGGCGGCCAACAGCGTCGCGCCGTTCGTCTGTCGGTGTCGCACGTTGGAAGCCGCGTTGGACGGCGGTCGCACATTCGGATCGCCTGCCGAAGTGCAGGACGTGTTGACGGCCGACATCGCGCCCATCACCGATGGGCGGTCCACCGCGGCGTACCGGGCGCGGGTGCTGAGCCGACTGATCTACTTCCACCTTGCGGAGTTGGCGGCGGCCGTCGCGACGTGATGGTTCGGCCCGACGCGTCTCAGCGGCCCGTCAGTTCTTCCGGACCTTCCACGAGGCGGGGCACGTGGCGGCGACGTTGCTGCACGAGTTCGGCCGCGATGCTCACGGCGATTTCGGGCACGGTAATCGATCCGATCGGTACGCCGATTGGGCTGCGGACCCGTTCGGCGAGTTCCGGTGCCAGGCCGGACGCGAGCAGTCCGTCGATGATCGTCCGCGCCTTGCGACGGCTGCCGATCATGCCGAGATAGCACGCCGGCCGGCGGATCACGGCTTCCAGCGCCTGGGCGTCGTGGCGATGGCCGCGGGTCACGATCACGACGTAGCACGCCTCGTCGATGGGGTATTTTCGCAGCGCCGTGGCGATGTCACCGACAACGAGTTCGACGTCCGGGCCGAAGCGATCGCGCGATGCCATGTCCGCCCGATCATCGATTACCACGACGTGAAAACCCAGGCCGGAGGCCATCGCCGCCACCCCCTGACCGACGTGCCCCGCCCCCGCGATCAGCAACGTAGGTGGCACTTCGAGATGGACCCGGTAGCGAATCACTTTCCCCTCCTGGGTAAACACGGCGGGGAGCCAGGCCGGCTCGCGCCGTTCGACGTGGGCCAGGGCATCGCGGTACGGCGACAGGTTGTCCGGCGGCCCCACCGGTGTGACGCCGACAACCATGCGTCCGCCGCAGATCAGGCCGTCGTCCCAGCCGTAGTCATGGTCGAGATCGAAGTCCAGCAGGGCCGAACGGTGCTCGCGGAGCATTTCGAACGCGCGCCGCCGCACTTCCGCTTCCACGCATCCGCCGCCCAGCGTGCCGAGGCTGCTCGAATCCGGTCGAACCAGCAGGAGGGCGCCTGGACGCTGCGGGGCGGACCCCTGCGTTTGCAGCACGCTGCACAGCGCGGATGTGCGGCCCGCCTGCGCGTGTTCAATCACCTCACGAAGCAACGTGAGCGTCTCGTTCATGCGCGACTATCCCTGATCGGTCGGCCGTGGGGCCGGCTTCCAGCGGGGGTCCAGGATCGCCCGTGCGGCCGGGGCGTCCCGCATGGGGAGCCGGCGTCGATGGATGCCGTCAAACGCCTCCAGCGCGCCGGCCACCGCCGGCGCGGTGGGCACCAGGCCGATTTCTCCGACGCCCCGCGCGCCGTACGCCGTTTCCGGGTCCGGCTCTTCGATGAGAACAACGTCGATTCGCGGCATGTGATGGGCACGGAGCACGCCGAGCGACTTGACGTCCGTGGTTTGCAAGTGGCCGCCGTCGACCACGAAATCCTCCGTTAACGCGTACCCGAGCCCCATGTGAATGGAGCCCTCGATCTGCCCCTCCAGCAGCGTTGGATTCATGACGCGCCCGACATCGTGGGCCGCGACCACCCGGCTCAATCGGCCGTCGTCGTCCAGGATGACGACCTGGGTCGCGAATCCGTAGGTGAGATGGGTTTTCGGTTCTTCGACGTCGGCACCGAGTTTTGTCGTGTAGGTGCACGCGTAATCACCCCGGTACTCCCGGCCTCGCATTGCGGAGAGCGTCAACCCCTGATCGAGGTCGGCCTTCAGTTTGCGAGCGGCGGCCTGGACGGCGGCGCTGGCCAGCACCGTACCCCGGCTCGCCGTGGTCTGGCCGCAGTCGAGCTCGGCGGTCGTGTCGGTGCGGACCGCGAAACAGGACGCCGGCAGCCCGGTTTCTTCGCACGCCACCTGGACGCACACGGTGAACAGTCCCTGCCCCATTTCGGTGAACCCGGTGCGGATGGTGACGACGTCGTCCGATCCGACGGTCAGGGTGGCCTTGCCCATGTCCGGCATGCCGTTACCGATCCCGACGTTTTTGATTCCGCATGCGATCCCCGCGTACCGGGACCCGTAGTAGGCGTCGCGAACGGCGGCGAGCGTCTTTTTGAGCCCGATCGGCTTGTCGAGCTTCTGGCCCGTGCAGAAGCGGTCCCCCTGCTCCAGCACGTTGCGCCACCGCATTTCCCAGGCGTCGATCCCGACGCGTTGCGCCAACCGATTCAGCAGGCCTTCCACCGCGAATGCCGACTGGTTGACACCGAAGCCGCGCATGGCCCCGCAGGGCGGGTTGTTCGTGTACACGGCCCACGCCTCGATATCGACCGCCGGCACGCGGTAGGGCCCTGCGGCGTGCCCCGCCGCCCGCTCCAGCACCTTGGCCCCGACCGAGGCGTAGGCGCCGGTGTCGCCGACGATGCGGGCCCGCAGCGCCGTGAGGTGACCGTCCGCATCGCAGCCGAGTCTGGCCGTGATGGTGACCGGGTGCCGCTTGGGGTGCAGGCGAAAACTCTCGGGCCGCGTCAACGTGCATCGGACCGGCCGGCCGCAGAGCACCGCCGCCAGCGCCGTCTGCGCCTGGATACTCATGTCCTCCTTGCCGCCGAAGGCACCGCCGTTCGAGACGAGTTCCACGTGGACGCGGGCGGGTTCCCAGCCGAGCACCGACGCGATCTGCCGGCGATCGTCGAACACGCCCTGGCCCTGGCTGAACACCTGGACGGTGGCCGGCTTGTCACCGACTGCGGCGTGCGGAACGGCGACACACGCTTCCGGCTCCAGGTACATATGTTCGATCCGCTGACACGCGTACGTATCCTCGACCACGTGGGCCGACCCGGCCAGCGCGGCATCGACGTCGCCGTGGCGGATCGTGGAATGGGACAATACGTTTCCCCCGGGGTGGATCGGTGGTGCGTCCGTTTGCATCGCATCCTCCGGGGCGGTCAGCGGCTCACGAACGTCGTACTCCACGCGAACCGCCTCGGCCGCGTCGCGGGCCCGCTGCGGGTCCTCGGCCGCGACGACGGCCAGGATGTCGCCCACGCAACGGGTTTCCTCGCCCACCGCGACGAGGATCGGCCAGTCCGGCGCGATCAGGCCGACATGGCGGTCACCCGGCACATCGTCGGCCGTGATCACGCGAACCACGCCGTCCCGCCGCAAGGCGGGCTCGGTATCGATGTCTTTTACCCGTGCGCGGGGGTGATCGCTGAATCGCATGGCGGCGAACAGCGCCCCGTCCACGCGAAGGTCGGCCACGAACTGGAAGTCGCCGAGCACGAGATCCCGACCCCTGTACCGGCCCGATCGGGTTCCGACGCCCCCGTTCCCGCCGCCGTCCGGCATCGGTTCGCCTCGCCGGGCGGCGGCGAATACCTCGATGGCATCCACGATTTTGGTGTATCCGGTGCAACGGCACAGATGGGGCCGAAGGGCCCGCACGATTTCCGCTCGTCGCGGGTGGGCGTTGGCCTGCACCAGGGCCACGGCACGCATCGCGATACCCGGAATGCAGAATCCACACTGGCAGCCGCCCGTCCGCAGGAAGCTCTCCGCCAAGTCGTCTCGGATCGGCGGGGCCAGCCCTTCGAGCGTCTGGATCGACTTGCCCTGGACCTTTCCGATCTTCCACGCACAGGCCAGGCGCGGTCGACCCTCGATCAGGATCGTGCAACAGCCGCACTGGGCCTGTGGCTCGCATCCGTCTTTGGGTGAGGTAATGCCGAAATCCTCGCGCAGGACGCTGAGCAGTGTGCGCTCGGGGGGCGTGGTTATCGTTTCCGGGCGCCCGTTCAGCACGAACGACACGGTGATTCGGGTCGGGACCATTGAACCGCCGGCTGGAGTGGCCATACTAATCGTTATTGTAAGAACGCCGCCGGCCAGCAGCAACCTCGACACCTCGTCATGCAGGCAGCGCGCGGCGCATGGCCCGGCTACGATACAGCGTTGGATCGACGGCCGCCCGTTCGGTCGGAAAACCTGGGACGTCATGGCAGTGTTGATACCGGCTCCATTCAAGGACCTCGTCACGCGCCTGTACCGTGAACCCGCTATCGACGATGCCCTGTGGGGCCTGCCGCGGCGCAAGTGGTTCCGGCCCGATCCGGCCGGCCCGGATCTCGGTGTCCGGTTCCACGGGCGGCGTGCCGCCAATCCCGTCGGGCCGGCGGCGGGGCCGCACACCCAGATGGCCCAGAACATCCTGCTCAGCTACGTGGCGGGCGCCCGGATCCTCGAACTCAAAACCGTGCAGGTCAACGATGGGCTGACCATTCCGCGTCCCTGTATCGACATGGCCAGCGTGGGGTACAACGTCGAATGGTCGCAGGAATTGCCGATCGGTGATTCGGTGCGCGAGTACGTCGCCGGCGCCATGCTGATCCACATGTTCCGCCACCACGTCGGCGGCCGGGAGGCCGGCCTCGACGGCCCGGCCGGCGATGTCATCCATGACGTCAGCGTCGGCTACAACCTGGCAGGCATCCGGACGGCGAAGGTACGCCGGTTCCTGGCGGCCATGCGCGACGCGTCGAAGCGGATCGAACAGTTGCGAGCCGAGATCCCGCCGGGCTGCCCGGGGGCACGGGACCTGGACTACCCGGTCGCACTGGCCACCAGCGTGACGCTGTCGACCTTTCACGGGTGCCCCGCTGACGAGATCGAACGGATCTGCGAGTTCCTTCTCGACGAGGAAGGCTTCCACGTCTGCGTCAAGCTCAATCCGCCCACGCTCGGGCGCCAGGAAACGGAACACCTTCTGCACGACGTGATGGGCTACACTGACATCCAGGTGGACCCGCGGGTTTATGCCACGTGCCTGTCACTGGACGAAGCGGTTCAACTATGTGACCGTCTGACCCACTTCGCGGCCGCGCGTGGGCGCACGTTCGGCGTCAAGCTGTGCAACACGCTCGAAGTCCGGAACCACCGGCGCTTCTTTCCGCGGGAGTGCGAGACCATGTACCTTTCCGGCCAGCCGCTTTACGTGATCGTACTGGCCCTCGCGGATGCGTTGCGGCAACGGCTCGGGGCCGACCTGCCGATTTCGTACAGCGGGGGGGTGGACAAGTGGAATTTCCCCGACGTGGTCGCCTGTGGATTCGTGCCGGTCACCGTGTGCACCGATCTTCTCCGGGCGGGCGGGTACGGACGACTGCCCGCCTATCTCCAGCGCCTGACCGATCAGATGCGAGACGCCGGCGCGACGAACATCGACGAGTACATCCGGCACCGTGCGGGAGGGGGCGACGGCTCGGACACGTCGGCGTCGATCGAGCGCACCCTGTCCGCGGTCGCTCAGCGTGCGCGAGAAGACGAGCGCTATCGGGCGGAGAAGACGTCCAAACCGCCCCCGCGGATCGACTCGTCGCTCACGACGTTCGACTGCATCACGTGCGACAAGTGCATTCCGGTGTGCCCGAACGCCGCCAACTTTACGTATCCCTCACCGGAGGTCAGCCGTCGCTACCACGACGTCATCGTCGAACCAGACGGCGCGTGGCGGCCCGGCCCGGCGGCGGTCTTTGATATCCGCCGCCCGCGACAGATCGCCTGTTTCGCCGATTTCTGCAACGAGTGCGGCAACTGTGACACTTTCTGCCCCGAACGCGGCGCGCCGTATCTCGACAAGCCCGTGTTCTTCGGCCACGTGGAGTCCTGGCTGCGGGCGGCGCCGCGCGATGGTTGGGTCATCGACGCCGCCCCGAGCCGGTCCATTCGCGGCCGAGTGGCCGGGCGGCACTACGAACTTGAGGCCCTTGACGACGGGCGGTACCGGTTCCGCGACGGGCCGGTGGAACTGACGCTCGAGGCGGACGGGTACCAGATCGCCGACGTCCGGCTGCTCGACACCATCCACAAGCCCTACGATGTGAACGTCGGCGTCTACCACACGCTGAACACGCTGCTGAGCGGGGTGCTCGATCCAAGGTGCGTCAACCCGGTCCATGTGCCGCAATGACCCCGAAAAACCTGCGAGAAAGGTGAGACAGTATGTCCCGCATCCTGGCCATCGTCCCGGCGGCCGGCCGGTCGCGACGAATGGGGAAACCAAAACAGTTGCTCGACGTGAGGGGGCGCCCGATGCTCGTGTCCGTCGTCGAGTCGTTGACCGCCGCGGGGGTGACCGGCGTGGTCGTCGTCACCCACACCGACGTGGCCAGCGCCGTTTCCCGTCTCCTGCCAGAGGATGTCTTCATCGCCCTGAACGACGACGCCGACACGGAGATGATCCACTCGATTCGGATCGGACTCGACGAGTGGAACCGGCGAGCGGGCATCGCGGGGACGGACGGCATTCTGGTGCTTCCGGGCGATCAGCCTGGCATCCCGCCGCGGGACATCGAATCGTGCGTGTCGGCTTTCCTGGCCGCCCCGGAGCACATCGTCGTCGCGACCCGAGCGGGCCATCGCGGGCACCCCATGATCTTCCCCGGCGCGCTCACCCCGATCGTGCGATCATCCGCGTGCGACGCGGGTCTGCGCGAACTTGCCCGTGTCGAATCGGCCCGCGTGCACGATGTCGCGTGCGCCAGCCAGGCCGTCCTTCGCGACATCGATACCGCGTCCGATTACGAAGCGTTACTATAGAGCGCGGGGCGGGCCGCTTTGCCTACGTCGGCATGGACGCCATGCGCTGCCAGAGCGACAAGGTTTTCTCCCGTGCCCGTTGACGCAGTTCGCGCTCGTCAACGCAGGTGATCGCGCGGTTGCGCATCGCCCAGTCGCCTGCGACCATCACGTCCTTGACGCAGTGAGCCCCCATCCCAAACACGAGGTGGCCGAACAGGTTCTCCGCCGTCATCGGCGTCGGCGGGCGATAGTCCGTGATGATCACGTCCGCCGCCGCGTCCGTCGCGAGTCGACCCAACGTAACGCCGAGCACGCCGGACGCGAATCGGGCCGACGCCGCGAGCATCCCGAGGATGTCGTCCGGCGCCAGCCGGCTTTTCGTCTCCCGCGCCTTGAACCATGCGAACCTCGCTTCCGTGAACATGTCGCCGCCGATGCCGTCCGTGCCCAGGACGACCGGACAGGGAAACGCGTCGACCGGGGCATAGCCCACCGCGTTGTTCATGTTGGAACGGGGGTTGTGCGCGATGGTCGGGCGGTCCACCTCCAGCACCGGCCAGGCTGCGGCGTCCAGGTGCGTGCCGTGGGCGAGAAGGGATTGGGGGCGAAGGGCGCCGGCCGCGGCCAGATGCTCGATCAGGGGCCGGTCGAAGCGGTCGAGCGCGTCGCGGACATCGCACGTATCCTCGGCCACGTGGATGTGCACGCCGGTGTCCCATTCGTCCGCCAGCGCCGCCAGTTCGGTCAGCGTATCCTGTTCGAGCGTAAACGACGCGTGAGCGCCGACCAGGCCGCCAAACCGTTCGCCGCCCGCCGCCCTGCACTTTTGCAGGTAGCGGCGATTCTCCGCCACGCCTGCCCGGGCCCCGTCGGGGCCTTGGCGGTCCGTCGTTTCATAGCATTGCACGACGCGGACGCCGGTGTCCTGCGCCCCGCGCTCCACGCAATCCAGTGCCCCGTCGATGAAACCCGGTGAGGCATGATGGTCTATCAGCGTCGTGGTTCCGCTCCGGATGGCGGCCACCGCCCCCGCCCGGGCGGACAGCTCAATCGCGTCGGCATCCAGCGTCCGGTCCAGCCGCCACCAGATCAGCTCCAGGATTTCGCGGAAGTCTTTCGGGGCGGACGGCGGAGGCGGCATGCCCACGGCCAGCGCGGAGTACAAGTGTGTGTGCCCGTTTACCAGACCCGGCAGAACCGCGCAGTCCTGGCAATTGATGGTCTGGTCAGACGGCCCTGGCTCCACCGCGCCTCGCGACACGATGCGGGAGCCGTCGATCCGAAGCGAGCCGGGCTCCACATTGGGCGGATCCAGGTCCACCAGAATCGCGTTCGTCAGAACCGTGCCCATACCGTCCATCCCGGGTCGGGCGCCGCGCCTCGTCTCATTCCACGAGGCGAGCGACGCTTGACAGATCCGGCGGGATGTCGTGTGGCGGCGGCAACGCCCGCATCGCCCCCGGAATGTCCTTCAGTCCGTTTCCGGTGATCATCACCACGACATTGGCGCGGTGGTCAAGCAGGCCGCGGTGCCGGGCGGCCGCGACGCCGGCCACCGCCGCGGCCGCCGCCGGCTCGGCAAACACACCGGCCAGACGTCCGCAGAGACGCACGGCGTTCATGATCTCGGCGTCCTCCACCGTCGCGTAGCCACCGCCGCTGTCCCGCACGGCGCGGACCGCCTTCCGCCAGTTCCGCGGGACCTCCACGTTGATACTGTCCGCGTACGTGGTCCCGCCGGCGCCCGCCCGACTCAGCGTGCCCGACTCGAACGCGGCGGCCACCGGCGCCACTCGCGCCGCCTGCACACCCAGCATGCGTGGCGTGCCGTCCGCGAGTCCGAGCTGCTGCATCTGGGACAGTCCCTTGTGCACGCCGGCGATGGAGCACCCGTCTCCGACGCTGCACACGACCCACTCGGGCGGCTCGTTGACCCATTGCTCGGCGAGTTCCAGCCCGCCGGTCTTCTTGCCCTCGACCAGGTACGGATTGACCGCACAGTTTCGATTGTACCATCCATATGCTTCACAGGCCCGGCTGCACAGGGCATACGCGTCCGCGTACGACCCGTCCACGCGGAACACCGTCGCCCCGTAGGCCAGCAGTTGTGCGAGTTTTCCCTCCGGTACCTGGCGCGGAACGAATATGAATGCCTGGGCCCCTGCGACCGCCGCGCAATGGGCGAGGCTGGTCGCCGCGTTGCCCGTCGAGGCGCAGGCCAGCGCGGACCGTCCCTCGTTCAGCGCCCGCGCCACCGCGATCGCACTGGCGCGATCTTTGAACGATCCGGAGGGGTTTCGGCCGTCGTCCTTCAGCCGCAACCGACCGACCCCCAGCGCCTCCGCCAGGCGGGCCGCCTCGATCAGCGGCGTCCATCCCACGTGACGCACGGGCGGCGTCGTCGCGTCGGCGATGGGCAACAGCTCCGCATACCGCCACAGGGTTCGGTCGCGAGCGGCCAGGGCGGCCGAAGTGAGCGTGCGGGCCACCCGGTCCATGTCGAACTGCACGTCGAGGATCCCGTCGTCGGGGCCGCACGCCGGGCAGGTCATCGCGGCGCCTTCGCTGTACTCGGCCCCACATGCGAGGCAGGCAAGGTGTGTGACGGTCGACATGTTCGAGATCCCGGTTCCGTTCAGGGGCTCAGCGTAGCCCATTTGCGGGCGACTGCCAAGCGGGCGGCAGTCCCGGCTGGATTTCACGACAGGGCAATGGTATCGTCGCGTGCGGAAGGTCTCTTGCCGCCGGCGGTGCCCGGCGGATGTCTTGGGACGATGACGCGGCGCGGGTGGCACCGCGCCGTTCCACGATCGCCCGGTCCCCGACGGATCGGACCCAGTGACTCGACCGCAAACCATGAACGAAGATATCCTGTCGCAGACGATCGAGCGCTGCCGCGAACGGAATATCATCATTCCGACCATCGCGCAGCATAAGGACCCTAGCCGCATACCCGCCGGTATCCGCCGGCAGCTACGGCAGGTTGGCCTGTGGGACATCAACCCGCTGAACCTGTTCCGCATCACCTGGAAAAACGAGCCCGTCGAGCATGGCGGCGGTTTCGGCGCCGGCAACTGGCTGGAGTTCCCGGAGTCGTTGACCGGCGTGCCGGCGCGCATCGTTGGGCTGGTGGGCAAGTACTTCCCGACCGGCGCCCACAAGGTCGGCGCGGCGTTCGGCTGCCTGGTGCCACGACTGGTCACCGGCCGGTTCAACCCGGTCACGCAGAAGGCCGTCTGGCCGAGCACGGGCAATTACTGCCGGGGCGGTGCGTTTGACTGCGCCCTGCTCGCCTGCACCGCCGTAGCCGTTCTGCCCGAGGAAATGTCGGCCGAGCGCTTCGCGTGGCTCCAATCCGTCGGGGCGGAGGTGATCGCCACCCCCGGCTGCGAATCGAACGTGAAGGAAATCTACGACAAGTGCTGGGAGATTCGCAAAACGCGGCCGGAGTGCGTGATCTTCAACCAGTTCGAGGAGTTCGGCAACGCCATTTGGCATTACCACCTGACCGGCGGCATCGTCGCCGAGATGTTCGAGGCGATCGCCGGAAAGCACGATCGCCTTGCTGCGTACGTGTCGGCCACGGGCAGCGGCGGCACGATCGCAGCCGGTGACTACCTGCGTACCCGGCACCCGCTACTGCGGGTCGTTGCGGCCGAGGCCCTCCAGTGCCCGACCCTGTTGCGGTGCGGGTTCGGCGGGCACCGGATTGAGGGGATCGGCGACAAGCACGTGCCGTGGATCCACAACGTTCGCAACACCGATGTCGTCTGCGCGGTGGACGACGGGCAATGCATGAGCCTGCTCCGGCTGTTTAATGAAGACGCGGGCAAGGACCTCCTGGTGCGACGCGGTGTGCCGGACGCCGTCGTGCAACGGTTGGACCTGCTGGGCATCTCCGGCATGTGTAACCTGGTGGCGGCCATCAAGACCGCCCGCTACTTCGAGATGGGAGCGAAGGACCTGATCTTCACTCCGTTGACCGACTCGATGGAGCTGTACGAGTCACGGGTGCATGAGTTGAGGGACGAACGAGGCCCGTACACGCCGGCCGACGCCGCCCACCACGCGGCCCGGTACCTCGACGGGATCGGCATGGACCACATGCGCGAGCTCAATTACTACGACCGCCAGGCGCTGCACAATCTCAAGTACTTCACGTGGGTCGAACAACAGCAACGCGGGGCGGAGGAACTGCGTCAATTGTGGGCCCCGGATTTCTGGCTCGAGACCTTCGCGCAGGTGGACGAGTGGGACCGCCTGATCACCGACTTCAACGAGCGGGTCGGGATCAGGATCTGAACGGCCGCCGCCGGGTCGTCACGGCGGGGCGGGAACGGGGAGACTCTGATGGAAGCCGTTGACGTCGATTCGCTGCTGGATCAACTGGGGGCGTGCACGCCCGGCCTCCATCAACGCGATTTCCTGTTGACCTGGGACCATGCCCTGGCGGACGTGCGGGCCATCCTGCTGACCGCCAGGACCCTCGAAGAGTTGTGGAAAGCAAATGTCTCCGCCCGCGTGTTCGATGGTGGACTGGCCGTTTCCATATTCCGTGACCAGTCCACGCGGACCCGCTTCTCGTTTGCCAGCGCGGCGAGCCTCCTCGGCCTGACGGCACAGGATTTCGATGAGACGCGATCCCAGGTCGCGCACGGCGAGACGGTTCGCGAGACGGCCAACATGATCTCGTTTCTTACCGAAGTCGTCGGGATCCGCGACGACATTTTCATCGACGAGGGGCACGCGTACCAGCGGGCGGTGGCGCGGGCCCTGGCCGACGGATTTCGCGACGGCGTTCTTCCCCAGAAACCGACCGTGATCAATCTGCAATCCGATCGCGACCACCCGACGCAGACCCTGGCCGACCTCGCTCACCTGGAGCGAACGTTCGGCTCGCTCGAAGCCCTCCGGGGCAGGAAGATCGCGATGACGTGGGCGTATTCGCCGTCCTACGGCAAGCCGTTGTCGGTGGCCCAGGGCGTCGTCGCGCTGATGACGCGGCTCGGCATGGACGTCGTTCTCGCCCACCCCGAAGGGTATGACATCCTGCCGGACGTCGTGCGTCTGGCCGGCCAGAGCGCCGGCGAGACCGGGGGTTCGTTTCGCGTGGTGCACGACATGGGCGAAGCGTTCGGCGGAGCCGACGTCGTGTATCCCAAGAGCTGGGCACCGTACGACATCATGTGCCAGCGGACCGAGTTGCTCCGCGGCGGCGCGACCGGCGAACTCGAAGCCCTCGAGCAACGCTGCCTCGAAGAGAACGCACGGCACAAGGACTGGGAGTGCAATGCCGCGATGATGAGCCGGACCCGCAACGGCAACGGGCTCTACATGCACTGCCTGCCGGCCGACATCACCGGCGTGAGTTGCCCGGCGGGCGAGGTCTCGGCCGACGTCTTCGAGCGGTTCCGCGTTCCGACCTACCGGCAGGCCGGACACAAGCCCTTCGTCATTGCCGCCATCATCCTGTTGACGCGGTTCGCCGATGTGGCCGGTGTGCTGCGCGATCGGTGGGTGGACCGCGAGCCGCGCCGGGGCAGTTGAGCCCCCGAGCGTTGAATGATGGCCTGTGAACTCGACGAGGTCCGTTGGTATGGCTGCTCGAAGAGCCCAACGCGCGACAGTCGTTGCCCTGGCGGCCAATCTGGTTCTGCTCGTGGTCAAAGGTAGCGCGTCCAACCTGTCCGACAGCCTCGCCATCTTTTCGGAGACGTTGAACTCGCTGGCCGACGTGCTGTCGGCCGTCGTCGTGGTTCTTTGCGTTCGATGGGCCCACAAGCGACCCGACCGCGGTCATCCGTTCGGCCACCGTCGAGCGGAGCCGCTCGCCGGTCTGGTGGTGGCGATTTTCGCGGGGATCCTGGGCTTCGAGGTGTGCAAGGTCGCGGTGACCGACCTGGTACGCAGTACGGTCCCCGAGCATATCGGTTTGTACCCGATCGGCGCGTTGGTGTTCACCGTAGCCCTCAAGTCGATCATGACGGTCTACTTCCATCGGGCGGGCCGGCAAGCGGATAGCCCGGCGTTGCGAGCCACCGCCGTCGATTGCCGGAACGACGTGCTGATCTCGCTCCAGGGCCTCATGGCGGTGGCCGTCGCCGAGTACCGCCTGCCCATGCTCGACCGCGTGGCGGCGCTGGTGGTTGGCCTGTACATCCTTTACAGCGCGCATCGCATCGGCATGGAGAACATCGATTTCTTGATGGGCCGTGCCCCCAGCGCGGATCTTGTGGATCGGATCCGCGCGGCCGCGGTCCGGGCGGCCGACATCGATGCCATTGTTGACATTCGTGGGCATTTCGTCGGCACGCTCATACACGTCGAACTGACGGCGGTCGTCGACGGCCAACTCTCCACGGAGGCATCCCACGAAGTAGCCGAGAACATCCGGCAGGCGGTCGAGTCACTCGGCGCGGTCGACCGCGTATTCGTTCATATCGAACCTGCCCGCCGAGCGTTGCGGTCGGAGCGGTGACGACCCCCTGAACAACCTACGTGGCACATGCGGCGCGGGGGGAATGCAAAGATCCGTGCCATGTACGTGTCGGCAGGTGTTGGGATGGTGGGCTTCATGGCCATGGCGGGTGGTCCACGTCGCATCCGCGGAGGCGGGATGCACGGTCAGGTCACTGCTTTGGTGGTCATTCCGTGATACACGGTGGGGTAGGCGGCGTAGAAGGCGGCGCTGTGGACCAGGTGATCAATCGGCACCCGGTCGTTCACGGTGTGGGCGACCGATTCCTCGGCCGGGCCGAATCCGACGCACGGGATGCCGAACATGCCGGCGATGGACACGGCATTCGTGCTGAACGTCCACCGTCCGATCTTCGGCTTGCGGCGAAACAGGCCTCGGTACGTTGCCGCGGCCGCCCGCACGGGATCGGCGTCTTCCGGGACGCACCACGTGGGAAAGTACTTCTCTGTCTCGTACACGAGCCCCGTGTAGCTGGGCGTGGCGTAGCGCAGCACGTCGACCGTGGCCGGTACGCCCGCCAGCCGGACCGCCGCGCGAACCTCGCGCACCGCGGATGCTTTCGTTTCGCCCAGCGTCAGTCGGCGATCGAGGTGAACGAACGCGCCGTTGGGCACCGCGCAGCGACTCGGCGTCCGGCAGTCGGCATAGGTGACCGTGATCGTTCCTTTTCCCAGGAAGCGATCCTCCTTCAGTCGATCGTTCAGGGCTTCGATCTCGCGGATGATCCGGGCGAGCCGATACACGGCGTTCACGCCGCGATGCGGCATGGAGCCGTGGCACGACCGTCCGGTGGTGGTCACGCCGATTTCCATCCGGCCGCGCTGCCCGCGCAGGATGCGGCAGTTCGTGGAGTCGGTCACCACCACGCACTCCGGCCGGATCCCGCCTTCCCGAACGATGTATTGCCAGCACAGGCCGTCGCAATCCTCCTCCTGGACGGTGAAGGTCAGCAGCAGGGTGACGTCGTCGTCGCGGATACCGAGGTCCTTGCGAATCCGCCCGGCATACACCATGGCGGGGATGGCCCCTTTCTGATCGCCCGCCCCACGACCGTAAACGACCCGGTCGGCCACCTTGCCCTTGTACGGATCGTGCTTCCACTCGCTGCGGTCGCCGAGTCCCACCGTGTCCACGTGAGCATCGATGGCGATCACTCGGGACCCGCGTCCGACCTTGGCCAGCAGATTGCCCATCGGGTCGATCCAGACGCGATCGTACGCCTTCAGGGCGAGCAGTTCCCGGCGGATCCGCGACACCACACGGCGTTCCTGGCCGCTTTCCGAGCGAATCGCGACGATCTGACGCAGGAACGAGACCATTCGCTTTTCGTAGTGCTTTGCCCGGGTCAGGACAGCGGCGAAGTCATCCATCGTGCCCTCCTCGCGAGAAACGGCAACCACCGGGCGATGACTGTATCGCCGCTCTGTGCAGGATTCAAACAGCCCCGTCGGTTCCGGTCGGTCGGCCGGGACCGCCCTCGGTCAACAGTCGCGATGCGTGGAACTTCATGTCGACCTCTCGCGCGGACGCGTGTCCACTTCGACGAGGGGGTCGACCTTGGCGATTTCATTGCCCTGAAAGTGGTGCAATCGCCCGGGCAGACGGATGAAGACGCTGCCGTCCTTGCCCACACGCTGATGCAACGGCCGGACATTCGCGACGAAGGACCCTATCGACCGCGTTCACGTGGACATGCTGCGCGTCCAGCAGGGCGAATCTGAGGCGGTACATGGCAGACAATAAAGCAGGCTCTGCCCGGCGTTCTCGGGCTGAGGGGTCCTCAAGAAAGCGATCACCAGTCCGCAAGAACGGCTTCGAACCTGGCGAAGTCCATCAAGTCCACGTCGAAATCGCCGTCAAAGTCAAACACGTCCGTGCAATCCGAGAACGCGGGTTCGACCGCCGGGCCGGACATCGAAAGGCAAACTTGGAATAAGGGGTAGTCATCGAGGTCGACGTCTCCGTCCCCGTCGAAATCGCCGTGAGCTCGGCAGTCCAACGGGTCGCCATTGATCGAAACCCAACTGACCACCATGTTCGTTTCCTCGGGTGTCACCGGCAACTCGGGATCGTAGGCCGTGAGTGAAGACTCGTCGGTCGCGGCGAGGCTGATGACCACCTCAGGAATGTCCACCGCCTCAAACAGGGGGCAATGGGGTGATTGAAGCGACTCATCCACGCTGACGAGCATCATGTCTTTTCCCCGGACGATTCCCTGTGCGTTTCCCACAACCGGCCCGGCCCAAACGAGCACGTCGTCCTCGCTCGTGGTCACTCCGGAGACGAAATCCCAATCACTATACCCGACGGGGCGCTGCATCATCGTTGACGCCTGGAGTGCTCCCGTATCCGATACCCTGAGCCAGACGGGGTCACGCCACGAACCGGAGGCGTCCTGCCAGCGTTGGCCGGCGAACGCGGTGTCTCCACCTCCGCCCTGGACCGTCCGGCACGCCGATCGCAGGAAGTAACCGGAGTCGGCCGCCCCATAGGCCCGTTGCCATAGCAGGCTGCCGCCCGCGTTGAGCTTGGCGAAGAGCAGAGGCGACGCCGGCTCGGGATCGGTCACCTGCGTGTGTCCACCCAGAATGACGGCTCCTTCCGAGGCTTCGGCGGCGGCGACGAACTGGTCCAATCCCGGCCCGCCCAGGACCGCCTGCCACAAGGCGTCTCCGCCGGGACCTACCTTGAGGGCCAGGGCGCTCCAACTGCCTTCACCAGGCCAAGGTGTAGTGCCATAGACAAGATAGTTGCCGTCGCGCAGGGCCATCAAACCGCCGTAATCCTGGCCCCCGCTTCCGAACGCCTTCTGCCACTGCATGTTTCCATCCGCATCAAGGCGGACCAGGATGATGTCGTAGTAGCCTTCGCTGTAGGTCGGTGGCGACGACGCGATGGGATAACCACCGGTGATCGCCACCAGGCATCCGCCGTCCGGCGTGCAGACGACCGAATCAGCGAACTCCGCGGTGCCTTGAACGCCGATCCGCCGGGCCCATTCCGGATTCCCCGTGGAACCGTCGATCTTGGTCACAAAGGCGTCGTCGTCAGTAATACATGTCGGCGTCGATAGACCCGCGACATAATAGCCTCCATCGAGGGTGGGAGTGACATCGGCCGCGGAAAGCCTCAGCCCCGGAATGTCGTACAACTTCGCCCACGCCGGCCGCCCGTCCGGATTCGTGACGGCCACGACGAACCCCGTCTCGAAGCAGGAGGCGTCGCCATCCACGCGGACATCATCGACATACGCGTCGGAGGTCCAACCGTCATCCGGGTCGTCCACGCCGAGGGTTTCGACGGCGATCCAGCCGACCTCCAGCGGATCCGGGTCCAGGCCCGAAAGCACCTGGGCCGTGTCCACGTAGATGTCGATGTTGCCGCCGTCAACTCGAATCTCGACGTCGTGCCATTGACCCAAGGCAAAAGCGAGGTCTGCATCGCCGAGATCACGAAACGTCCCCCATGGAGCTTCCTTCTCCAGATAGACGTGATTCTCCGAAAGACCCACGAAGTAGCGCCCGGATCCGGAGTAGCGAACGCAAAGGTGGATGGTCCCTTCATCGAGTTTCAGGCGGAGCGACGTGTCATAGCGCGTCCACCCGCCACTCGTGGCGGGGTACGCCCAGGCGTGGCCTCGTCCTCGCAGCATGAACTCTCCGTTTTCCTCGAACAGCTCCCATCCGCCTGGAAGGGGAGAATCCGGCTCCGGGTCCGGGGTGTACCAGTTCCAGATGTCGGCGTCCTGGAAATCGTCTTCGAACAGCGTTTCCCACCTGGTGGAGAGCGACCAGGATATCGAAGAATCCGCCGCGAGGACATGTCCCCCGTCCGGGCGTTCGGCGATGGCATATAGTGTGTCGATGTCGCCAACATCGAGCACCGTGGCGATATCCGTTCCCGACACTGCGTGGGACGATTGCATGACGGCCACGAGGCAGAAAAGTGCAAGCCGTCGTGTGCCTGCATGTGTGCTGGACATACTTCCACCCTCCGAATTGACGGTCGACCGAAGACTTGAAAACGCGCGCGCAGCCGTGGTCTCGGGGGTACGGTCACGAGCCGATCAGAGGTGACTCGTCACGGCACTGGAGCATCGTGCGTCCGGGCAGCGCCGTGTTGCCGTGCAGTGAGAATGAACGGACAGCCCGCGCTGACGACGCTTTTGCCTCCCCGAGCATGCGCGTCGGCAATTATAGTGGATTCGCCGGTGCCGACCAAAGAGCAAACCGCGTCGCCGCCGCGGTGCGGCCGGTGCGGCGGCGTCGACAACCCGGGGAATCCGCCGGCGGTCCACTGGCACTTCAGGTGTGTCAAGACGCGAGAGCCGGCGAGGCGTGCTCCGCCCGGCGCGGATTCATAAAGGTCGGGCCAGACGTGACCTGTCTGGCTGCCTCTCCTGGTGCGTCTTCGGTCAGTTCGCAGTCGACTAGGAATGCCGGCTGGCCGATCCAGTACGTGTCCCTATTCACGCTTCTGTCGCTTTACCTGCACAAGAGCTATGAGCACTGATCTACCCCTGGTCTTCCTGGTGGCCAAACAGTTCAGCCGGCGCCGCGAGCAACGAGGAGCTGCGCGTTCGACGTCACCGGAATGAGGATGGAATCCGGTCTGTCAGGCAACGGTGGCCTTGCGATCAGAGCAACGGAACGGGAGGCTGCGCGATGATCCTCGTTGACCGGTTCTGCATCTTCTTGGCCCAGCTCCTCGGCTTTCTCTTCGGGCTGGCGGGTAACGCGGCATGATGCCGCCGCCGCTCGCCACTCAGAAGGTGATCTTGACCGCGTCGAGTGCCGCTTCCAGGTTCGACTCATCCAGGGTACTGACCACGCAGACGCAGACCTTGTCGCTGGCCATGTGCATGAGGTGTAGCTTTCCGACCTTTACGCCGTGACCTTCATGACCGCCGATGGAGCAGGCGACGCACTCGAAGTTGCCGTAGTTCTTCTCGGTCTCGGGAGGGCATTGGAGGAGGAGCAGATGTTCCCCGGCCGAACCCGTGTAATGGAACGCCAGAGCCTGGTGGCTTCGCCCCATGTTCAGCAGATAGCGGCCCCGGAGCTGCAACCCGTGCGGTAGCTGCTCGGGGGCGCGGATGCGCACCGTCATCCGTGCCTCCGCGGCGCTGGCCGAAATCGGTTCGCCGCCGTACACCTGCATCAGGGCTTGAATGCCGGCCCCGATATCCCCATCCGCCCGCTCCAGCAATGGTCGGAAGTCCATCTGGCCCGCCATGGCGCGGGATTCCCAGGGCGGGTTGATCATCAGCCAGCCGAGCCCGATGACGAGCAGGATAACGGCCGCGGCGGCCAGCGGCTGGGACGCGAAGCGCAAGATCCTTGGCCGGGTTGCCATCCGGGTCCGCGGCTGGCCCGTCGGGCCGGTTGCTCCATCCAGGCGGCTCTCGATGGCCGTCCAGAGTCCGTCGGGCGCCGTCACCCGCGCCGGGCCCGGAATTCGCCGTGTCAGGGATTCCAGCCGCGCCAATTCCTGCCGACACGCGTCGCAGGCGGTCACATGCTGTTGGACCCGCTCGCACGGGGCCTCCGCGAGTTCGCCGTCGAGGAACTCTCCAAGCCGTGGTCGAATGTCGTCGCAGCCGGTACTCATCGTTCAACCCGCCGCCGCGGGACCGTGTTTGGACTGGAACCTATCCCCTATTGGATGCTTCTCGCTGGCCTCTTCTTCCATGTCCGTGCCCGTATCTCCCAGCAGCCGTCGGAGTTCCGCCCTCGCCCGGTTCAATCGCGAAGCAACGGTTCCGGGAGCGATTTCCAGGACGTCCGCGATTTCGTCGTAGCCGAGCCCCTCCTGATAGCGCAGGACGAGGATCACACGGTGCAGCTCCGACAACTGCCCGAGTGCGTCCTCAACCTCCTGGTGTGCCGCCTCGGACTCCGGCCGCGTGGTGCGGGCCTGCTGCTCGCTTACAAGGCGCAGGTGCCGTTGCTCCGTGTCCCGGCGGCGGAATAGTTGGAGAGCTTCGTTGGTGGCGATGCGGTAGAGCCAGGTCCCCAGCCGCGACCGCTCGTCGAAGCTGCCGATTCGCTCGAACGCCCGGACGAACGTCTCCTGGGCGACGTCGAAGGCGTCCTGCTCGTTGCGGGTGAGACGCAGAGCGATGCGATAGACGCCGTCGGCATGGCGGTCGTACACCACGCGCTGCGCCTTCCGGTCACCACGTCGGCAGCCCGCGATGAGCTCGGATTCGTTCATGTCAACATCGTACCCGCCCCAACCGTTACCGCCAGGGCATCGGGGGACCGGTCCGACCGGTCCAGGCCAGCCGGATTCGTGGCACGGCGATGAACACGCTTTCAAGGCATGGGGGCGTCCCCGCCCCGGCCCGGAACAGCCGTGGTGGCCCACCGAGGGTGATGACGAACGCAAGCGGCTTCGTGGTGATGAGAAACGTCGGGCCAAAGAACCGTAGGGACAGACCAAGCCATCCGGCGGCACGGAGGTGCTCGGAGCCTCCGCCAGCAGTCCTGCGGCGGTACGCCCGCCTTCACGCGACGGGGCTGCCTCGGGCGACCAGTCCGTCTTGAGTACCGCGTCGGCGTGTTGGCTGCGTCGCTGCTGCTCACGTTCGACGGCGTCCGCTGGCTGCGAGGACCCGCGGCATGGTTTGAACCGTTGATCTTTCCGATCGGGCTCCGGAGGCAGCGGGATGTGCGGCACGATCAGCCTGGGCCATGGCTGGTGCCAATACATACGCAATTTACTTCTATCAGTGATGTTATGGCGACGTCGCCGCTCGAGGCCGCGCCGTCGTTGAGAGTTGACCATCTCGTTTTGGTGGCTATGATCTCAGTAATGGTGGCGTCCATTCGACCTATTCTGGTATGTGCAGTCGCGCTGCTTCAATTCGGTTCTGCGAGCGGGCACGTGCTGCATCATGCGGTTGACGGAGGCGGTCTGCGGCAATGCGGGTGGGCTGCGCAGGTAGACCGGTTCCTCCTCAATCCTCTATCGACATGCGACCACGGCTCCGACGCGGCACCGCCCGCTTCGCACAGATGTGACGATTGTTCACTCTGCAATGTCTCCGCTCAAAAGCCTGCCCATACGATGCAGCAGCAACGTCCCACTGACGACATTTCACCCGCGCGCCCGGTCGATAACTTGGTGGCTCCGGAACCGTTGGCCGAGCCGGCGCGCGGTTTGCCGCCGGGACTCCCGACGCCGGACCCGGCTGATCTCCACACCCTCACGCTTCCTCTACTGAACTGACACGGCGCGTTGCGTCCGCGTGACCGCGCCCGAGTTGTCAAGGCCTCGGGCTGTCGTGACTATACGCTCGCCGGCTTCGCCAGCCGCACCGAGCGCGACGACACCTTTGGTGGAGGAAGGAAATGCCAAGCATGCGACAACTTCTGGCGGCTGCGCCGATCGCGCTTCTGATCCTCGCCGGCTGCGCGACGTACGAACGGCGACCGCTCCATCTCGAAAAGTACGCCGAGGAATTGCCGTCACGGCAGATCGACGTCGAGCCAGTGCTTCAGTTTGCCCAGGCACTCACTGACGAAGAGCCAACGCAGCCCTTCGACCTCTCGGATGGTCTGAGTCTGCCGGAAGCCGAGGCCGTCGCGCTGGTGTTCAATCCTCAGTTGCGGCGGGTACGAGCGCAGGCGGATGTGCCGCTGGCCACCGCGCGGGAAGCGGGATGGTGGCCCGATCCGCAGTTCGAAGCGGCCGTCTTGCTGGTTGGAAACCGTGGCCGACGGACCCGCTATGAGTTCGATCGACTCCGCTTCGTCGGCGTAAACACGGATATGCTGCTGCCGAATAACACGGTACTGGACGGAATCGACTACTCGGCACCGGGCTATCGAAAGGTGCCCGGGAATTACGTCAGTAAGCCTTGGACTGTGGAGGCAGGCCTGAACATTACCATTCCGATCTCGGGGCGCCTGGCGGTGGAAAAGGACTGGGCCTGGGCCGAGTACGACACAGCGTGGCGACAGATTCTCGTGGCCGAATGGGAATTGCTCACCCGGTTGCGTGACGCGTGGCTTTCGTGGTCGACCACGGGTGAACGCATCGCGGTCACGGAGGAGTACGTCGGGCGACTTGAACGCATCGTCGGCACGGCCGATCGCCTGGCGGCGGCCGGAGAAATGAAATCCACCGACGCGCGCGTCTTGCAGATCGAGCTGTCGCGGCGGCGCATGGATCTCCAATTATTGCAGGCACAGGCGGCGCAACAGCGACTCGAGCTCTTTGCGATGCTGGGCGTCGACCCCGAGGCGTCGGTCGAGCTGCAAGAGGACGTCTTTCTACCGACGATCGACATACCTCTCGAAGAGCGCCGCGACACGTTGTTGAAGCGGCATCCTCGCGTTCTGGCGGTTCAGGCTGACTACGAGTCGGCCGAGCAACGTCTGCGACTCGAAATCCGTAATCAGTATCCTGACCTGACGATCGGGCCGAGCTTCTCGTGGGAGGAAGGACTGTCGCGGTTGGGGATGGGATGGGGGCTCCCCATCCCGGTCTGGAACCACAATCGGCAAGCCGTCGCGGAAGCGACCGCGGAACGTGAGGCGGCAAGAGTGCGGGCCGCGGTGGTCGTCGAATCCGTCTTCTCCGAGTTGGCGCAAGCGGAGATCCGTCAGAGGTATGCCACCGAGCGGCGCGAGCTGCTCCTCGACAACGTTGCACCGCTGGTTGACCGCCAGGTGGAGGAGACCCGCAAGCTGCTCGCCTTCGGCGAGGTCGAAGTGCTGCTGCTGCGCGACGCGATCAGCCGCTCGCTGGACACCAAGCTGGCCGTTCTGGATGCCACGCTAGCTGAAGCACAGGCAAGGAACGCATTGAAACAGATGCTCGAGCCGCGTTGGATTACGCCGTCGCAGGCTGAGATTGAGGAGAACGAATGATGGTGCGTGCGAGAAAAGTGCGATATGCGGCAATGGGCTGCGGATTGGCGGCCGCTTCGTTCGTCATGCTGCTATCCATTGTTGGATGCGGACGGGACGGCGCATCGAGAGGGGGCGCAGACGCTCACGAAGCTGACGAGCCCGCGCAGAGCATCCACAACCGGATCGGCATTCCCCCGAGCGTGCGCCAGAACCTCGCCATCACGTTTGTGAAGGCGGAACGACGCCCCGTGCGCAGTACGATTCGCGTCGCCGGGGAGTTTGAACTGCGGCCCGCGGCGCGGCGCGATTACCACGTCATGCTGCCGGGGCGTATCGAATTACTGGTCCGGCAGTACGAGCGTGTGAACGCCGGCCAGCCACTGTTCCATCTCGATTCGCCAGAATGGCAGAAGATGCAAAGCGACCTCGTGGATGCGTTAAACGCCATGAAACGCAGTCACGCAGACGTGGCGGTGGCCGAAGCCACTCGCGCTGAGATGCGGAAGTCGATCGAGTTCCTGGAGCGGCGCATCACAAACCTGGCCGAGGCGCAGGTGCGCCAGGTGGAGCTCGAAGCCGAACTGGCGGAGAAACGCAACGCCCTTCCACGGCTGGAGGCGGAGCTTGACGCCGCTCGCACCGAGTTTGACACGGCGCACTCTCGTTACGACGTGATGCTCAGCACGGCATCGTCGTTTACCGGGATCCCGCGCGATGAGCTGGATCCGCACAGTGAAGGCCACGGCCACTTGGAAGGCCGCACACCGCCGTGGCGTTCAGTCGACAAGCTAACGATTCGCGCGGAGGCGGCGGGAGCCGTGGACCGCCTGCCGGTGACCAATCAAGGCTGGGTTGAAACCGGTGATCTCGTGCTCGATACGGTCGATCCGACGATGCTGCGGTTCCACGCCGACGCGCTGCAGACAGACATCAACCGGTTCGCCGACGGTCAGCCGGCGCGGATCGTCCCCCCGCAGGGCGGGAGCTTCGACCTGCAGGACACGGTTGATGGGCGCATCGAGGTGGGTTTCGAAGCGCATCCGGGGCAGCGGACGGTTCCGATTTATCTCGTTCCGGAAGAGCTCCCCCGCTGGGCCAAGGCCGGCGTGACGGCCTATCTCGAGGTCTTCGTCGACGGCAAAGAGGAACCGGTGTTGGCGATTCCCGAAGCCGCCGTCGTGCGCGACGGGCTGGAACGGGTCTTCTTCCGCCGCGACCCGCACGACCCGGACCTGGTCATCCGCGTGGTTGCCGATCTGGGCGCGTCAGACAACCGCTGGGTGGAAGTGAAAAGCGGCGTGCGGGCGGGAGACGAAATCGTGCTGGGCGGGGTGTATCCGCTGATGCTCGCCAGCTCCGCCACTGGCGAGATGCAGGAGGGCGGCCACTTTCACGCCGACGGCACGTTTCACGAAAGCGACGAGCACTAACGGAGACACGATATGCTGAAGAATCTGATTCGCTTCTCCGTCGAGAACGCACCGCTCGTCATCGTCCTGGCCATCCTGGCCATCGGCTTCGCGGCCTACGCGGTGCCGCGGATCGCCGTAGACGTGTTCCCCGAACTTAACGCGCCGACCGTCACCATCATGACCGAGTCGCCGGGCTATGCCGCGGACGAAGTCGAGCAGTATGTCTCGTTCCCGATCGAGAGCGCGGTGAACGGGCTGCCCGGCGTGCGACGCGTGCGCAGCGCCAGCGCCATCGGTCTGTCGATCGTCTGGGTCGAGTTCGACTGGGGAGTCGATATCTACCGCGCCCGCTATCTCGTCTCCGAGCGGCTCACGCTGGCCGAGGAACGCTTGCCGCCCGAGGTGAGCGCCGAAATCACGCCCGTGACCAGCATCACCGGCGAAATCATGCTCGTCTCGTTGCGCTCTCCAGATGGGTCACTGAGTCCGCTGGACCTGCGTGCCTTCGGCGAGTTCGAGCTGCGCAATCGACTGTTGAGCGTGGCCGGCGTTTCCCAGGTCGTCGCGATCGGCGGCGAGCTGCCCGAGTATCAGATTAACGTGGACCAGGAACAACTGCGGCTCTACGACCTGACCATCAAGGATGTGGTTGAGGCCGCCGGGCAGGCCCACAGCACGGCCGGCGGCGGGTACCTGCTCAACGTCGACGGACTGGAGATTCCGCTGCGGCAGACGGGCCGCGTCCAGAGTGCAGAGGACATCCGTTCCACGATCGTCCGCTACGTCGACGGCACGCCCATCACGATCGGCCAGATTGCGGACGTGAAGATGGGGCCGGCGCTGAAGCGGGGCACGGCGTCGGAGGCGGGCAACCCAGCCGTTGTGCTGAGCATCCAGAAGGCGCCGGGCACGAACACCCTCGCGCTAACGAACGCGGTCGACGAAGTTCTCGACTCCGTCGAAAAGACGCTACCTTCGGGCGTGGAGCTGAACCGGCACATCTTCCGGCAAAGCGACTTCATCAACCTTTCACTCGACAACGTGCTCACGGTGGCCCGTGATGCGGCGGTCATCGTCGCGCTGGTGCTCGTGCTGTTCTTGCTGAATGTGCGCACGACGATCATCACGCTGACGGCGATCCCCCTGTCGGTCGCGATCGCACTTCTCATCCTGTGGGCCTGGGGCGAGACGATTAACGTCATGACGCTCGGCGGCCTGGCCGTGGCGATTGGCGTGGTCGTGGATGACGGCATCATCTTCGTCGAGAACATCTACCGACGCCTGCGCGGCAACCAGATGAGGCCCGCCGGCGAGCGGCGGGACCACGCGCAGGTGATCCGCGAATCCTGTGCGGAGTTGCTCAATTCGGTGCTGTTCGCGACGCTGATCATTGTGATCGTGTTCGTCCCGATGCTGTTCCTGCGCGGCTTGGAGGGACGGTTTTTTCAACCGCTCGGCGTTACCTACATCCTGTCGATCAGCGCGTCCCTGCTGGTGGCCCTGACGGTCACGCCCGCGCTGGCCAGAGCACTGCTGCGCGGCCGGCTGGGCGACAGGGAGCGCGAGACGGTCGTCATTCGCTGGCTCAAAGCGCTCTATCGTCCAATGCTCGTGCTCGTGTTGAGATTCCGCAAGTCGACGGTCGCCGCCGCGCTGCTCCTGACCGTGCTCAGTATCTGGCTGGCGAGCACGTTCGGGGCCAGTTTCCTGCCCGAGTTCAACGAAGGCACCTTCACCGTCTTCGTCATGGCGCCGCCCGGGACATCGCTCGAGGAGAGCGATCGGATTGTGCAGGGGACGGAACAGCGGCTGGCCCAGGTTGAGGGTGTTCGCTCCGTCGTTCGTCGCACGGGCCGGGCCGAGCGCGACGAACACGCCGAGCCGGTGAGCAACAGCGAGATCGAGGTCACGGTCGGGCCCGGCTACGACAAGGCCGCGGTCCGCCGCGAGATCGACAGGATCCTTGCCGCGGTGCCCGGAATGACCACCACGATCGGCCAGCCGATTGAGCACCGTCTGTCCCACATCATGTCCGGCACGCCGGCGGCGATTGCGATCAACGTGTACGGTGACGACCTCCGCGTGTTGCGCAAGATCGCCAGGGAGATTGAAGCAGCGATCACACCGTTGCCGGGCGCCCGCGACGTGGCCGGCAATCGCGAGATCATGATCACGTCGCTACCCATCCGCTACCGCCACGATGAGCTGGCGCGGTGGGGCCTGACGCCCGCCGATGCAGCGGAACAAGTGCGTGATGCCATTTTCGGCGAGACGGTGGCGGTGGTGAACGAAGGGGTCAACGTCTACGACCTGGTCGTCCGGCTCGCCCCGGAGCATCGGGAGCGGATCGGACAGGTCAAGGACCTCATGCTGCGCGGCGCCGATGGCAAGCTCGTGCGGGTCAATGAGGTGGCCGATGTGGGCATCGAAAAAGCGTCGAACCTCATCTCGCGCGAAAACGCGCAGCGCAAAGCCGTCATCTCTTGCAACGTCGCCGAAGGCTTCAACCTCGGAGATCTGGTCGAGGAGGTTCGTGAGCGGGTGAATCCGATTGTGGCCAGTTACGGCTACACTGTCTCCTACGGCGGCCAGTTTGAAGCGCAGCAATCGGCCTCCACCACCCTCTACGTTATGGGCGCCGGCGTGGCGGTGATCATGCTGCTGTTGCTCAACATGGCGTTCGGTTCGACCCGCGCAGCCATACTGGTCATGGTGAATCTGCCCTTGGCGCTGATCGGCGGCATCGGAGCGATCTTCGTCGCCGAGTCCGACAGTCTATGGGGCAATGTGTTCGCGCTTTTCGGGATCGGCGGTCGGTATGAGGCGCCCATAATCTCGATCGCGAGCATGGTGGGGTTCATCACGCTGTTCGGCATCGCGGTGCGAAACGGCATTCTGCTGGTCAACCACTACGCCCACCTTGTGGAGGAAGAAGGTGCTTCGCTCGTCGAGGCCATCTTCCGCGGCTCGCAGGAACGGCTCGTGCCGATCCTGATGACGGCGCTCACCGCCGTCGTGGGATTGTTACCGATCGCGTGGGCGGCCGGCGAGCCCGGCAGCGAAATTCTCGCGCCGATGGCGATCGTCGTATTGGGTGGGCTGGTCAGCTCGACGCTGCTCAATCTACTCGTGGTGCCCGCCGGTTACGCGCTGATCTTCCGGGCGCCGCGGGGAACGCTCTCGTGATGGAACAGGAACTTCGGCGGGATGCCTGTTGACAGCAACCGTGATCTCGCCGCTGAATGGCCGTTAGGCCGCGGCGGGATTCACGCCGGCGGACAGGGCGGCGTTTTAAATGCTTGCTGCACAAGTAGTTCTGTTCTGTCACCGTTTTCTTGTTTCAAATGTATCTCAGATATGGGAATTTTCTTGACTTCGCAGCCGTGGTGGGCTGAACATATAGGTTAGTGGCAGCAAGGTGTGGGGATCCCTGCCGCGGCGAAACAGTCTCTTCTTTCGGGTAGTGGAGCTTCCATTTCCAACGCCGGGCAGCCGCACCGTGCGACGCCGGTCCGAGCGCGGACAGCATGTGGCTCGAGAGCTCGGGCCGGCTGGTCCCCTTGAGCGGCCACGCTCGGAGCAACGAGGAAGGCTGTCCATGGTGACAGGGCCAGGCACCGCGGGACGCGGGGTGGGGCCTGAAGTTGCGCGGCGGTGGGTCGGCGCGCGAGTGTGCACGCGTGTAGGGCCGCCAGGGACGCGTACCGGCACTGACATCTCCTATCTAATCCCCTCGATCAATCCTCAGTTCGAAGTTCAACGCGCGGAACAGCAGTGGCGACCGATAAGATCGGCCCGAACGATGGCGCGAGTGCGGGCGTTCGAGTCGGCGACATTCAGCCGTGTTTATCTGAGACATGTGTTCTTGTATCCGGCAACGCGAGGAGATACAGTTACAGTAAGCGCGGCCAGCGCGCCGGACGGAAGGTCTGCCGGCGGGCAACAACGATGCGGGCGGGCCGAACCGTTGAGTCACCGGATGGATTGGGCTCACGCATGTTGCCCGAGGAGGAATTACTGACGAACTGACAAGGGAGAACACGCCATGGGGCCGGCAGAATCGAAAGAATCGAGTCGCCACGTGCGGGGGACGGGGAGGCGGAGAACGTTGATGCTGCCCGTCATGTCATCCGTCGATCGCGCGCGATTTTTGGTTGATGGATCAGTCGCCGCCGGTTTACTGGCGGCGATTCTATTTTTACTGGGGAGCTTCTTCCCCAGCCTCGCCGCCGCCGGCGAGCCCGGCGCGGTGGGGGACCTCTACGTGACGAGCTGGTCG
>CAZBUJ010000026.1:0-62355 GCA_964495075.1 uncultured Phycisphaeraceae bacterium
GTGCGCGACGCCGGTGCGGGCCGGCTCGCCTCCATCGACGTGATGCTTCTCTGCCTCTACCAATCCCGCACTCACTATCACTTGCTGGCCCATCCGCCATTGCGAACCGCTCCTATCGCGGTCGCGGTAGTTTCCGGGAGGCGCTCAACCCGCCATGCGTTGGCCTGCCGCCCCCGGACACAGCCCGGGCGGACGAGAACCTTGTTCGCACGCGACACGTCTTCGTCCGCACCGCCCGGGACCACGGCGCATACCCTCCCCGGCACTCATACCCCGGGGACGTCCCATACCCATGGCTGAGCGTTTGGCAGCGATTCCGTTCGCGCCCTAACACGCGGTGTCAAGCTTTGATTGTCGCGTGAGACTCGGTACTCTTGGGTCTACGGCTCGTTGCCGCTAAACCCGCTCTGGCCGCACGTGACGAGACACGAACTACGCGTTTACCTCCACCAGCGCCTTAGGTGAAGCCTTCGCCAGAGCTTTAACCGAATGAAGAAAAGTATACGGTGCTCACCGCAAACATACATCATAATCGGACATCGGGCCAATCAAAACGCGCGTTTTTCGATCGGCCACGCGTTTCAGCGGCGGGGTGAAAGGGGCCGGGAGGGAGGAGTGTCATCCATTCGCCGCCCGGTTCTCCGGAAGGCGAGAGGTATCGGGAAGGTCTTCTTGAAATCGCCGGCCGGTCCGGTACGTTTGAAGCATGGGACGAGCACCCCTTGCCTTCGTGGGCGCGGTGGTTTCATGCCGGCTGGCCGGCGTCGGCTTGTCGGTGTTGAGAAAGGGTGTCAACACGGTCCGAAAGACGGCTCGACAGCAAGCAGGCGTTGAGGCGTTCTTGCGATCATCCGGACACCAGGAGGGGCAAGACGAACAACGCTAGTTATCCAGGGTGCCACCAGCCGCACTCCGCT
Organism: uncultured Phycisphaeraceae bacterium; assembly: GCA_964495075.1. Lineage (GTDB taxonomy): Bacteria > Planctomycetota > Phycisphaerae > UBA1845 > UBA1845 > JAFGJQ01. The sequence continues at coordinate 918 of CAZBUJ010000026.1, forward strand.
CCGGCGAGTCCGCCCGTCTTTTGCTATTCGCTCATCGTCGTGCCCCGCTAATCATCTTCCATCGACCATGTCGGAATCCGGCCCGGGGTCCACGGCGCGCCGGCCTGTTCCAGCTTGGACTCCAGGTCACCCAGGTCTTGCTCGACCAGGGTTCGAAGGTCGGCCAGGACCTCAGCGAACGCGGAGCCGGCGTAGCGGTAGGCGTCCCGCTGGGTCTCGGTGGGTGGCGTGGTGGAGTTCCACTGATCGTTAGCGACGTTCTCCACCCGCTCATTGATCGACGGGAGCGTCGGCTCATTGCGCTCGCTTCGCGTGCGGTCGCCCTGGAGCTTCGTCACGATCGTGTTGAGCTGCTGGTCGAGCCGGGTCGCCTCGGCGAGCCAGTCGGGATCGGCGGCCGGCGTGGCCAGGATGGCGGCTTGCACGTGATCGATCCGCGTGCGGGCCTCGCCCGCGACCCGGATCGCCCCGCGGACCGCCCGCTGCAGCCGTGCGACCTTACGCCGGAACGCGATCACCTCGCGCTGCTCCTCCTCGCTGCGCGGGGCCGGCCGCAGCGGAACCACGCGGAAGCTCACCGGCTCGGCCAGCGCGGTGATCACGCCGTCCACCTCCCGGGCCAGCGTCACTGAGTAGACGCCGGGCGGCGCGAGCGGTCCGGCCGGCCCGTCCGGGTCCGCCCCGCGACGGACCGGGGCCGGCACGCTGCCGGGATCACGGAGGTTCCACGCGACCCGGTGGAACCCCTTGTCGCGAGGGCCCGCGAGGCGGCGCACGACGTTACCCGCCTGGTCCCGCACGACGAGCAGGACTTCGGGCGGTTGCTCCTCGTCCTCGGCCCGCAGTTCCTCGATTGTCGGGTAGGGTAGTGTCTTGTCTTCCTTGGCGGCGTCCTTCTCGGCTTTTTGGCGGCGTTCCTTTCGGGTCAGGATCTTCTCGTTCAGGTAGTAGGTGAACACGGCGCCGAAGGGCGGGTTGGGGGCGGTGAAGAACGACGCACCTTGCGAGCCACGCCCGATGTCGCCGCCCAGCCGGCTGCGCTCGGCGTAACGCAGCGCGTCCTTGATGGGGAAGAGCATCGTATCGTCTTCCAGGCGTTCGCGGTCCACCTGCCGCAGCGGGGAGTAATCGTCGAGCACGTAGAACCCGCGACCGAACGTGCCGAGCACGAGGTCGTTCTCGCGGCGCTGAATGTCCAGGTCCCGCACCGAGATCGTTGGCATGCTCCCTTTCAGCTTGATCCACTGCTGCCCGCCGTCGAGCGTGAAGTACGCGCCGAACTCGGTGCCGACGAACAACAGCGACGGTGACACGTGGTCTTCGCCGAGAACGTACACGATGTCCCGCTCGGGCAGGTCGCCGGCGATCGACGTCCACGAGCGGCCGCGGTCGGTGCTGCGCATCGCATATGGTCTGAAATCGCCGCTCTTGTGGTTGTCGAACGTGGCGTAGACGGTGTCCGCGTCGTGCATCGATGCGACAACGCAACTGACGTACGACAACTCCGGGATGCCTGGTACGTCGTCCACGCGGCGCCAGGATTGCCCCCCGTCCTCCGTCACCTGGATCAGCCCGTCGTCGGTGCCGACGTACAGGAGGCCTTCGACGAGGGGCGACTCACTCAACGCGACGATGTTGCCGTAGAACGACGTGGCGTGATGCTTGGCCACGGCATCGACGCCCTGGATTTTGCCCATGACCTCGAGTTGGTTGCGGTCCAATTGCCGCGTGAGGTCGCCGCTGACCGCCACCCAGTTGTCCCCCCGATCGTCGCTGCGGAAAAGGATATTGGCCCCGAAGTAGAGGCGCCGGCTGTCGTGCGGGCTGAGGATCAGCGCCGAGTCCCAGTTCCAGCGGTAGGGCGGCTCGCCGGGTTTTTCGCGCGGCTTGATGTCCAGGTTCTCGCCCGTGCGGCGATCGTGGCGGACGAGGCCGCCGTCCTGCGATTGGGCGTAGACGATGTTGGGGTCATCCGGGTCGATGCGGGCTTTGAACCCGTCGCCGCCGGTGGCGACGAACCAGTGCTCGTTGCTGATCCCCATCCGGTCCAGCGTGCGGGTGGGTCCGCCGAGCGTGGCGTTGTCCTGCGTGCCGCCGTACACGTTGTAGAAGGGCGTTTCGTTGTCGGCCGTCACGCGGTAGAACTGGGTGACGGGCAGGTTGGTGAAGTACCGCCAGTTCTCGCCGCGGTCGAACGTCTCGTACAGGCCGCCGTCGGAACCAACGAGCATGTGATCGGACTCGCGGGGGTCGATCCACAGCGCATGGTCATCGACGTGGCGATTCTGGCGGGGGACGCGTCGAAATGTCTTCCCGCCGTCGTACGACTCGTGCAGGATCGTGTCCAGCACGTACAGGTGGTCCGGGTTGGCGGGGTCACAGACGATCTCGTTGTAGTACTGCGGGCTGGTGGTCTTGTAGCCGCATCGCTTGTGCCATGTTTCGCCCGCGTCGATCGAACGGAACACGCCGCTCTTGTCCTCGGCGGCTTCGACGATGGCATAGAGGATGTCCGGGTCGGCGGGGGCGATGGCCAGTCCGATGCGTCCCAGGTCCACCTTGGGCAGCCCCTTGGTGATCTTTCGCCAGGTCGCCCCTCCGTCGGTGCTCTTGTGGAGGCCGGATTCGGGGCCGCCATGGATCAGGGTCCAGACGCGGCGTCGCCGCTGGTACGCCGACGCATAGAGCACGTCGGGGTTGCGCGGATCGAGGTGGACTTCGTTGACGCCCGTGTCGTCGCTGATGTGCAGGATGCGAGTCCAGCTCGCGCCGCCGTCGGTGGTTTTGTACAAGCCGCGCTCGCCGCCGGCCCGCCACAGCGGTCCCTGGGCAGCCACGTAGACCATGTCGGCGTCGCGCGGGTCCACGCGAATCATCCCGATGTGTTCAGATTCCTTCAGACCCATGTTTTCCCAGGACGCCCCTCCGTTGCGTGAGCGATAGACGCCGTCGCCAAAGCCGACGCTCCGCTGGCTGTTGTTCTCGCCGGTGCCGACCCAGACGGTCAGCGGATTGGTGGGATCCAGGGCGAGGCACCCGATCGAGTACGACCCTTCCTTGTCGAAGACGGGCGACCAGGTTGTACCGTTGTTGGTGGTGCGCCAGACGCCGCCGGACGCCACGGCCACGACAATACGCCGGGGGTCATCCGGATCGACGACGATATCGCTGATCCGGCCCGCCATGAGGGCTGGCCCGATGGAGCGAAGCTTGAGCCCGGCGAAGGTCCCGGCCGCCATGACGTCCGTTTCCGCTTCCGCCTGTTCCGCGGATTCCTCGTCCTCCGCCTCCTCGGACGCGAGGGCGGGCGTCACGCCCGGGACGATCACAGCGAACATCAGGAGCCAGAGCAGGTGCTTCATGATTGTGCCTCTCGTCGACTCGAGTCTTCGGTCGCGTCCTGCCCGCTCACCGAAGCGGGGTCGGACGACCTTTTGTACCATAGTGCGCCGGCGCTTGACAGGCGAGCGCCTCGGTGCGGCACAGACGGGATGCGTATCGACGTGCCGGTCCAATGCTGTCCGCGGCATGTTACGCACCCGTTACACGTGCTCGTCGGCGGCACGAACCGGTTCGAGGTATACTTGGTCATCGTTAACGCGAGAGTTCGCTCGGGCCTTGGGCGGCCGGCCGGCCGGGGCGCGGCATGGTGGCGGTGGGTGGGTGTGACGGGGCGGATTGGATGCGAGGCCGCCGGTAGCGTGTGGCCGGCATCCGGATCGCGGCCTGCATTCCAACGAAGCCAGAAAGGAGTGATTGGGGCGATGCGTGCACAGCGATATGTCTGGGTGGTTGCCTTGGGTGTGATGCTGAGTTCGAGTCTGTGGGCACTGGGCCAGCAGCCGGCGTCTGCCGGATCCGCGATCGGCCAACCGACCCCGCCGACGACCCAGCCGTCGGCGGCGAAGGGGCCTCGCCTGGAAATCGATAAGGACGTGTTCGACTTCGGCAGGGTCTGGGAAGGCAAGCCGGCCAAAGGCACGTTCACCGTCCGAAACGTGGGCGACGCCGCGTTGACTCTCGCCACTAAAAGTTCCTGCGGATGCACCGTGGCGTCGAAACCCAAGTCGCCGTTGCCGCCAGGTGAGTCCACGACCTTCACGATTTCCTACAGCACGAAGCGCCTCGGCCAGGCGCGGAAGAAGGTCACGGTATCCACGAACGATCCGACGCGGCCCAGCGTGGAGATTCCCGTGCGCGGGGAGGTCCGGGCGCTGTTCGCGGGTGACCCGTCGAACCGGGTCACGTTCAAGGCATTGGACGGGGACTCGGTGGAGAGTCGCACGGTCAAGCTGACCAACCAGTACGGTCAGCCGCTGAATTTGAAACTCCGCGAAGGCCAGAACTACGGGCCGTTCGACGTATCCCTGAAGAGCATCAAGCCGGGGATGGAGTATGAGTTGACGGTCACCACGAAGCCGCCTCTGAACACCGGCTACAACAACTCGAAGGTCATTCTCGAAACGGGTGCCGAGGAGGTGCCGGCGCTGACGGTGCAGATATCCGCCCGCGTCCCGCCGCGGATTGTGGCCATCCCGTCACGGGTGCTGGTTCCGTCGACCGCGACGCGGCCTTTGACCCGTGCGGTGCGCATCGAGTACCGCACGAACCCGCCGCTTACGATCAAAGAGGTCAAGTCGAGCCTGGCGTCCCTGGAGTACGAGCTCATTCCGCCCACCGAGGAGGCGGCGAGCGAGAAGCTGGCATCGTATATCCTGCGGCTCACGGTGCCGGCCTACCAGGATCTTCCCGACGACGGTGCCACCCTGGAGATCATCACCGACGACAAGTCGGAAGCCTATCGACGATTGCGAGTGCCGGTGGTCAAGCATGTGAACCGCATGCCCGCGTTGAGGGCTCGCCGAACGAGCAGCGATCTTCCCGTGAACGCACCGTCGACACTCGGACCCTCCACCGTGAAGTGAAGATCGTCGCTGCCGCGTTTGGAACGAGTGGGTGGGCGGTTGCGTGTCCCGCAGACGGCTGGGCAACGCGATTCCCAGACCGGATTCCCGGGCCGCGCCGATTCGGGTGCCGCCCTGCCCGGTGCGGTGGTTGCCCCACGAAGAGCACGGCATGTCGGTTCATGGGCCACCCGACGTCCAAGGCCGTCGGGTGGTCATTGCGACCGCTATTCTCTCGCTATTTGAACATGCGCGTGGGGGAAACCACATAGCTGGATGGACTCGCCGGTGCCAGCGGCGGGCGTTCGCGCCGCCCAGCGGCCGGGGTGCTCTTGCGTTTCGTGGCCACAGGCTTGACTTGCGCTCGCGCGTTTTGGTAAGGACAAAGATAGGCGTGGACGGGGCAGGGACGACGAAGCGTGCCTTTGGCTGTCGTGTGCTCTGTTACCGGTTGCAGCATTTCTTCGAGCAGGTCGTCAACCAGAGGTCTTGTGCGAAAGCCTCATTGTGAGGCGGAGTGTTGGCGTGGTCGGAACGCCCGGTGCCCCGAGGTTGTTTCCCGCACCACGAACGGTGACGGCAAGTTGCATCGCGATTCGCAATCGCGTTGACGCTGTCACGCGCAAAGCCATCCGAGAGTATGCGGCTTCCACGCGGGAGCGGTTCCGTACACACGTGCCGTCGACGTGAGTGCGCCGCGTCCGCGCCTTCCGGCCGGCATTGACTGCATGCCAGAGGGCGGCACGAAGGAGGGGACAACTCATGACGGCTCAGTTTTTGTTGGCGCGGACGTGGACTGGATACGGGCTCTTGCGGCGTGCGGCCGCCGGCCTTGCTCCTTTGCTGCTGACCGGTGCGGTGCTTGTGTCGGCGGCCGACCGGTCGGATCCCGATCCCTGTACAAGTGATCCATGCGGCGATGGCTGTCCGATGGAGGGACGGTCCTGTTGCGAACTGGGGTTCGACTGCTGCGATCCGGATCCTGAAAGCGATTGCAACGCTAATGGAGTGGCGGATGCGATCGACATCGCGGTATGGACCAGCTTCGACTGCAACTCGAACGGGATTCCGGACTCGTGCGATATCGCCAGCGGCTGCGACGTCGATACCAACGGGAACGGTGTGCCCGACACGTGCCAGTTCCAATGGGTGGACTTGGATATCGACTCCGACAACAACGACGGGATCGGCATGCCCCGGAGGGATTGGTGGGAGGAACGCCGCGAAGGTCGGGAATCCGATTTCGGCAAGGCGCTATGGCTCAACGATGACGATGACGACGGGGACGGTGTGGCGGACTGGAACGACGATGAGGTGGCCGGCGAAAACGATCTTGTGCCCCTCGTGCTCGGGTTCAGCCATGATGCACCGTTCCCGGGGGAAACCGCCGGGTACGCTCTCGGCTACGACGCGACCAAGCTACGGATCTGGCGGTCGCCGATGCGGGGGGCGTGGGCGTTCGCGGGCGACGCGCTCGTGCAGGCCAACCACACGTATACCCACTCCTTGCGCGTTCTCGGCGATCTCAATGCCAACGGGCGCCTCGACGGCGACGGGGTGGAGCCGTACGAGGACGCGGATCGGGAACAACTGGAAAGCGTCTTACTGGCGGGCGCGGCGGCCTTCCACGACTGGTGGGCGGGGCACCCGGTCTACGCCGGTATCCCCGAGGTCGAAGCGCGGGCCATCGTCGACATCAACGGCGACGATCAACTCGACGCGTACGACCTGAACGCGTTTGACGCCATGGTCGCGGCCGGCATCACTCGCTACGCCCCGCTACGGTTCTGGATTGAGGTGTACGACACGCCGGGATTGTCCGGCGAGATCACGGTCACGTTGGACCATGTGGACGCCTGGAGCGACTCGGTAGGATGGAGCCGGTGGGTGGAGCCCGACCATTGCGCCTGGCCGGACGGCTACTGCACGATGCACTTTGGGGAACCGCCCGGCTCGCCGTGTGACGTGCCGGACTTTGAATCGCGGTGCTGGGCGGGCTATCACCAGGGGCGTCCGTGCTGGTACGCGGGCGGGTCGGAGGAGACCGGGACGGGGATGCTCAACTGGAGTCCCGGGCAGGGGTTCGGTCCCGCGGACTTCCCGCCGCTGGCCACCGCCCCGGCTGCCAGTTCCACGCCACTGCTGTCCAGAGAATCCGCCCATTCCGGTGGCGACATTGCCTACCCGGAGCGGGCGATGCACCAGGGCGTCATGGACCTGGCCACCGGCACGCCGCTGTTGCAGGAAATCGACTTTACGCTGCCGTTCGGCGGCGCGGTGTTCCGGCACGTGCGCACGTACGGCCAGAATGTCGCGGACGAATGGAACTCTCACCCCGACGATTTCGTCGCGCAAGTCGCGGAATACGCCGAATACGACTTCCCCCAGGCGGGATTCTGGGATTGGAACGGCGTGAACTGGATGATGGGTGAAAACCCGTTGTTCATCATCGACGCGCGGTGGCGGCACCTGGTCGAAGAAGGTGGGAAGCGATGCTACTTCGTGCCCGACGCACACCATTCCATTCCATTCAACTGGGTCCCGGGCACCACCCGATATGAAGCACCGCCATGGTTCGACGCCGTGCTGAGCTACAGCGACGACGGCGTGATGGACCCGGACACCGGGACGTGGAGCACCATGCCGGAGTATTTCTACGTCTGGCTCCACCGCGGCGCGGTGAAATACACCATCAAGGCGATCTACGAAGACCTGCCGTGGTACGAGTACGACACCGACGATGACGCGGACGGCTTGGTGGTGCACATGCACGCCGCGCCGTTCGAGACCGGCGATCCACCCAGGCCAGTGGGCTTTGGCTGGCCGTACTACGGCATCACCACACAGATAGAGGATCGATACGGCAACACGATTCGCATGCACTATTGCGACTTCCGCCAGACCGACTGCGACAACCCGGACACTGCGGCCTGCAACGAATGCTGCCAGAACTGCCATCAGAAGGGGCAGCTCAAGGCGGTGACGCTGCACGCGGCGGGCATGGCGGCGGACGAAGCCGTCTGGACATTGGTCTACGTGCACCGCGAGTTCCGCGTCCCCTGGAGCAACGCCATGGCCCGGCAGACGGCCGTGCATTCTCTCTACGTGTACGAGGGCTACGTGGACCCCGACACGATCAACTGCCTCACGCTCGCCCCGGAGGACTTTCCGTCGGCCACGTACGTGGGACCGCTGCAAGGCGAGGAACCGCCGCTCGAATGCGAACGCGAGCAGCCGGACGGCGTTCATGGCATCCACGCGCTGAACGCCTACGACGCGGTGGAGCACGCCGACCTGCCGTCCGGGAGTGTTTTCCACGTGCGATACATGTACGAGGAGATGGACTACCTCCATTACTACCCGTGTTACGCTATGCCCAACGAGTACGGGCGTGAGTGGCCGGAGGACGGCGGTCAATTGAAGAAGGTCACCGTGGTCCGGCCGACCGGTGAGCCGGGGCGGTCCAATGAGCAGACCACGGTCTACTGGAACGCCCCCACCGCCCCGAGCCTGACCGTGCCGCTGCGGTCGGGGCCGAAGAGCGGCCTCAACTCGCAGCTCTCCACCCTGCAAGCCGTCTTCTATGACCAATCCGTGCAGCGCATCGTGAACGCATTGGCCCCCTCGTGCGACGAAGGAACGGCGTCGGCCAACCTGCTGTTCACGCACGGCAAGTCAGCCGACGTGCCGGGCACGGGCAACACGCTGGCCGAGATGGCCGACCTGCTGCTGATGGACCTGAATAGCGGTTTCGACCGCACGGAAGTTTATCGCAAGCTGGCCAAATTCGCCGGCCACCAGCAGGAGAATACGCTCCCGGCGCCGGGAGTGAACCTGCGGATGCTGGTGGACAATCGCGCGGGGGTCCCCCACGCTGGCCGATACGTCTACTACGGTTTCCGCGTGTTCCCGTTCGCCGTGCAGGAGCGCCGCGATGCGTACCATGGCGCGAAGACGGACTTTTATCCTACGCTGTTTCATTACCCGTACCGCGTGCCGATCAACGCGCACCCGACCGACTACCGACTTGATGCGCCCCGGTGCTGCTACGGGCTTGACGAGTTCGAGCCGCCGGACCTCGCCGAGACCCGCTTCATGGTGGTGGTCGATGAACTCGATCCGGAGATCGAGGACGAGTTGCTCGAGTATCGGCCGTACTTGATTGACTCCAACGGGTTCTTCCAGGCATCGCAGGATTGCGGGATCCGTAGTCGGCGCGTCATCGAACTCAACCCGACAGGCATCGTTCTGAAGGATCGGACGTGGACGATCGAGGAGAACGGCGACGTCGCGTACAGCCAGGAAGGCAGCGGCGAAGAGTATCGCTTCGACTGCTTCGGCCGGATGATTCAGCAGCGCACTCGCAGTTGGAGCGTTGCCCGGCGGGAGGAACGGGGCGATCAGGAAGGTCTGATCTACGTCTATGCCTACGATGACCCCCCCAGCGTGGTCGACACCTGCCCGTGGGATGCCGAGGCCGACGCGTGCAACTGCGAGGAGGCGTCGTTAGGGGGAGCTAGCGCATCGGAGTTGCCGCGCGATCCGGTGGCGATCGGTATCGCCCAGGGCACGGACGCCCTGACCGCTGAGGGAGTCTACTATTTGAATCATATCGAACGCGACCCGGATCGGCCGGACCTGGTGACACGGGAAGTCACCTTCGACGAACCGGTGCTCGATCACACGGCCGCCGGCGCCGAAACCTGCGCGTGTTACACCTACGTGGAGCCCGGCGATCCGACTTCAGGCGTGAAAGCCAAGGCGATCACGCGTCCGACGGTGACCGGGACCGACAGTGAACCCTATCACGCCGTCGAGTACTCGATCTACGCCGACGACGGCAATCTCGAATGGTTCGGTTGGGGCGGAGAAAAGGAAGGTGAGCCGGGGACCTACAATCAGTTTTTCGCGAACTACAATCGCTACGACGAATACGGCCGGCCGGAACTTCAGGTCGTCGATGCCGATCCGGACTCCCCGGAGTATGACTTCCCCGATGGCTGGACGCGGGTGGCTGACGAGGACACGTCGGCCCTCGATTTGCGCACCGGGTACATCTACGAGGAGCCGTACGGACTTCGGCAGGTGACCTATCCCAACGGGCGCGAGATGCACATTGTCTATAAAACCGACCCAGCCCGGCCACGATCACTCGAGGTGTGGCATTACCCGGATGTTGACCCGGACACCGGCCGTGTGCTGTCGCCCGTCGCGGTCACGTATCTGCTGGGCGGCCAGGTCGAGTCGAAGATCAAGCTCGGTATCACCACCCTGGACAGTTACCCGCCGGACGGCGAAAGCTACTCGGCGGAAGACGTCATCGTCGAAACAGACGTGGCGTATGACGGGCAGGGCCGCGTGACCGGCGTCGAGCAGAGGGGCGGTCGTGGCGAGGATGTCCCCAAGGTGTCGTCCGCCATCCTCTACTATCCCAATGGCGAGCCGCAACGCGTCCAAGAGGCCAACGGCACGATCACCCGCTACACGTTCACCGAACTCGGCCAGGTGCGGAAGGTGTTCCGCGGGACGCAGGACGACCACGCGTACTGGGGCACGTCGCCGTGCGACGAGGGCAGCGACGATCCCTGTCCCGATGACATGGTGCTGATCGAGAGGCGGACCTACGGCACCGATGTGACCGACGTCGAACAGGTCACCGAGGTCCGGCACTTCAACCGCAGGCCGGCCAACCAGTACTACTTCGTCAACGAGGACGGCGAGTTGGAGCCGCCGGTCGACGAGGACGAGATTGGTTGGCGCACGGAGCACTTCTACGACTGGCGTATGCGCGAGGTCTGGGTCAGGCGGTACGGCGAGGGTGGCGAGACCGCGGACCTGCAGGGCAACACGCTGACGTGGTACGACCACCAGGACCGGGCGATCGCCGTGGCCGACTACGGGCCGGAAGTGCCCGTCGGCGTTGATCCGACGGCCGTTCCGCTCGGCGATTCGTCGTCGGCGTACGTCGAAGCCGTCGTCGTCCCCGCGATCACCAGCGCCGTGGCGACGACGCCTTTCCAGTCGCTGACCGTGTACAAGTACAACCACCGCGGTCTCGTGGAAGAGACCCGGCAGTACGACTGGACGCAAGACGGCGATGAGCCGCACATCCTGTCGAGTTCGACCTTTACGTTTTACGATCACGCTGACCGGACGATCGAGGTGCACTCGCCGGGGGGACCGATTCAGCAGTACGTGTACGACGCCAAGAATCGTCAGGTCGAAACTCGAAGCCTCGTCGAAACCGATACCGGACGGGTCGAACTCGCCCGCGCGAAGACGGAGTACGACGACAACGACCGGGCCATCACCACGACCCGGTACGAGCGGCGATGGGACGCATCCGACCCGGCGTTGACGCCGAGCCTGAACGAGGACAACAGCGTTCTCACTTATGTGTACACCTGGTACGACAAGGCCGGACGCATCGTGGCCACCGTCGACTTCGGCACCAATGCCGATACGTACACGTATGCCGACAGCGAGGCCCCGCCGGCGTATGCGGCGCTGGCTTCGCCGGCGTCCTTCGACGACGCCGGCGCGATCACCGGGTGCCGCTGCTCGGAGTACGACGGCGAAGGCGGGTGTCTGGAGTACGGTGACCGCACGCGGGTGACGTGCTACGGCTACGACGAGGCCGGCCGGCAGAATCTCGTGATCGGGCCGGGCGGCATCGCCACGCGGACCGTCTACGATGGACTCGGCCGCGTCGTGCTGGTCATCGAGAACGCCGACTGGATCGGCGGCAACCCGGATCCGGAGCAGCAGTTTACGGCCTATCGCTACATCGACACCAACGGCGTGCTGACCGACGTGGCGGCCGTCGAGCGTGACCACAACGGGGGGAACCCCATCGCCGGTCCCGAAGACATCAATTGGGATGCGGCCGACGGCACCCTCCAGGTGACGCACTACGAGTACGGTGCCCCGGTGGCACAAATCGATGCGGCCAGTGGCACGTACACCGCTGTCTCGCGCCACAACGGCTGGATGAGCGGCGTGTACTCCCCGGATCCCGACACCGGGCAGCCGGAAGCGGAGCCGTCGATCGAGTTCACGTACCGCTTCGACGGCCAGGTGGCCTCGCGGCTGGACGCCCGCGACGTGCTGCTCGAGTACATTTACGACGATCGCGACCGGCTCGCCAGGATCGTGGCCGACGTGCCCGAGGCGATGACGTCCAACGGCTTCCCGTGGCTGGCCGACGGCACGGCCGCCGAGTTGGCCTACGAGTACACCGACGACGGGCTGTTGCAGACGGCCAGCGTGGCGAATTCGAATGGCGCGCTGATCAATACGACGCGATTTACCTACGGTGCGTTCGACACGGTGACGACCGCGACGCAGCAGTTCCGGCCCGACGGCGAGGACGCGCTGGCCGTCGAGTATCGCTGGGATTTCGGCGGCGTCGACGGCGGCGGCCGCGACCATCCGCGGCTGGCCGGCATGACCTATCCGTTCGACAGCGGGGACACCATCACCTTCGCGTACGGCGCGGCGGGCGGCGTCGACGATGCCCTCGATCGATTGACCGGGATCGGCGACGCCGGCGGGTGGCTGGTCGGCTACCGGTACATGGGTACGGGCCGGCGGATTGAGCAGGTGCTCGGCAACGGGATCATGCAGGCATACGATGGCGGAAGCAGTGGCGCGGTGGTTGGCCTGGACGGTCACGGCCGGGTGCTCGACATCCACTACGCCGCCGAGTCCGGGTCGGTGCTGCGCTATCGGTATGCCTACGACGCTCGCGGCAATCGCACGATGGCCCGGGTGGAAGGCCAGGGCTTCGGGCACTCCTGGAACTACGGCTACGACGATCTGGATCGGCTGCTGTTTGCGTCGCAGGGTGAACTCGAGCCGGACTCGGATGGTTTTGTGGCCACGCCGGTGGCCACGCGTTGGACCCTGGACGATCTCGGCAATTGGTCGGCCGGGCCGGATCAGGTGAGTGTGCGACGGTTTGCGGACGTCGCGGCCGACGGCGTGTACGACGCTGCTGCCGACATCCCGCTGACGGCCGAGCATCACGAGACGAACGAGTCGAACGAGATCGTGTCGCGGGTGACCGGCGGGGCCGGGGGGTGCGTGGCCCGGTTCGTGTACGATCCGGCCGGCAACCTTGTGTTCGACGGGGAGCGTTACTATGTCTACGACGCGTGGAATCGCGTGGTTTCGATTCACGGACGGGGCGACTTGTCGGTTGATGAAGACGGGCATCTCGTCGGCGATCCCGGACCGAGCGAGCGGCAGTACGAGTACGACGCGCTGGGCCGGCGGGTGCGGACCATTGAACACCCGACCGTGCCCGGCGGGGCCGCGGGTGCGGGCGAGCCGAAGACGACGCGTCATGTTTACGGTACCGGGGCGGCCGTGCTGGCCGAGTACGACGAGGCCGATGACGGGTCGCTGACACTCGGGCGCTGGTTCGTGCACGGGGAGTCGTTCCCCGATCCGCTGGTGATGGTCGATGAGACCGACGCAGGCGACGAACCGGCCGGCACGCCGGAGTTCTTGTATTACCTCAAGAATGTGTTGGGCAGTGTCGGGGCGTTGGCTGACGCGGCGGGGCGGGTGGTCGAGCGGTACGTCTATTCGCCGTACGGCGAGACGACGATCCTGCCCGCGGTCGGGTCTCCCGCGCTGCCGGCGGCGGTGCCGGCCAGCGCGTATCACGACGCTGATCTCGACGGTGACATCGATCTGGCCGACATGGTGCACCTGTACGCGTGCCGCGATTCGACGCCGGCGGACCCGGCGTGCGTGTTTTTCCACGACCGCAACGGCGACCACATGATTGATGTTGGGGACGTGGAAGCGTTTGCGGATTTCGAGGATTTCGATCCGGCGGGCACGCCGCCGCCGTCCGACTGGTGGCGTGGGCCGACGGTTTTCTTCGACATCGACGCCGACGGCGACCTCGATGAGCGGGACTTCTTCGTCTTCCAGGAGTGCTTCGGGACGGCGACCGGCGGGGGCTCTGACGGCCCGACCGGCGGCGGGCTGCCCGGTGGGCCGGGCGGAGATCCGGGCGGCGGGAGCTTCCGCGGCGCCGGCGGCGCGCTTTACGATGGGGGCGCCGGCCGGCCGGCCGGCGCGACCGCCTGGACGGCCGGCGAAACGTGCACGCGGTTCTTTGACATCGACGCGGACGGCCAGGTCGACCTGGATGATTATATCGTGCTGGGCCGCGCGTTGAGCGGCCCGGCCGCCCCGCCTCCCCCCGGCGGTGCCGGCTCGCGCTACGGCAACCCCTTCGCCTTCACCGGCCAGCGCTACGAACCCTCGACCAACCTCTACCACTTCTGGGCCCGCGTCTACGCCCCCGCCTTAGGCCGCTGGCTGCAGAAGGATCCCATGGGGCCGCTGGCAGTTGTCCGTGGTGTGCCTGGCTTTTGTCCGATGCATGTGCCACCAAGCGTCGAGCCCGTTGAGCCGAAACCATCGGTGGAATTCACTGATGGTCTAAACGTATACCAGTACGTCGAGTCCATTCCTACGTTGGCAACTGATTCATCGGGACGATTGCTGGGAGGATTGCAGGACACGTTGTCAACGATGTCATTGTCGTTATACGTTCGCGGTGGTATTTTCGCCAGCGCGCACCCCGTGGCGGTGCGTATCGCTGGTGGGTTACTGGCTGCCATAAACCTCTATGCTATGGCAACGGATCCAGAGTACTTGGACATCGTGATGGCGCAGCCAGATGCGTTTGGTTTGTTAAGGGCTGACTTTGACGCAATGCTTGAAACGGGTGGAACGATCAGAGCTCTGATTAGAGAGCCGTTGGCCCTTGGGCGGCTCATTCCACGGAACGGATTTCGCCTGGCCACTGACGCTGAGGCGTGGCTGGCAAAGATGTACGGCGGGGAGAACCAGGTCACCGTTAGGACGAGCCAGGGCGTTCGAAAAATCGACAATCTGAGCTTGAGACACGCGAGGGAGGCCAAGGTGGGATACAAAGCGTGGGGAACCGCGATTTGGGAACAGATCAGAAAGGACGGGGAGATATTGCGGACTGGCATAGGTGATATAAATAAGTACACTTGGCATTTCTTCAGAAGCGCTACGACGGGTAAAGTAGGTGCGGATCCGCGCGTGTTACAAGCGCTCCGCGAGAACAATATCCTCTTTGTAATTCACAATTGAACGATGATTCCGCCAGGAGATGTTGTCCGCAAGCTCAAGGACGCCCTCGATCAACTTGATCGTGCCGACCGGCGTGCGCTCGATAATGCCGAATCGGAGTTCGATAGGGCATTGTCCCATGTTCGCACGTTGCCTCGCGACGGCATTCTGGAGGCCCTTGACAAGGCTGTTGGCAAGTCAAAGCGTCGACAGCGAGCGTCGGTCTACATCCTCGGCGAACTGGCAGACATACCCGCAGCCGTGGAGCGACTGGAGCGTTTGCTCCAACAGCCCGATTGGAGGGCGCGACACTGGGTTATTCAAACCATTGGACACCACCGACTGACTAAGTGCGCCGAGTCGTTGAATAGCGTCATGCTCCGCGATCCCCAGGAGCTTTGTCGACGAGCTGCGGTCGAAGCTGCCTCACGCATACAAGCATCTGTCAACTGGCCCGCTATTCTTGCACTTGCTGAAAGCGGAGACCTGGAAGACAGCGTGGTAAGCGCTTTGACACGTTACGGTCGGGAAGAGGGGCGTCCGTATCTCCGCCGTGTCTTTGAGCGCCCGTTACCAGAAACGCCAAGCGTATCCGAGATCGTAAACGTCAATAGGGCGCGAGCGACTGACAAGGTTGACAAGTGGAGCGCATCCAAGAGCGACAAGGTGTTCGCCGCGTGGGGTTTAGCGAAGCTAGGTGAGCTTGATGCGGTTGAGTTCCTCGGCGAGATGCTCGATGATCCGGATGTAGTTGGGCCGAATTGTTGTCATCACGGGGAGTCGATGCGCGCGGCCCAAGCGCTCGCGGACGTCTACAATGTGCCGTTCGAGTGGAGCAAGGATGATGTCCCATTCGTTCGTCAGTGGTGGGCGAAGAACAAAGACCGGATTCTTCATGAGGATTGAAGCGAAGTACGATTCACGTTGGCAGACGGTCAATTGATGCCGTTGGGAATCAGCGTTGCTAACAGCAGTCGCATTGCAGGGAGAGCACCTCGACGTCGGGAACGGTACAATTGCTCGATCGAATGACCAACACCGGCATTGCGTCGGACGCAGACGCAAGAACACTCACTGATGACCGAAAGCCTGAATCGCCAGATGAGCACATTGATGTTCTTCGTGAATCCGATGGAGTCGAGGAATGGACTGCAGATCATAGGTCAGCCATAACCACGCGGAGCCGAGCGTTTTTCTTCTCGACTTCCTTCAGGCGTTTGGCCTGGTCCATCCGGAGCCCGCCGTACTCCTTCCGCCAGCGTTAGTAGGTTTGCTCCGTGATCTGGATCTTGCGACAGACGTGGGCGATCGTCTGGCCCTTGGGCAGGGCCACCTCCGCCTCGCGAAGCTTGCTGATGATCTGCTCGACCGAATGTCTCTTCTTCGCCATGGATCGACCTCCGTTCCCCGCCCAGACATCGCATGAATACCAACATACGACTTGGACTCGTTCTCGGGGGTCAGGGCGGTCGGACCAGGCGGCTCGCACCGGGCGGTTTGTTCTACCGTGAGCACCGGCTGGGGCGGAACCACGATCGGGTCGACGTGTTCACGCGTCGCGACAGCTCGACGGTGATCGGACCGCATAGCGGCGTGCTCGTCAGTAACGGCGGCAGGGCGGAGCATCACATCGGTTCGGCGGGCGAAGTCCAGGCAAACCACGGCCTTGCCGCGACCCTGGCCGTACGGGTGAGTGCGGCCAGGGTGCCGACGGAAGGCGAGATCCCGGGGTTCGTGGGCCCGGATGCGCGGGTGGAGCGAGAATGGTGCATTGTTGATGTCAAATGGTCAGGCGAGTCCGTGTTTGGGTCGCTCATGAGCGGGGCGTGAGCAGGCTTGCAGTCTGCACCCCTTGGGATCGCCGTCGGGCGATTGACACGGCACGAATGCGAGTTACGAGGTCGTCACTGCAGCGCGCGGTTCCGCAACAGGCTCTGGTCGTTGCGTTGTCGGGACCGCCACGGTTTGCCTGACTCCCGCTGGTATGGGTATGATCCATATCCGCTCCGCCTCGCCGGGCTCGCCGGCGGGCGGGCGCTTTCGGGAGCCGTGAATGACCAGGCCGAAGTGGTATCGTGACGGG
Source organism: uncultured Phycisphaeraceae bacterium (assembly GCA_964495075.1). Lineage (GTDB taxonomy): Bacteria > Planctomycetota > Phycisphaerae > UBA1845 > UBA1845 > JAFGJQ01. Next base: position 18,030 of record CAZBUJ010000026.1, read on the forward strand.
CTGTGCTTCGAGTGCACGCAGTGCGGCAACTGTTGCAGCGGCCCGCCGGGATACGTGTGGGTGACGAAGGCGGACATCGCACGGATCGCCAAGTTCATCGGACGCGAAGATAAGAAGCTCGGCCGCGAATACGTGCGACGCGTCGGGTTCCGGCAGAGCCTGACCGAGAAGATCGACGGGGACTGCGTCTTCCTCAGCCGCGAGGGCGGACGCACGGCGTGCACGATCTACCCGGTGCGCCCGCTCCAGTGCCGGACGTGGCCGTTCTGGACGTCCAATCTGAGCTCACCCGACGACTGGAACGAAGCCCATCGAACCACCTGCCCCGGCCTGAACAAGGGGCGGCGTTACGAATTCCACCAGATTGAGCGAATCCGCAAGGCCCGCAACTTCAACGACGCCGACCATGGACGTCCCGATTGACGCGATCCACCGCTGCGCCGGCGACCCGGGGTTCCTGGACGCCGTGCGCGAGTTTTACCGCCGCCTGGACGCGACCATCGCCGGGCACCGGCCCGTTTGCGTGAGCCGCGGCCTCTGCTGTCACTTCGAAGCGTTCGGCCATCGACTGTTCGTGACGTCGGCGGAACTGGCCTACTTCGTCGCCCACGAGGGGCCGGTCTGGGCGGCGGGCAAGAAGCAACCATGTCCGTATCAGGTCGGAGGTCTCTGTACCGCCCGGGACGCCCGACCGGCCGGCTGCCGCGTCTTCTTCTGCGATCCGGCGGCCGAGGCATGGCAGGGGCCGCTGACCGAGCAGTCGCTGCGTGAACTGAAGTCGCTTCACGAACAGTACGACCTCCCCTACGTCTACGTCGAATGGCGGACGGCGCTCCGGCAGTTATCGGGGTCGCGGTGATCGGGCGGAGGATGGATCGCGGGGAGGGCGGCTCGCGCGGCGGGCGGTCGCCGGTCAGGCGGATGCCCCGGACGGCTTGGGTATGCTGTAGAGCCGCTGGCATTTGCAGCACTTGACGGCCTTGCCACGGGCCGCTTCCGTCACCCGTTGCAGGTGTCCACAGGCAGGGCACGCGACGGGAATAGTGTTGGGCGGCGGGGGCGGCAATATGGGTGACCGCTTCGACCCGGATGGCTTCGGCGAGGGCGTGCCGCGGGCGGGGCTGGACTTGGAGTCCGCCTTCGACTTCTCACGCTGCAACTCGTCGAGCTTGTATTCCTGCTCGCGGCGCTTTTTCTCTTTGAGCTTTCGCTCGCGTATCTTGCGGCGAGCAATCGCGTCATGTTGCGTGTGGACCGGCCTGGCCATCACTTCACCGACGGCCGCTTCGTAACAGTGTTTGAACAGGATTTCCCACTCCAGGCACTGCAACGTGCGGACGAGATCCTCCTCCGTTCGGTCGAATTTGCCCGCCCGAGCCGCCTCCACGATATCCACGAACGCGAAGGGTTCCCAGATGGGGTCGAACTCCATGATCTGCTTGAACCGGCCAATGGTCTTGTGCCGCCAGGCGCCGGAGATGCTGATCTGGTCCACGGCCCGATGGGCCAGTACCTCGAAGGTGGGGTGACCATCCAGTGATTGGAAGCTGGCCTTGGCCGCCATGACGTTCGACGCGTGCCGGTAGCAAAGCCCGGTCAGGTAGTGCCGCTCCTTCTCCGCCGTGGATCGGGCGGTGGCCGCGCACTCCTGGATCCAGCCGTTCCAGAGGTAGAGCATGGCCCGCACCGCGCAGGCCATTTCCTCGTTCGCGGACATGACCCGCCCGAACAACTTGTTGTTGTCGTTGTCTTCCAGGTGCTGCTTGGCGGTGTCCTGGCGCCGCTCCGTCCACACCAGGGGCGGTATCTGGGCGCCGCGGAGCATGACAACGTACGTCATCTCCGGCGGCAGCAGCGAAGGATCCAGTTCGATCATGGTGGCGATTCCGACGGTAGGTGCGACGTCTCCGCCGCTCGCACCTCATCTATGTATTCGGCGTGATTGGATGCTGCCTTTGGGGATCTACCATGATGGGGCTGACCAGGCTGCGCGGCGCATTACTATCGGCCGTTCCGACGGCCGATTCGGCTTGCCGAGGAGCGGAGCCCCGGCAGTGCCGTGCGTGTGAACGGGCCCGCCACGGACACGTCGCGTCCGACCGATAATCGGCATGCCCCATCAGCCGATCAGCCGGTCAACTGATCGAGCTCCTGCTGGTAGCGCGTCATGACGGCCTGTCGCGTGATCAGGCCTTCGATGTGCGCGTCGTCACGGTGCGACGTGAGCGGCAACGAGGAAACGTCACACCGGGCGAACTTGTCCAGCACGCTGTCGAGAGTCTCCTCCGGGCGAACGGTGGGTATGCCGGACCGGGTCAACTCGCTGACCAGCAGCAGTGGGACTGCCTCCGGCTGAAGCAGGGCGGTCTTGATGTCGGCCGCCACCACCAGCCCTTGATACATGGACTCCTCGTCGACGACCACGAAGTCCGGTGCCTCGGACTCCTCGGCCAGTTCCAGCAGTCGCTGGAGGGTGTCGTCGGGGTGGACGAACTGGGCCGGCGTAATGCCCACCTGGTCGGCCGAGATGCGCCGCAGAATCGTCATGTCGGCCAGTCGGCCCACCCGCACGCCACGACGCTGGAGCTTGAGCGTGTAGATGCTGCCGCGGCAGAGGAGCTGGGCGCCGGCGGTGGCGATGATCGCGGCGAACATGATCGGCAGGATGACCCGCGGCTCGCGGGTCAGTTCGTACAGGATGACAATCGCCGTCAACGGCGCGTGGGTGGTGCCCGCCACCGTGGCCGACATGCCGACCAGGGCGTACGCCACCACGTGCGAATTGTCGACCAAGCCCAACCGGTGCAGTCCCAGGCCGAACGCGCCGCCCACCGCAGCCCCCATCATCAACGACGGCGCGAAGATCCCGCCCGACCCCCCGCTGCCCAGCGTGAAGCAGGTGGCGAGCACCTTGAGCACGTACACGCCCAGCAGAAACCACGGTCCGTACTCGAGCACTTTCCGGGTCAACGCCGATTCGATCGTGGGGTACCCGTTGCCGAAGAAGACCGGCAGCTCAAAGGGTGCGCCGGGCTGCCGGATCGACGCGGCGAACAGCACGCCGGTCAGCCCGAGCAGCGCACCGCCGAGTGCGGGTTTGATCCACTCGGGGATGCGGAGGAAGTCCGCGATGTCCTCCGTCTTGTACAGGGCCCGAATGAAGATCACCGACGCGATGGCACAGATCACACCCAGCACGCCGTAGTACGGCAGTTCGGTGATGCGGAACAGATCGCCGGAGAAGGCCTGCACGACGAAAATCGGCTTGTCGCCGCCGCGCAGGTAATGGGTGAGCGACGCGCTCAATACGCTTGAGAACACCACCGGCGAAAACGTGCGGAACGAAAAGTCGCGCAGAAAGATCTCCAGCGCGAACAGCACCCCGGCGATCGGGGCGTTGAAGATCGCGGCGATGCCGCCCGCCGCGCCGCACGCCACCAGCACGCCCATCTGACGCCGGCCGACCTGGAGCAACTGGCCGAACGTGCTGCCCAGGGCCGCCCCGATCTGGATGATCGGCCCCTCCGTCCCCGCCGAACCGCCTGACCCGATGGTCAGGGCGCTGGCAATCGATTTCGCGACCGCCACCCGCGGACGAATCACGCCCGCCTGACGCAGAATCGCGTCCATGACCTCCGGGACACCGTGCCCCTTCGCTTCCCGGGCGAACCAGTGCGTGATGAACCCAACCACCAGTCCGCCCAGCGCGGGCAGGACGACGAGGACGTACCACTGGCCCCTGAACAGTCCGTACTGCTCGTCAAACGCGAAGCGAAAGGCCAGATCGAGCAGAAGATAGAACAGGTGCGCCCCGAAACCGGTTGCGCTGCCGATCAGGATGGCGAGCACGACCAGGAAGTACTCGTCCTTGAACCCGACTGAGCCCAGGAGCCCGGTCAGCCGGACGCGCAATCGCTGGCCACGAATGGCCCATCGTTGGAGGTAATCGCCCACTACAATCTCCGCCTACGTCATCGAAACGCCAGACCGTACCAGTCTGACCGTCCGGGGGCAAGTCATGGTCGACAATCCGGGGTGGATGGGTGGACGCTCGGGCCGCCGGGCGATGAACGGTTCCACCGGGCCCCGCCGCTTGAACCCCTCTGGATCGGACGGTACGGTGGGCCCGGCCGGATCAACGGCGTCACAGGAGGAATCGAGTCCAGATGAACCGTCACCAGCGAACGACTACGGCCGCCGGGATCGTCGCCGGCTGTCTGCTCGCCGTGGGGTGCCAGGCCCCGGGCCCGCCACACCTCGATGGGCCGATTATCACCGAGGTCATGACCGCCAGTGAGGTGTCCGCCAATCTCCGGGAACTCGCCATGCCGGGCGGCCGACTCAGCGGCTCGGAGAACGGGGCGAAGGGCGAGGCGTACGTTCATGCCAAGCTCACGGAGTATGGCCTGGTCAACGTACACTACGAACCGTTCGACATGGTGACTTGGCGCGATCGCAAGACACTGGTCACCGTGCTGGACGATCCGCCGTGGACGCTGAATGTCGTGCAAGCGTTGGGCGGTACGCTGAGCACGCCGTCGGAAGGGATCACCGCCGAACTCGTCGATGTCGGCAAGGGCACGGAGGCGGACTTCGAGGCCAATTCGGAGCGCGTGCCCGGCAAGTTCGTGCTCGCCCATTACGGCGGGCCCCGCCGCCAGGCCAAAATGAAGGAGACCCTCCGTCACGGCGGGGCGGGATTGTTCCACATCTCGCGTCTCGACGATCTCGTCATCGTCGGCAGCTGCCACGAAGAGCCGAGCCAGGTACCCGGCCTCGGGATCTCCAAGAACGATGGCACGGTTCTGGCCGACCGGTTGGCCGCCGGCGAAACGGTTCGCGTCAACGTGAAGGTCGAGGCGAACGTGTGGTCGGCGACACCCCGCAACGTGGTCGGCGAGATTCGCGGTACGGGTCCGACGGCGGACGAGGTCGTGATTCTCTGCGCGCACCTGGACAGCTGGCACCTGGCCGAAGGGGCCATCGACAATGGAACCGGGTCGGCGGTGGTGCTCGAAGCGGCTCGGGCGCTGGCGAAACTCGGCCCGGCACCGCACCGGACTATCCGTTTCGTGTGGTTCATGGGCGAAGAGCACGGATTGTTCGGGAGCAAGGCGTACGTCGCCGCCCACGTGGACGAGTTGGACAAGATCGTGGCTGTCGTCAATCTGGATATGCCGGGCGAACCGCGCCGACTGGTCACGTTCGGCCATCCGGAGATCGCGCCACTGCTCGAATCGGTGTGCACGGCGCTGCCCGGCTACGAAATGAGCAGCGACGCGTCGGACAGTACCCGATCCTGGAGCGATCATGCGCCCTTCATGAAGCAGGGCGTCTGCACGATGACGATCTCGGGGGATCTCGGCCCCGGGGCGAAATATTACCACACGACGGGCGACACGTATGACGAAGTGGACCGTCCGGGCCTGAGCGGATGCGCGGCCGTGGCCGCGGTGCTTGCACGGCGATTGGCCGATGCCGATCCCCTGCCCGCCCGGCGACTCGACCCGGCGGATTTCCAGGAGGAGCCGGCGGACCAGTAACGAGGATCGTCATGCGGCTGGGCGGGCTTTCTCACGCGGCGTCTCATGGACGCGGTGGTGCCCCTTTCCCTTGCCCCCGCGCAGCTTGTGCCAGGGCCGGATGAACGGCTTGAGCACGAGGTTGCGGTACGCCACGCGACCGGCCCGGTACGTTACGAAGGCCACCGGCGGGAACCATTGCCGGTCCAACAGCCAGCGCACCCGGCGGTTCGTGACCAGATCAACCAGTCGGTTCGCCATCCGCGGCGACAGCCCCGCCCCCCGCAGGCTCAGTATGATCATCAACCATACTTCGAGGTAGTGGATCCGCATCATGTGCTTGTGGCCGGCGTAGACGTACTGGTACCCGACTTCATGATGCTTGCCGATGATCCCTGCCCGGCAGGCTTGATCGTAGATCACGCTGCCGGGGTAGAACTGAAGCGGGAACAACCGCAGCTTGGCCGGTCCACGATGATGATCCGCCGCGAATCGAAGCGTTTGGAGCCGGCTCTCGTCCGACTCGAGCGGGTTGGCCACAAGGTAGTGGTACTCGGCCCGCAGCTTGTGCCGGGCGATGATCTCGACGGCACGGGCGACGGTCGCCGCCGCCGTGGGGCGGTTGTACAGGTTGCGGAGCGTGTCCTCGCACCCGCTTTGAATGCCCATGCTGATCAGGTCGATGGGAAGCAGGGCGAGCAGCTCCACTTTGCGATCGGTGATCGTGTTGGGGAACACGTCGATTTCGAGCGGCAGGTTCACCCGCTCGCGATAGGCCTCGACGAACGCCTCGAGTTCGTCTTCCTGGCGGATGAGGAAGAGATCGTCGATCAAATTCACGGCCTCCATGCCCGGGTAGCGGGCGCGAACCTGTTCGATCTCCGAAATGACGCTCTCGGTGGATCGCTTGCGGACCCATTTCCCCAGGCCGGGCCCACGATAGAGCGCCATCTGCGTCGCGTTGTTGCAGAAGGAGCAGGAGTAGGGGCAACCGCGGGTCGAGGAGGCGCGGTACCGGCGCACGGCGCCACGCAGCAGGTCTGGCCGGGCCGGTACGAGATGCCTGTTGCTGGCGACCCAGTGGTCGTCGAGCGAGTAGTCGGGGAACGGGTAGTCATCCAGATCGTCGGTGAGCGGAATCGTCGGGTTGCGCACCAGCGCGCCGTTTCGCTGGAAAGCGAAGTTGCGGACGGTGGCCGGGTCCCGACCGGCCTCCATCGCCTCGACGAACTCCAGCATCGCCTTTTCCCCTTCGCCGATGCAAACGTAGTCCGCGATCTCCGCGCATTCCTCCGGTGCGACGGTCGGATGCGTCCCGCCCCAGAGGATCGGCGCCTGGATGCCCGCGTGGCGAATCGCGGTCGTCATCGCGGCGGACCGGTAGAAGGAGTTGGTCATCAGGCTCAACCCGATGACGTTGGCGGGCCGGCAGAGATCGATGAAGTCACCTTGCAGCGAGTCGGGCATTCCCGATTCCTGGTAATCGTGCTTCGAGCACATGAACAGCAAGGTGACGCGATGGCCGGCACGTTTGAGATAGGACGACACATAACGCATGCCCAGCGCCACCGGATACACGTATGTAGAAACCAGAACAACGCGCATCGGACTGTCCTCTGGCTTTCCCGCGACGGGTTGCCCGCCGCGGGCGGCTTCGCCGCCGGCGTGGTGCCCCGGCTCGCCTCGTGCCGAGGCGGTTCCGGCCCGGCCCTTTCCGCGGTTCCCTGTCCGTCCATATACCGCCTGACCCCGTTACGTCAACACCGTTGTTGCGGGGCCGCCCGGCGCGGGCCGCGCGAACCGGTGGTTCACCGTTTCACGCTGCCGTCGCACCGGGCGAGGGACGAACAGTTGCTTCCCACTGCCGATGTCGGTATACAGTAAAGCTTCGATTCGCCGGATTCTGTTGAGGATGGAGTTGGCCGTGCCCGATTCACTCAACCTCGTTAAAAACCCCCGTTTTGCCGACGGAAAACGGACTCCCCGGACCTGGCAATGGATCGCCGAAGGGCCGGAGGGGACGTGGCGGCGCGTGCCCAGTGCAAACGGCGAGGCGACGCGGATGGAAATTGCCGCAAAGGCGCCCGTTCAAGCCGCGGCGGACACCGCCCAGCTGGACAGCCGGTCACGTTACCTTTGGGCGCAGCGAATTCGATGCAGCGGGGATACGTTCTATCGTGTGGAAGTCACCGTCGAGTTCCCCGGTGTCGAGGCGGCGGCGGTCGAATTCCATGAGCCGGGCGGGAACGTCTGCTCGCCAGGCGCCGGAGTGGTGCTGGCCGTTCAACCAATGCGGGCGGGAGAACCGGTCGGCGATCCGATGGAGACTCCGCCGTTCCTGACGGGCCGCGGCACGCTCCGCGCGTATTGCCGCACGCCCAAGCGGGCGACCATGTTGGAATTACGAATCGGGGTGCGTCCCGACTGCCGTCGCGCGATCCTGCGCGAAGTGCTGATGATGCCCATCCTGGAACCCGATCTGACGTCGCACCCGGTGGCGATCCCGCCTCCGCCGATGGCGTATCCCGCACCGCGGCGGGTCAAGAAGATCGGACTCTGCGGGCCGGTCGGCGATGACGCACCGCTCGTGCGCATCCTGCGGGGGCGCTTTGGCGCCGACGCGGTCCGGCTCCTGAAGCCGGGAGACTTGCGGGCGGTGCGGAACCGGCAGACCGCGGCAGCCAAGGTCGACGCCATCATCCTGACGGGCAGTCCCCCGTCCTCGATGCGCACCATTACCGCGGTGGCCGCGTTGGCGCAACACCACCTGCTCGTTCTGACCCCGTCGGTGCTGGCCGGTGTGGCCCGAAACGCGGTCGAAGTCCGGACGATCCGCCAGAAAGACGACCCGCTCTGTGCCACCGTGCACGAGGCGAACTTCATCACGCGCGGTTTCGCCCTGCGGGATTGTCTCCCCTTTGCCGCTCGAGGGATCGACGGGGCGGATCCGCGGATCTTCGTGCAGCCGCAGTTTCGCACGACCCGCGAGTTCGGCCTGTTCTGCAAGAAACAGGGCTTCGTGACTGTGCTTCGAAGTGAAACGGACGCCGACGCGAGTTCCGGCAAGCCGGTTTGCCTGTTCAAGGCGGCCCCGGGGGGCGGGGTCGTGGTGATGGATCTGGCCCCGATCGAGTCGGAGCCGTCGAGCTTGCAGGAGCCGAGCCTTGCCCTGTACCTCCTGCTGAACGCCTTGGGGGCGGAGCAGTCCTCGCTGGGCCAGTACTCCGTGCCCGCGTGGTCGCATCGGGAGTTCTGGGAGCAGTTGCTGGATTTCGAACAGCGATTCGAGCAGTTTGTCATCGAGGGTCTGGCACCGCCGTATCGAGAGGGCCTGCGGCCCCGCATCCACCTCGGTCGCCGCACCCAGACCCTCGGCTTGCCGCTGGTGGAACGCCCGTGGATCGTAGTGCGAAGCGGGCTCAGCGGGGAAGACACCGAGGGAATCTACGGGGCGATGAACTGGATCAAGAGCCTCGTGCTGCCCGTGCCCTATGCATCACCGTATGCCGTGGCGTTGGCCGCGCGGTACCGGCTCACATGGCACACCCTGCACGCGGCATGGCCCCGCGACATCGGCTGGCGTCGAACGGCCGGCGACCCGGTCACCTTGAGCGATTGCATCGACGACGGCAACGTGGCGATGGCCGTCGACGTCACGAACACCCATCGGAACCACATCCGCGTCATGCTGTCGTCCCGATCACCGCTCCATGATCGGTTGGCCGAGGCGCTGCCGCCCTTGTGGCGGGCACTGATGGGCAGTCGGTACTTCTCCTGGTGTCCGAGGGAGGGGGCATCGCTGAGCGACCAGAGGAAGTACGACTGGCGGTGGCACGACCTCGTGCCGCGGGTGTGCGTGGATGAGGCCGCGTTCGACGGCGAGCGCGTGGCGCAAGCCCGCCGGGCCGGCACCGACCTGGTCCGGATCGAGACCCCGTCGTCGCCGGCCAGCGTGATGTGCAATTCGGTCTGGCAGACGGACCGGGTGGCTACGTTGTTGGAGTTGATCGTCGGGTTGCGATCCGGCATCATCGCGATGAACCGGCGGCAGTCCAGCCTTCAGGTGCCCATACCCACAACCGTCACCGCTGGGGGTGCGCCACTGTACGTGGCGCGGACCAAGTCGAATTCCGACGAGGTGGAGGCGCGGGTCGTGTCCACCCCCTATCCGCCTACCGTCAAGCTCGCACCCGGCGAGGCGCTATGCCAGTTTCTCGACGTTGATTAGCGGCGTGGCTAGGAGTTCCGTTCTCCGCGCGACGCGGCGGGGACGGCGCCCCGGGGCCGGTCCATCAGAAACGTCGTCCGCCCCAGCTCGACGTCATCGAGCGTTGACTGGAGGATTCGCTTCGCGTCTCGCAGCGACGTGCGGTGCGTGAGGTGGGTGAGGACCACGTGCTCGCATCGGAGGCGGCGGAGGATTCCGGGCAGATCGCGCACGTGGATGTGCCTGCCCTTGCGGGCCCGCACAAGGTGGTCGGGCTCGAAGAACGTGCACTCGAGCAGGATGACCCGGGCGTTGCGCACGTCGTCGAGATCGAAATGGGGCCCATCCGCCGTGTCGCCGCAGTAGACGAGAAGCGGGATCTCCACCCGATTCTCGATCGTCACGCCCTGCTTCTTCAACTCCACGAGCTGCGGGCCGGTACGATCGGCGTACTCGGCTTTGAGCTTGAACCGCTCCTCCACCACGGCGAAACCCAGCGAGCACGGCTCGTGATCGACGGCGAACGCCCGCACCAGCAGGTTGCGCCGGATCGGGACGACGTCACCCGGGAGGACACCCTCGATCCGGAACGGCCCAGGCCGGCGTTCGATGTCGGCCCAGACGGCCATCAGGGCCTGGAAGTGCCCGACCAGGTTACGGTGGACGATGAGTCGTCCGGGCCCCGTACCGATGAACTCCCGGTGCGAGAAGTAGTACGCGATGTTCGCGGCGTGGTCGATGTGCCCGTGGGACAGGCAGACGTTGTCGACGGAAATGACCTCGCGGGGGGCTCGGCCGATGTCGAAGCAGACGTTCAGCTCCGGGGCGGCGATCACCGTTTCCTCGCCGGCGAGTGACCGCCCGACCAGTTGGATGGATCCAATGCGCCTGTCGATCAGCCGGGAACTCATGATGCCGGTACTGTAAGGGCAAATTCGGGCCTGTCCAGACCGGGTCCGGCCAAACCCGGTTGACACTCCATATGTGGTGGCGGTACCGTAATTCAGCGTCTAGATGTCGCGAGCGGTGACGCGGAACCCGCTCCCGGTCACTGATCCAGGTCCCTGTCGGGAAGCACTTACATGCGCTGCCCCGCCTGCAATTCCCACAACGAAGATCGCGTGATTGACTCGCGCTCGACGGAAGGGGGCGCCGTCATTCGGCGCCGTCGCGTCTGCAACGAATGCGGCCGCCGCTTCACCACCAAGGAACGGATCGAGGAGGGGCTTCGTCTCTCCGTGGTGAAGCGGGACGGGGCGCGGGTCCCGTATCGCCGGGACAAGATCCTGGCCGGCGTGCGGCACGCTTGTTATAAGCTGCCCATCGAGCCTGAGGTGCTGGAGCAGCTCGTGGACGCGGTGGAGGGCGACATCTTCCGGGATCACGACCGCGAGGTGGCCAGTGAGCAGATCGGTGCCTACGTGGTCGCCCACCTCCGCAAGCTCAATCATGTCGCCTACGTGCGGTTCATGGCCGTCTACCGCCAGTTCGACGACGTGGAAGCCTTCATCGACGAGATCCGCGATGTTCGGGAGCGGGCGGCCGTGGATCTCCCCAACCAGCAAAGCCTGTTCGCCTCCTGACGCGGGCCGACCCTGCACAGGATGGAGACGCGCCGCGTGCCGCCGCGGCCGAGGTTGCGGCCGTCGGGCCGGGCGGATACCCTGTCCCGCCGGTTACGGCCAATGCAGGAGAAGAAACAGACAGCCCAGACGTCGTTGGCGGCACAGGATTTCGCGGTGCGGGCTGCGCGACTGGCCGTCGATCTCCGGGCCGAGGACGTTGTGGTGCTCGATTTGCGCGACCTGTCGCCGGTCACCGACTTTTTCGTCATCTGCTCCGGCACGTCGGACCGGCAGATGCGGGCCGTGTACGACGCCTTGGAAGCGGACGGCAACGCGTCCGGCTGGCCCCCGTTCGGGTCGGCCGGCTATGACTCGACGACTTGGATGCTGCTCGATTTTGTCGACGTGGTCGTCCATATCTTCTCGCCGGAGTATCGGCGATACTACGACCTCGAGTTGTTGTGGGGCGATGCGCCCCGCGTGGAATGGACGGGCAAGAGCGAGCCGGCATGACGGAGGAGGCGTTGCGTCCGACGGCCCATGGTCGGTCGGCGGCGCGGGAAGCGTATGGACCTGGAACGAATTCGCAGCGCGGTGCGGGAGATCCTGATCGCCGTGGGTGAGGATCCCGATCGGGAGGGCTTGAAGGAGACGCCGCGACGGGTCGCCGACATGTACGCCGAAATGTTCAGCGGCATGCACGAGGACCCGGCCGACCACCTGACCACCCAGTTCACCGAAACCTACGACGAACTGGTGGTCCTGAAGGAAATCCCGTTCCATTCGATGTGCGAGCATCATTTGCTGCCATTCACCGGCACCGCCAGCGTGGCGTACCTGCCCGACGGCAAGGTGGTCGGACTCTCCAAGCTGGCCCGTGTGGTGGAGGGCTACGCCCGCCGGCCGCAACTCCAGGAACGGCTTACCTGCCAGGTGGCCGACGTGCTGATGGGCACGCTCGGCCCGAAGGGCGTGGCCGTGGTCATGCAGGCCGCCCACACGTGCATGATCTGCCGGGGGGTCAAGAAGGCCGGCAGTATCATGGTCACGTCGGCCATGCGGGGGCGGTGCAAGGCAGACGCCCGCACCCGGAGTGAGGTAATGGCGCTGCTTCACTCGTAAAGTGGTTGTGAACGTCGTCGCGGCGCGGACCGGACCGGGTCGCCGCCGGCGCGACGACACGGGCCGTACGCGCACTCCGCCGCCCGGGTCGTGGGGGCTCAAGTTCCTTGATCGCGGCGGCCGATGTGATATACTCTAGGCGGTCAGGCGTCCGTGAGAGATCGACTTGGGCCACCCGGGCCGCACGACGCCGGGCGAACAGAGGGATAGTTGATCGTCCGTATGATCAACCTGAACGACTCAGGGTCTTCGACACGCGTGACATGGTAGCCCACGCTCCGCGCACAGGTCGGTGTGACCGTGCCGGCGGGCTCCCGCGCGTGGCGATCCTGCGTCGTTTTTCTTTTGGTGGCGCGAAGGACCGGGCGGTTGGCACGAGCTGAGTGCGGCGTGGGCATCAAGGGAGGTGTATTCTGAAACTCACCCTGCCTGACGGCTCCAGCATGACGATGGAAGACGGTGCGACGACCCGCGACGTGGCGTCGCGGATCGGCGAGCGATTGGCCCGCGCGGCGATCGCCGGCAAGATCGCCGATGACGGCCAAGGTCGGATCATCGACGTGGATGCCCCCTTGCCCGGGGACTGCCGGCTGACCGTCTTGACGGAAAACGACGGCGACCCGGACAGCCTGTATGTGCTCCGCCACAGCGCCGCCCATGTGATGGCGGAGGCGGTGTGCGAGGTCTTCCCCGGCACCCGCCTGGTGTACGGCCCGCCCGTCGAGGATGGATTCTACTACGACATCGACCTGGACCACAGCATCACCCCGGATGATTTCGCCCGGCTCGAAGAGACAATGAAGCGGATCATCCAGGAGGATCGGCCGTTCGTCCGGTACGAGATGAGCCGCGACGAGGCGATGCAAAAGCTCGAAGCGGAGGGAAACCGCTACAAGATCGACAACGCCCAGCGCGCGGAAGGGGACGCGATCACCTTCTACGTGACCGGCGAACGCAAAGGGGAGGACTTCGAGGATCTATGTCGCGGTCCGCACCTGCCCAGCACCGGTCGAATCGGCGCCTTCAAGCTCCGCCAGGTCAGCGGCTCGCACTATCGCGGTGACGTCAACGAAAAGGCCTTGCAGCGGCTCTACGGCACCGCGTTCTTCACCGCGAAGTCGCTAAAACAGCACCTCAAGCAGCTTGAGGAGGCGAAGGCCCGGGATCATCGGGTGCTCGGCAAGGAGCTCGGGCTCTTCAGCATCGACCCGGAGGTAGGCAGCGGGCTGGTGCTCTGGCACCCCAAAGGCGCCCTGATCCGGATGCTCCTCGAGAACTTCCTGAAAGCCGAGATGATCATCCGCGGATACGAGCCGGTGAACTGCCCCAACATCGGGCGGCTGGAGTTGTATCGCACGAGCGGACATTACCCATACTACCGGGACTCGCAATTCCCGCCATTGTACGAAACGGACCGCGGGCGGACGCTGCTTAGCCTGATGCATACGTTGGAGCGGGCGGTGGGCCACGCCGACCCCCATCGCCAGGAGGAAATCGACCGGGCCCGCAAACTGGCGGAGGCGGCCCAGGCGATCTGGGGCCGGATCGACGGGTTTGACGAGGCCGGCTCCGCGGAGCGCATGATCGAGATCCTGCAGCAGGAGTTGCGCCAGGAGGACGGTTACCTCCTCAAGCCGATGAACTGTCCCCACCACGCGCACATCTACAAAGCGGTGCCGCGCAGCTACCGGGACCTGCCGCTCCGGTTCTTCGAGTTCGGAACGGTCTACCGGTACGAGCAGAGCGGTGAGTTGAACGGCATGATACGCGTCCGTGGGTTCACCCAGGATGACGCCCACCTGTTCTGCACCCCGGACCAGTTGCTGGCCGAACTGCGGGTCACGGCGGAACTGACCATGACGGTGCTCGACGCGGTGGATCTGAGCGATTACCGCGTCCGGGTCGGGCTGCGGGATCCAGACTCGTCCAAATACGTCGGTGACCAGCAACGGTGGGATCAGGCCGAGGAGGTCATCCGCACCGTCGTCCGCGAGATGGGGCTCGACGTCACGGAGGAGCGGGGCGAGGCGGCCTTCTACGGGCCCAAGATCGACTTCGTGGTTCGCGACTGCATCAAGCGGGAGTGGCAACTGGGTACCGTTCAGGTGGATTACAACCTGCCCGAACGGTTCGATCTGACCTATACCGGCCGCGACAACCGGCCGCACCGGCCCATCATGATCCACCGGGCGCCGTTCGGAAGCCTGGAACGCTTTGTAGGGATCCTGATCGAGCACTTCGCCGGCGCGTTCCCGACTTGGCTGGCGCCGGTGCAGGTCGCCATCGTGACGGTCAGCGAAAAGAGCGTCGAGTACGCCAAGCAGGTGTACACGCAGGCGGTGGAGGCCGGGCTGCGGGTCGAGACCGACTTCTCGAGTGACACGGTCGGGCCGAAGAAGCACCGGTATCGCGCGCTCAAGGTGCCGTACATCCTCGTCATCGGAGAGCAGGAAGCGAAGGAAGGCGAGGTCAACGTCAACGATCGCAAAGGGCGGACGTTGGGGAACTTCCCCGTGGACCAGTTCCTCCACGGATGCCGACTCGAAATCGCCACGAAAGGTAAGAACATCCAATGGTGAGTCGGGCCGGACGGCCCGCGTGAGACCGGGGCTCCCGGCCCGGCGGGGCGGCGATTCCGTCCGTCCGACTCGGTAACCAGCAAAGGAGGTGATTCGCCATCGCCAAAACGCTTCGGACGAACGAGCAGATCCGAATCTCGCCGATCCGCCTGATCGACGAGGATAATAACCAGATCGGGATCGTTTCGACGTCGGACGCCCAGCAGCGGGCCCGCGATGCCGGGCTCGACTTGGTCGAGGTGTCTCCCACGGAGCGACCCCCCGTCTGCCGGATCATGGACTACGGTCGGTACAAGTACCACCTCAAGAAGAAGCAGAAAGACCGCGGCGGCGGACGCGAACAGATCGTCAAGGAGGTCCGCCTGCGGCCCAAGACCGACGACCATGACAAGCAGATCAAGATCAATCGAGCCAAGCGGTTTCTGGAAGACGGCAGCAAAGTGCAGTTCACCATGCTGTTCCGGGGACGCGAACGGGCGCATGCCGACATCGGGTTCGAGATCTTCAGGTCAATCGTGGACGTCCT
The DNA here is from genome assembly GCA_964495075.1 of uncultured Phycisphaeraceae bacterium. GTDB lineage: Bacteria > Planctomycetota > Phycisphaerae > UBA1845 > UBA1845 > JAFGJQ01. Next base: position 33,551 of record CAZBUJ010000026.1, read on the forward strand.
CGGGCAGGAGGTGAAGATCGAACGACCGCCCAAGATGGAGAACCGGCGCATGACCATGCTCGTGGGGCCCACCAAGCACTGATTCCGCGCGTCGGAAGCCGGCTTGCCGGCCGCGCCCGCGAGGCTCGTCGATCCGCTACCGCGACGCGGGAGGGGAATGTCGCACCTTGACGGGCCGGCCACGGCCAGGTTCCCATCTTCGCGGCCGCTGGGCGGAGCGCCGACCGCCCACGCGTGGCGGCCCCCCGCGCCCCTCTCTTCGCTTCCCCCCGTTGCGTTGTTCCGCCGGGTCCCCTATCCTGATTCTCTTAGCAATTGGCCGCGAAATTGCGTCACGTACGCCGAGGCCGGGCGACCGGGCGGGACGGCAGCGCGTGGCTCGTGGAGGGGGGCGGATCGATGCTGACAGTACCACAGGAAGTCATCGATAGGCTGCGACAGTGGCGAAAAGCGGTGTGCGTCGGGCACGTGACGCCGGACGCCGATTGCCTCGCCGCCATGGTGGCGGTCGCGAACGGGTTCGGCGGGAACGGTGCCTGCGACATCAAGCTGTCGCTGCCCGACGGCACGGTGTCGCAACGGCTCTCGTTCGTGCTGGATGATTTCAGACCCTCCCTGGCCGATGCGCGGGCGTTCGCCGAGGCCGACGGCATCGTGGCGGTGGACACCGCCAAGGCCAGTCGCTGCAACGTCGACCCCGCCGTGTCGGACGAGTGGCGCACCGCCAAGCCCATCCTCAATATCGACCACCACGAATCGAACACGCGGTTCGGGACGGTCAACTGGGTGGCCCCCCAGGCCAGCAGCACGTCCGAGATGGTGTACCTGCTGCTGCGGAGCGCGGGGCACCCCGTGCCGCCGGCCCTCTGCTCACTGCTGTACGCCGGGATCATCACCGACACCGCGGGCTTCACGCTCGGCACCACCGGCACGGGCACGCTGCAGGTGGGGGCCGAACTTGTGGCCGGGGGGGCGGACGTCGCCGCCGTCGGGGAGCGACTCTACCGCAGCATGTCGGACAGCGAGTTCGCCTTGCTGCAGATCATCCATGCCAACACGCGGGTGGTCGACGGGGGCCGGATCGCGTACAGCACGGCCAGTTACGACGAGATCACGGGGGCGGGATGCTCCGCCCAAGACATCGACGAACAGGTCAACGTGCCACGATCCCTGGGAGGCATCCGCATCGCGCTGCTGCTGACCGAGGGGGTGAAGGGAAAGACCCGCATCAACCTCCGCGGCGAGTCGGGCTGTGCGGTGCTGGATCTGGCGAGGTCGCTGGGCGGGGGCGGGCACCCCTACGCGGCCGGGGCGATCCTGGACCTGCCGATCGAGGAGGCCGTGCCGCTCGTGCTCGGCAAGAGCGTGGAGTACCTCAGACAGCGGAACGGATAGATTCCATGACAAACGCGGAAGATCAATCGATCACGATTGTCTCCGGCCTGCCGCGGTCGGGCACGTCCATGATGATGCAGATGATCAATGCCGGGGGCACTCCCGCCCTGACCGATCACGTTCGCACGGCCGACGAGGATAACCCCAAGGGGTACTACGAATACGAGCCGGTCAAGAAGACTAAGGAGGATCCGTCCTGGCTTGATGGGGCGGAAGGCAAGGTCGTCAAGATGGTACACGTCCTCCTGCTGGATCTGCCCACCGACCGGGACTACCGGGTCGTCTTCATGCGGCGCAACTTGAACGAGGTGGTGGCGTCTCAGAACGTCATGCTCGCCCGACTCGGAAAAGACCAGGGCGGGCTTCCCCAAGAACGCGTTATCCAGGTCTTCCAGGCTCAACTCAAGAAGGTCGATCAGCATCTCAACGACCATGACTGTTTCCGCGTGGTGCGCGTGGACTACAACAACCTGATCCGGAACCCGGACGAGCCCGTCCGCGCCGTGCACGAGTTTCTCGGCGGCAAGCTCGATCTGAACGCCATGCTCGGCGTCGTGGATCCGTCGCTTTACCGACAACGGCGGTGAACGCCGGGGGCCCTTGACCACCCCGGACGTCCTCGTCCACAATCCGCGTGGCGATGTATGAGGACCTTCAGCCGGAGCTGCTTCTGTCGGCCTATGCCAGCGGGATCTTCCCGATGGCGGACGAGGACGGCGACATCTATTGGTACGCGCCCGATCCGCGCGCCATTATCGAACTCGACGAATTCCGCGTGCCGCGCTCGTTGCGCAAGGTGTACGAGCGACGCGTGTACGAGCTGACGGTGAACGAGGACTTCGTCGGCGTCATCACCGCGTGTGCGGACCGGAGGGAGGGCACCTGGATCTCCGCGGATATCGTGGCGGCCTTCTGCCGCTTGCACGAGTTGGGCTTCGCCCACAGCGTTGAGGCCCGCCACGGCGGACGGCTGGCTGGCGGCCTCTACGGCATTGCCCTCCGCGGCGCGTTTTTCGGGGAATCCATGTTTCACCGGCGGACCGATGCGTCCAAGGTGGCCCTGGTGTACCTCGTGGAGAGACTGCGCGAACGCGGGTACGTCCTGCTGGACATCCAGGTCATGACCGAGCACCTGCGGCGGTTCGGCGCCCGCGATATCCCCCGTGACGATTACCTTCGTCGACTTGGCCGCGCAATGACCGTATCCTGTACATTCGTGGACCGACCCGACCCGGTGGCGTGATCCGACCATGGGCCAGACGCAAACCGAAACCCCGTCGCCGCCTCCCGAGGTGTTCTTGGGCAACATGCAGGCCCTCTGGCGGGTGGATCCCGTGCTCGCCCGGCGGGTCGACGCGGTGATGGACGATGAGCGGCTGCCGGTGACGGCCACCCGCTCCGGGGACTGGACCGCCACCGTGACCACGCCCCAGGGCCGACGCTGCTACCTCCACTCCCGCTACGATCCGCCTGCCGAGGCGGAGAAACTGATCGCCGACGTGCCGTTCGATGACAATTACTGCTTCATGATCGGTGGCTTCGGCTTGGGCTACCACGTGCGGGCCGCGTTCGAGCGTCTCAAGGGCGATGCGATTATGATCGTCTTTGAACCGTCGGTGGTCGTGCTCGCCACGGCTCTCGCCTGCGTCGATCTGTCCGATGTCATCGCGTCGGAGAAGATGATGATCTTCACCGGCGTCGACAAGGCCGAGCTCCACGAGCGGCTCGTGCCGTTCAACGCGCTGATCATGCTGGGCGTGCAGATGATCGCCCACCCGCCGTCGCAGCAGATCGCCGGCGAGTTCCACACCACCGCCCGAACCCTCTTCACCGAGTTCGTCAGCTACACGCGGGTGGCCCTGGTGACCCTGGTCACCAACGCGCAGATCACTTGCCGGAACATCGCGAACAACCTGCCCACGTACGTGGCCTCCCCGCCCATCGACTGCCTGCGGAACCGCTTCGCGGGCAACCCGGCCATCATCGTCTCCGCCGGGCCCTCGCTGCGCAAGAACATCCATCGGCTGGACGGTGTGAAGGGTCGGGCGGTGATCATCGCCGTACAGACGACCTACAAGGTCCTGCGGCAACGCGGCATCGTGCCGGACTTCGTGGTCAGCCTCGACTACCACGAGATGTCGAGGCGGTACTTCGAGGGCGTGGAGCCGTCGGACGAGGTGCATCTGGTGGCCGAGCCGAAGGCGACCTGGCACGTGATCGATGCGTTTCGCGGGCCCGTTTCCCTCCTCGACAACACCTTCGCCCGGCTGCTGCTCGGCGACGAGCTCGCCGGGCGGGACGGGCTGACCCCCGGCGCCACCGTCGCCCACCTCGCGTTCTATCTTGCGCGGTACGCCGGCTGCAATCCGATCATCTTCGTCGGGCAGGACCTCGCCTACACGGGGCACGTGTACTACGTCCCGGGCGTCGAGATGCACCAGACCTGGCGGAGCGAGATCAACCGGTTCAACACCATGGAGATGAAGGAGTGGGAGCGCCTGGTTCGCACGCGGGAGATGCTTCGCAAGGTCCAGGACGCGGACGGCCGCGAGCTGTATACCGACGAGCTGCTGTTCACCTACCTGGAGCAGTTCGAGAAGGACTTCGTGGGCTGCCCGGCCGCGCTCATCAACGCGACGGAGGGCGGCGTTCACATGCGCGGCACCGAGCCCATGCCGCTGCAGGCGGCACTGGACCGCTACTGCCGTGAGCCGATCCCGCCGGCGCGGTTTGCCTATCGGCGGGACGTCAAGTGGCGCGATCCGACCCGTCGCCGCCCGGCACGCGATCAACTGGCCGCCCGACTGGAGGAGGTCAAAACCGTCGGCGACATCTGTGACGAGATGAGCGGGTTGCTGGGGGAACTCAAGGGCCTCGTCGACAACCCCGACCGGTTCAACCGGCGCCTGACCCGTGTGGACGAGCTGCGCACACTGCTTCGATCGTCGGAACGGGCGTACCGCATCATCTGCATGGCCTCGCAACTGGCCGAGTTGCAGCGTTTCACCGCGGATCGCAAGCTCAAGGCCCTGGCCGGCGGCTCCGAAACCGAACGCGCCCTGGCGCAGATCGCCCGCGACACGCAGTTCGTCAAGTCGGTGCGCGATGGCGTGGACGTGGTGACCGAGATGTTCGGCACCGCCCTCGATCGCTTCGACAAGGCCATGGCGGAGGCACCGCCCCCATGAAGTTCATCGCCACCATCGAAGTCGACCTGGACGAAACGCCGCTCGGCACCCCGTCACGGGTCGCAGACGAGATCGGCGGGCAGACGGTGCTCGCCCGGACGGTCCGGCAAGTGGCCCGGTCGCGGCGGATCGCCGGCCTGTTTGTCCTCTGCCCGGAGAGCCAGAAGTCGCGCTGCGAAGCGCTGCTCGAGGGCTTGCCCGCCGGGCTGCGTACGTTCACCGTCGGACCGCCGGCGTACCGCCCACTGGTCCGAGCGATCCGCAAGTGGTCGCTCGACGCGTGGCGGGGCGGGATCGGCGGCGGCACCGTCATCGACGAGTACCTGCATACCGCGCTGCTGGCGAGCCTCGCCGCCCAGGAAGGGGCGGATGCCGTGGCGGTGGTGCCCGGCCCGTGCCCGCTGATGGACCCGGCCGTTGTCGATCGGCTCATCGAGCACTTCTGCGCGGTGGCCGAAGACATGCGGATGACCTTCATGCAGACGCCGCCCGGGCTGTCGCCGTTCATCGTGCGGCGCGAACTGCTCGACGCGCTGGCCCGCGAGGGCATCCCGCCCGGCTGGACGATGACGTACAAACCGGATCAGCCCGATTCGGACCTTGCGACCCGCAAGTGTTCCTGCGAGTCGCCGCAACCGTTGCGGCACGCGAGCGGTCGGATGATCGCCGACACGAGCCGGTCGTTCGAGGCGATCGCCGCGTACCTCGCCGAGCACGAGTTCACCTCGGCCGAGCACGTCGGGCAGTGGCTGCTCGACCGGGAGGCGGCTCGCGTTCACCCGCTGCCCCGCGAAGTGGAGATCGAACTGACCACGGAGGAACCGTTCGGCGGCCGATCGCCGGTGGCGCTGCGGCCGCCCCTGCCGGCCAATCGCCGGTGCGAGCCGATCGACCCGGCGCTCGTCCGGCGCGTGGCGGACGAACTGGCGGTCCACGATGATGCGCTGGTGGTGCTCGGCGGGTGCGGGGAACCGCTCGCCCATCCCGCGTTGCCCCAGATACTGTCGCACCTGCGGGAGGCCGGCGTGTACGGCATTGCCATTCGCACCGACGGCACGCGGCTCGATGACGACGTCGTTGCCGCGCTGATCGAGCATCACGTCGACGTCGTCTCCGTATTCCTCGACGCCTGGACACCGGAACGGTACACGCAGTTGCACGGCGGCGAGATGCAGCCGGTCCTCGAGGCGATGGAACGGCTGAACCGGGCGCGAATGGCCCGCAACCAGCCGGAGCCGCTGCTCGTGCCGGAGATGATCAAGTCGGTGCAGACGGTCGACGAGATGGAAGCGTTCTTCGACGGCTGGCTGCGTAAGCACGGCTGGGCGACCCTGATCGGCTTCAATCGCTACGGCGACGCGCTGCCGGACTACAGTGTCGTCGACATGACACCCGCGACCCGGACCCCGTGCCGCCGGATCCGCAGTCGCTGTACGGTGCTGGCCGACGGCCGCGTCCTCGCTTGCGACCAGGATTTCATGGCCGTCCGGCCGGTCGGGTCATTGATCGACCAGTCGCTGGCCGAGTTGTGGACGGGGCCGACCATAACCACCCTGCGAGAGAGCCACGCAGACGGGCGGTTTGACGGCGATCCGCTTTGTACGACGTGTACGGAGTGGCACAGGCCGTAGGATTACTGGATACCAAGTGCGAACGGGGCGACGTTGGCGAACGGGGGACGGTGGGGCGAACCGGCAGGTGGGCGGCTGACACCTGCTCGCTCTTCTGACCAACCGTTCACCTGTTCTCCTGCTCTGACCCGGGGGTTTTATGTTCGAACGATTCAGTGACCGGTCGCGGAAAGTGATGGCGTATGCGAACCGGGCGGCTCAGCGCTTGCGCCATGAATACATCGGTACGGAAGACGTGCTGATGGGCATGCTTGAAGAGGGGTCCGGCGTCGGCGCCAATCTGCTCCAGAATCTCGGCGTCGATCTGCACAAGCTGCGGCAGGAAGTGGCGAACGCCGCCGACGTGGGCACCGCCACCTCGACGATCGGTAAGCTGCCGCAGACGGCCGAGACGAAGACGGTGATGGAGCACGCGATCATGGAGGCCCGCGGCCTGAACCACAATTACGTGGGGACCGAACACCTGCTGCTGGGTCTGCTCTGCGTACGGGACGGGCTGGCCGCGAAGTGCCTCGGCCGTCTGAATGTCACGTTCGAGCGGGCGAAAGAGGAACTCCGGAATTACCTGGGGACGGACACCCGCAGCGCGGCGGAGGATGACCCGATTCCCGACGAGTTGATCCAGCGGTTCAAGACGAACCCGCTGGTCGACCATTACCGTACCCTGCTCAACGCGCTCAGGGACGCCAAGGAAACGCAGATTAAGGCCCGGCGGTACGGCCGTCTGGCGCTGTTCCGCGACCAGGAGTACAACGTGCGGAACCAGTTCCGCCGCCTGCTCCAGATGCTGGAGGACGACGCGAAGGGCTCGTAGCAGTGGGACCGGACGGCGGAATGGCGGATCGACTCGTCACGGTCAGCGGGCACTTGAGCCTGCCGCAGGAACGGTGTGTTGCCGCCGGCCGGCACAACCACACGAACGCCTACCGTGAGCCGATCAAAGGCGTGCAGGAGCCGCTCTGTCGCCCGTTGCGGTTGTTGGAGGGGGGAATGCGAGATTCCGATGGAGCGCGGGGCGCTGCAACCTTGATCCCGGCGGAAATCGCCGCTCCCGTTCCGCCGCCGCCCGGGCCGTCGCGTGTCGAATGGCGCCGACTCGCGGGGGCCACGGGCGACGCGTCCGAGGCGCGACGCCGGTTGCCCCCAGCCCGCGTCCCCGAATGGCCGTTCCCGGCCGGGTGATTGCAAGTCACGTGGTCGCTCCGTAAAGTTCTGTGGGTGGTGAAGGCGGACGTCGGCAGGAGCACCCGGAGCATGGCGCGTAAGACGGGACGAATCGTCGGAATCGACCTGGGCACGACGTTTTCCGCCCTCGCCTACATCGACAGCGAGGGCCGACCCAACACCATTCCGAATTCCGAAGGCGAGCCCCTCACCCCGTCGGCCGTCCTCATCCAGCCCGACCGCACCATCCGGGTCGGCGCCCGTGCTCTGGAGGCCGCCGAGGCACAGCCTGAGACTGTTGCCCTCAACTTCAAACGCGACATGGGCGAGAAGTTCTATCACCGCCCGGTCGGCGGGCGGAAATTCTCGCCCGAGGCCCTGTCGGCCCTCGTGCTCAAGAAACTCGTCAAGGACGCCGTGCCCCACATCGGCCAGGTGACCAGCGCCGTCGTGACCGTGCCCGCCTACTTCGGCGACCAGCGGAGGCAGGCCACCGCCGACGCCGGGCACATCGCCTCGCTCGACGTCGTCGACATCATCAATGAACCGACCGCCGCCGCCCTGGCCAACGCTTTCCGCTGCTACGTCGACCGCGGCGGCCAGACCACCAAGTTCGAGATGGTCGCCATCGCCGCCACCGCTCCGTCGACCACGCTTGTGTTCGATCTCGGCGGCGGCACCTTCGATGTCACGATCATCCGCATCTCCGGGCCGGATTTCGAAGTGGTGGCCACCGGCGGCGAAATCCGCTTGGGCGGCGTTGATTTCGACGCCCGGCTGGTCGATCACTATTGCGACCAGTTCGTCCGCAAACACGGCGTCGACCCGCGGGACAACAGCCAGTCGCGGGCCCGCGTCCAGCACGTCTGCGAGCAGGCGAAGATCGCCCTCAGCAAGCGGGACAAGACTGTGATCATCTGCGATCACCTCGGCAAGACGTTCCATCTGCCGATCCGGCGGAAGGAATTTGAGGAAATGACGGCCGACCTGATTACCCGGGCCCAGATCTCCACCGAGATGCTGCTGGAGGACTCCCTGCTCAGCTGGGGCAAGATCGACGACGTGCTGCTGGTGGGCGGGTCGGCCCAGATGCCGGCCGTCCACCGCATGCTCGAGGGCATCTCGGGCAAGAAGGCGAACATGGCCATCGCCCCGTCCGAGATCGTGGCCCATGGGGCCGCCATCCACGCGGCCATTCTGCAACTGAACGAGAGACCGCTCGCCCCCATGTCCTCCGGCCCGCGCCGGGACCGGAAAAGCGGCGATGAGGACAACGAGCCGGACGATCCGATCGACCTGCTCGTGTTCGAGCCGGCCGTAGTGGAGGCCGGCCAGAAGGTTACGTTTACCGACGTCAACTCCCACAGCTTGGGCGTGATCGTCCGGTCCAGCCGCGAGAACCGGATCGTCAACTCGATGATCATCCCGCGAAACACCCCGCTTCCCGTGACGCGGACCAAAATATTCGGCACCGAGGCCCCGAATCAGCGGATGGTGCGGATTCCAATCGTGGAGGGCGAGACGCGCGACCCGAGTGGCTGCCTCCAGATCGGCGAATGCGTGATCCGCCACCTGCCGCCGGGGCTGCCCCAGGGCTCGCCGGTGGAGGTCACTTTCCGGTACGATAAGAGCGGGCGGGTTCACATTCGGGCGGTGGAGACGCTCTACAACACCACCGCCTCGGTCGACATCGAGCGGGTCTCCGGCTTCGCCCCCTCGGATCTCGGGACCCTGGCCGACGCGGTGCGGGAACTCGACGTGCAGTGACCCGCGCCGCAACCACAACCCGCCGCGTGGGAGACGCGGTGCAATGACGGACGGAGTGGGAACCATGGGTTCGCTGCCGGACGATCCGTACACCCGGTTTCTCGGGCTCCCAGAGGGCGAGCGGCCGCCGCATCTCTACGATTTGCTGGAGTTGGAGTTGTTCTGTAGTCAGCGGGAGTGGATCGAGCACGCCGTCCGCAAGCAGTTCCGCCGCATCAAGCCCTACGAGGACAACCCCAACCGGAAGGTCCGCGAGGCGATCCAGGACATCATGAACCAGATCGCCACCGCCCGCGTCGTGCTCACCGATTCGCAACGCAAGGAGGCGTACGACGTCGAACTGGCAAGCGAGCTGGGCATCGACCGCGATGCGCTCCTGGCCTCGAAGCTGGCCACACCGGTGCCGGAGCACGAGGTCCTGGTGACCGCCGGCCCGTCGCTGGTCGGGCAACGCATCCGTCTCGCGACGGACATGACGGTCACCATCGGCAGCGACCCGCACTGCGTGCTGACGCTGGATTCGCGGCGCGTGGCCCCGCTCCATTGCCGGCTGCGCCACGATGACGACGGGTGGGAGTTCGAACAGATCGACCGGCGTCACTTCGCCCTGATCAACGATGAGCGCACCCCGCGGCATCTGCTGGAGGAAGGCGACGGGATCGAAATCGGCGGCTTTCGGTTGCGGTTCCTGCGGATCGGGGATGGCACGAACCCGGCCGAAACGGCCAGTCTGCCGCCGATGTCGCTGACACTGCAGGCCGGCCCGAGCATCCCTGAACCCCACTGCAACGCGCTGCCGCCGGAACGAATCCTGATCGGCGAGGACGACACCGCGCTCTGGCGGCTGGAGCACCCGCGCGTTTCACGCCATCACTGCCGGATCGAGCCGGCCGGCGGCATCTGGACCATCACCGATCTCAAAAGCACGAACGGCACCCGCGTGAACGAGGACGAGGTCACCTCCGAGTTCCCGCTCAAACACCGCGACCGCATCATCATCGCGCCGTTCGAGATCCTCGTCAGCTTCCGGCGCTGACGCTTGAATAGCGAACATCGAATCGCGAGTAGCGAAATGGGCGCGGCACTTGAAACGGGTTACCGGCTTCGGTATTCGCGATTCACGGACTCTGGTGGTTGACGCCGTGGCGGTCGCGGAAGTGGGTGATCAGACCGGTGTCGCCACTGTGTCGCAGCCAGTACCGGCGGGGCAGGGGAAACCGGGTCTCGTCGACCTTGTCCAGGTCATCGATGCGCGAGAACTTCCGACTGTCGCGGTCGGGGCCGATACTCCAAATCGCGAACGTGACCGCGCTGGGCGGGTCGTCGTCGCGGGCATATTCGTACTCGCCTTCGTCGCTCGAACAACGCGGGAAGTCGTCCGGCACCCAGATGAACGCACGAGGACTTGGGCCATCGAAGAACGACCCGTTGAACCACATGGGACCCGGTGCGCGGTATTTATACGTGCGCGTGGGATCGAAGTGGTCGGGGAAATCGGCCTGCGGAATCGTGTCGGATTTCTTCGGCAGGTAGCGGCCGACCGATAGCTCGACCGGCAACTGGAAGTCCACGTCCGTACCGCACGCGCAGCGGGTGGGCGGCACGCGGTTGCGGTTGTCCATCATGTAGGATTCGAGGGCTACGCAAATCTGATGCAGGTCCGTGTGCACGCGCACGATCCGCGTCTGCATCCGCGCACGCTGCAAGGCCGGCAGGAGAATCGCCATCAGCAGGGCGATGACCGAGACCGCGACCAGCAACTCGATCAGCGTGAACGCGCCGCCACCGACCCGTGGGCGGTGGCTGGTCGAATGCCCGCCGCCCGACGCCGGGACGCCTCCCTTACGGATCGCCGAATACCCGCTGGAACTCCGCCAGATCATCCGCGTCCACGTCCTTGTCGTAATCGAAGTCAAACGCGTCGCGGCACGCGAGCACGGTGGCCATCGCCGGCGACGGCGCGGCCCCCGGACCACTCAGGCAGTCGGCCAACGCCGCATAGTCGGCGAGATCAACCGATCCGCTCGCGTCGAAGTCGCCGCTCGGGCCGCCCACGATCCGTCCGTTCCCGTCGTAGTCCCGCGTAACCCAGAGCCTGTACCCGCCCCGACCCCCGCCCGAATCGTCCTCCTGGTCCAGGATGGCTATCACGTCGATGGGGCCGGTGGGTGCGGGGTACCTCTCGTACCCGGACCCCAACCCGAGTTTGATGGGGAAGGCGCGGCCGGTGTCGTCCTCCACGGCGAGTACCGCGTCCGGGGCCCAGCCGTTGGTGGACAATTCGACGCCGTTGAGGCGGACGAGCGAGCCCTGGTACCGCTCGCACCCGGTCGCCCGCGTCTCGTCGAAGATGAACTCGTTGTCCTCGTCCACCAGGTCGGCCAGTTGGATCACCGCCGGGGCCGGGACCCCGGAGTCCGCGTCCAACAACACGACATCGAAGTCCTTGGCCGGGTCCTTCAGGTGCTGCTCGTTGACGTTGGTTTTGCCATTGAAATGCAGCCCCGGGGCGCGGGCCCGCACCTCCACCAGGTCGCCGGGCTGGAACAGGTGGCCGGTCTCTGGGTCGAAGCGAAGCCGATCCAGTTCGGCCAGCCATTCCTCGTCGGTGTAGCTTTCCTCGGGCGGGTTGAAAGGGAATCGCCCGTACAATTGCCCCATCCAACAGGCGGTTCCGCCGAAATCATCGTCGTCGTCGCTTTGAACGTAGATCTGCCACAGACCCCCGAGGAATCCCGGGGCCGACGGCGTGGAATCGAGCATCGCTTCCGAGCGATTCAGGATCACGCCCCGCATCCTGACCGGTGCCGTGAGCGGGAACGTCCCGCCTCCGTCGGCATCCACCGCCTGAAAATCGGCGTGCCGCGTGTAGGGCATCGCCTCCCAGTCCGGCTCGCCGGCCACGCTCGGCACGACCCCCGCCAGCAGGATCAGCCCCGCCCCCGTCCGCATTCGCTTCCCGTGCATTGCGCCCTCCTTTCCGCTGGACGACCCGTGGAAAACGTGTTACGATCCACACAAATGTGCCACGATGGCGCCGCCGTGTCAAGGCGCGGTGCCGCGGAACACCGTTCGCCAACGTAATGACTGGGGTCCAAGCCCGGCGTCGGCGGCCGTGGTGGTACTCGACGCACGAAATGAGGTACGATCCGCACGCCTTTGGCGCGACGTGCGGTTCGGCGTGGGTGACTGGTTTCGCGCCTTCGATGGGCGATTGCCAAGGGGACGACCTATGGGAGATTCGATTCTGCGATTTGCCCGAAGGACGGGCGCGTTGCTCGTTCTATTTGTGGCGGCGCCAGGGCTGGCTCATGACGAGGGGCATGAGCATGATTCGCACCCTGTGGTCATCGACACCGACCTGGGGCTGGATGACGCCGTCGCGCTGGCGTTGGCCTTGCAGAGTTCCTACACCGACATCGCGGCCGTCGTGTTCTGCGAAGGCGCGGCCAGCCGGGCGCGGGGCGTCCGCACGCTCGAAGGCATGTTGGACTGGTTTAACCGCCGCGATGTCCCGCTCTATGATGGGGTGCCCTCCAGAGCGGCGGCCCCACCGTTCCGGGCGTTCGTGGAGACCGCCGTGGCCGATGCCGTGGCGGATTGCAGGCCGGCCCCGTTCGCCCGGGCGTTCGCGCCGGACGCCTACACGTCAGACCGCGGCACCACCATCGTGCTGGCCCTCGGGCCGCTGACGAACCTGGCCGCCGCGTTGGAGGCGAAGCCCGACATCAGGCGGCGGATTGACCGGATCATCATCGCCGGCGAACCGAACCCGGAGCGGGCGTGGAACCTGAAGTTCGATCGGCCTGCATTCGAGGCGGTCCGGACCAGTGGGATCGCGTTGGAGTTCGTCATCGCCGGCAAGACGGCGGTCAAGCCCGATTGGTGGGAGTCGGGGGCGTTCCGGATCGGGCAGGGTACGTCGGTGGGGGAAGCGTTCCTGGAGCGGCTGTTGTCACCCCAGGACGTGCGGCGTCATTACTTCGAGCAGTTCACGCGATTTCACGACGAGCTCGTGCCGGTGTTCGGCGTGGACCGGAGCATCTTCGGCCGCCACGACATCGGCGGCTCGGCGTTGTTCGCCCCTCTCAACTCGAGCACGGTAAACACCCGGTTCACGCGGTTGATCGACGAGGGTCGTCAGCGGAAGAACCGCGTGGTCTTCGCCGACCGGCGGCTGCCGGGCACCGTCCTGCAAAGCGACGTCCGCGAGCGCCGGGATCGAATCGTCGCCAAGAACGGCGAGAACGAGTGGTTCGCCCAGCTGTTGATGAACGAGCTACACGAGCACCTGGGTGCCTACTCGGTGATCGGCGTCAAGATGGGCCTGCGGGCGGCCGAACTGCTCAACGCGCCGCCGCATTCGATGACCATCGAATCGCACACCCCACCGGACCCGCCGGTCAGTTGCCTCAACGACGGCTTGATCGTGGCCACCGGCTCTACACCCGGCCGCGGGTTATTCGAGCGCGTGCCGGCCGAAGAGAAGGGCGTGCGGGCATCGTTCAGTTACAACGGCCGTACCGTCGTGCTGACTCTCAAGCCGGAATACCGAGACAGAATCAGAGACCGCATCGCCGACCTGCGCAAGCACCACTCGCTGGAGGACCGCGCCTACTGGCTCGCTGTCCGTGACTTCGGCCTCGACGTCTGGGAAAACTGGCACCGCCGCGATCTGTTCGAGATCGCGAATCCGAAACAGAAGCCATAGCGACATCCGCCGAGCACGGCACCTCATTGGTGAGTCGTGATTCGTAACGAGTCATTCAAGTGCGTCAGCCCTTGATGACGCCGATCGGCCGCAACCGGCACACCACCTTGCTGATCCCCGCCTGCTCCACCACCGACACCACCTCTCGGACGTTCTTGTAGGCGTCCGGCTGCTCCTCGTCTAGGCCCTTGCGGCTGCGGGCCCGGGCGTACACGCCGCTGGCCAGCAGTTCCTGGTGGATCGAGCGGCCCTTGGCCGCCTTGATGGCCGCGTTACGCGACATCAACCGGCCCGCCCCGTGGCAGGTGCTGCCGAAGGTCTGTTCCATCGCATCCGCCTGCCCGACCAGGATGAAGCTACAGCGACCCATATCGCCCGGGATGATCACCGGTTGCCCCACGCGGCGGTACTTCTGCGGAACCTCCTGGTGCCCCGGCGGATAGGCACGCGTGGCGCCTTTGCGATGCACGCACAGCGTCTTCTCGACCGAGCCGAGGCGAAATGTCTCCATCTTCGCGATGTTGTGGGCGACGTCGTACACCAAGTGCAGGCCAAGCTGCTCCCACGACTTGCCGAGCACCTTGGTGAAAGCTTCGCGGGCGAGGTGCGTCATGATCTGCCGGTTGGCCCAGGCGAAGTTCGCCGCCGACCGCATCCCCTTGAGATAGTGCTGCCCCTCCTTCGAATGCACCGGCGCGCAAACGAGCTGCCGGTCGGGCAGGTCGATGCCGTACCGTTTCGGCACGTCGCGCAGATCGCGGATCGCGTCGTCGCACACCTGGTGCCCGAGCCCCCGCGAGCCGGAATGGATCATCACCGTGATCCCGTCCTTCTCGAGGCCGAGCGCCCGAGCCGTCTCCTCGTCGAACACCTCGTCGATCACTTGCACTTCGGCGAAATGGTTGCCCGACCCCAGCGTGCCGCACTGGTCGAAACCGCGTTGGCGGGCCCGGTCGGACACGCAGGCCGGGTCCGCCCCCGACAGACATCCGCGGGCCTCGGTCGCCTCGGCGTCCGCCGTCACGCCGAACCCGCGATCGATTACCGCGTGGGCCCCCCGGGCGAGCACCGCGTCGAGGTCCTTGTTCTTGAGCTTGACGCGGCCGCCCTGACCGACGCCGCAGGGGATGGTCTTGAACAACGCGTCGGTCAGTTCCTGAACGCGGGGCTCGATGTCGGAGCGGACGAGGTCGCTGCGCAGCATGCGCACCCCGCAGTTGATGTCATACCCGACCCCGCCCGGGCTGATCACGCCGCCGTTCTCCGGATCGGTGGCCGCCACGCCGCCGATGCAGAATCCGTACCCGAAGTGAATGTCCGGCATGGCCAACGACTCGCCGACGATCCCCGGCAGCGTCGCCACGTTGGCGACCTGCTGCACGCACGGGTCACGGCGGATGGCCTTCATCAACGTTTCGTCCGCGTAGATCATGCCGTCGACCCGCATGCCGGGGACGGACTCCTTCGGGATGCGGACGCGACAAGCGTCCACCCGCTCGAGTTTGCCTTGAAACGGTTCGGCCATGGTACGGATTCCCTCCGGGTCCAGCCCCTCAAAACGGCGGCAGGTGTCGCTGTTGATTGTAGCCGGTCAGAGGTCGAGAATCACCGTGGCATCGAACCGGCCGTCGTGGAACTGGACCTCGAGCCCGTGGTAGGTGACCGCCTTCACCCCGGCATCGAACCGGGACCGCTGGAAGTCGATCTTGCGGGCGGCGCCGCTGGCCGTCACCCGCTGCCGGTTCATCTCCACGAACTCGACGTCGGTGATCTGCCGGCCATGACTGTCGAAGACGTAGAGCAACTCCGCCAGCCAATCGTGCAGCAGGTCGGTTTCGTCGGGCGCTTCGATGTCGACCGTGGTCGGCTGGACGTCGTCCGTTGTTTCGATCTGCCCGAGCAACTGGTAGAAACCGTGCAGCGCCTGGTGGAAGAGCTCCTCCAGACTCGCGCCCCACACATGGAGCTTCACGTCGGCGGTGTGATCCAGAAACTCGAACCCGGCTTTGCTCGCGTTCATCGATGGGTCCCGCGGTGGACGGCCGGCGTCGGCGGTCCGCGCCGCCCCTGGCGACGGGGGCCGCTCGCCCGGCGCGTGCGACGGTGGCTACAGCTCTTCCGCGATGCGCCGGATGTCCGCCCCGACGCTGCCGAGCTTTTGCTCGATGGCTTCGTATCCCCGGTCGATGTGATACGCGCGTCGCACGATGGTCTTGCCGCGGGCGATCAGACCGGCCAGCACGAGCCCCGCCGACGCCCGCAGGTCGGACGCCATCACAGGTGCGCCAACCAGCCGCTTGACGCCCTGGATAATCACGGTCGGCCCTTCCTTCCGGAGCCGCGCCCCCATGCGGCTCAACTCGGCCACGTGCAGGTACCGGTCGGGAAAGACCTTCTCGCAGATGACGCTGTTGCCGTCGGCCAGGCAGAGCAGGGCCATCACCTGCGCCTGCAGGTCGGTCGGAAAGCCCGGGTAGGGCTGCGTGGTGATGTTCACCGGTTCCAACCGGCGTGACGACGAGACCGCCACGCCGCCTTCGGCCCGTTCGAGGATGACGCCGACGCGACGGAGTCGATCCACAACGGCCAGCATGTGCTCGAGCCGCGCGTTCTTGAGTTGAAGATCGCCGTTCGTGATGGCGGCCGCGATGGCGAACGTGCCCGCTTCGATCCGATCGGGGAGAATGGTGTGTTCGCACCCGGTCAAGCTCGGCACGCCGTCGATCGTGATGCGCGGGGTGCCGTGCCCGGTGATGTTGGCGCCGCACTTGTTGAGGAAGTCGGCGAGATCCACGATCTCCGGCTCGCACGCGGCGGATTCGATGACGGTCCGGCCTTCGGCCAGCACGGCGGCCATCATCACATTGGCCGTGCCCGTCACCGTCGAGCCGAACGCCCCACCCATGAACAGCTCGGCCCCCTTGAGTTTCTTGGCCCGCAGGACCATGTCCCCGTTGCTCAGCTCGAAGTCCGCCCCCAGGCCCTGCATGCCCTGGATGTGCAGGTCGACCGGGCGGTCGCCGATCGCGCAACCGCCGGGCATCGACACCTGGGCCAGTTTTCGCTTGGCCAGCAGCGGTCCCATCACGCAGACGCTGGCCCGCATCTTGGAGACTTCCTTGTACTCCGCGTGGCAGTTCATTTCGTCTTCCACGCGGATCTTGAGCGTCCCGCTGCCGTCCAGACGTTCGACGGACAGCCCCAGCTTCTCGAGCAGGCGAATCATCTGGCGCACGTCGGCCAGGTCCGGGATGCGCCGGAGCACGGTCTCGCCTTCGCAGAGGATGGTCGCGGCCAGGATCGGCAGGGCGGCGTTCTTCGAGCCGTTGATTTCGATCGTGCCCCGCAGTCGGCTGCCGCCGTTAATCTCGAAACAATCCACCGGTCCTCATCCCTTCTGATAAACGAACTGTAGTACACGGTCCTGCGACGTTCCGGCGTCACGCCAGACCCCGCCCCGCTCGTAGCGCCCGGTGGCGGCGAAAAGCGCGCAAACCGCCTCGCGCTGATCGTAGCCGATCTCCACGAAGATGGAACCACCCGGGGCGACGACTTCGTGGACGTGATCGGCAAGCAGGCGATAGAAGGCGAGCCCGTCTGGACCGCCGCACAGTGCCGACCTCGGTTCGTAATCGCGCACGTTCGCCGGCAGCGCCGCCAGATCGCCATCCCGGATGTACGGCGGGTTGGACACCAGCACGTCGACAGGATCGGCCACCTCTTCCATTATCGGCAAGGTCAGCCCATCCGCCTCAGTCACCCACAACCGGTCCGTCAGACCGTGCCGGTCCCGGTTGCGGCATGCGATCGCGACGGCCTCCGGGGAGACATCCGTGGCGATCCCGGTCGCGGCGGGCACCTGGGACAGCACCGCGATGGCGATGCAGCCCGTCCCGGTTCCGACGTCCAGCAGCCGGATGGGCTTCTCGCTCCGCCGCCGGCAGTACTCAACCACCTGTTCCACCAGAAGTTCCGTCTCCGGGCGGGGGATCAGGACCGCAGGAGAGACCTCGAAATCGAGCGAATAAAACTCTTTGTGACCCACCAGGTAGGCGACCGGTTCGTGCGCGGCCGCCCGCCGCACCAGCTCGCGGAAGACCGCGCGGGCGGTATCGTCCGGGGCGGTATCGAATCGGGTGTAGAGGTCGATTTTCTTGCACCCCAGCGCGTGCGACAGCAGCCGCTCGGCTGACAGCCGCGGCTCGTCAAGGTCCGCTCGCCTCAGGAACTCGGTCGTCCAGGTGAGCAACCGCCCGATCGTCCAGACCGCATTGTTTGCGTGCGTGTCAGGGCCCATGCGTGGGCACTATACCGGGGTCCGTGCGCGGCGGAAAGATCGCGGATTCCGCAAAGCCCGCGGAGTTGACGCGAAGGGCGAATCGCCGGATGCTGGCGGGCATGCCAGCCGAAGACCCCGCTCCAGCGACAAGCCGCGTCGATCTCTCGGTGGACGTCGGCGGGATGCGACTCGCCAACCCGGTCATGACCGCCTCCGGTACCAGCGGCTACGGCGAGGAGTACGAACCGTTCCTCGAACTGAATCAGCTCGGTGCGTTCGTTACGAAGGCCGTCACCGTCAAGCCGCGTAAAGGGAATCCGCCGCCCCGCACGTACGAAACCCGCGGCGGGATGCTCAACGCGATCGGTCTGGCCAACGTCGGACTCGCGCGGTTCATCGCGGAGAAGGTGCCCTACCTCGAACAGCTGGGCATTCCGGTGATCGTCAACGTGGCCGGCCACACCGCGGACGATTACGTCGCCGTCTGCGAGGCGCTCGATCCGATCGAGTGTCTGTCCGGCCTGGAACTGAACGTGTCGTGCCCCAACGTGGCGGACGGGCTCGAGTTCGGTACCGACCCGGTACGCCTACGCGAACTGGTGGCCACGGTCAAACGGGTCGTGCGGAGGTCGTGCCTGATCGTGAAGCTGTCGCCCAACGTGACCGACATCACCGAATGCGCCCGGGCGGCCATCGACGGCGGCGCGGCGGCCCTCTCCGTTATCAACACCCTGCGGGGGATGGCCATCAACACCGACTCGTGGAAGCCCATGCTGGCCAACACGGTCGGCGGGCTGTCCGGGCCGGCGATCCGGCCGGTGGCCGTCCAGATGGTCCACGCCGTCTATCGCGGCGTGGCCAAGGAGGCGGGCGTGCCCATCATTGGTATGGGAGGGATCGAGACGTGGCGGGACGCGGTCGAGTTCCTGCTGGCCGGGGCGACGGCCCTGGCGGTGGGGACGGCCCTATTCGTCGACCCGGCCGCTCCCTTGCAGATCCGCGATGGCCTCGCTGCGTACCTCGCCCGGCGCAACCTGCACGCCGTCCGCGAAATCATCGGCCAGGTCAGAATCCCAACGGCCGGCTGACCCTGTTTCGCCGAAGCCGCGACAAGGCGGAAACCGTCAAACCGCGCCGGGAAGCGGACGGGCGGAAGTGGAGCGCAGGCTTCCAGCCGACCATCGGACCGCCGGCAGGCGATCGAGGTCGCGCACAAAGCGACGGCTCATGCGATCCTGTGCCTCCCGCACGAACGCGCCACATCGTTATTCGTACACCCTCGCCGCCGCCGGCGGGCGACGCCCGCCATTCTGCCGCCGGCCCGCCGTACTGTCGTCAGACTGTCATGCCCCGGCGGCTTCCTCCGCCGCGCGGCCCTTCTCGATCATCCGGGCGACGAACAAACCGCCTTCGAACAGCAGGAGCACCGGGACGGCCAGCATGATCTGGCTGATCACGTCCGGCGGCGTGAGCACGGCGGCAAAGATCGTCGTGCCGAAGATGATGTACTTGCGGGACCGGCTGAGCATCCCCACCGACACGATCCGCGTCAGCACGAGGAAGACCACGAGAATCGGAACCTCGAACGCCAGCCCGAACGCCAGCGCCAAGGACAGGATGAACGACACGTAGAAGTTCAGGCTGAACTGGCTGCTGATTGCGGTGTGCTGCGTCATGAGTTTCGTGGCGACACGACGAGTGCCGTCCGGTGCCTGGATCTGAAACTCGTTGGTCTTCGTGTTGAACCAGAACTGGCCCGGCTTGGGATCGGCCGGTGCGCCATGCACGAGCGGAAGAACCAACTCTGCGTCCGGGGTCGCGGGCTGGGTGGCGGCGACGCCTTGATTGAACATCCACCGCTGCCACCAGTTCGGCTCGGTGTCCGGCATCGGAATGTTCATGCTGAACGACACGAAGAAGTTCAGCACCACCGGCAGCACGATGAAGTACATGAAGAGCACGCCGGCCACGAAGAGCAGGATCGAGACGGGCGCGAACCGCGCGACGAATCGTCTCTCATGCGAGTACAGCCCCGCCGCGACGAACAGCCAGCCCTGGTACAACACCCACGGCGCCGCGATGATCAGCCCGCACAGCAGCCCGATCTTCAGGTAAATCAGAAACGAGTCCGGCGGGCTGAGCACCTGGAGCGTGGACTCCTGCCCGTTTGCTCGCAGGACGGCCAGCGCCGGTTGCAGAATGACCGAGAGCAGATCGCCCGCGAAGTAGAGCGACACGACGGCGCAGAGGCCAACCCCGAGCAGGGCGCGGATCAGCCGCGATCGCAACTCTTCGAGGTGATCGCCGAAGGACATCCGGCTCTCGTCGATCTCCCCGGCGCCGGATGGATGGGGATCATCCGGGGCGCCGGCACCCGACTTGGAAGCCGATGGGGTAGTCATTGGATTGATTTTAGTCCAGCTTTCCGGAGACCGTCAACGCGATGAGCCGGCGGGCCAGGGGCGCGGAACAGCCGCAACCACGTGGTTTGGCGGCCTGTGAAATGCCCGTTGCCGCATGCGAAAACGGATGTCGCCCCCGTGCTTGGGGCGGGCCCGTAAGGAGTGTCCGCAGCAGACGATACGCATGCGGGGTCGGTACGCATGGGCAGGGCGGTTGGCGGTCACACGAAGATCCGGTTAAGAGCAGCCGACGATTGTGGCATCGCGTTACGCCGTGGCTTATAATCCGTTTGAGGGGAGGGATGGACGGCGCTGCCGTTGATCGGATTGGTGGCACATCGCGGGCAGGGCAAGAAGCCATGTCAGAGGGTCAGAGGAAAGGGATTGTCATTGCCGGCTCGATCGTCGTCGGCATCGTTCTGGTCATCTCGGTGTATCGTACGCTGGGAGGCGACAATATCCCCGCCAATACACGCAGGCTGATGTGCGCGGAGACGGGGGAGCTGTTCCCGTGCGAACTGACGCCCGATATGCCCAAGTTCCCTCACGAGAATCCGAAGACGGGACGGCGCACCCTGTATCCGGTGGAGGTGTGCTATAATGGGCCGTGCCTGGAGCGGGGCGGGACGCCGGTCATTCTCAACACGTGGTTGAAGAAGCCGGAGCCAACCTACTGCCCCGTCTGCGGGCATATTGTTCGATCGCACAATCCAGGGCCGCCGCAGCCGGAATGACGCATGGCTGCCGAGGAGTAATGCGCAGCACGACATTGAATCGGGGCGAACGGAGGTTTCGCGTTATGGTGACGAGTTCTGTGCAGACGCGAGGGTGGGTGGATCCGTCGACCCGGCGGCGGGGCCCGGGAGGGCCCGGTTTCACTCTCATTGAATTGCTTGTCGTTGTGTCAATTATTGCCTTGCTGATCTCGATCCTGTTGCCGTCCATGCAGTCGGCACGCGAGCAGGCCAAGACCGTTAAATGCCAGGCCAACAGCAAGAACTACGGAACGGCCTGTGCGTCCTACACGACGGACAGCAATAGCTGGCTGCCCGGCTCGCCGGGTACCACCGGTGCCGAACTGCTCGCTGGACTGGGCGATCTCGACGCCTATGCCGAAGAGTTCCCGGCCGGCAGCGGAAAATGGACGCCGGTCGCCACGCAAATCTGGGATTGGTCCGGCCCGCTCGCCGCGTACTCCATGGAGTTGGAGTTTAACGGCTCGCGGCCGAAGAAAATGCAGGAAATCGCGGAACAGATGTTCGTGTGCCCGTCCAATCGCAACAACGCGGTTCCGTACCACAACGTGGCGTCGCCCATCGGGAACTTCCGCGTGCAAAAGATGATCAGCTACAACTCGGTGCGAAACTTCTTGATGTGGCCGCGCACGTCGGCGGGCCCCGGCCAGGGAATCATGTGGGGGCCGGGACCGGGCGGGCCGTTCCCGACCTACACCAGCATGGACCAGCTCGGCGGTGACACCCGCATCCCCAGCAGTTACAAACCCCTCCTGGAACGGATGGGCAATCCGAGTGAGAAGATCTTCATCGCCGACGGATCACGCTACACCGCGGGTGACGGCGTGATCGACTTCAGCATCGACTGGCGCGCGTCGGCCGGGGGCGCGTTCTCCACTGGCGGCGCCACGTTGCCGAGCGAGTTCCTTCGCTCCTACTGGCTGAAGCAGCCGGAGATTCGATACGCCTATCGCCACGGCAAGCCCGCCAGCCCGGGGATCGCCGCCGTCTTCTACGACGGGCACGCCGAGTACATCTCGGAAGACAAGTCCAGGCTGCCCGTGTACTGGTGGCCCAAGAACACGTTGATTCCCCGGGCGGATATGAACGCGCGAACGGCCGGCAAACTGGTCGGCCTGTTCCAGTCGGGCAACGTCTACATCGTTCGACGCTAGTCACGCCGCCCCGGCGCGGGGGCGGGCGATCGGGGTGATGGGCGTCGAATTCGCGAGTGGCCGCCAGTGCTCATCGGAATCCTGTCAGACAGTCACGGGCGATACGAAGCGGTTCGCAGGGCCATGGAGTTGTTCGATCGCCTCCGCGTCGGGATGATCATCCACTGCGGCGACGTCGGCGACATCGGCGTCTTCGACGAAATGGCCGGCCGCAACTGCCGATTCGTCTGGGGGAATATGGACGACCCGGCCGGGTCCGTCCGGGCCTACGTCAAAACGCTGGCCATCCCTGCCCCCGACGAAGGGGGTACCGCCATCGACGTGGACGGCAAACGCCTCCTGGTATTCCACGGGCACGAGCCGGCCTTTCGCCGCGCCCTGCTGGAAGGGGAAGCAGACTACATTCTGCACGGGCACACGCACGAGCCGCGCGATGAACGGATCGGCGACACCCGCGTGATCAACCCCGGCGCACTCCACCGGGCCAACCGGCACAGCGTGGCCACGCTCGACACCGATCGCGATCACGTGAAGTTCTACGCTATCGACGCGTGACGCGCAATAAAAAGGGCGGAAGCGCCTCGACCTGCCGAAGCGCGCCCGCCCGGTTCTTGCCCGGCGATGGTCCCCTACGATCCCAGGTGCAGCAACTCGCTGATGTGCGGGGCGTACCGGACGATCAATCCGGCGAACACCACGCTGACCATGCTCATCAGCTTGATCAGAATGTTCAGGCTCGGGCCGGACGTGTCCTTGAACGGGTCGCCCACCGTGTCACCCACGACGCCCGCCTTGTGGTCCTCCGAGCCCTTGCCGTAGACGATCATCTCCGGCTTGCCGGCGTTCGCCGCCAGTTCCGCCCGCGTGACGAGGTCGTCCCGGATGCTCGCCGGAAGCCGCTCGCGGACCGACGCGTTGTCCAGCACGTCCTTCGCCGTGATCTTGCCGTACGTCTCGATCAGCTTCTTCGCGTTGTCCCACGCGCCACCCGCGTTGGCCATGAAGATCGCCAGCGCGAACCCGCTCGTCAGCCCGCCCGCCAGCAGGCCCATCACGCCCGGAACCCCGAACAGCAGGCCGACCACCACCGGAAGGATGATGGCCAGCAGCGACGGGAAGATCATCTCCTTCTGGGCGCCGGCCGTGGAGATCGCCACGCAGTTCGCGTAGTCGGGGTAGCGATGGTTGTCCACCGTGACCCGCTTCGGCCAGTTGTCCGGATTCTGTACGAATGCCTCGTCCTTGCCCTCGTTCCGCAGGAACTGGCGGATCTTCTCAAACTGCCGGCGGCACTCGATCATCATCCGGTTGGCGGCTCGCCCCACGGCCTTCATGGTCAGCGAGCAGAACAGAAATGCCAATAGCACTCCCGAGAACAGACCGCAGAGCACCTTCGGATTCATCAGCGTGACGTTGTAGAACGTCATGAACTGGGGCAGCGACGCGCGCCGCGTGGGAATCAGTTTGAGCGATGTGCCCGGACTGCCGATCACCGAGGCCGTCCGAACAAAATCGTTCTCCGGAACCGCCGGGTCGCCAAACCGGACCTTGGTCGTTCCCGGCTGGAGCAGTTCCCGGGTCTCCTCGTGCACCGCCAGGGCCATGTACGCCTCGAAGTCTTCGGTGGCCGCGCCGTCGAAGATGTGCGACCCGAACTTGCCGTGCCCCATGTAGACCGCCTCATCCGGCGCCGCTTGGGCGTAGACGGCGGTGACCGTATCCCGGGCCTGGTACAACTGCCCGAACCGCACTTCCTCGATATACGCCGCCAGCAGAGCCAGCGCGGTGAGCGCGGCCGAGCCGATGGCGAACCCCTTGCCCGTGGCCGCGGTGGTGTTGCCCAGCGCGTCGAGGGCGTCGGTACGCTCGCGGACGTGCGGCTCCTGCCCGGTCATCTCGGCGTTCCCGCCGGCATTGTCGGCGATCGGCCCGTACGCGTCGGTGGCCAGCGTGATGCCCAGCGTCGCCAGCATGCCCACCGCGGCGATGCCGACCCCGTACAGCCCCAGCGTGAACTCCGTGCCGCCGCCGGCGAAGGTGAACGCCAGCAGGATGGCCACGATGATCGTCGCCAGCGCCGCCCACGTGCTCTTCATGCCTTCCGCCACACCGCCGATGATGATCGTGGCCGGCCCGGTGATGCCCTGGGCGCTGATCTCACGAGTCGGGGTGTAGTCGTAGCTCGTGTAGTACTCGGTGGAATAACCGATGATCAGACCGCCGACCAGCCCGGCCAGGATGGCGCCCCAGATGCCGTACCACCGCACGCCTGCGTCCGCGAGCGTCGGATGGTTGAGCAGCACGTAACACACGATCCCGCCGACGATCGCGATCATGATCGAGCTGCCCCAGATCCCCCGGTTCAGGGCTCGCATCAGAACGGCCATCGTCGCCTTCTCCTCGGTCCGCACAAGGTAGATGCCGGCGATGGAGAGCACGATGCCCACCCCGGCCAGCACCATCGGCGCGGCCAGAAAGCGGATCGCGGCAAAGGCCCCGTCCTGCGAGATCTCCGAGCCGAACAACGCCGCCGCCGCCGCCACGCCCAACGCCGCCGTCGCGAGAATCGAACCGCAGTACGATTCGTAGAGGTCCGCGCCCATGCCGGCCACGTCGCCCACGTTGTCGCCGACGTTGTCCGCGATGGTGGCCGGGTTACGCGGGTCATCCTCTGGGATGCCCGCTTCGACCTTGCCGACCAGGTCGGCCCCCACGTCCGCCGCTTTCGTGTAGATGCCGCCACCCACACGGGCGAACAACGCCTGCGTTGACGCGCCCATGCCGAACGTCAACATGATGACCGTGATCGTCGACAGGTGAAGCTCCACGCCGAGCTTCGGGGCCAGGAAGTACAGGGCCAGGAACCAACCCGTAATGTCGATCAGGGCGAACCCGGTCACCACCAAACCCATCACGGCTCCGGCCCGGAACGCCACCACCAGTCCCCGGTTGAGGCTCTGGCGGGCACCGGCCGTGGTGCGGTTACTGGCGATGGTCGCCGTGCGCATCCCGAGGTAGCCGCACAGACCGCTGAAGAACCCGCCGGTGAGGAACGCGAAGAACACGATTCCGTTCTGGACCTTGAGGACCAGGCCCATGAACGCCAGGATCGCGGCCAGCACGAGGAACACGATCGTAACGACTTTGTACTGTCGCTTGAGGTAGGCCATCGCGCCTTCGCGCACGTGGCCGGCGATCTCGATCATCTCCGGATCGCCCTCGTCGGCGGCTTGCACCTCCTTGTAAAACTTGAAGGCGAAGAACAGGGCGATCACGGCCCCGATCGGGGCGATCCACCAGACGCCCGGAATCGCCGGGCGCACCACGTCGCGGGCGGCCGCCTCGGGTACGCTCCCCTCCTGGGCCGACGCCACGGTGGCGGCCATCAGGATGAACACCAATGCCAACCCCCCTATCCACGTGTTCGATTTTGCAGCGTTTCGGAACAATGCGCCTCTCCTTGTTCTCTGACCCCGACCTGCGCCCGACCGGGTTACTCGATGGTGCGTCGAAATGTAAATTCGTCCGGCAGCAGTAGTTACACGTGATACCCGCGCCCGCACCACGTCCCGCTGCACGGAATGCGGGAATATAGCAAAACCCCGAAGCGAGGCCAATAGCGATTTTCGGCACGCCCGTTGCACGGGGTCACAGCGGCCGATACGCTGACATTCTCCCGATCTGGCCGCGGCCGGCGGGAATCGCGTCTCCTCCATGTTCGTGCCGCGCGCCACTTTGGGGATGGCCGAGTCCGGCGGCCGGGATCGCCGGGTTCCCTCACCCGCGGAGACCCGCAATGCGAACGCCGACCGATGAAGCGCTGGTTCAGGACGCCAAGATCAGGCTGACCAAGCTCCGCGACCTGATCGCCGATGTGCCGGATTTCCCCAAGCCCGGCATCGTGTTCAAGGACATCACGCCGCTGCTGGCGGACCCGGCCGGGTTGTCGCTGGCCGTCGAGTACCTCACCCAACCGTTCCGCAGCTCGAAGGTGGACCTGGTGGTCGGGGCGGAGTCACGCGGGTTCGTGTTCGGCACGGCGGTGGCCCGCAACCTGTCGGCCGGATTCATCCCCATCCGCAAGCCCGGCAAACTGCCCCGAGAGACCCGGTCGGAAGAGTACGCGCTGGAATACGGCACGGACATGATGGAGATTCACGCGGACGCGGTCCGGCCCGGTCACCGGGTCCTGCTCGTCGACGACCTGCTGGCGACGGGAGGGACCGCCGCCGCCTGCTGCCGACTGGTTGAGTCGCTGGGGGGCGAGATCGTCGCGTGCGCGTTTCTGGTCGAGCTGGCGTTTCTGAACGGTCGTCAGGCGCTGAGGAAATACCCGATTCATTCCGTGCTGATGGTTGACGAGGAGTAGCCGACCCGATCCCCTCGCCCGCGCCGGCATGCATGCGGGGGCACTGAATCGACGTTCGCTGTACGCAATCGGATGGAAGAAGTGGCCTGCTATCTGGATCGGGAGCAGAGCGTCGAACTGCTCCGTGACCTCGCCGCGCACACCGGCGCCACCGAGTTCGCCCGGGTACGCAACTTGGATTACGTCTTCTCGCCGTTCGAGATCTACCCGCTGGCCCCGCATGTGCGGCCGCCGCTGCCCACCGTCGCCGCCGTGGCGGTGGACATGGACGGCACGAGCACGACGACCGAGCCGCTGGCGTTGCACGCGCTCGAGTACATGGTTCGCCGGATGACCGGACGGTTGACGCCGGACCAGTGGGGCGGACTCGACCCCGAACGCGACTACCCGTTCGTCATCGGCAGCAGCAACTTTCGTCACGTCGAGTTCCTTGTCTCGCGCTATGGTGATCGCATTGACCGGGACGCACTGCGACAGGCGTTTTTCGAGGCGCTGGGCTGGACCTTGTCGTGCATGGACGATCCGCAGCGGCGGCGAGACGTTGCCCTCACCGCGCGAAACTGCGGGCTGAACGATCTGCTGGAGGACAACGCGTTCGGACGGCTGGTGTCCGTCGGCGACATGGACGCCCGGAGCGCGGGCCGGTGCGTGGCGCCGCTGATCCAGCGCTTCGGCCCCGCGTTTCGGTGCGACGGCCCCAACGAACTCGTCTCCGCGGCCCTGGACGTCTACTACATGCGCTATCACTCGATTCTGCGGGAGATCGAGCAAGGGCGCGGCACGGCCCTGAGCCGCGAACTGCTGGGCGCGTCGGGCCGACGGCTCGTCGAACCGATGCCAGGGTATGACATCTTCCTGCCGCTGGTCAA
Organism: uncultured Phycisphaeraceae bacterium; assembly: GCA_964495075.1. Classification (GTDB taxonomy): domain Bacteria; phylum Planctomycetota; class Phycisphaerae; order UBA1845; family UBA1845; genus JAFGJQ01. The sequence continues at coordinate 61,235 of CAZBUJ010000026.1, forward strand.
GGGATGGCTCGGGCGCGAAGTCGCCCCTCTGTACGAGCGCCTTCGTGACGCGTTGCCCACCGGGCCGGAGGCGGGATTCGCCGCCGAAGACACGCCGCATCGCCGCGATCGACTGGTCCGCCTCGCCGAGCGATTCGAAGGGCAGCCGGCCAGGCTCGCGCTGGTTACGGCGTCCATCGCGTACGAGGCACACGCCACGATGAAAGAAGTGGTGCGGGTGGTGGCGGAGCAGGTTCAGGACTGGCCGGTGCCCGCGGCGTGCCGCGACAACATCGCGGCCCGCCTGGCGGACTACCGGGCCGTGTTCGACGGGTTCGTCTGCGCCACCGACGCGTGCGAACCGCGGCTCAAGCCGCATCGGGATCTCTACAGCCTCGCCCTCTACCAGATGGCCGTGCCGCGCGAGCAGTACTCGCAGTGCGTGGGGCTCGAGGACACGGAGCCCGGAATCATCGCGGTCCGGGCGGCGGGGATCGGGTGTGCGGTCGCCCTGCCGAATCGGGACACGTCGCGCCAGAACTACGCGGCGGCCACCGAGATCGTGCACGGCGGGCTGCCGGAGTTGATACTGCTTCGGAACCTGATGCTCACCGACCGCCCGGAGTGAGGCATGGACAAGTTCGGGACGTGGTACATCTCGAACGGCCGTTACGACCCGGAAAGCCTCGCGCGGTTCAACAGCGTGTTCACCGTGTCGAACGGCTATCTCGCGCTGAGCGGCAACGTGCCGTTCGACCAGCACGGCCGCCAGCCGCTGACCGTCATCAACGGAGTGTTCGACGAACTCGACATGGTCGGCCTGATCCCCGAGTCGCACCGCGATCGGTTGTACCTCGATCGCGCGCAGTTCGCCGGCGCGGGCAAGAGCCCGGCCGTCGCGAACCTGCCCAACCCGTTGATGCTGCGCGTGTTCGTGGGTGACGACGAGTTGGCACTCTCGACGTGCGATGTGCTCCGTTTTACCCAGGTATTGCTGCTGTCGACGGGTGACTACAGGCAGGGGGTCGAACTGCGAGACGCCGCGGGACGGGCTACCCGTATCGGCATACATCGATTCGCGTCGATCGTCAATCCGCACCGGGCGTACATGTGGTGCTGGGTCGATCGAGAGAACCATGACG
>CAZBUJ010000027.1:0-61168 GCA_964495075.1 uncultured Phycisphaeraceae bacterium
CAACGTGCGCGTACGATCTGACCGGCAACGAGTCGGGCACATGTCCCGAGTGCGGCGAGGCAATCGCATGAGACGACGCTCGCGAACACGACGGATTCTGAAGTGGGTGGGGTTGGTGGCGTGTTTGGCGGTTGCGGTTCTCAAAGTGTCAAGCCTGTTCTACTTTGTCGGGTGGCACGCGCGGAGCAATGACCTGCACCACGTCTATCTTGTTCAAACAGAGTACTTGGCCGTAAAAGTTTCCGTCGATGTCAACAAAGAACCGATTCAGCGGCGTTATGCGACTGGGGGCTTCGTCTGTGCGGGGCCGATGGGATGGGTGCCAGAGCAGTTTCACTGGTGGCCCCGTGTTGATGTAGTGGATAGATGGAATGACCCCACAGTTCAGTACCGACACTCGGCACTGTGTATTCCGCTCTGGATGCCGCTACTCCCGCTCGCGATCTGCACCGGCATCCTCTGGTACCGCGACCGCCGCCCCCCTCGCGGCCACTGCCAACGTTGCGGATACGATTTGGCCGGCAACGAATCGGGAGTTTGCCCGGAGTGCGGCGAGGTGGTCAAGGGGACAGGATGACACGGCAGTCGCGGGCACGATGGGTGTTTTGCATAGGGGATCGACGATGTCGCAATCGGCACTGGGTAGACAGGGCTTCGTGTTCGCCTACACCGTCTGCCTCTTCATCGTGTCTGCACTGGCAGCGATGATGGTATTCTCCCACCAGATGTTCATCGTGATGTGGCGGCAGGAGGATGGGGGCGAGATCCCGATTGCGATATTCCGCTTCTTGCAGGCGGTGGAGGTGATTCTGTGTCTCGCCGCTCTTGCGGTCGGCGTCCTGCGGTCCAGGAAGTCTGCGCTGGCCAAGCCGACGACGGCGGCGGTGAGCATTCTCCTCGCCTTCTGGGCTCCTTTCGGGACTGCGATGTTCATCTGGTGGGTCGCGTGGGTCCGCCGCCGAGAGCGAGGCCCTGCGACGTGAACTGTTTTGACAGCAGAACCGCCGCTGTTTCTCGCCCAGCCGCTGGCAGCGTGGCGACTACGACCCGCCGGGCAACGAATCAGGCGTCTGCCCTGAGTGCGGAGAGCATCTGCCCGAGCGTGTCGGCAATCCGTAATGCAGCGGTCTGAGAACTGCGATTTTGCGTTCAGAGCGTTCTATTTTGTCCTGGGGGGGTTATTCCCGTAGGGTCAGCCATGGCAAACACTCCTAGAGAACTGTGAACGGCTTGAACGCGTTCGGTCAAGTCGGGGAAGGCTGCCCGAGCACTCCCGGTCTAAAGCGCTGCTTGGTCACGCTTGGGGCTAAGAACGGGGCAGGAGCGGAACGGCCGGGAAGCGTACGGGAGTCCCATGGGTCCCATCGGATTGCGGTACCCCCCCATCCCACCGGGCGGGGCGGGTCGTCTCGGCCAGCCCGGACATGCCGGCGCCGCGGAGGGCATCGGGCCGTCGTTTGCTGGCCTCGCCGCAGGCGGATTTGCTGCCTCCCCAGTTTTGGCGATCTCTAGACCCCTCTGGCGCGGGGTTTGGGGCGCAAGAATCGCTTGGCCGGGGCGGGGGTGGCCTCTGAGACTCGGGACGACCTGCGCTCGTCTCCTGGAGCGGGAAAGCGGCAATCACGGCGAAACTGCCATCAGCGGAACAAGCGGCCTCCAGCACACACGGCCGAGTCCACGGCACGAAGGCCACTGAGTCCACGGCAACAAGTGGGCGCGGTCCGGCACGGTGTGAGCCCACAAAGAAGCCCGCCGCGCGGCGGGCCTCGGGTCTGCGTCGGGTGAAGCCAGCCATGGCTGACGGCGGCGCGCGTTGCATTCTACTGCGGGTGTCGCCGGTCCCTCGCTCGTAAGTCGATATCGGCTCACTCGTTACGATTCGGAATTCCAGCCTTCCAAGCTGGATGTTGAGGGTTCGAGTCCATCGCCCGCTGTTCTTCCCCTCGTCGCGCTGCTTCGGGCTGGCTCGCTATCTTTCGCTACTGACAAGGGATTACGCGCCGCCCCGCTCGCAGTCGCGGCGGTTGCGGCTGGACTGGGGGCGGCGCCGCGTCGCGCTGTTTCGCGCTCCAACTGTCGGCGGTATAGGCGGGCGCTGTTTAGCAAGCATTCACCGGCGGCGGTTGCGTTTGCCGCCACGGTCGCTCGATTGGTTCAACGTCCACAGCCGGGTCTCGTTCAAGCTCAAGAAGGAGCGGGTCCGGAATCCGTCGCAGACGTGGGTCCGCGCCGATCACGTCTTCGACGTGATCGTTGATAGCACGGGGCAATGAAGACGGCGCCGGGAACCGGGTCCCGACGCCGTCGTGATTGGCAGGGTATGCGGATTCGCGTTACGGACAGACTGTGCCGTAGACGCCGAGGAGTGCGCCCAGATCAGACAAGTCGACGTCACCGTCCAAGTCGAGATCGCCCTCATCATACGCATGCATGCCGGGGTTGCCGTACGAGCCCAACAGCGCGCCCAGGTCCGCGAGACCGACGGCGCAGTCGCCGTCGAGGTCGGCAAAAAGACCGTATTCGTATGCGCCCATATCGACGGGCAGCGGATACTCTGGCGTGGTCTGGCCGGAGTCCGGCGTGCCGGGCCGGTCCGTGAAACGGAGGATCAGCTCGAGGTCGAGCGGCGTGAGTTCGGAGAGGTCCAGGTCCGTGTCGAGATCGGCCCAGTCAGCCGGCAGCGCGGGATTGGCCGCTGAGTCGATGCACGGCGAGGTGGCCGATACCCGGTAGTCGCCGTCGATCCAGATGTCGTCCAGTGGGTCGCTTGGCGTGCCATTGTCAAACCAGACACCTGTGGCAACAAAGGCGGGATCGGCGTTGATATTGCCGATTCCGGGCCACCCGCCCTGGACGTCGCAGTATGTCACGGTGGGGTCCGCTCCGCTCCCCACGACGATCTGGCTGAGCTCGCCATCGGCTGTATTCCCCCAGAGAATGCAGTTCGTCACAACAGGGTCGCTGTATTTCAAGTGAAGACCACCACCGGTGTCCGTGCCACTATCACCGATGTCGGCGCTATTCGCGGCGATCGTGCAGTTGGTGATGGTGAAGGGGACGTCGATGTTCCAAGCGGCCATGGCGCCGCCATAGTGGCCGGAACGGTTGCCAATGATCGTGCAGTTCGTAAGCGTCACCTCGTACTCCGATTCATGGAAAGTCAACGCGCCGCCGTTCTCCGTAACGCTCGTGTTTCCGATGAACGCGCAATTGGTCGCGATCATTCCGCTGTAGTTGCAGTCCACGGCGCCGGCAAACCCGGCACCTCGGGGACCTTCGGCGAAGTTTCCGCTGAACGTGCAGTTTGCCATGTCGATAAGGCAACCATAGTCGCAGCGCATGCCGCCCCCTTGACGGAGTGCCGCGTTGTCGCTGATCTGGCAATCGGTCATGTGGAGGTTGCAGGAAGAGAGGAGATGAAGCGCACCGCCATTCCACTCCGCCGTGTTTTCAACAAACGTGCAGCCAACCAGCGTGAGCGTACTACTCTGGGCATGGATGGCGCCGCCATAGTTCGCCCGGTTGTCGACGAAGACGCAGTCGCTGATCGTTGGCGAGGAATTGATGCAGAGCAAGCCGGCGCCACGGCGATCGGAGCCATCAACGGCGTAGCCGTTCTGGATTGTGAACCCGTCGACGATGGCTCCCTGATTACAGGTATTGGCCGTCACGATGTGGTAGCAGTTATCCGTGATAAGGCCAGGATCGCCGATGTTTCCACACAGGATCGTGGGGTATGCGTCCGGGTTGCGAGCCTCGAATGCGCTGCCGCCGGACGGGAAACCGCCATAGACGCGGACATTGTCGACGAGCACGAAGGAGTCGTTACGGGTGGGGGCGCCTCCGCCGGGGGAGTAGGTCCCCTCGGCGACCCAGATGTCGACGCGGCACAGGTCCTGGCCCTCGACTTCGTCGAAGGCGTCCTGCAACTCGCGGTAGGCATGGTCCCAGGATTCGCCGGTTGGTGTCAGGGTGGCCGTAGGATCAACGTAGATGACGCTGAGCGGTTCCTGGCACTCATCGGGAACGCCGTCAAGGTCGCAGTCGACACTGACCCCATCTGCAATATCGCAAATGTCGGGCACGCCGTTCAGATTGCAGTCGTCCGGCATGTGAGGGACCGTGATGAACGTCATCTCGCCCGCGATGACTTCGGCCTCGAAATCCTGTCCTCCCACCCGCACGTAGTAGGTTCCGGGCTCGAGCATTTCAAAGACGAAGCGGTAGTCCGAGGTTGTGTAGCAGATGTAGTCTATCCTGGAGTCCTGCAGATCGAGCACGGGTGCGTAGTATTCATCCAGCAGGGCAACAGGAACTCCCGCACCGCAATCCGAGATCACGCCGCCGACCGAGCCATGGGTCGGCACGGTGAGATAGTCCTCGTTGGTTCCCGTGCGCGCGTTGTTGCCGTGGAACGTGGGCCACTGGTTCGACATCGGGCCCGGGTCGTACGTGGGGAACGCCGTAAGATCGATCAGGAACAAGCCATGCCGGTTACCCGCCACGATGATGGGGGTGCTGCCGGCCATGCGGGTTCCGATGGCGGGTGTGCTGACGATCGCGTCGTCGGCGTTCCACGTTGGTCCGGCCCCGCAGTTGTACCAAGGCAGCGGGGTGCCGGTGGGGAGCACAATATAAACGCGGCCGCCATCGGTGCCGACAACGATCTCCGGATAGGTGTCGACAATCAGATTCGCTGCGACCGGAGAACTGCTGATCGCGTAGCCATCAAGGTCGATGCCGTCCTCATTGCCGGACGTCCAGCCGGGGGCAGCGGAGAGGCGGCTCGGGATCGGTGCGAGCGGGTCGTACTTGACGGCGAACAGCTTTCCACCGTCGGAACCGATTACGATTTCCGCGAGCCCACCGTCCAGATCGACCAGGGCGGGCGAAGAGAACTGTTCCACCGAGTAGCCATCCCAGCCATTCACGACGGGGCTCCCCTCCGGCAGTACGAATTCGGTGCGTGCCTCGCCGCCGCCGAAGTTTGATGCCATGACCAGCAGCCGGTCCGCGCCGATTGTGTCCGGGGCACGTGAGATGACGATGTCTTGCGTACCGTCGCCGTCGAGATCCGCCAAGGCCGGGGAGCTGAAGTACCAGTCATCCGGGCCGACCTCGAAAAGTTGGTCGTCGTCGCCACCGCAATCGAGGTCCAAGCCGAACGTGTTGAACACGTCAACGCCGCTGGTCGTGTCATCCCAGTAGCCGACACCGGGGCAAATGGCGTCAGGGATTCCGTCGGCGATCTGAACGCCCGGGATGCCGCCGCGTCCGACATCTCCCACGGCTGGCGAGCTGACCACAGGATCGGCCACGAATTGGCATTGCCACCAGCGTGCCAGCGGGCCGAATCGGTGCACGCACGTGGATTCGTCGACGGCGATGAGATCCGGCGCGCCGTCTACGTTCGCGTCGCCGAGTGCGGTTGCGTTGAGCAGTGGCGGAAACGCGGTGCTGACCAGCTCCCAGCCGGGGACGCCGCTTCCGTCGTACTGCAGAGCGAAAATGTGGCGCTGGCCAATCAAGCCGCCGACGGCGACGTCAAGGCTGCCGTCGAAGTTGATGTCACCGATGGCCACCGAGGAATTCACGTACCACACCGACCCGATGTCCTGCGGCCAGCCCGGCAGTGTGGTTGTGTAGGACGTCGAGCCATCGAACACGTAAACCCATTGATGGCCGTCCTTGACGGCGACGACCACGATGTCGTTGTACCCGTCGGCATTCAGGTCGACGATCGCCGGGCTGGAAGCCCAGACCTCAAGACCAAGCTCGGGCATGATCTCGGTAGCGTCGGTCTGGCCCAAGGCCGTCACGCCACCCGCCAGACAAACGAATGTGCCGAGTAGTCGACTGCATAGTCGCTGTGTGTCTGTCATCGGATTCCCAACCTTTCTTTCCTATGCCCCACGCCTTCCGTCGCATGCGCGGCGTGGGGCGGTTTCCAGTGGACCCAACACTGTCACGCGGGACGCGCAGAAACGTCGCAGATCTCCGATCGCCTTGCGGGTATCCCTCCTTTCTGTCCCGAGCGAACGGTTCACCTGACCCCATGGTCGACCACCGCGGCCTGCTATTCGTGGCGACGCGCCGCGGGCCCTCGCGTCTTGATACTGTCGTGCCGAACAGAAGCGGTTTGGAGGGCATCCCCCGAGCCGCGGCACGTGGTGTCGATGAGCGCAGGAGACTCTGAGAGTCGCTGTGGATAAAGGCACACCGTGGGCAGGGGCGCGTTCCTTCCGGAGGGAGGTTACGGCAGGCACATAGCACACGCGCTCCCGGCTACCTGTCCCACGAGGCCGCTCGGTAGCGGTTCGAGGTGCCATTGGTGTGTGTAGTCTCGGCGGTCTTGGCCCCGACATTGTGTCCCCGATTGCGCAACGGGTCGCGCCTCAGCGTAGCTGGGCTCGCTGTATTGCTCGTGCAGTTCGCGTTCCTGGCACTGACGCTCAAGGTCTGCCGGTCGGTCGGGTGCCGGCTCGCGCCGGCGCTGCCGAGCGCAACGTGGATGTCGGGCCGTGGCCCCTCAGCCGGATCTCGGCGTCGCGGATGTACTCAGTGACTGCGCCCGCTGGAAAAGTACCGGCCAGCCCTCCACCGTGCCTTCGAATGACCAGGAATAGCCCGCCGCCAGAACCTCGACATACGCATTGTGGCCGACGATCAAGTGGTGCTTCATCGTAACACGTCGGCATGTGGTGCGCCCCGTGCGTATTGAGGACACTTTTAGCTGCAAATGAGTTGCAAGTCAACGGTCCCGGTTGCGCTCAGGAGTGGGTGGTCTCGCGATCGATCGAGAGAAGTCTTGGCCTTGCAGCCGCGTTCATGCGGCGGTTGTCCGGCTTGGCGCGGGGTTCAAAATGTCGGGCACTGCTCGTTGGGGCACTTGCAACGCTGGTCGTTCACGATTCAACGGCCACGTCGGGCTGGTTCTACGTCGTCCGTCCGAAGATTGACCAGAACCTACGCGAGATCGTTGCTCGCGCCCGACGCAAACGCGTTTGCGGAAGCACGGATCGGTGCACCCCTGCGCAACATCATGGCGCCGTGCGAGCCTCCGCCCGCGCGCGGGCTTGACCTTGTGTGCACGCGGGCGGCCGACCAGTTTCGCCCGCAATCCCGACCGGTGGCAAGGGTCCAGAATACCGGCAAGTTCAACTAAATTCACCTTGACATTCCGAATAATTTGAATAATATTAATCATAGATGGCTTTTCTTCAATGCGAAGGTTGGGTCCATGCCGTCGGACGTCCACAATCAGTGGCTTCGCACGCTATCGGACGAAGACGTTACTTTCATCAAACGATTCGTCCTGGCGTCCGGCTCGCTTAAGCAGATGGCGGCGATCTACGGCGTCTCGTATCCGACGGTGCGGCTTCGCCTGGATCGGCTTATCGCCAAGATCACGGTTGCGGACAGCCAGGATATCGACGGCCATTTCGAGCGCGTGCTGCGCACGATGCATGCCGACGGAACCGTTGACATGAACGCGCTCAAAGCGTTGCTCAAGGCTCATAACCAGGAGTTGGAGGAACGAGATGCGGATGCTCGCCACAATCACTAGCGTTGCCGTCCTGATCGCGGGGGGCGTGGACGCCCAAGAGACGTTCATCACATTTGAGTGGGAGAAGCTGCAAACCGCGGACACGCTCCCGGGGGAGGTTATCCCGGCCGACGCGGACACGCCGTTTGCTCGTCTTCGTACTGTAAGTGAAGACGACGCGGGGAAGACTATCGAGGTCTTGCGCATTCCCGATCCCGGTATCACCGCAGAGCGCTATGCCCTGGTCGGACAAGTGCGCTGTGAGGACGTCCAAGGCCGAGGCTATCTGGAAATGCTCAGCCGATCTGAAGATGGAAACGAGAGCTTCTCCCGTACGCTGGCCGGGTCTGGACCGCAGGCGGCTCTGCGTGACACGACGGACTGGCGTCGATTCGTCCTGCCGTTTCAACTCGGCCCGGAGGACAACGCTCCCAGCCTGATCCGCTTCAACGTGGTCCTGCCGGCCACCGGCGTGGTTGAACTCGGCCCCGTCCAGTTGATGCAATACGCCGGGCTGGCTGGCCCGACGACACCGACGGGGGCCTGGTGGAGCGACCAGTCCGCAGGATTGTTCGGCGGACTGGCAGGGACCGGCATCGGCGTACTAGGGGCTTTGATCGGCATCCTCGCATCGTGCGGGCGTGGACGCTCGGTGGTGGTTTCGATCTGCGGGCTCATGATTATCGGCGGAGTCGTTACGCTGGCCGCGGGCGTCTTCGCGCTGCTGCGAACACAGCCGTACGCCGTGTATTACCCCCTGCTGCTCGGCGGCGTGCTCTGTACGATTCTCCCCGCGGCGCTGCTGCCCACGATTCGGCGGCGTTATCAGGAGCTCGAATTGCGACGCATGAATGCCATGGACGCGTGACGCTGGAGTTGAGAATCCAGAATCTATGCCAGAACTTCTCTCTATCTTGTCAGGCCGATAAAGAACCGGCGTTTCGAGCACATCCACTCTTGACGGGGGAAGCACAAGGGGGCCGGTCCAGCCCGACGAGTAGTAACATACGACCTGGACTCGTTCTCGGGGGTCACTCCCGGACAATGCAACTCGCGATGCCGAGCGTACTGCCGGTGTCCGCGCCCGTTTCCGGCTTGGCTACGACTTCGCTACCGCCACGCCGCCGACGACATCCATAGGCGCTATCGTGGCGCGGTCGGCTCTGCGTTCACTACGGAGCGCGCGGAGTTTAATAGCGGCAACGAGGCCCGTTTAGCCGATCCGACCCGCCCCTTCGCCCGACCGGGCATGGCGGGAACTCATGGGGCAGCCGGTGGCAACCGGCCGTAACGCGTTGGTACAAAAGCACAAAGAAACGGAGGAGGAGGGATTCGAACCCCCGGTACGGTCTCCCGTACAGCGGTTTTCAAGACCGCCGCCTTAAGCCACTCGGCCACTCCTCCGGCTATCCGCGCCGCCCCGTCGCCAGCGGGCCGCGGGACAGAATACCCCCCCCGGCCAGGCCGGACAAGGCAGCAGCGCCCGCGCGATCAGCGGGACACGCGCAGCCCCGTATACCATGGACGGCATGTTGGCGATCACGCCGATCCCCGCAACGCTACCCTCCAACGCGTCATCGATACGACACCGCCGGTCAGCACGGCCCACACCCCGCCGGCGTAGATTGACAACGAGAATCCAGCTAGGGTTCGGCCCCGCGGCGAATCGGGCGTGGAGGTGATGATGACGAAGACGGCGATCATTCTCCCGGTTGGCGCAGCATGGATCACGACCACCGGCGGCGCCCCCGATGAGCGTGCGGACCATGGTGTTCTTCGCCCCGGACCCGGTGGCCCTGAACGAGGTCACGCTGTATGAGGGGGCGTGGCGCCACGGCGCCCGTGCTGCGATCTGAAGAATCACCGGTCACTATCCGTGCCATTCTCACATCGTAGTAAAGCTCGATTGCACGCGCAGCCCAGGGTAGCAACTCCGGCGGTGGCTGGCGCATCGCGTCGGCCGACATCCGCTTGACAGACGGCAAGGTGGGGCGCATACTTCGAAGGAGGTGGTTGCTGCACGTGCTCAGTTTCACACGCGCGGAGCCAGCCTTCCGGCACGCAGCTAAACGCAATCGCTTCCACTTACGTTCAAACTGCGAGTTTCGACGTTTGCTGTTTGTACTGCCCACCGCCAGGAGGGGCCGAGCGACCCTGTCAATCGGTGGCGCGACATGCACGCGGTCAGTTCATACGGCGGCTATTCGCAAGGCTCGCGCGGACCCGCGTTGCCGATGGTGTCCCGCCGCTATCGAGCGGTGTGGCTGGCGGTGCTGGTCTTGTGCGTATGGCAGGCGGCGTGGGGGGCCGGCTTCGTTTACCGGAGCAGCGTTGTCGTCGACGGAGACCGGTACTTCGTTCTCTTCGACGACGCGATGATCTCCATGCGATACGCGAAGAACTGGGCTCATGGCGAGGGTCTGGTGTGGAACCCGGGCGAGCGCGTCGAGGGCTACTCCAACTTCGGCTGGACGGCGGTGATGGCGGCCGTTCATCTGCTGGGGCTGTCATCATCGCAGACGTGTCTGGTGGTTCAGTTAATGGGCCTTCCCGTCTTGTGGCTGTGCCTGGTCGCGACAGCGGTTCTTGCCCGCGCCTGCCGCGTACTGCCGACCGTGGCCATCGGTGCGCTGGTTCTGGTCGCGGCGCAGTACAGTCTGCTCTATTTCACCCTCCTCGGACTGGAAACGGGGCTGTTGTGCGCTCTTGTCACGTTCGGGTTGGCTGGGCATGTCGATGCGATGCGGCGGCGAGTGGGATGCGTTCGCCCGCAGCTCTGGTTCGCGCTGGCCCAGTTGGTGCGCCCGGACGTGCTGCCGCTGGCGGTTTTTGCGGCCGCCACGGTGATGATCCGCGCCCGGGCACGGCGCTTTCGGCCGCTGTTGGGTATACTCGCGGTGGTGACGGTGGCTGCGGCCCATGCCCTGTGGCGACGGTCATACTACGGTGAATGGCTGCCCAATACGTATTACCTCAAGGCAACCGGCTGGCCGCTGGCCGATCGCCTGGCACCGGCGTTGGTCCAATTGATCTGGGCGGAGGTCACGCTGGGCCTTCCCTCGCTGCTTGCGGCCATCGCCGTCCTGTGGCCGAAGCGGTGGATGGTGCTGCTGTTGGGCCCCTACGTAATCCAGTTGGCGTACCAGAGCTACGTCGGCGGAGACGCGTGGCCGCTGAATCGGTTCCTCGTGCCGAGCATGCCCGGCTTGTTCGTGGCGGCGTCGTATGGGCTCCACCGCCTCAGCGGGCTACTCTTTTTACACCCGGCGCGGAGACCCGCCGCACTGGCAAAGTTCATGATGGTGATGCTCACGGTGGCGATGATGAACGCGGTGCACTGGGACCACTTTGTGCTGCTGGCACCGCCACAGGACACCCGTGACAACCGGTTCAACATCCATCTGTGGTTGGCCATCGAGAAGATCGCGGACCCCGAAGCCCGCGTTGCGGTCGCCTACGCGGGGGCGGTGCCGTACTTCTCGAACCGGCATTGTTGTGACATTCTCGGCAAGTGCGACCCGCACATCGCGCGGCTGCCGGCACATCGCGACGTGCGCCGAGCCGGGCACAACAAGTACGATACGGACTACACGCTGAATGTACAGCGGCCGGATATCGTGCTGCATATGGTGTGCCCCCGGTTACGACATTCGTATCGGCCTGTTCGAATCGAGATCGGCGATGAAAAGGTCGCGTTCTTCGTCCGGCGCGGCAGCGAGCATCTTCGCGTCCAGGAGCGAGAGTACACGACAGCCGGCGTGGCCAATGAGATGATCATGGCGATGCTCGACTTGTAGTCCGTCAAATCCTGAGTTCGCGGTCGAAGTCGGATCGGCGTGGCGCGGCCGGTCCCGCGAACTGACGATCACCGGCCGACGGCGGTCGGCCCCCGGCCCGACCGCCCCGCCGATCGGACGGCGCCGCACGCCGCACGCCTTTCACGGTTTTCCGCCCGCCGGGCTTGACATCCGGCGATTATATGGCAAAATGACCATAGAACCATGAAGGCCGTGGGGCCAATGTCACCGCCGCAGACCGCCGGACGTAACGATGAAACGCAAACCGATCGCCCAGTACCAGGCGCGGGCCCGCATCGCCAAGGCCCTCGCCCATCCCAGCCGCCTGCTGATCCTCGACGCTCTCCAGGAGCGGGAAACCTGTGTCTGCGACCTGACCGAACTCGTCGGCGCCGACCAGTCCACCGTCTCCAAGCACCTGGCCGTCCTGCGAAACGCCGGACTGGTCGACGTCCGCAAGGACGGCGTGATGACGTTCTACCGCCTCAAGGTCTGCTGCCTCCGCTCGTTCTGGGAATGCGTGGAAACCGTCCTCCGCCAGAACCTGCAGGAGCACCGGCAAGCCATCGGCGGCGGCAAGCGGGGCATGGGCAGGCGGAGCTTGCCCGCAGGATAGAGAGTGGAGCGATGAAAACAGAGCCGTGAGGCGGGGAACACGCCGTCCGAGTGACAGAGCATTCGTAATTCGTGATTCTCCCGGAGTTCACCCTTGAAGCAGTGGAAGATCCTCGCCACGTTGGTCGCCATCTTCCTGCTGGCCTATTTCCTTCCCCTGTCGAACGCGAAGGTCAGCGGGGCCATTCTCGAGGCGTTCAAGATGCTCCAATGGTACGCCCGCAACCACACGCTGGCCTGCGTGGTGCCCGCCCTGTTCATCGCCGGCGCGATCATCACGTTCCTGTCCCAGGAAGCCGTGCTGCGACACCTCGGCCCCAAGGCCAATCAGGTGGAAGCCTACGGTGTGGCGTCCGTGTCGGGGACGGTGCTCGCCGTCTGTTCGTGCAGCGTGCTGCCGATGTTCGCCGGGATCTATCGGGTCGGGGCCGGCCTGGGCCCCGCCACCGCGTTCCTCTACGCCGGACCGGCCCTGAACATCCTGGCCATCTTCCTCACCGCCCGCGTGCTGGGGTTTCAAATCGGCGTCGCCCGGGCCGTCGGGGCGGTCGTCTTCGGCATTCTCATCGGGCTGATCATGGCCGCGTTGTTCCGCCGCGATGAACAGCAGCGAGCGATGGTCGCCGCCGCCCTGCCCGACCCGCCGGCCCCGCGGCGCGCCTTGTGGCAGACCGCGCTCTACTTCGCGTGCATGATGGCCTTCCTCGTTCTCAGCGACTGGTACAATCCCGGCAACGTCATTGTGCACCGCAGCGACGGCCGTGCCGTCCCCGCCGTCCTCCTCCAGGAAACGCGCGACGAAATCCTGATCCAGGTCGACCGTCCGAGCGGCGGTCACAAGGTCGGCGACAAGCTCACCGTGGCCAAAACGGACATCAGGCAAATCGAAGAGGCCCACAATTGGGTCATGTCCGTCTATCACGTAAAGTGGTACCTCGCCGGCGCCGTTGGGCTGGTCATCCTCCTGATGGTGTGGCGGTGGTTCGAGCGCGAGGAACTGGCCGAGTGGATGCGAAACACGTGGGAGTTCACCAAGCTGCTGGTGCCGCTTCTGTTCGGCGGTGTCCTCGTGGTCGGATTCCTGGGGGCGCTGCTCCCGGACCGGCAGGTGGCCACCCTGGTCGGCGACAACAGCCTCAAGTCGAACCTCGTCGCTTCGGTCGTCGGCTGCCTCTTCTACTTCGCCACGCTCACCGAGATCCCCATCCTGCAGGCCCTGATGGAACACGGCATGCACCAGGGCCCCGCGCTCGCCCTTCTGCTGGCCGGTCCGGCCCTGTCGCTGCCCAGCCTGCTCGTGATCCGCTCGGTGATCGGACTGAAAAAAACCGCGGTGTTCACCGCGCTCGTCATCATGATGGCCACCACCGTCGGGCTGATCTACGGGGCCATGGCCTGAACACGGAGAACGAACGATGAAAATCGAAATCCTGGGTACCGGTTGTGCAAAATGCGACGCGCTGACGGCCAACGCCAAGGCGGCCGCCGACAAGCTCGCCATCGACTACGAACTGGTCAAAGTGACGAACCTGGGCACGATCGCCGGCTACGGCGTCATGATGACACCCGCCATCGTGATCGACGGTGAGGTCAAGAGTGCCGGCAAGCTGCTGAGCGAAACGGACATCACCGACCTGCTCGTCAAGGCCCAGTCGTAGCCGGGCCGATCCGGACCCGTATCGAGAACTCGGAGGCACGGGAATCATGGTGCGCAACATCATTGTCGTCATCGCCGTCATCGCCCTGGTGGCCGGGGTGGCGTGGTACAAGTCGTCGCGGTCTCCCTCGCCGGATACAGTCGGTTCCGGTCAACCGCCGGCGACGCCGACCGCCGGCGACGCCTCGCCCGACGCCGAGCCCGGCACGACCGGCCGGCCTTCCGGGACCGCCCTGCCCCGCATGGTCGACCTCGGCTCGGACCAGTGCAAGGCCTGCAAAGCCATGAAGCCGATCCTCGACGAGCTGCAAAAAACATACGCCGGCAAGGCCGAGGTCGAATTCATCGACGTGTACAAGATGCCGATCGCCCGGCAGTTGTTCGGCATCCGCGCCATCCCCACGCAGATCTTCTACAACCGCGAGGGAGACGAAGTCTGGCGCCACGAAGGGTTCCTGTCGAAGGAGGAGATCGTCACCAAACTGAAAGAGCTTGGAGCCTGACCGTTGGTCGCGTCCTTCACCGACACCCTGATCCGAACGATCGAAAACAGCGTCTGGCTCGCCCCGCTGGCCGCGTTCGCCGGCGGCCTGCTCACCGCCGCCAACCCGTGCGTCATCGCCATGGTGCCGCTGATGGTGGGCTACGTGGCCGGGCAGCAGACCGACGGCAAGCCGCGGGTGTGGCATTCGTTCCTTCTGTCCCTGACCTTCTCGATCGGGCTGACCACCATGTTCGCCGTCCTCTTCCTGGTGACGTGGGCGGCCAGTTCAATCCTGCAGTCCACGGGATGGACGTATATCGCCGCCGCCGTGTGCCTGATCATGGGCTTGCACCTGCTCGGCGTCATTCAGATCACCCTGCCGGCCCCGACGGGCATGCGGCCGAAGCGCAAAGGCCTCCTCGGTGCCCTGCTGCTCGGCCTGCTGTTCGGCGTGGTGTCGATGCCGTGCGCCGGGCCGGTACTACTGGCCCTGCTGGCCGTCGTTCCGCTCAAGGGCGCTGCGTTGGGCCTGGTGCTGCTGGTGTCTTACAGCATCGGCCACTGCGGACTGATCCTGGTCGGCGGTACGAGCATGGGGCTCGTGCAGAAGATGGCCGACTCGAAAGGCTGGATCCGCGGCACGGCCGTGCTGCGCCGGGCGGCCGGAGTGATCATCATCGCCGTCGGCGGGTGGGTGCTGTTCGCCTCGTGAGTGGCGGCACACCCCGTCCCGTGCCGTGGGGATCGCGACGGCCGTGTGAATCGAGAAGAACAATGGACCGTGACAACAGCCAGTTACACGCCGACCGGCGGGCGCGACTCTCGTTCCTCGACCGGCTCCTGACGCTGTGGATCTTCCTCGCGATGGCCGTCGGCGTGTTCGGCGGGTATTTCTTCCCCGGCGTCGAGCGTTTCATCAACCGCTTCCAGGTCGGCACGACGAACATCCCCATCGCCATCGGGCTGATCCTGATGATGTACCCGCCGCTGGCCAAGGTCCGCTACGAAGAACTGGGCGACGTCTTTCGCAACGTTCGCGTGCTGGGGGTCTCCCTGGTGCAGAACTGGGTCGTCGGCCCCGTCCTGATGTTCGCCCTCGCGATTCTGTTCCTCCGGGGATACCCGCAGTACATGGTCGGCCTGATCCTGATCGGCCTGGCCCGCTGCATCGCGATGGTGATCGTGTGGAACGACCTGGCCGACGGCGATCGCGAATACGCGGCCGGGCTGGTCGCGTTCAACTCGATCTTCCAGGTGTTGTTCTTCTCGGTCTACGCGTGGGTGTTCGTCACGAAGCTGCCGCCGCTGCTCGGGCTGTCGGGGGCGGAGGTCGGCGTGACCATCGGCCAGATTGCCAAGAGCGTGTTCATCTACCTCGGCATTCCGTTCCTGGGCGGCATGATCACGCGTTTCGTGATGCTCCAAGCCAAGGGACGGGCATGGTACGAAGCGAAGTTCATCCCGCGCATCTCGCCGATCACGTTGATCGCGCTGCTGTTCACGATCCTGGTCATGTTCTCGCTGAAGGGCGAGTTCATCGTGCAATTACCGCTGGACGTCGTGCGCATCGCCGTCCCGCTGTGCATCTACTTCGTGGTTATGTTCCTGGTGTCGTTCTGGATGGGCAGAAAACTCGGGGCCGGCTACGGCAAAACGACCACCATCGCCTTCACCGCGGCCAGCAACAACTTCGAGCTGGCCATCGCCGTGGCGGTCGCGGTCTTCGGGATCCGCTCCGGCGTCGCCTTCGCCGCCGTCATCGGCCCGCTGGTCGAAGTGCCGGTGCTCATCAGCCTGGTCAACGTGGCCTTCTACTTCCGCCGCACCTGGTTCGCGCCGTCGTCTGGCACCGGTCCGACACCGGCGTAGAGCCGGCGGCGTCCGTCACGCCTTGCAGGAAGGTGCGGCCGCACACGTGGAGGCGCATGGAATGTTCTTCCCCACCGCTGGCATCGAAGCCCCACTGTGGCTTCCGCCCCTCGTCGCCTTTGGTGTCTCGTTCTTCACTTCCATGGGCGGCGTGTCAGGTGCGTTTCTATTACTGCCTTTCCAGGTGTCCGCTCTCGGCTATACCGGCCCGGGCGTCAGTGCCACGAACCACGTATTCAATGTCGTGGCGATTCCCAGTGGTGTGTATCGCTACTGGCGTGAGGGCCGCATGGTCTGGCCGCTCACCTGGGCGGTCATCATCGGGACGCTGCCGGGAGTGATCATCGGCGCAATCCTGCGAGTTGCATTCTTGCCGGACCCGAGACACTTCAAGGTCTTCGCGGGACTCGTGCTGTTGTACATCGGAGTGCGAATGGTCCGCGATTTCCTTCGCGGGCCGTCGCCGGACACGAACAGGGCATCGGCGGAGCGGCGGTTCCAGGAGCTTGTTCGCCGACATCGCGAAACAAGCCCCGTCTCCCCAGCCACCGAAACGGGAGTGCTCCCGGTGACGACCGTCACCCGCTTCGACGCTCGACGCATCGGCTACGACTTTTACGGCGAGCATCACGACGTCTCGACCTGCGGCGTCTTTTTTCTCAGTTGCGTCGTCGGAATCGCTGGTGGCGTGTACGGCATCGGTGGCGGATCGATCATCGCCCCCTTGTTCGTGTCGTTCTTCGGCCTTCCCGTCTACACGGTGGCCGGAGCGGCGTTGATGGGGACGTTCGTGACGTCCATTGTCGGGGTCGCGTCCTACCAGGTTCTGGCACCGTTCTTTCCCGACGTCTCCGTGGCCCCGGACTGGATGCTGGGCGCCCTGTTCGGGCTCGGCGGCGCGGCCGGCATGTATCTCGGAGCCCGCTGCCAGAAGCACGCGCCAGCGAAGACGATCAAGTGGATGCTCGCCATTATCATACTGGCGACAGCGCTCAAATACATTCTGGCTATCGCCAGCCGGTAACGGCGGCCGTACCCGCGCGTGGTGGGGTTCCTGGCGGCCCCACTTTGATTCGGGCCGGCGCGGTTGGCGTCATCGCGGTCCATCGGGCCTGTTTCGGTGGCCCTCCGGCCCTGGTTGACGCCACCGGCGGCGTCGTTATAATATTTGCGTATTCGAATATACGAATATAGGTACGCCCCGAGCCGGGCGGGAGACCGAGACGTGCGAGCGACCGCCGAGACATTCAAAGCACTCGCCGACCCGACGCGGCTGCGCATCCTCCACCTGCTGACCGGTGGTGAACTCTGCGTCTGCGAGATCATGAAGGTGCTCGACGTTCGGCAGTCGAAGGCGTCCCGGCACCTGGCCGTCCTGCGGCGCGTCGGGCTGGTGACCGACCGGCGGGAAGGAGCATGGATGTATTACTCGCTGGCCGAACCCGGCAGCGAAACGCAGCGCTGGGTCGTCCAGTGGTTGCAGGCGGCCCAAGCGGAACTGCCGCAGGCCGCCGCCGACCGCCGGGCGTTGAAGAGGTTACAGAGCAGGGGCGGTCTGTGCGGACCGCTTTGCGCCGAACGGCGCCGGAAGGCCCCATGCGGGACGGCTGTCGTTACGGATTGAGGCTCGAAAGGAGCGACCCATGAATCGGAACTGGACAACGACCGGCGGGCTGGCCGCCCTGGCAGCGATCGCACTGACCGCGTCGTCGTTGGGGCAAGCCACGTCGCCGGACACGGAGGAGCAAACCGCACTCGAGCGCGTCGCCAAGGCGAACAAGTACGCCTTCCTCTTTTTCTTCCGCGACGACAACGAACGAACCCGGACTGCCCGGGCCACGCTCGAGGCCGGCGTCGACAAGCTGTCCAACCGGGCCGAATTGATCGTCCTCGACGTGACGGCCGACCAGGACAGGGCGACCGTCGACGCGTTCGGCGTGCGTCGGGCCCCGATGCCGCTGATCGTCGCCGTCGCGCCGACGGGGGCCGTCACCAAGAGTTGGTTCCGGAACTTCGACAAGATGCAGTTGGAGGACGCGTTCGTCAGCCCGTGTGAAGCGCGGTGTCTCAAGGCGTTCCAGGATCGCCGGCTGGTGATGGTCTGCGTGCAGAACGACAAGACGACCCACAACGACGTGGCCATGAAAGGCGTGCGCGAGTTCACCGCCGATGCCCGCTACGCGCCGCAGACCGAGGTCGTCGCGGTGGACCCGTCCGATGAGGCGGAGGCCGCGCTGTTGAGCAAGCTGCGCGTCAGTCCGGACACCAAAGAAGCGGTAACGGTCCTGATGGCTCCGCCGGGTCGGCCGATCGGTACGTTCACCGGCGCCACCAGCAAGGCGGCCTTCGTGGCCGCGATCACGAAGGCCGGCGCCGGGTGCGATCCGTCGACCGGGTGCTGCCCTCCCAAGAAAGCCACCGCGAAGAAACCGAGCAACGACCAGTAGCCCGACGTGTCAACGCCCTGAGCCGAGGGATCGCCGTGCAGCTTCGCACGCTAGTCTGGCGCGAGATGTTTGAGCGGAAAAGCCAGTTGGCGACCAGTTTTGTCGCCATACTGCTGGGCATCGCCGTCGTCGTTTCGATCCAGAACATCACGCACTTCTCCGAGAAGGCCGTCGCCCGCGAACTCGATTCGCTGGGCGCGAACATTCTCGTCTTGCCGAAAGCCGCGTCGGTGCAGGACTATTACAGCGCCGACATGCAGAGCGAGGACCTGCCGGAAGAATATGTCACGACACTCACGCTCTCGGACCTCCAGGGACTTGACAATCTCTCGCCCAAGCTGTCAGCGCCGGCCGAGATCCATGGCCGCCGCTTCACGCTGACCGGCATCCTGCCCAAGAGCGAGTTCCAGGCCAAGGCGGCCTGGGGCGGGGCCGGCATCTTCGCCCGCCCGCTGGAAGGCTGCGGCGACGTCGCGGACGTGCCGGACGTGTTCAAGCCGGCGGACCAAAAGACGCTTGTACGGCAACGCGTGGTCGACGACCTGGCGCGGGATGAGGCCCTGATCGGATTCGACGTCGCGGACCGGCTCGGCCTGAAGGAGACGGACAGCATTGACGTGCTCGATCGCACGTTCACGATAAGCGCCGTGCTGCCGCAGACCGGTACGGTCGATGACGGCCGCGTATTCGCGCACCTGCACACCGTGCAGGAAATGCTCGGCAAAGGCGCGGTTATCAACGCGATCGAGATCGTCGGCTGCTGCCAGGAGATTTCGGGCGGCCTGGTGCAGAAGATAAACAAGCTGCTACCCGACGCGAAGGTCGTTACCGTCACGCAGGTCGTCGACACGCAGGTTAAAACGAACCGCATGATGTCGCGGCTGTCGATGCTCTTCATCGCGATCATCGTGCTGGTCGGGGGCGCCGGGCTCGCGAACTACATGTACGCCAACGTGTTCGAACGCCGTCGCGAGATCGGCACATTGATGGCACTCGGGGCGAGCTCCGGCCTGATCCTGCGCATGTTTCTGCTCAAGGGCGTGCTGCTCGGACTCGCCGGCGGCGTAGGCGGGTTCCTGCTGGGGACGCTGCTGGCCGTGACGCTCGGCCCGCGGGTCGCGGGAATCATCGTGCTGCCCATGCCGATGCTCGTGCTGGTCGCGATCGGGCTCTCGGTCGGCGTGGCGCTGCTGGCCAGTTGCCTGCCCGCCCGCAGGGCCGCCCGCCTCGATCCCTGCGCCACGCTTCAGGAGGTATGACCGTGCTGCGGATGGAAGCGGTCAGCAAGATCTACAACCATCGTAAGACGTCGGTCACCGGCTTGCGCCATGCGTCGCTCGACGTCCCGGCCGGCGACTCCGTGGCCGTCGTCGGGCCGAGTGGCAGCGGCAAGAGCACTTTGCTGCTGATCCTGGGCGGCATGCTCTCGCCGACCCGCGGCACGGTGCTGTTCGAGACGCAATCGCTCTACGATATGTCGCCGGACGAGCGAGCCGCGTTACGACGCCGCAAGATCGGGTTCGTCTTCCAGCAGTTCAACCTCGTCCCGTACTTGACCGCCCAGGAGAATGTGCAGATCCCCCTCTACCTGGCCGGTATCCCGGCACAGGAGCAGGCCACGCGGGCGACGAGGCTGCTGGAACGCGTCGGCCTCGGCGAACGGCGGGACCACAAACCCTCGGAACTCAGCGTGGGACAACAACAGCGCGTGGCGCTGGCCCGCGTGCTCGCGAACGATCCGCAGGTCATTCTCGCCGATGAGCCGACCGGCAATCTCGATCCGGAGACCGGCGGGACCGTGATCGACTTCTTGGCCGAACTCAACGAAGAAGGCCGGACGATCGTCATGGTCACGCACGATCCGCGCGCCGCGGAACGATGCAAGCGGGTCTTCCGCCTGCGCGACGGGGCGATCCAGGTCGAACCGTCAGTACGAACCGCCACCACCTGACCCGGCATCGGCGAGCGGAAGACGCACGGTGATCGTAAACAGCCCCTCCGCCGTGCTGGTGCCGGCGATCGAACCGCCGAGCTGCCCGACGATCGCTTTGCAGAGCGACAGCCCGAGCCCGCAATGGCCCTCGTTGATCCCACCGCAGGACGCGTCCCCCCGCCAGAACCGATCGAACATGTGGCTGACGTCGCCGGCCAAGAGACGGCTGCCCGTGTTGTCCGCCCGGAGCACCACGACACCGTTCCCGGCCACGGTGGATAACGAGATGTGGCCTTTGTCGTCCGCGTAGGTGACGGCGTTGTCCAGTATGTTCTGCACGACGAGCCGGAGTTTCTCACCGTCCGTCTCGACTTCGCCCGGCGTCTGCAGGCGCCATTCGACCTGCAGCCCGCGGGCGGAGGCCTTCGCCGCCAGCGGCTCCCAGCAGTCGCGAACGAGGATGGCCAGGTCCACCGCTTCACGCCGAATCTCGAGTTGTCCGGCATCCACGCGGGCGAGGTGTAAGAGGTTCTCGACCATGCGATGCATCTGAAGACTGATCTTCCGGCAGTCGGACAGGGCAGCCTGGTAGGCGGCCGGCTCGCGCTCGCGCGACAGGGCCAGTTCGAGCGTGGCCCGCAGCCCGGCCAGCGGCGTGCGAAGCTCGTGCGCCACGTCGCCCGTGAAACGCCGCTCACGCTGAAACGCGGCATCCAGGCGAACCAGCAGGTCGTTCAGGCGGTCCACCACCGGCGACAGCTCGCGCGGAATACCGGCCACCGCGATCCGCGTGGATAGATCCGACTCCCCCACGTCAGCAATCTGCCGGCTGAGGTCGTCCACCGGACGAAGACTGTGTCGAACAATCCACGCCAGCGAGCCGGCCGACAAGAACACGGCCACCACGCCTACGCCGATCAGCAGCCCCCGCACCGTGGCCAACGTGGCGTGCAAACCGACGGTGTCGCGGGCGACCGCCAGCCTCAGTTCGATCGGTGTCCCGTTACTACCACCGGGCCCGGGCTCGAGCCCACCCTCGGGCTCCTGGCGCGGCACGAACGCCACGCCCACGACCCGCCCCGGCCGACCGTCGGGGAGCTGAACCGTCCGGAAAACCGGCACCCCGACCTCGCCCGCGACCCGATCGAGGTCCGCCCCGTCCAGGGATGGCGAACGCGTGAATACGCTCCCGTCCGGCCACCAGATCTGGTAGTACTCCGCGTGGTCCGACGGCTCGAACTCGGCGAGCGACACCTCGTCGAGTTCAAACTCCAACCGTCCATGGTCGCTCTCGGCGAACGGTATCAGGGACCGCGCCCTCGCCACCAGCGAGTCGTCGAACTCCGCGCGGAGCGTCCGGTTGATCAGCGCGTACAGGACGGCGCCGGACACGAGCAACACCGCGGCCATGCCCAGCGCCGTTCCCATGAGCAATCGTACGCGTAACGAATTCACCCAATTCTACTCGAGCACATACCCCTGACCCCGACGCGTGTGGATCAAACGGGGTCGGCCGGAACCCTCGATCTTCTTCCGCAAGTACCCGATGTACACGTCCACCACGTTGCTTTCCACCGTGGAGTGGAAGTCGTACACATGCTCCCAGATTTCCATCCGGGACACCACCTGCCCGACCCGGTGGGCGAGAAACTCAAGTAGCGCGTACTCGCGGGCGGTTAGGTCGATCCGCTTGCCCCCTCGCTGCACGACACGACCGACCGTATCCACCTCCAGGTCCTGAACGCGAATCACGGGGTCGGCCGTCTCGTACTTGCGGCGAAGCAGAGCCCGCACCCGGGCCAGCAGTTCCTCCAACGCAAACGGCTTGACCAGGTAGTCGTCGGCGCCGAGATCCAGGCCGGTGACACGATCGTCGACGGTGTCTTTCGCCGTGAGCAGCAGGACCGGCGTACGATCACCCCCCTGGCGCAGTCGCTTGAGAATCGACAGGCCGTCGATCCTGGGCAGCACGATGTCGAGCACGATCACGTCGTACTCACCCGATTGCCCGAGCCACAGTCCTTCTTCGCCGTCAACGGACGCGTCGACCGCGAAACCAGCCTCCTCGAGCGCCTGGGCGACCGATTCCCGGACCGGGGCGTAATCTTCCACTAGCAGGATGCGCATGCTGCGTCGCGGCCGAAGGCCGCAGCTCTACTGCTCAACCGATCAACTCACCACCCATGATCTCTTCCGGGCCGTCCTCATCATAACGAGCGGCGTCCTCGCCGTCCTCATCACCCTCGTCCTCTTGGCCCGCGCCTTCGTCGACACGACCGGTGGGGAACACATACAGTTCCTTCTCTTCCCCATCGACGCGGGCCTCGATCTCGTACACGATGATCGTCTTTTTCGCCACCTCTGCCCTCACGTTGCGCGGGAAGTGCTTGGCCACCGCCGCCCGGACCGCCAGCGGCAAGTCGGAGAGGCGAACGCTTTCCTCCATCTCGATCAGCGTCCCGTCCGCCGTCACCGCCGCCTCGTGCTTGGTGCCCTTGTCCCTCCACTCGGCCTCGTAGACCTCGACCCCCTCCTCTCGCTCGCGCTCGACCTTGAGGATCCTCGCGCCACCGGCGAGCTTGCGCAGCGCCGCCCGCGCGGCGGCCGGGACGTCCTCCGCTCTCACGCCCTCGTCGTCATCGTCCTCGCCCTCAACCGCGCGGTCGAGCAACGTGCCGTCCGGGGCAACCTTGATCTCGACCTCCCGGCCGTCGAGCACGAACTCCGCCTCGTAGACCGTCTTTCCGTCCTTCGTCTCGCGCTCGATCTCCCTGATCTCGCCGCCCGCCGCCTCGGCCAGAATAGTGGCCTTCACTTCGAGGGGCACCTGGTCAAGCGTGACCGTTTCCTCGCGCTCCTCGCCCGCCCCCGCACCAAACGAAGCGATACCGACCACCGCCACGCCGACCAGCACCAGCCATGTCCGTTTCCTGCTCATCGTTACCTCCCTGGCAACTTGGAACGTTAACTGCCATACAGGCCCGCCGCACCGCCGGCAGGCCACCGATGGGCGCCCAGGATACCCAACCATCATGAGAATACGATGAGAAACCGGGCGGCCGGCGGCCCGGAACGCTGTTCCGAAAACGGCCATCGATCGGATTCGTGGAGATGCGGGCGGGCAACGGCCGAACGCCGCCGCTCCGCCGATCAACTGCTCGCGGCGGAAAGCCGAGCCGACGGTCGTGGTTTGACGGCCTCGACGTTCAGGCTGGTGACGAAATCGCCCGCCGTCGTGCCCGCCGGCAGCGCGGCCGCGATCTTCTGATACAGGGGGTCATTCCAGTTCGCCATCGCGTCGACGTAGCCGGGCTTGGGTGTCAACACAATGTCAGTCAGACCGGCTTCTTCCGCCAGTCGCCGCGTCTCCTCGATCAGCACGGCGCCGGCCACGCAGCCGATCAACGCCTCGACCATGTCACGCACCTCGGCCGGTAGCGGCCGAAGCAACGCCAGGTCGGAGACGGCCACCCGCCCCCCGGGCTTGAGCACCCGGGCCATGTCTCGCCACACCTGCGGCTTGTCAGGTGACAGGTTGATGACACAGTTTGAAATGATGACGTCGACGCTGTTGTCCGCGACGGGCAGGTGCTCGATCTCGCCGAGGCGAAACTCCACGTTGTCCAGCCCGGTCCGCTCTCGATAGGCGACCACGTTACCGCGCGCCTTGCTGACCATCTCGGCCGTCATGTCCACCCCGATCACGCGACCGCCGGCCCCCACCTTCGGACCGGCCTGGAAACAATCGAACCCGCCCCCGCTGCCGAGGTCCACCACCACTTCCCCCGGCTTGAGCGACGCCAACGCGGTGGGATTCCCGCACGACAGTCCCATGTTCGCGCCGTCGGGCAGGTTCGCCAGGTCCGCCGCCGCGTACCCGACCGTTTGGGCCAGTCTCCCCGCGTCGGCCGCCGATGACCCGCCACAGCAGGCCGTCGGCCCGCAGCAACTCCCGGCCACCGGCGGGTTGGCGATCTGCGCGTAGCCCTGCCGTACCGTCTGCCGCACTTCGTCTTCGGTCCGCTGGTTGTCTTTCATCGCCATACACCTTTCATTCAAATGCTCGGACTGACGCCCAGCAATATGAGCCCCACGGTCGCAATACGCTCCAACACGCCCGACCTACTTTTCGGCCCACGTTTCGCCCGCCGTTTCGCCATTCGCTACCGATTCGCTCTTTGCTCTATTCAATCACATCCGCACGCCCCGCCCGGATGACGCCCCACCGCGCCGAGGAACGCCCCCAACGCCTCCTGCAACCGCACCATCACGGTCGGGTCCAGGCAGTAGCAGACCTTCACCCCGTCGACGGTCCCGTGAATGAGACCCGCCTCCTTCAGTTCGCGCAGATGCTGCGAGACGGTCGACTGGGCCAGCGGCAACTCGTCCACGATCTGACCGCAAAAACACTTGTCCTGCCTGGCCAGAAACCGAAGGATGGCCAGCCGTGCCGGATGTCCCAGTGCCTTCGCCCAGCGGGCAAGTTCGCGGTCCCCCGCCCCGAACCGCTGCGGCCGCTTGGCTCGAATTGTCCCGTGGCCTTTCATCGTTCATCGTAAATATACGATAAATAAGCCCCGTTGTCAACCGCCGATCTCAAAAGTACACGCCCGACGGTCGCCGACCCCAATGGCGACGGCCGCCCGGCCCACCGCCGGCAGTCACTGTTCTCGCATGGGTACCCGTGCTCTCCTCCGCTCCCGCACGTGGCCGATGGCCGCCCCTCGCCTGGGCAACGGCTCCCCGGGCCGGCGAAACGCCTACTCGCACGTGACATCAAACACCGTCACCGCGTCGATCGCCGACTCGGTCACGGAGTCGTTGGGGTTGTCCATCACGTCGAACCGCAGCCGGACGGTCGCGGTGAGGTCGATGGAGTCCAGCAACCGCACGTCCCGGCGCAGCCAGCCGTCAACGTCCGGTACCACCTCGATGGTGACCCAGGACGCGCCGTCATCGTCGGACACCTCCACCGTCAGGTAATCCTCGTACTCGCTCCCCGCGTCGTCGCACGTGAACCAGCGGGCGTACCGCAACACTGGATCGGTCAGACCCGTAAGGTCGAGCATCGGCGACGTCAACCGCGTCGGGCCGCCGTCAACGTCCGAGTTGCCCGCTCGATTGCCGGTGAGATAGCACCGCCCCGAGCCGTCGAAATCGGCCACGGGATCGCCGCGGGTGCCGTCGCCGGCCGGGAGACCGCGCTCCCACGCCCCGTCCGTAAGATCGATGCTCTCCACCGTCCAGCCCCGGTCCGTCTCAAAGTCCTCATCGAACGCTACGGTCAACGTTCCGACACCGGACGCGTAAGTCGTGCCCGGGGCCCCCACCGGCGCGACGACCGCCCCGCTCACCGCCCCCTGCACGCTGAAATAGAACGACGGGCTGTCACCGCACGCCGCCGCGGGCAGCGTGGCCTCGTACAGGTCCCCGCCGATCGGCGCCATCGCACTGGCCGTGAACGCCCCGGCGTCGAAACGGTAATGCAACTGTTCCGTGCCCGGCACCAGCGTGTCCGTCCCGGGATCGATCTCCACGAGCATGACCGTCGCCTCGCCCGGCGCCACGAACTCCGGCACCCCGTCCGGCAGGGAAATCGTCGGCGGCACGAACAGCGGCGGATGGTCCTTCGACACGGCCAGGTCATCCAGGCCCAACCGACCCTCGGCCGAGCCGAACGATGGACCGACGTCGATCCGGACCGCCACCACGTCGGTGAGATCGAGACCCGACCCGTTGTGCAGGAAGTCCGTCAGCCGAATGCGAATCGTCTCGAACTCGTTCTGCCAACCAGCCCCCGACCCGGACCCCGTGCGCTGATATGGCTCCTCAATGCCGCCGCCGTACGCGCCGATGCGGATCGTGCTCGATACCCCGGCGCCGTCACGCAGCGTAACACCGAAGGTCAGGTCCTCCAGCGCCGCGGCGGTCAGGGGATGTCGGGTGCCCTGGCACGCCCGGAACGAGAGGTACACGTCGTCCGAAAAGTCCCGCCGGGTCGAGATCACCTCGAACTCGACGTACCGATCGTCGCCGTTCCAACTGAAAACCACGCCTTTGGTGAGATCGTCGGTCCGCCCGCGGACCATGCCGTTCATCGGATCGCCGCCGGTCCACGTGAACGTCCCGTCCGTGTCATCCAACTGCCCCTCCCAGAGATCCTCCACCGTGAACGTCACGGCACCGCCGGAGCTGCTGACGCTCTCGCTCGGGTTGGACTGGTAGTCGTCGATCACGAAAACGCCCGGCCCCGGGCCCTCGATGTATTCGAGGTCCACGATGGTGTCCGCGGCTACGCCGATCGGCCGCAGGCTCTCGTACTGGCGCCACAGAAAGTCCTTGGCCGGCAGGTTGCCCTCCACGTAGTGCTTCACCAGGGCCAGGTACACACCCTTGGCCACCTTCTGGGCCTCCTCCCGGCCGATCTCCGTGCCGGGCGGCCCTTCGAAATCGTTGAAGCCGCAGCAGTTGAAGTCGTTGTGGTCGGCCCCGTGCACGTACGTGAGCTGACGGTAGCCGATCGCCCGCTCATAGACGTGGAACGGGGCGTCGCTCTCACGGTCGGGCCAGCCACCGTTGTCGCCGTCCGCCGCTCCCTGCAACAGGTGGAAGTTGACATCGTGCGGGTTGGAGCTGAACCGGCCGAGATAGTCGTTCGGCGAGATGCTGCTGACCAGCACCACATCGTCGAGCACGAAGTGGTCCGGGGTGTAGCTGCCGTCGTACACCCGACTGTACGCCCGGCACACGCCTTCGCCGCCGCGGCTGTGTCCGATCCACACGATCCGATGCGAATCGATATGGCCGTCGAGCACGCCGCCGGCGATGATATCCTGGTTGCCTATGAGGTAGTCGGTGTTGGTCAGCGTGGTCGTGGAAGCCGACTCGATGCCCGGACCCGTGTTATTCTCGTGGGCCATCACGATGTAACCGTACGAAGCCATGTGCCGACCGAGGTAATCGTACCAGCGATAGTCGTGCCCGTTACCGTGACTGACCACGATGAGTGGCAACGGCTCCATCGTGTCGATCGCCGTGGGGTAGTACGTCTTCTGCCCGAGCCAGGGTCCACCGCTGTAGGTCGTCTCCGACACCGCAAGCGGACCGGACTGCGTGGTATCATGCACCACGTAGAGGCCCGCTTCGCGGCCGAGACCGTCGATCCAGTCGCCGCCGCTCAGCGTGCCATCTTGGTCGCAGTCGAGTACGACGTCGTACCCCACGCCGAACCCGACGCCTGCATCGGCGTCGAGCACGCCACCGTCGGTCAACCGTACGGTGTTGTCCTGAATCGTCATGCCACCGAATGTCACCGTCTGGGGGCCGTCGGGGCGCACGTCCGCCAGGTCCGGATCGACGGACCATTCGCCGGCCGTCCGGGCCGCCACCACGTATACATCGCAGGTCTGGTCAGCGACGCCGGGATAACGGGCGGGATCAATCGCGAGGTCGATCGGTCCGTTGGCGTTAAACGCCCGCACGTACGCGAAGAAGGGAAACTCGTCGAGGACGACGCCGGCAAGCTGGAGCGCAACAATCGGCGCCGGTACCACCGACCCAAACGCTGCTTGGAAACCGGCGAAGTCGTGCAGGTCGACGAGCCCGTCACCATTCTCGTCGAACCCGTCGCAACCCGGGCCCGCGGGGACGGCCGGGCCGGCTAGGCAGTCGGCAAACGCGACGTAGTCGGAAAGGTCGATGCGGCCGTCGCCGTCCGCATCGAAATCCACCGCCAGCACCGAAGCGGGAAAACCGATCACGACTGCCCACGTCAGGAAACACCCATGCCAACGCATACCAAATCCTCCTTACGCCCCACCTGGCGAGGTCGGCGTGAACACCCAGCATCCGGCCTCCACAGTCGCCACCGGGCGGCGAGCCACGGCCAGTCGCAGTCTCCCCAAGCCTGCCTCCAGCATACCAAGCGTGATGACGGTGAAGAAAGTACCCTCTTGGCGGCATTTGTGGGTGAGTCCCGCATCGGATAGGCGTCCGCGGGCATGATCGCGAGCGTTTCGGAGCGGCCTGAAGCGATTCGACAGCATACCCACGGCGCACGGTCCGTTTGCGTCGCCGCGGGCGAGCGATCGACCCGCCGCCGCACCCCACGCCAGTCGTGCCCATTCGGACACAACACGCGGACGGCCACCGCCCGCCGCCGGGCTCCACCGTTGCACCTGGAGCACCACTGGCCGAGCCCCGCACCACGCATCCGGTTATCAGGCCCGTCGCGACATCGCAACACATCCGTTTGCAATCCGCGGCGCTTATTGACATCCAACGGGGAACGTGCTAGACTTGGTGCATCATGGGCCGGAATTGCGTCTCGAATACGACTCGGCGACGACTGCTGTACGCTGCGACCCGCGGCGGCACTCAGCCTGCAACGCCGGGCACGCAGGGGTTCTGCCCGCGGATCACGATGAGCAACTGTACGTGCTGTTGTCTCGATCCCTTCGAGGGAGACCCCTGACCGGCGCTACGATCTCGTAACCAGGCAAGCGGAAGCAAGCAGAAACCGGCAGGTGTCACACCTGGCGGTTTTTTTTGTCGGTACGGCGGCATTGAGGGAATGGGACCATGGAAATACGAGTCTCCCGGGACGGTACTCCGGAACGCATCAACGAGCAGAGTTCCCCGCTCGACATTGTTGAGTGGGCTCTGCAGCGGTTCGATGGCTGGCGCATGGCGACCACCACCGCCTTCGGCATGGAGGGCTGTGTCCTGATCGACATGGTCGCTCGGCGCGTCAAGTCCTTCACCGTAATCTACATCGACACGCACTTCCTGTTCCCCGAGACGCTCGAACTCCGCGACCGCATGGTCGAACGCTACCCCAACCTCAAGTTCGTCAAATACGGCACCAGGCTGACCGCCGATGAACAGGCCCGTAAATACAGTCCCAACCTGTGGGAAGCCGACCCCGACCTCTGCTGCAAGATCCGAAAGGTGGAGCCGATGACCGAAGCCATGAAAGAAGTGGACGTCTGGTTCACCGGCTTGCGTCGGAGCCAGTCGCCCGCCCGGGCCAACATCGGCATCGTGGAATGGGATTGGAAGTACCAGTTGATCAAGGTCAACGCACTCGCCGCGTGGGAGCGCTCCGACGTGTGGCGATACGTGCAGGAAAACGATGTGCCGTACAACCCGCTGCACGAACGCGGCTATCCCACAATTGGGTGCACGCACTGTACGGTGGCCGTGCCCGGATTGCGACCGGACCAGTACTCCCGGGCGGGCCGGTGGCCGGGGAAGAAGAAAATCGCCTGCGGTCTGCACGGCGGCGACGGCATCTAGATCGTATCACGGGACACGATTACACTTGGAGGACAAGGACATGAGCAAGGTCGAGAAAACGGAATCGAAGGTCGAGATCGCCAAGCGGCAAAGCAGGCTACTCCGCGGGACGATCAAGGCGACGCTGGCCGAGGAGAACAAGATCTTCGAGGAAGATGACAAGCAGTTGCTGAAGTTCCACGGCATGTACCAGCAGTACGATCGCGACGCCCGGCTCGAACGCGGCAAAGGCAAAGCGGAACGCGATTACTCGTTCATGATCCGCGTCAAGATTCCGGGCGGCGGCATCACCGCGGATCAATACCTCGCCCTGGATGCGATCGCGGGCAGATTCGCGAACGCAACATTCCGCATCACGTCGCGCCAGGGACTCCAGTACCACGGCGTCCTGAAGGCAAACCTCAAAACCACCATCGCCAGCATCAACCGGACACTGCTGACCACGCTCGCCGCGTGCGGGGATGTGGAGCGCAACGTAATGGCCTGCCCAGCCCCGCTCTTCGACGCGGCGCACCGGCAGGTGCACGAGTTGGCGGCCGCGATTGCCGAGAATCTATGTCCGCGGAGTAAAGCCTACCACGAGATCTGGCTCAACGGAGAGAAGGTGGATCTCGGCGAGGACAATGTCGGCGAGGAGGAACCGTTCTACGGCGACGTCTACCTGCCCCGCAAGCTGAAAACCGGGATCACGCTGCCCTACGACAACTCGATCGACGTCTACACGCAGGACATCGGGCTGATCGGCATCCCCCACGGCGACGGGCTGCGGGGCGTCAACATCCTCGTGGGCGGCGGGTTGGGCATGACGCACGGCAAGGCCGACACTTTTGCCCGCAAAGGCACGCCGCTGGGCTACGTGGAATACGATCACGCGGTGGACGCCGTTCGCGCGCTGGCCGCCATCTTCCGGGACCACGGCAACCGCGGCGATCGCCGCCACGCCCGGCTCAAGTACCTCATCGAGGAATGGGGCGAGGAGCGATTCCGTGCCGAATTCGAGCGGCGATTCGACCACGAACTCAAGCCGTACGTGGACGTCGGCCGAATCGAGTACAACGATTACGCCGGGCCGCATCCGCAAGGCGATGGCCGGTTCTTCTACGGGCTGATCATCGAGAACGGACGCATCCTCGACTTCGAGGACGGCCGCCGAATCCGCAGCGGACTGCGGGCGGTGATCGCCGAACTCAAGCCCGGTATCATCTTCACGCCCGCCCAGAACCTCTACCTGAGCAACCTGAGCGAGGCGGACATCACCCGGTTGGAGGCGTTGCTGACCGAGTACGGCATCCCCAGGCCGCAGCAGGTCTCGAACGTGCGGCGTTTCTCGCTGGCGTGCCCGGCCCTGCCGACGTGCGGCCTCGCGCTGGCCGACGCGGAACGAGTGATGCCCGGCATACTGGATCAGTTCGAGACCGCGCTGAACGAATTGGGGCTCGCCGATGCCCGGATCACGATCCGGATGACGGGCTGCCCTAACGGCTGTGCACGGCCCTACACCGCGGACATCGGCCTGGTCGGACGGGCGCCCGGATTCTATAAGATCTACGTGGGCGGACACCTGGCGGGGGATCGGCTGACCGACTTCTTCGCCGACAGGGTAGCCACCGCTAATATCGTGCCCACGCTGCGCCCCTTGCTGATCCAGTGGCGGGATGAGCGCCAGGGCGACGAGGGATTCGGGGATTTCTATCAGCGCGTCCACGGCAGCGGCGTCGACAAGACAATGCTGACCGGCGGCGAGCAACGCGAAGTGCGACATTGCATGGCCCAATAAAGCGAGGGAGGCGAAACGACCGACCGGTAATGACCGACCTACGACACCATTCTCGAACGGCCGTCGTGTTGGCCGCCCACGGCTCCGCTACGCATACCAGTGTCGCGCGACTGGCACAGCGGATCGCGGGTCAATTGGTCGACCGCGGGCACGTCGATGAGGCCAGCGTGACGTTCCTGAAACAGCCCCCCTACCTAGCCGACGCATTGCGCACCGTCACGGCGGAGGACGTTACCGTCGTGCCGCTGTTCACCAGCCGCGGCTACTATATCCGTGAGGTGCTTCCCCGCGAGGTAGGCTCGGACGGGACGCCGCCCGGAACCGGGGAACGCCACGTGCGATTCACGTCGCCGATCGGTGAGAGCCCGCGGGTCGCCGAACTGACGGCCGATCACGTGGCCGCCGCCCTTCGCGAACATCGATTGTCGCCCGAGGACACAGGGCTGGTGGTGGTCGGGCACGGAACGCGCCGCAATCCGCACAGCGGCAGCATGACGTACCGCCATGCCGACCGGCTGCGCGGGTTGACCGGCCTGGCCGAGGTGGTCGCCGTGTTCCTCGACCAGTCGCCGGAGATCGAGCAGACCTTCGGTCTGACCTGCACCGCCAACCTCCTCATCGCCCCGTTCCTGCTGGGCGGAGCGGGTCACGAACAAGTGGACGTGCCGCGGCGTCTCGGCATGGCCGTGAAGGACCCGCAGGCCCGCCGACAACCGCAACACGTCGGCGACCGCACGGTGCTGCTCCTGCCCGCGTTCGGCGAGGACCCGCGATTGGTCGATATCATCGTCGAGGTCGCCCGGGCCGCCGGTGCCCCGCTTCGCCACGGCGACCGACCGACGGGCAATGAAACCACGACCCGGCAACCCGACGCCATGTAGCCGCACCGGCCTCGCGAATCAAAAACCGTCGGCCGGGTCGGCCACGGCCTTACTCCACTTCCCAGGTGTCACCGGAGTGAAACAACCGCTCCAGGGTCCCCTCGCCGCAACGCTGAATGGCAGCGCCGATTTGTTGCCCGAGGAGCTTCTCGTACGTGTCGGCCTCGACGGCGCGGAATACGCCCATGGGCTCGGGGTACTCCGGCCAGTGCATGCGCGACAACAGGTAGGCCAGCGTCGGCTCCTCCGCCCGCTCGTCGTGCACCAGCAGATCGGCGCCGTCGCTGTCCCCGGTGAGATCGACGACTTCGGGCCGTATGCCGTTCAGCCGGACTCCCTTGTCCCGGTTGGACCCGAAGACCATCGGCTTGCCGTGCTCGAGGTACAGCACGTTGTCGGGCCGCGTGCGCTTGTCGTTCGCGAAGGGATACGCGTTGTCGTTGTACACGTTGCAGTTCTGGTAAATCTCGACGAACGCCGTCCCCTGATGGGCTGCCGCCCGACGGATGACCTCGACCATCCCCCTGACATCGGCGTCGATGGTGCGGGCGACGAACGTGGCCTCGGCCGCGATCGCAATGCAGATCGGGTTGATCGGGTTGTCGATGGAACCGAACGGCGTGGACTTGGTGGTCTTGCCGAACTCGGACGTCGGTGAATACTGACCTTTGGTCAGCCCGTAAATCCGGTTGTTGAACAACAGGATCTTCAGCCCTACGTTGCGACGCATGGCGTGGATGAGGTGATTCGCGCCGATCGACAATCCGTCCCCGTCGCCCGTCGCTACCCAGACCTGAAGGTCCGGGTTGGCCACCTTGACCCCCGTCGCGATCGCCGGCGCGCGGCCGTGGATGCTGTGGAACCCGTAGGTGTCCATATAGTACGGGAACCGGCTCGAGCAGCCGATGCCCGACACGCACACGTAGTTCTCCTTGGGCACGCCAACCTCGGCCAGCACCTTCCGGGTCTGGGCGAGGATGGAGTAGTCGCCGCAGCCCGGGCACCATCGTACGTCCTGATCGGTCGCGAAGTCCTTCGGCTTCAACACGGAAAGCGGCCTGTCCATCGATGCGGGTGCGGTCATCCCCTCGACTCCTTCCCGCCGGCCGGTGTCATGGCGGGCGTTGCGTGCAACCGGCTCAGTATGGCCTGTTCGATCTCGGCCACCAGGAACGGCTTGCCCTGAACCTTGTGCAGCCCCTCCGCGTCCACCAGGTACTTCGCCCGCAGTAAGTGGAGCAACTGTCCCATGTTGATTTCCGGCACGAGAACGCGCTCGAAGGACCGCAGGATCTCGCCGAGGTCCCGCGGCATCGGCCGCAAATAGCGCAGATGGACACTCGACACGGCCTCGCCACGCTCGCGCAACCGATTCACCGCCGCCGTGATCGCCCCGTACGTACCGCCCCAGCCGACCACGAGCAGGTCGCCGGTCGGAGCGCCGTTCACGGCCTGATCGGGGATGTCGCCCGCGATGCCGTCGACCTTGGCTTGCCGTAGCGTCACCATCCGCTGATGGTTCTCGGCATCGTAGCTGACGTGGCCGTCCACGTCCTTCTCGAGCCCGCCGACCCGGTGCTGCAGCCCCGGCGTGCCGGGGATCGCCCACGGGCGACTGCGGACCTGGTTACGCTGATACGGCCGGAACGACCCGGCATCTGCGGCGTGCCGCACCTCGATCTTCGGAAGCTCGTCCATCGACGGGATTCGCCACGGCTCGGCCGAGTTGGCTACGTAGCCGTCGCTCAGCACGATCACCGGCGTCATGTACTTGACCGCAATGCGGAACGCCTCGATGGCCACGTCGAAACAGTCGGCGGACGACCGGGCCGCCAACACCGGCACCGGACATTCACTGTTCCGCCCCATGATCGCCTGCCAGAGATCGGCCTGCTCCGTCTTGGTGGGCAACCCCGTGCTCGGCCCGCCCCGCTGTACGTTCACGACCACCAGCGGCAACTCGACCATCACGCCGAGACCGATCGCTTCCTGCTTGAGGGCCATCCCGGGACCACTGGTGCCGGTCACCGCGAACGCACCGGCAAACGCCGCCCCCAACGCCGCCGACACGGCCGCGATCTCGTCCTCCGCCTGGATCGTCTTCACGCCGTACTGCTTGAAACTCGACAACTCGTGGAGAATATCGCTGGCCGGCGTGATGGGGTAACTCGCATACACCAGGTCCTTGCCCGCCTGGTGCGCGGCCGCGACGAGCCCCATGGCCAGCGCCTGGTTGCCGGTCAGATTGCGATAACGCCCCGGCGGAAGACGCGCCGGCTCCACGCGGTACCGCACCGCGAACATCTCGGCCGTCTCCCCGAATGCGTAGCCCGCCTTGAGGGCCAACGTGTTGGCCTCGATCAACTCGGACCGCTTGGCGAATTTCTTCTGAATCCACTCCAGCGTGTGCGACAGCGGCCGATCATACAGCCAACTGATGATCCCCAACGCGTAGAAATTCTTGCACCGCTCGGCTTCCTTCTTGCCCAGCGACACCGACTTGACCGCCTCCACGGCATGGGCGGTGATCGGCACCTCGAACACGCGGAAGTGATCCAGGCTGCCGTCAGTCAGCGGATCATCCGCATAGCGGGCCTTGGCCAGGCTGGCCGGCGTGAACTCGTTCGAGTTGACGATCAGCACGCCGCCTTCGATCAGATCCCCGACGTTGGACTGCAACGCCGCCGGGTTCATCGCGATCAACGCGTCCACCCGGTCGCCCGGCGTGTAGATGTCCTCCTCCGCGATGTTGATCTGGTACCCGGACACCCCCGCCAGCGTGCCGGCCGGCGCCCGTATCTCCGCCGGGTAGTCCGGCAACGTCGCCACGTCGTTCCCGAAAATCGCCGAGGCGTGGGTGAACTGCGTCCCCGCCAACTGCATCCCGTCGCCCGAATCCCCGGCAAACCGGATCGTCGCCGTCCGAACCTGCTCGACCCGCGGCTCACCTGGCCGTCCCACTGTCAGCTTCACGTTCATCTCGCGCCTGAGAGCGACCGCAAATGATACACCTGCGGCCAATTGTCATTCGATCCTGCTACAGATTTCTCCGGACCTGGCCCGAATAACCCGTCCATCGACCAGAACAGCAGCCATGCGTATCAGAATTATAACAGTAGCGCCGCAGTAGTTCCACAACCTGACGTGTTTTGGCGAGGCGGGGCACCTCTGGCGGGAGGGGTTATGGGGACGCCGATCGCCCGGCCGCCGTCAGCGGAGCGTGCCAAGCATCGACTCTTGGTAGGCGGCGAGCGGTCGCCCCGCCGCGACTTTCGCCACCAAGTCGGGGTTGGCGATGAACGGCCGGCCGAAAGCCACTAGGTCGAACGCCCCCTCGCCGATCGCCCGGGCGGCCGCCTCGACCGTGTAACTTCCGCACCCCATCACCGTGCCGGCGTAGTGGCGGCGAAGAAAACCCGTGGCCGTCCCATTCAAATACGCGAACTCCATCGAATCGTCGAAGATGCCAGTGTGCACGTACGCCAAGCCGCGCGGCGTCAGTTCGCCGAGCAGGTGGCGGAACACCTCCGCGTCGTTGGGGTTGGCCTCCATGTGCAAATAGGCCCCGGGCGAAAGCCGGATCCCGGTCCGATCCGCGCCGGCCCGGGCGACCACCTCATCCACGACGTCCAGCGCGAACCGGCTCATGCCCTCCGGTGACCCCCCATACTCGTCCGTCCGCCGGTTGGTCTCATGATGCAGGAACTGGTCGATCAGATAACCGTTGGCCCCGTGGATCTCGACACCGTCGAAGCCCGACCGCATCGCGTTGGCCGCCCCGTCCGCGTACGCCCGGACCAGGGCCGGGACCTCCTCCCGCTCCAGTCCGCGGGGCGTGCCGTACTCCAGATCCGGGCCGCGGCGCATCCGCCCCGCCAGTCGAACCGCCGAAGGGGCGATCGGATCGCGGCCCTCCAGGTAAATGGGGTGCGACACCCGGCCGACGTGCCAGAGTTGCAGGAAGATGGTTCCGCCGCGCTGGTGAACCGCATCGGTGACGCGGCGCCAACCGCGCACCTGCTCGTCACCGTAGATCCCCGGCGTGTGGGGATACCCCTGACCGTCGGGGCGAATGATGGTGGCCTCGGTGATGATCAGCCCGGCGTCCGCCCGCCGGGCGTAATACGCGGCCGTCTCCTCGGTCGGCACCAGCGCGTCGGTGGCCATGCATCGCGTCATCGGGGCCATCGCGATCCGATTGCGCAGGGTGAGCGTGTCGTTGAGGCGATACTCGGTCAGCAGGATGCCCGTGCCATCAACGTGACAGTCGCGGCCCGCGTTCGACTCGGTGTGAGACAACGATCTCCTCCCCCACCCGCGTAGCGTGACGACCGCGGACGCCGTGGCCGGCCCTATTCCCGGAAGTCCTTGACGCCTTCCGAGGCATTGCGCGTATCTTTCAACTGCGTCTTCGCGCGCTGGCGTACCTCCTCCATGCCGGGTGGGACGCGGAAGGCCTTGTCCACGTCCAGCGGCGGATCATGTTCTTCGCAGAACCGCACGAAGTACGGCAGCAGCGTGTCGTACGATCGCTGGCGCGCCGCCAGTGGAATGCTCTTCCACACGGTCACCTTCTGAAACGTGGAGTTCCCCGGCGTCTCCATGAACGCGACCACCACGTCCGCATAGATCACGTCCAACGGTTGCAGCTTGCGCCGTTCGTTCGGATCGGTCTTCGCGTCCTTGATGTACATCGAGTACGCCATCCGGGCCATGTCCACGTAGGCCTCCGACCCTTCGACGTTGCCCAGGCTCAGTTCCTTCAGCGAACGATCCAGGAACGTCGAGACGATCATCGTCGCCCCGCGGGACGTGATGAACAAGTCGCGCAGCTCCGACCACACGAATTGGGCGAGCGGCTGATTGTACTGCTCCTTGGGCAGGCCGGTGGTTTCGTCCACGTTGTAGTCGTGCAGGTACTTGTAATATTCCTTGGCCTTGAGTATCGACGCCGCGTCCCCGCGGAAGTACAGGTGGCGGATCGCCTTGTGGAGAAAGTTGACGTGCCCGGTCCAGTAGCGCGGCCCCGACGTCCCTTCCCGAAACTGCGGGTCCATCCCGTCCTGCTCCTTGCCGATCTCGAGGTACGCCTGGTGGATGTAATCGACGAACCGCGGATCGGGAAGCATGTTCAGGAACGAGTTGTTAGGCTTGTTCCAGTCCGGCTCGAGCACGAACCGGCCGCTTTCGAACATCTTCATCAGGGCGAAAAAGATGAACCGCGCCGTGTTCATCGAATCGGCCAGGTTCAGGTTGAGCTGCCCCTTGGTGATCATGTCCCCGTAGCTGGCCCAGTAGAGAGCATGGGCAAACGGCGTGCGCCAGTCGACGGGCCCGTACTTCTCCATCAGGGACATCATCCACTCGGGGTCCATCTTCTCCCGGGTACGCAGTTCGCGGGCACGCAGTGCCGCCAGCAGGCGGTCGCGGGCGGCGGCCGACTTCTCGTCGTACAGGATGTCCAGCAGGGCCTGGCGGTCCTCGATCACCGCCTCCGGCGCCGACCCCGCTTCCAGGCCGAACAGCTCGGTCTCGGGACGCATGTACCGGGCCACCGTGGCCAGCAGACCGCCGTCGGGTTTCATGTGCACCGTGCCCAGTCGGCGCACGAACGCGGCGACCTCCGCATCCGTTTCGATCAGCTTGTCGACGTCCGGGTCCGCCTCGGCAATCACGCGGAACCGTTCGATCTCCTCCTCCGTGGTGAGCGTCGGCGGCCTGGCACCCAGGATCTGCTCCATCTCCACGGCCAGCTCCTTCTTGTAGGCCCAGTGCTGGTCGTCGAGAATGTCGCCGATCTTGTGCCAGTAAATGAAGGCCAGCTCCTTGTACAGTCCCACGCACGTAGGGTTGTACTTGATCCCCTCGTCGCGCAGCAGGTGGATTCCGTTCTGCACCCAGAGCCACCGGGCCTCCGGCGTGTACTCGCACACCGAGATGTTGTAAGCCTGGTTCCACGCGTTGTACTGCCACACCGTGGCGAACCGCGGGGCGAGCTTGCACAGCCAGGATGATAACTGCATCAGTTCGAAGAACCGGCCCTGCTGCTTCAGTTCCTCCACCCGGATGAAGCTCACCACCAGCGCCAGGGCGCGAAGCGTCCCCGTCTGCGACATGAGCGAAATCTCCGGCGGAATCGTTCCGATCGCCTCGGAGTCAACGACCAACTGGCACTCCTTGCGGGTCTCGTTGATCGGATCGAGCAGCATGCCGGCCAGCACTACGGCGGCCACCGCCACGGTGAGGGCGGCGATCTGGATGATTCGATCGCGCCGCTGCGCCCGCTCCCGCTGGAGGAGATAGTCGGGTACTTTGACCGGCCCCGCCTGAGACATGCTAGATCGACACCTCCGAGACTTCGCGACGATGGAACAGCAGGCACGCCAGGAGCAGCATGATGCCGGTCTGCACCACCGCCACCCAGAAAAAGCCCTGCAACACCCACATCAACGTAACGTTGCGACCGTCGGTGAACACCTCCAGGCCGTTGTAGGCGGGGAAATCCGGGATCACGAACAGGATCGTCTTGAATACGAAGCCGAACACAACCTGGAACGCCCCCACGAACCCTTCCGTGTTCAAGAACTCCAGGGCGTCCTGGATGAACCCGCGGGCGCTCGCCATGACATAAATGGTCAACGACACCAGACTGGCCACCGGGAACGAAAAGACCGACGTCGTCATCAGCCCCAGGGCCGCCAGGAACATGAGCCGGAACAGGATCAGGGCCGTCAGCCGCAGCAGGTTGCCTTCGAACGAACCCACCGCAAACATCACTTCCGCCGCCGCCTGGTCGTCGAGCTGCAGCACGCACGCGGTCGGAAGCTCGTTGGGATACGCCGGATCGTCCACGTACGGATTGACATTCTGCAGCACCACCACGAGCGTTCCGTCGTCGGCCACCGTGCCGGCCGGCACCGAGAACGTGTGGAACCGTTCGCGCACGTCGCGGCGCCGCTCGACGTAAGGCTGCACCTTGTCCGGGTCCCCGATGATCCAGAGCGTGCGGATCACCTCGTCCATCGGGTAGTTCGCCGCGGAACACTTGTACCGAATCTGGATCGTGTTTCCCTCGCTGCGGTCACAGCGGACATTGTTGAACTCGAGCACCCGCCCTCCGCCGGGCAGGACGGTCCGCCAGGCGAACTTGATCTGGCGAGTCAGGTCGGCGACGGCCTTTTCCGCGTCAAGATCCGTCACGTCGGCGTAGAGCCCCTCCTCCTTCCGCTGCTCGAATGTCGCCCGGGCGGTTCGCTCGAACATCTCCCTCGGCTCTTGGGCCGATGAACGATGCCGCGCGGTCAGGATTTCGGTCTTGAGCTGGGCCGCGTCCAACGGATCACGCGGTGGTATCGTCCAGGCCATGTACCGGACCATCCCGTAAATGCTCGCCGCGGAAACCGCCAGCAGCAACGCGTCGAACAGCACGACACCAAACCACTTGCCCACCATGTACTGCCAACGCGGCAGGGGCTTGGCCAT
This sequence comes from uncultured Phycisphaeraceae bacterium, assembly GCA_964495075.1. Lineage (GTDB taxonomy): Bacteria > Planctomycetota > Phycisphaerae > UBA1845 > UBA1845 > JAFGJQ01. Next base: position 39,786 of record CAZBUJ010000027.1, read on the forward strand.
CAGGATCAGAATCTGCCGGTTCACCAATTCGTCCGACAGGGATCGCGACATGAACAACGTCAGCAGCGCGAGCAGAAACGACACGGCCGCGAACGAGTACGTCATGAACGAACGGACGGAACCGCTGAGCGTGCCGTCTCCCCGCGCCACGAACGGCACGCCGAAAATAAGCAGCGCCAGAAGGCTGATGAAAAACAGCGCCACCCTCATCCGGACCGCTTCGGCAATCGTGTGTCGGGCCACGGCCCAGATTCTAGTCACGCTTCCTCGACCTCGCGTCGTCGGCCAGAAGGGAGTCGATCACCGCTTCGTCCGCCTCCACCGGCTTGCGCGGCGCCTCCGGTTCAGGCGGTACGGGAGACGGCGGCGGCGCGTCCGGTGCGGATTCGGTCACCAGCCCGTCGAGCACGTCCTGGGCCGGGCCCTCCGCCGGCGGCTCGATCGGCGCCGGCTCGACCGCCTCCGTTCCCGGCGGCGGGGCCTTGGCCGCCTCGATCAACTCGTCCACCACCGCCTCCGTCCGATCGGCGGTGCCGAGAAAGTCGGGCATCGCCCCCGCCGCCCGCGCGCCGGAGGTCGCGATGTTGGCCGCCTGGGCCTCCTCCACGATCCGCAGGAAAATCGTCTCCAGCTTCTCCGCCGGCGAACTGACATCGAACAGGTCACCCTCGTTCGCCGCCTGGACCACCGAACGAATGCGCTCCACCGTGCCCGGCGTGAGACGCTTCGTCGTGATTTGCGTGCGGTCCTCCTGACGCAGCAGGGCACGCACCTCGCCCGACGTCCGCTGCTGCCCGCCGTACAGGATCGCCACCCGGTCGCAGACGTCCTCCACGTCCGCCAGCAGGTGACTCGACAGCAGAATGGTCTTGCCGCGATCGCCCAGTTCGCGAATCAGATCCTTGATCTGCCGCGTTCCGATCGGGTCCATGCCGGCCGTCGGCTCGTCCAGGATCAAAAAGTCCGGGTCGTTGATGAGGGCCTGGGCCAGCCCGATCCGCCGGGCCATGCCCTTGGAGTACTCACCCAGTCGCCGCCGCGCCTCGTGCTTGAGCCCCACCATCTCGATCAGCTTCTCGATCCGCTCGGCCCGGACCTCGGACGACAACTGAAACAGCCGCCCGTAGTAGTCCAGCGTCTCGCGGGCGTTCAGGAACCGGTAGAGATACGACTCCTCGGGCAAAAAGCCGATGCGGGATTTGATGGCCACGTCGGTCGGCGCCCGACCGAACACGGAGATCTGTCCGCGGGTGGGATAGAGCAGGCCGAGCAGCATCTTGATGGTCGTGCTCTTGCCGGACCCGTTCGGACCGAGCAGGCCGAACACCTCGCCGCGATGGATTTCGATATTGAGGTCCTTGACGGCCTCGACCTTGTCGCGACGCCAGAAGTCCTTGAATACTTTCGTCAGTCCCACCGTTTGCACGAGGGGGATATTCATGCCGCCCATGAAGCTGATTCCCGTGACGGTATCGCGAATCACCGGTTCTGAGGGTGCGGTCCGTTGACGGCGCGGGGCACCGTCGCATGCCGTCGACGCCGTGCATCGCCCCGCGGCGACGCCGGTCGTGCCCACCTACATCCTGCCGCCATGATCCTCCGCATCGTGGATCGTCGGCGCGAGATTCTTCAAGGGGTTCTTTTCCTCGAGTTCCTTCTTGATTCTCGCGATCTCGTCGAGTTCTTTCTGTTTGGGGTCGGGGCCGATCTGGAACCACAGACCGCGAATACCGCCCGGCAATCCGATCTTCGTCACACCGGTGGACGTCAGAAGCTTGGTCCGCGTCTCGTCCCACAACCGATTGATCAGCAGGTCCGGGTTGCGCTCGTACTCGTCCAGGACGGCCTGGTACACTTCGACCTCGCCCCGCATTTTCTGAACCGCCTTGGTGTAGTACGCTTTGGCCCCCGCGAGGCGACTGCCGGCGTCGCCGGACACCCGGAACCCGTAGTTCGTCTGCAGCTCGCGAAACAACGCCGTCCGGGCCGCCGCCGCCGTCACGTCGTCCCCGCCCTTGACCTGCGTTTCCCAGTGCTGCACGGCCGCCGTCAACCGCCTGACCGCCTCAGCCGGCGTGCTGTAGGCACTCCCGCGAACAAGCGGGCCCCCGTCACCGAGCGGCGAGAAGGTGCGATCAATGGCCTTGTCCAACTCTGCGACCAGGTCCTGGTGACCGTCCCGCTCGGCCGCATCCCGAAGCTCCATCAGCCCGGTCAGGTAGACGTGCGCTTCGCCGGCCGCGGCGGCCAGCATCTCGCCCGCCGTCTTCTCGGCCTTCTGCACCTCGGCCGCCTTGGTGTTCCAGGCCTGCGTGACCGCGGAGAACGCGGGCAGCGTGTTCATGGGCACCGTCGTCTCCGGCTCCAGCGACTCGATCCGCACGCCGGTCGCCAATCGTCCGAGCACCGCATTGACGTCGTCCTTCACCCGCTCGGCGATCTCCGATGACCGGCCGGTCCACACCTGCTCGGCCGTGTACTCGGAGACCGTCCGAATGGCGGCGCTTTCGAGCAGCGCGGTAATCACCGGCTCGATCCGCCCCTGCGTGGTGTCCGCCACGTTCAGAATGTACTTCTCCAGGTCGTTGATGCGGTAGAAGACCGTCCACTTGACGTGCACGATCCCGTGATCCGCCGTGAGCAGCGCGCCGTCCCGCACCGGGTCGAGATCCCCGGCGTAGCGGGTCGCCAGGTCGCTCAGCGACCGGTGCTCGTCCTCTTTCCGCACGTGGAACCAGTGACTCATGATCTTGAGCGTGTTGCGTTCTTTGGTGGGCACGGTGAGCACTTCGTCCACCGGGTAGGGGAAACCCAACACGACGCCCGCCTGGAACGGCTTGCCATCCTTGTTCAGGCGCGTCTTGCCCAACCGGAGCACGATCGCCTCTTCGCTCGTGTCCACGATCCTGATGCCGGAGCAGAGGAACACGATCACCAGCAGGAACATGATGACCTTGAGGATGCGGAAACTCGCCCGCAACGCGTCCGCCAGCGACTGGTTCGCCGCGTCGAACGGCACGTCGTCCGGCCGGTCTTTCGCGTCGTCGTGGTGATGGTGGTGGTGATCCATGATCAGTCCCCCACCGCCGCCGGCACGGCGCCGCCCACGTCGTCCAGTTCCAGTTTCAGCTCGCCGGGCTGGGCACGCCGCGTCTCGTCGAACAGATCCACCGGCACAACGTTGGTGTCGAACACCACCGTGGTGCGGGTGCTCAGGATCTCCAGCAACGCGGCGAGTTTGTCCAGGTAGATCCGCAGTTCCGGGTGCTTTTCGAACTGGCTGTAAATCTCGCCTACCCGGCGCCGCCCCTCGCCCTCGATGGCATCCACCTTGCGCTGGGCGGCGGCCATGATGCGGTTGCGCTTGGCTTCGGCTTCGGCCACGATGTCCCGAGCCCTGGCCTTGCCCTCGGCGGCGTAGTTGTCGGCCCGCTTCTTCTGCTCCGCCTTCATCTTGGCGAACACCGACTGGCTCACCTTGGTCGGCAGCCCGAGCTTCTTGATGCCGAAGTACGCGATGTCCGCGCCGAAGTCCGCCCGGGCGACCTCCGCCACCCGGTTCATCATCTCGTCCTCGATGGTGCGGATCTTCCGCTCCTGGGGCTCCGTCGAGACGAACTCGTTGAACCGGTACAGGCCCACCACCGCCTTCTTCTCCGCGCGGACCTTGGTCCGCAGCGCCTCCTCGCCCACCCGCAGGTCGGGGTACGCCGTCATGAACTTGTACGGGTCCACGATCTTCCAGAACGTGAACGTCGTGACCGTGATGTTGTTGTTGTCGGCCGTCGGCGTCTCCTCCACCGTGTCCTCCAGGACGCGGATGCGGGTGTCGTACTTGACCACCTCCTGCACCGGCCAGGGCCACTTCCAGTAGAGGCCCGGCTCGGTGATCGGATCCTTGTCCGCATCGCCGAACGTCTTTTTGACCGCCACCTCGGTGGCGCGAACCTCAAAACAACACATGTACAGGCCGAGAACCGCCACAAGGACAATCGCGGCCAAGACACTGGGCAATCGACTGGGCATGCCAACGCTCTCCTGTTCCCAACGAGGAACCTCGACGGGTCACTGCGGCTCTTCCATCAGGTCAATGACGTTCTGCTTCTCCGGCTGCACGATTATGTTCAGATTCTTGCGCCTCGTGTCGAACGTGACCACGAACTTGCGCACCGTGGCCAGGCTCTGGCGAAGCATATCCAGATACTTGCGGATCATGTACAGATCCGGCGACGCCTCGTAGGCCACGACCTCCGCTTCGAACAGCCGGGCCTTCGACTCGGCCGTACTGATCGACCGCGTCCACTCCGCCTGCGCATTGGCGATCGACCGCGCCGCCTCGCCGCTCATCCGCGGAATCCCCTTCGCCCAGTTGCCCAACAACAGGTCGACCACTACGCGATTCGCGGCGTCCCGGTCGGACGCCGACGCGCCGGCATCGAAGTCCAGACGCTCCCGCTCGACGTCCGCCGCCGCCAGTGCCTCCGCACGCCCGACGTCACCGGCCGCCAACGTGAGCAACTCCCTCGCCTCACCGCGGGCCGTCGCGATCGCCTCGTCCTTCCCGATCTCCGCCGCGACCACGGACTGGAACGTCTCGGCGACCTGCTCCCGCTCCGTGGGGTGGGCGTCCTGGAGCGCCAGGTAAGTGATCTCGATCCCCAGCGAAGGGTGGAGCGAATCGATCTCCTGCTGCACCTGGTCCCGGAACTTCCGTGCGAATTCGGCTCGCCCCGGCCCCATCAACGTGTCGATGTCGACACTCGCCGCATAGTCGGAAAACGCGCGAAACGCGATCATCTCCAATACCTTCTTCGCGTCCTCGTAGCCGTACAGGTACTGGTGAAGATCCTTGATGCGGAACTCCATCGGCACCGAGATGTTCAGCAGACTGACCGCCGCCCCCGCGCCCCCCCCCGATTCGGAGCCCTTGCCCGCCTCGCGGTCGTATTCCGTCTGCGGCGGCGACGCCACGATCGTCATCATCTCCGACGTAAACCCGTGCCGCGTGCCCCACAACACCGGCTTGAGCTTGCCCGCGTCGTCGTACGGAGATTCCGACGGCACGTCTCCCACGATGGCGGATTGCAGCTTGCGGACCGGGGCCCGGTAGACCCGGTCGATGGGCCACGGCCACTTGATGTGCAGACCAGGGCCCAACGGCTGCCCCACCGCTTGCTGGACACGCCCGTAATGCTCAACGTACGCCTGCTCGTTCGAGTCCACGATCACCACGCTCGATAGCAACAACAGCACCAGCAGGCCAAGCACCACCAACGGGAAAAATGCCCGCTTGATCAACTGGCCGAACCAGGTCTTCGTCACCTCAAAGCCGAACTGGTAGTTGATCGCGTCGGCGATCGAGCGGGCCACGCCGCCCGGCTCGCTGATCGTCTCCAGCAACCGACTGTCGAACGCCGGCCGCGGCAGTTCGCCCCGGATCCGCGGGCGGTAGTAGTTGAGCACCAGCGCGATCACGAACTCCACGCCGATCACCACCATCAGGATCCGGATGCCGTGGGCGACGATGGGCTCGCCGTAGGAGATGTCGTAGGACTGCAAACCGATGGCCACCACGATGGCCAGACACGCAAGCGCGTTCCCCGCCAGGTAGCTCGCCCCGGCACGAAGCAGCCGCCACTCGCCCTCGTGCGCCATCCCCGACGCGTACCGAGAGAACAGAAAGCAGACAAAGCCGACCCCGGCCGTGATCGCCATCACCGGGCCCGGGGCGGATACCGTCGACCAGACCGGGTCGTCCAGGGGCGTGCCCAGCGCCCAGCCCCAGTTGAACAGCAGCGGAACCGCCAGGTGGTACGCGGCCAGCAGCACCGTCGCGATCAGGAACAGCCACCGGTACATCCACTCCAGCCGCCGCCGCTCCGCCGACCCCTCCTCCAGCTCGAAGATGGCCAGAGACGGGTCGGCCTGCCGGGCCCGCTTGAGTTCCTCGATCTCGTGGTCCTTCAGGTCGGCCCGCTTCCGCTGGACGAATACCAGCAACAGGACCAGCCAGACCACCGTCCCGCCGATCATGTACAGCCCGCCGGCCACGACCGACTGCGATCCGCTCCAGAGCCCCAACGCCAGCAGCGTACCCAGCCCGATCAACTGAATGGCCAGGCCAGCCGCCGACGCCGATTGGCCCCGGCGGTCGTTGGACAGCGAAAGATCAGTCATCGAAGACTCCGAATGCACCTGGGTGTCAGCTTCAGTGAACCTCGTGCCGCCGCGGTCCGTCTGTACTACCAAGGGTCGAGGAACTCTGCCCGGACCGATGTTGCCTCACGGGGGCAGCAGAATACAATATCCCGCCAACGATGCCAAGCATTGGGACGGATGGAATGAGTGCGATTACTTCGTACAGGGCAGACACTTGCGGTAATTCAAACCATGATGGCTAAGCTGTTCGGCATCGCCGCCAACTCGTTCACCGAAACCATCCGCCAGCCGATCTATCTGGTCATCCTCGGTGTCACCGCGTTCCTGATGATCATGAACGTCGGACTGGCCGCCTTCACGCTCGACGACGACGACGTGCTCCTGATGGACCTCGGACTTTCTACGCTGCTGCTCAGCGGAATGTTCTTGGCCGCCTTCAGCGCCGCCGGGGTCTTGAGCCGGGAAATCGAAAACAAGACCGCTCTCACAGTGGTCAGCAAACCGGTCGGCCGTATGACCTTCCTCGGGGGCAAGTACCTCGGTCTGCTCGGCGCGCTGGTGGTGGCCTTCTATCTCACCTTCCTCATGTTCACACTCGCCCAGCGCCATGCCGTTCTCCAGACCTCCGCCGACCCGTGGGATCTCCCTGTAATCTACTTTGGATTCGGTGGCGTTCTGCTCGTGCTGGCCGTCGCGGCTTTCTGTAACTACTTTTATGACATGGAGTTCTCGTCGACGACCGTCGCCCTGGCCGTCCCCGTCCTCACCGCAGCCGTATTCCTGACCGGCGCCTTCAACGAGAAGTTCGAAGTGCAAACCTACTGGAATGGGATGATCCACGGCCAGGTGATCGCGGCCGCGTTTCTCGTCTTGTGCGGGGTGCTGCTGCTCGCGGCGGTCGCGCTGGCCGCGTCGACCCGGCTCGGCCAGATCGCCACGTTGCTCAGCTGCGCCGTGGTCCTGGTCCTCGGATTGATTTCGGACTACGCGTTCGGCCGCCACGCCGATCAATCTATCGTCGCATTGACACTTTACAAACTCGTCCCCAACTTGAGCCTCATCGGCGTGACGCAGGCCCTTCACTCGGACGAGGTCATCGTCCCGTTCAAATACGTGTGGATGACCGCGAGCTACTGCGCGTTGTACGCGGTTGCCGCCCTGTGCGTCGGCGCCGCCCTCTTCCAGCGCCGCGAGGTGGGCTGACCCCTGCGGCGGGGGCGGGTTCGGCTGCCCCATCCCGGCGATGCCCGACCACCAACCTACCGGTGCGGCACAGCCTCCGCGAGGTGGCGATACTGCAGGCCGTACAGCATCTCGAGGTACCGCCGTGTCTCTTCCCGCTCGAGGTTTGTGACGTACTTCCAGAACCCATAGACGCGAGCCAGCGTCATCATCCGCTTGCCGTACAGGTCCCAGGTATAGTGCTTCTGGATTCGCTCGATCGCTCCGTTGGACAGCTTTTCCCAATGGGACGGGTCCGTGGCACACTTGGCGAAGAAATCAGCGATCAGGTCCGCCGACTCGGCACCGTGGTTCGGGTCGATGTGGAAGCCCGACACACCATGCTCGATGATCTCCAGCGGACCGCCGTACCGCGTGGCAAACGTCGGCAGTCCGGTGGTCATCGCCTCGATCACCGTCAGTCCGTACGCCTCGAACAACGCCGGCTGGATGAACGCCCCGCGATAGTCGGCCACCCGACGGTAGATCGCGCCCACCAGCGTGCGATCCGATTGGAACCCCACCCACCGGATCTGCCCTTCCAGGTTGTGCTCGTCGATCAGGTGATGCAGATGCAGGATCTGTTCCCGCTCCTCATGGTCGGTCGAGTGGTCCGGATCGAGATGCCCGCCGATCACCAGCAGGTTCACCAGTTCGCGCAGCCGCGGCGACCGCCCATACCAATCCACCAGCCCGTTGATGTTCTTGATACGGTCCAGCCGGGCCATCGTGAAGATTAACGGTTTGGTCGAGTCCGCGAAGCGGCTGCGACACGGCGACCCGCCCCCGTCGCCGAAGATCAGCGCGTCGATCGCCGCGCCCATTCCCTTGTGCCGACGATCCTCTTCCGTGTACGGGAAGTAGATTTCCGGGTCCGCCCCCGGCGAAACGACGTTGAACTTCGGGTCGTACACGTCGATCCCGTTCACCACGCGGTACAGGTTCGGCATCGTGAACGCGCCGTAACTCTCGTACTGCCCCACGCTGTCGTGCGTGCCCGCGATTTCCTGGTACGTGCTCGTGATGATGAAGTCGGCCGTGTTCATCGCGATGAGGTCGGCCGTGAACTGGCACCCAAAATGGTACTGGGCGTCGTTCTGCTGCCACCAGAGGTCGGAGTACAGGTACTTCGTCTTTTCCAGGGCATGGGCGATGTTGCACTGCGTCACGTGCAACCGGTGAGACATCAACGACGCCACCAGGTTGCCGTCGGAGTAATTGCCGATGATCAACGCCGGCTTGCCATTCAACTCCGCCAGGACCTCTTTCTGCGCCTCCGCGGCGAACCGCTCGAGGTAGGGCCAGATCTCGAACCGCGAAATCCAATACGGGATGACTTCCCCGGCACTGTCACGGAACGGGACCCGCAGGATCCGAGCATTGGTGGTGCCGGTGATGCGCTCCAGCCGCTGGTTGCACGTCGTGTTGCCCGCGTCGGGGATCAACCGCGTCACCACGAGGATCTGCGGTTCGATGTCGATCCCCTGCTCCTCCAGCCGGCGCACCATCTCCCGCTCGAGGGCCCGCGTCTGGTCGAGGATGTACACCACCTGCCCGCCGGTGTCGGGCAGCCCCAACACGTTCGCTTGCCCGAAGTAGCCGTGCGGTGAGACGATCACGATGTTGAAGATCATGGGGATTCGCGACAGGAACTCCTCGAGACTGGCCGGCGACGGGGCCTCCAGGATGTCGGAGAGCAGTTGCAACGTGTCGCGCATGCGGGCGACCGTCCGCCCCCATCCGGGCTCGAAGCCCAGCACTTGCATGTGCCCCGACACCTGGTCCCACTCCGCTTCCGGGTCCTGCCGCAGCAGGTGCTCCTCCGCCGACCGCAGCGCCCCGCGCAGTTCCGACACATCGGAGACGCGACGGTTCAGCATCAACTGCGTGCCACGCACCTGGTGAACCCGCAGAAACTCGAGCAGCCGCCTGTCTCCCTTGTCGAGATTCTGGAACAACTCGCTCGACAGACGCCGGTTGAGGAACAGAACCCCCTGCCCGATCGAACGCGTCTCCTTCAGCTTGGGGAAGCCCCGGTTGAACGGCGTGAGGTCGATCTCCAACGGCCATTCGTCCGCCTGGGCCGCCCCGTTGACCAACCGCTCCTTAAACGCGAGAAACTCGGAGACCGTCACTTCCTCGACGTCCACCGACTCGACGTGAAAACGCAGATAGTCCCACCGCCCGATCCACGGCCGGACCGCCATGTACAGCCAGGGCGCTTCGATCGCCGCCTCCTGGGCGCTGTGGACCGTCTGGGCCATCGCCGATCTCGCAATGTTCCGGTCCTCGCTCTCCTCGCAGTAGGCCCCGAAACCGTCGACCAGGTCCGACCGCAACAGGAACGATCGCCCGAGGCTCACGTAATGGCGCAGCAGCAGGTACGCTTCATCGCGGTTCGTTTTGAGATAGTCCGCCAACCCTTCATTCATCGCCGGTTTCATCCAAATCAGGTACCCGGATCTCGCCGAAGAAATCGTAGTGCTCGATCCCCTCGATCGTCCCCCAGGCATGGCGGCCTTGGGCAAAAAACACGCGCGGCTCGCCCCGGAGGTGCTCCAGCTCGGGATCATAGTTGCCCACGACAACCCCCAGCGTGTTACCGGTTAACATCTCTTCATCGTTGCCCGAGTCACCGGCGACCAGGCAACGTTCAAGGGGAATCCCCCACTTCAACGCGAAGTAACGAAGCGCCATCCCTTTCGACGCCCGGATCGGCAGGAGGTCGAGGTAGGCCTGGTGCGAGAAAATCACGCGGGCCTGCAGGTCCGAACGTCGCAGGTGACGGATGATCTCCTTGATCTTCGGCGGTTGGTCCCGATCCACGAAGTAGCTGATCTTGAATTCCGCTTGACCCTCCGGCGGCTGCAGATCCAGCCACGGCAAGTCGGCCATGGCTTCCCGCAACGCATCCGGATGCCAGCGATAACTGATATGCCGCTCCCAGCCGCGGTCCTCGACCAGCCCCGATCCGTAGTGAATCGCGCTGCCGACCCCCGTGATCAACAGTTGTGGCGTCGGGATCTTCCACTCGCGCAGCACGTCGAGCGTGAGCTCCATGCTCCGCCCGGTGGCGATCCCGAACGCGACACGATTGCCCGCTTCTTTCAACCGCCACAGGAGAGCCTGTAACCCCCTGCGGTCCCCGATCAGCGTGTTGTCGATGTCGGAGACCACTATGCGGTCCGCCGTGATCAGGCGGCTCTTGACGCTGTAGAACGCACGGCGCCGCTCGTTCTGGTTCATCGCCGTACGCCCCGCTTTGATGTACTTGTTCACATGCGCGGACCAGGAGAAGTGCTTGTGGGCACCCCGAAGACCACTCTTGGACCACCGCTTCCACCGCGCCGCGTCCGTCACCGCGGACAGCAACGCCGCACCCAGGCCCTTCGAATCCAGCGGGTCGATCAGCAGACCGTTCTTGCAGGCGGCCAGAATATCGCGCGGTCCACCGTCTTCGGTGGCCACCATCGGCAACCCGCTGGCCGCCGCCTCGATCAGCGTCAGCCCGAACGGCTCCGTCAACGCCGGGTTCACGAACACGCCCCGCGTTCTGGCCGCGATCCGGTACAGATCCGGCACATCCTCCGCCCGATGCTGCTTGGGATACGCCACCTTACCGTACAGATTGTAGTAATCAATGAGATACAGGATCTCCGACAGGACCTCACGCGCCCCCTTTTCCATCATGCGAATGTCGTCCCGCGTGCCGGCCACCAGCACCAGGTTGGCCAACTCCTGCAGTGCCTTGTACTCACCATACGCACGGAGAAGCGTGGCGATGTTCTTGCGCGGATCCGGCCGCGACAACGCGAGGATCATCGGCTTGTCCGGGTCCATCAGGAACGGCACAATCTCCCTGAAGATCGGCGCATGCAACCCCCGACCCCGGACGGGCGGCGTAAACCGACTGAGATCCACGCCGGGGGGAATCACGAACATCCGCTTCGGCTGGTAGTTGTCGTACAACTCGTACTGCTGCTCGACCTCCTGGTGCGTGCTCGCCACCACGAAGCCGGCGTGGTCCAGGGCCGTTTCCTCCGCCTCGATCCGGCGTGTGATGCGGTAGCGCTTTTCGATGGCGTCCGGTTTCGAGCCTTGATCGAGCAGCCGCTGCCGCTTGACCCGCCCCAGCGAGTGCCCGGTAAACGCCATCGGAATGTGCAGCAGGGCCGCCAGTCGCGACGCTACGTAGCCCGCGTCCGCGTAGTGACCGTGTAGCAGGTCCGGCACACGGTCCAGCAACCGAAGGTACTGGATCACGTTGTCGACGAAGCTGTCGAGGTGAGGCCAGAGCGACTCCTTCGCGATGTAGCGTTTCGGACCGCACTCGATGCGGACGATCTTGACGTTCGGCGTGATCTCCTCAATGGGCTCGGCGTAGCTGGCATCGACCCGCGGATCCACCACCCGCCGCGTGATCAGATCGACCCGGTCGACCTCCGGGTGTTCGATGAGGGCCCGCGCCAACTCCACCACGTACGTGGTCTGGCCGCCCGTGTCCGCGTCCCGCCCCAGTTCCAGGTTCTGGCCGCGGATCAGGCCGTGGATACTGATCAGCACGATATACCGGCCCTCATCGTCGGCCATCCGGCCCCTCCTGCTGCCTGGCGTTGCCCGCGTCATTGTTTCGACTTGCCAATCGTCCGAATTCGGCCAACCCGGCGGCGCCGCGCCGACCCGCCTGTCGGCCTCATAACGGGCCTTCTCCGGTGCAAACCGTCACTAAGGTTCAAAGGGAACACAGTTTATCCGCGTGCCCCAATCTTCGCAAAGGCGGGTTCGCCCCACCGGGGCGCCCGAAAACGATGGGTCACTCGCCGTACCCTCTCGGCATGTGCGAGGGGCCGCGTCCACGGCCCACATTTCGAAAGCTGCGCAAAAGAGAGGGACGGTGATGCGATGAGATGGTCAAAGACGCGATCCCCAGCTTCGCTCGGTTCCCGAATCTGCCACGTGCGTCGGCGCCACCGCCCGCGCCGCGCCGGCTACTCGTCGCCCGCATCCGCTTCTTTCGCGTGGCGGATCAGTTCGGCCAGTTCCTCGCCTATCGATGGCATCGCCCCCGGTCGGGCGGCGACCATCGAACCGGCGTGGTTGGCTATCGTCGCAGTGGCCCGAAGTGGCCAGCCCCGCAGACGGGCCGAGATCATGGCGGCCGTGAACGCGTCGCCAGCCCCGACGGCGTCGGCCACCTCCACTTCGATTCCGGGCAGGTCGACTGACTCGTCTTCCTCGATCAACACGCACCCGTTCTCCGCCCGGGTCACGCACGTGGTGTGCACATCGTAGCGCCGCCGCAACGCCCGGGCAAAGGCGGCCGGGTCGGGTTCCCCCGTGCCCAGCAGGTCGGCCAGGACGGCGACCTCCTCGCTGTTCAGCTTGACGATATCGCAGCCCCGCAGGCTGCGTTCGACCAACTCGCGGTCGTACCAGGACTGGCGCAGGTTCACGTCGTAGACGATCAGGGCCTTCCTGGCGAGGGCCAAGCCGCGTTGAATCGACGCGCGACTCCGATCGCTTCGCTGAGCCAGCGTGCCGAAACAGACGGCCGCCGCCTCGGTCATCAGCCGTTCGAACGCGTCGTCGGCGTCGATGAAATCCCAAGCCACGTTCTCGTGGATGACGTATGTGGGGTGCCCCGGGTCGCGGGTGTCTACCGTCACGTGGCCGGTGGGGTGATCGGGATCGACCTGGACGGCCGACGCGTCGAGTCCGTGGTCGGCGAGGTACTGCAGCAGTTCCCGGCCCAACTCGTCGTCCCCGACACGCGAACAGACGACGCCGTTGTGTCCGAACTGGCGGGCGTGAAACGCCACGTTCGCCGGCGCCCCGCCCGGTCGGCGCGAGTCGGCAAAACAGTCCCACAGTACTTCCCCCAATCCAACGACCGTTTTGTCGGCCAGTGACGCCATCGCTCTTCCCTTCTGGCAGGCCCTCCGAGTCGGCGGATTCATGAAAAAGCAACTGCGCCCGGCATCCCAGACGCGGCGCATAGCTTCGTTATCGTGTTCTTCGATTCCGCGCTGGTCGCACGCGCCATCATTCGTTTTCGCGGCGGCGATCCATCCCTGGGTGACGGTCTCCGGGCGGCGCGATCCTCAAGATCATCGAATCCCGCTCCCGGCGGTTCGGCGGGCTTGTGGCCGGGATTCTCGGGATGGCCTGGAGCGCCGTCACCTACTTCCTTGTGCCCCGTGCTGGGGGTCGAGAAAGTGGAACCGGGAGCCGCCATCAAGCGGTGCCTGGTCGTACTGCGCCACACGTGAAGATCTTGCCGGTTTCGCCCACGGCAAAGGCGAGGATGCCGGTCGCGGTGACATCGTCCGACCCTTCCGCAGCCGTTCCATCGCTGGTCGTGCACGTCACCGTGAATTCGCCAGTCTGGCCGCCGCGGCGCGCGATGGTTAGGGTGGCGCTGCCGGCGTCCTCCGGGATGCAGTAAACCGGTGCGTCGAATCGCACAAGGTCGGCCTCATCGCACGCTGGAATGGGATCGTTGATCCCGATACCCCAGTAAGGGTTATATCCCATTTCTGCAAAAATGAACCAGGCCGTCGCACCAATGTGAAGCCGGTTATAATAAAGCCAATCGAATCCCGTCGTAAGCCCATCATAGCTGGCCGCCACAAGACCTTTTTCGTTACCGTTCGATGCGGCGATCTGGGCTTCCTCTAGCTCGGCAAGATAAGTACTTGCATTGGCCGTGTCCTCCAAGAGCTTGAAGGCCAGAACCATATGCGCAGTGCCTTCGAACCACACGTGATCTCGATCATCATTGAAGTCAAAGCCTGTGAAGCCGTCAGCTTCCACGTGGCAATTGCCGTTTACCCAAGAAATCCCCCTTCCGTACTGCTCTGCGTTGCCAAGGGCCATCAGGGCCCAGGTATTCACATCGGCAGGGAGCACGTCGGTATTAACCGTCACCCCGTCGTTTTCGGTACCGGTCCAAAAATGCCCTTCCCCATCATCCCACATGGACTCGACAAAAGCTTTTGCGTGCAGCGCTCTATCTTTCCAGACGGCCTGCCCGGTCGCCTCGTACAACCGCGCGAAGGCCACGTAAACATCTATGTTGTTTTCAGTAGATTTCCACAAGCCCTTCGTCTGCCCCGCCGGGTTGTTGCTGGTCGTCTCCCAGCCGTCGTAGCCACCCGTGTAGCCACCTGTGCCTCTTGTGTCCTTGGTCTCTGCTTCGATCCAGTTGGCCAGTTCTTCTGCCGCGTCCAAGTACTCGCTTCCTCCGGCTTGGTCATAGTACGAGAGCAGGGCAATAATGGCCCAGGCCAGATTCCCCGAGTTGCTACCCACCGAGAACTTATCTTCGTACCACAAATCAGCGGCCGCATCCCACCACCCTGGCATCCTTACCGTGTTCTTCTTGCCGTTCGGGTTCCAGCCGGGAAACAGGCCGAGGTCGCCTGCCTGGTATGCATTCCTGAGCCGGCCGTCGGAGAAGTAGCGATCGTTATCGATGGCATACACGAAAGCGTCCGCCAGCAGCTTGGCCCTTCGCATATCGTCTTCCGCCCCCCTGGCGACGAAGGCAATCAGGACCAGAGCGTTGTCGTACGTGAAGGCCGTATTGTTCAAGACGACATCAAAATCCAAGGGCGAGGGGATCGTCTCATAGCTGACCAGGAAGCGGGCATCATCGAGACGACTCTTGTCGTAGACGATTTGATCCAAGTAGAACGTAATATCCTGGTTGTTATTCCGGTGAGCGTCGGTGACCCAGCCAAAACCGCCGAGGACGTAGCTCAGGTCCCTATTCGTCAGGTCGATCGCGTATTGCACCCATGTGTCGCGGAGCGTTATGTAGCCGAGTGAGACTTTCGGGGACGAATCGGGATACGGCGCAAGGGGAGTGCCTGTCACGGCGTCTCTACCTACCCCAAACGCAAAAAACTCTACCCGTTCACCGCCTCTCTCGCCCTTGGCCCAAAAGGTAAGCGCCTCGGCTTTTGTCAGGTCCACGCCGGCGTCAGGATAATCACCCCAGTTTGGTTTAGGTTGGGTCTCCTCTCCTTCGAGCACACCGTTCATGAAGTACCAGCCGCCCCAATTGTCTCCGTCTGCCGAAAAGCGGTTTTCGATGCAACTGCTGCCGGAAAAGCAATCAAGTGTGTAACCCGGGTTGATTTCGACCTTGTCTTGATCCCCTGAACTGGACATCCTGCCCAGCATGACAAAGTGATTCCCCGCAGCAGAGAGGTCTGTGTATACCGGCAGACCAGCGTGGAACTCATCCATCACTTCCGCCAAATGCTCATAAGCCGACTTCTCAGCGGGAGACGGCTGACAGCTACCGTCGACGCACTCAAGCTCATCGCAACAGTCATCGGCGGTCGAATCGCAGGGGTCACCCTCCCCTATACAGGGAACGGCGCCGCGTGCCTCGCCATCTGTACCTCCTCCGGCCCCGCCTCCAGGCGGGCCCGCGGGGCAGCCGACCAGATAGGTGAGGGCCACTGCGGTCAACAGACAAGCCAGAACGGGCACCCGTGAACGAAACACGACTGTAACCTCCGAGAGTGATCTTGACCGGAACGCAGTGGGTACGGACCGTCCAGCTTTCTGCACAGACCGTCGAGAATCAGTGTACCCGCGCGTCGGCGCGCGTCAAGGGCACGGGGCGGGGTCGGCTATCGCGAAGACTGCGACGGCCGGCTGTTCTTGGGCTTGTGCGCAGACACCGACCCACACGAGTCGGCGAACCGAGAACGCACGACCTGCTCACCCGCATCGCGGCAACGCTCACCAACGAACTCGATCCGTTCCTACCCGACCGTTGGAAGCTGGCCATCGTACACCCAACGATGGCCCACCCAATGCGCCGCTTCCACTCGCTGTGTCCCATCATCACCGTCGTTGGATCCGGTGCCAGACCTCGGCGGCGATAACGAGCGAGCCTGATTCTTGCCGTGCGCCAACCGAGCCTGGTGCGTGTTGCCCGGTTCCTTACCGTCCGGACGCCTCTCTTGACCCTCACCGCCGGCCGGCGCATTCGGGGTACCGCCACTCCTGGCCACTGCTTGCCGCCAGTTTGTAGCTTACGTGGGGGTCGGCACGATACAGGGGGTGATTCGTGTCTTGGGACCCATCGGGGCGGAGGCCGGGGTCCAAACCCAGACCGTTCCACATGGCGTTGTCCCGATACGCGTCCTCCGGCCTCACCGACTGGCCATGACCATCGGCGAAGATCGCGGTGGACTTGCCAAGATGGCGATCGGACAGATAGGTCCGCCAGTTCTTCCAGGCATACGGCTCCAACTCGCCGCCGCTGTACGTTTCGTCACTCCAGATGGGAACATAGGTCGGATCGAGGATGTACCCATGGTTACCAACCCGATGCGGGTCGTGGTCGCCCGCCGGCTTCTCCGGCCCCCATTCCAGCGTCCAGCCCGTGCCATCGCAATCGGCGAACGCGATGGTGGCCCCGGGGTTACGCAGATTCTTCACGGGAAACCGCTCTTTGGGTGCGTAGGGGTTGTCCGGGTGGCGATTGTCGCGGAAGCTGCCGAGGTACTTGTAGTTGTAGCCGATCGCGCTGTTCCGCCCGACGTCCCAGTGCGGGGTGGCCGGACAGTTCATGAAGTCGTAGAAGCTGTTGCCGCGTTTGAACGCCTCCCACGCTTCGGGGTCCATGTCCGGCGTGCGCGCTACGTCGGTGTCGGCCACGCTGATCGCCACGAGATCGAACCACCGCAGGCGGATGTCCTGCGGCAGGTCCGGATCGAACTCCTGCATCCGGATCTGATGTGGCAGGTAGGTATCCTGCTCATTGACGTAATAGACCATGGCCGTCCCCGCCTGCCGGCAATGGGCCATGCAGACGACGGCCCTCGATTGCTGCCGGGCCCTTTGCAGGGACGGCAGCAGAATCGCCAGCAGGAGTGCAATGATCGATATGACGACCAGCAGTTCAACCAACGTAAACGCGCGTACCCCGCTCGCGCGCTTCGCAGGACATGGAGCCATCGAATCCCTCCAAGCGTCGTGAACCTGTACCATCCGACGGTATTGCCGTCCGCTCCCCGGTGCAAGAGCAGCGTGGGGTCCCATCCCTGTCGAGTCTTGCCATCACCCCGCGCTTTCTTACACACCCGCCTTGGTTACGCGGTCAGCCGGGACAACGCCACCCGCAAGAACGCCTTCGCGCCGCGGTTGTGGGCGAGCAGGACGATCGCGACTCTGGTCGGTACGATTGGACAAGCGGGAGCCGACGTTAACCGCGACGGCCAGGCCACCGGGCTGGACCTCGCCGCCGTCCAGAGCCCGTCGTCCTGGAACCCGCCGGTGTCAGCCCTGACCTGCGCCTGCCCGTAGCCGGTCGCTCAACGAAGAATGCTCGGCGCGCCCGCACCCCGGACGCGGCATGCGGGCCACGCGTTGCCCCGCGCACGAATGTCCCCTGCCAGCGGTCGACCCCAGCGCCTCGCAAGATATTGCGACTTTCCCGACATTTCGGGAATCGAGCGACGTGAACGGCCACGCCTCACGGCCGCGGAAAGCAGGCACACATCTGCAAAGCCCTGCCAACGGAGCGTTTACAGCCATTCTCCACAGATTCCCCCACCTGGCACGAGCGTTGCTCAACAACACGACAACCGTCAGTCCAGAGACGGATGGGCCGGAAACCCAGGCCATCAACGAGCCGCGAAGGAGATGGACGCATGAGAGACCGATTACGCATGATCGCGGCCGGATTCTGTATCATGGCGGCCACCAACGGTTGTGGACCCGTCGGCATCGGTGCAGACGGCGGCCGTGGCCCGGGTGGTCCCGCGTGCACGGGCGTCGCCACCGACTTCGAATTCAGTGATGCGAGCGGGGAGTTCACGATCGCAGAGGGCGAAGGTTCGGTCGTATTCGAGAACGGTCTGGCGCAGACCCTGGGCATCCCGTCGCTGTACCGAAGCGGGTCCTACGCATGGATGATCGCCGCCCGCGAGACCGGCACCATCCGGATCGATCCGCCCGCTCTGCAAGTTCGGCTCTTCTTCCGCGATCAGACTGCGACGAACAATGGCCGCCTGACGGTGCTCGATGCAAACGGCACGGTCATCGAAGCGCTAAACGGGACGACCAGCTTCGTCGAGGTGAGCGTATCGGCGGATTCCTCGTCCCCCAACGGCATCGCGACGATCACCCTCGAGAACGACGGCGCGTCGGGTTTCAGCATCATCGACGACTTCGAAGCCTGCATCCCGGCCGACGACTCGGACGGCGACACGCCCGCGGCAACACCGCTGGCCGATCCCATCGCGAGAAAGATCCCGCCCGGCGACGTGACAATCGCCCTGGAAACGATCGCGACCGGCCTGGTGGCGCCGAACTGGGGCATCGCCGCACCGGGTGATGCAGATCGCCTCTTCGTCGTCGATCAAACCGGCCAACTCTGGGCAATCGACATCGAGACCGGCGCAAAAAGTATCTTCCTGGATGTCAGCGATCGTCTCGTCGAACTCGGCGCGTTCGGGCCGGAGAGCTTCGACGAACGCGGTTTTCTCGGCGTCGCCTTTCATCCCGACTACACGACCAACGGCCTGCTCTACACGTACACCTCCGAGCCCGCCGAGGAACCAGCGCACTTTGGCACCCTGCCCGCCGGCATGGAGCCGAATCATCAAAGCGTTATCACCGAGTGGCGGCTGGCGGAGCCCGGCGACCCGGCGTCGACCGTCGATCCGGGCTCCGCGCGGGTGCTGCTGCGAATCGATCAACCCCAGTTCAACCACAACGCCGGGGCCATCAACTTCGGCCCCGACGACCACCTCTACATCGCGCTCGGCGACGGCGGCGGCGCCGACGACGGGCAACCGGTCATCGGGCACAGCCCGGAGGGCAACGGGCAGGACACCACCAACCCGCTCGGCGCCGTGCTGCGGATCGACCCCCGGGGCACCGACTCCGCGAACGGGCAGTACGGGATTCCGGCTGACAATCCATTCGTCAACACGGACGATTCGCCCGATGCGGATACCGTCGCCGAGATCTTCGCCTACGGCCTGCGCAATCCGTTCCGCTTCTCGTTCGACACCACGACCGGCGTTCTCTACCTGGCCGACGTCGGCCAGAACGACATCGAAGAAATCAACATCATTGAAAGCGGCGGCAACTACGGTTGGAACCGCAAGGAAGGCACGTTCACGTTCGACCCCAACGGCGACGAGAGCGGTTTCGTTACCGCGGGCGATCCCGGCGGCTCAGACAACCTCGTCGATCCCATCGCGCAATACGACCACGACGAGGGCACCGCCATCGTGGGCGGCTTCGTCTATCGTGGCTCGAGCATCCCGGCCCTGCAAGGCCGCTACGTCTTCGGCGATTTCGCCGACCCGACCGGCAGCGGGGGGCGTCTGTTCTACCTCGACACCACGGGCGACATCGTCGAACTGAACCTCGAGGACAACGAGAGCCTGGGCATGTCGCTGCTCGGCTTCGGCCAGGATGCATCCGGGGAAATCTACGTCCTGGGTAACGCAACCGGCACACCGTTCGGGGACACCGGGCTCGTCCTGCGTATGACGGACGCGAATTGAGCCAAGGGGATTGGGCCGTGCCCGATCCTCATGAACAAACGTATCGTTGGCGATGTCTTCGCCGGAACGAGGTGAAACAATGACACGAACACGTGTAGCAGGTGTAATCGCGTTGTGCCTTGCCGTACCAATGCTGACCAGCCCGGTACTGGCTCGCGGGGGCCCATCGCTGGACGTGGAACTGGTTGCGGACGGGCTGACGGCTCCGCTCGATCTGACGTTTGCCCCCGACGGGAGCGGGAGGCGATTCATTGTCGATCAGACCGGCTTCGTGCTGATTCTCCTGCCGGATGACACGATTCTCCCGCGCCCGTTCCTGGACATCCAGGATCGGGTGGAACTCCAGTCCGCGTTTGACGAGCGCGGACTCCTGGCACTGGCCTTTCACCCGGACTTTGCCGAGAACGGCAAGCTCTACGTGAACTACAGCGGCCCCCGGGAAGGACCAAACATCTGTGTCGACGAATCCGGGGAGATCCCGGCCGATCCGGCGGAGTGCCCGTTGCAGTACACGCGTCGCGTTTCCGAGTTCACCGTCTCACCCGACGACCCCGATTTTGTCGACCCGGCGACGGAGCGCGTCGTGTTCAAAATCCAGTGGCCGGGACGCAAGCACAACGGCGGTGGACTGGCCTTCGGCCCGGACGGGCTGCTCTACATCGGGTTGGGCGACGGCGGATGGATTCACGGCCCCGACGGTGGTGGCAGTCCGTTCGATGTCCCCGACGCCCTGTTGTTCGGCGACACGATCGCTCAGGATCTGACCATGCGCTACGGGAAAATCCTGCGCATCGACGTGAACCGAGACGATTTCCCCGACGATCCCGAGCGAAACTACGGCATACCGCACGACAACCCGCTGGTGCATCATCCCGATTTCCCGGACGAGGTTTTCGCCTGGGGGTTTCGCAACCCGTTTCGCATCGCCTTCGACGCGCAGGGCGACGGAGCCATGTACGTCAGCGCCACCGCGGAAACCTTCTTCGAATCGATTTATCGTGTGACCGGACCGGGCAATTTCGGCTGGGCGACCAGAGAGGGCACCCATTGCATCGTGCGCGCGAGCGCGTACGCCCCGCCCGAGGTCATCGCCTGCGAGCAGGATGAGGACTGTCCCACCGGGCCTCAGGAGTCCTTCTGCGAAGATGGCCAATGCACCTGCCCCGATATCGGCCCGCTCGGTTTCCCCATCCAGGATCCAATCGTCGAGTACCTGAACTTCTCCGTCGAGGATCCGGAGTCTCAGTTCCCAGGCGATGCTCTCGGACGGGCGACGATCGGCGGTCGAATCTACCGCGGGCGAACCATCCCTTGGCTTCGCGGACGGCTGGTGGCGGGCGATTTCGCCATCAACCAGTTCGACGGACAGATTCTCATCGCCCGGCACCGACCGCACCAACTCTGGCGACTGCGCCGGGCGTTCGTGTTTGACGCGGAGGACCCCGCCCAGGCCGGCTT
>CAZBUJ010000028.1:0-58888 GCA_964495075.1 uncultured Phycisphaeraceae bacterium
GTCCTGCACCATGAAGGTCAGGATGGCGGCCGTGTGGTGCATGGTGTCGGTGCCGTGCCCGATCACCACGCCGTTCACGCCCGCCCGGATCGCCTGGCCGACCCGCTGGGCCAGCCGTACGTACTGCACGGGCCCCATGTTCTCGCTGAACACGCCGAAGAGTTTCTCGGTCTGAAGATTGCAGATGCCGGCCAGCTCGGGGACCGAGCCGTACAGTTCGCCCGGCGAGAACGCCGGAATGACCGCCCCGGTACGGTAGTCCAGTCGGCTGGCAATCGTACCACCGGTACCGAGCAGGATGACGTCAGGCTTGGCCGGATTGCGGGGGAACTCCTTTTCCGGGATCTTGTAATGGGCTTCTCGCCGGCCGACCTCGGTGATGGCATTCACGGTCCGGGCGGCAACGCCGACGTTGTAGCCGCTGGCGAGTTTGAGCACGATGTGCTCGCTATCGGCGGTCTCGGACCGCGGGAGGATCAGCCCGGCGAATCGTCCGTGCGTGCTGTCGATCTCCACGTCGCTCCAGACGCCGACCTGGTGCCGTTCGAGCACGCTTCGCGCGATCCCCCGATACCCTTTCAGTCCATCGTCGCTCACCAGCCTATTGCCTCTCGTTCGCTTTGCTGTTCTTCGCGATCCAGGGCCGCGGTCAGGCATTGCGCCACCCGCCGGCCTTCCACCCGCCCGATCAGGTCGCGCATCAGCACGCCCATCAGGTGGCGGAACTTCGCTTCGTGGCTCGCGAACGGCGTGGACGCGGCTTGCGACGCCGCCCTCGCCACTCGCGCCTCGAGCGCGCCGCGGCTGACTGGTTCGGCGTTCAGCCCCGGGGCCCTGGCATGGGCTGGATCGTCCCAGTCCTGCCCGGCCAAGTGCGTGAACGCGAGGTGAACGCCTTCGCGGGACAACCGCCCTTGCGCCTGCGCGCGGAAGACATCGAACGCCATGTCTTCCGGTATGCGATCGGGATCCAGCCCGCGGCGGCGGAGCGATTTCCCCTGCCGAACCAGGACCACCGCGGCGAACGTCGGGTCCGTGTTCAGGTCCCGGGTGACGCGTTCAAACAAGGTGCCGTGTGGCGAGATGCACAACGGTTCGATCACATCGGCGGGCAGACCCATTTCGCGGTACCGCGCCAGCCGATCCCACACCCGTACCGGCAGCCGCGCGGCGAGCCGGTCGAGCCGTTCCTGCGCGATCGCCATCGGCGGCAGATCGGTGTCCGGGTACATGCGTTCCGAGCCGGGGAGCACGCGTTCGAATCCGGTGGTGCCGTCGGGAAGCGCCTGGCGGGTGTCGGCCGGTACGCCCACGGTCGCCTCCCGGGCCCGGATCGCGATCTCTTCGCATGCGGTTCGGGTGTCCGCCTCGTCGCCCCACACCAGGACGAGGGCATCGTCGTCGGTCCGCCTGGTGCGTCGGCCCAGTTCCTTCCAGTGTCGAACCGCGATCAGGTCCGCCGCGGTGTCGGAGTGCACGATATTCGGCAGCCGGGTGAGGCACGCGATGACGCGGACCCGATCCGAAAACTCCTTGGCGAAAGTCGTGTGTTCCTGGGTCAGTCGATTGAGCAGCCCGGCAAAGCCCCGGAGTACGACGCACTTGACGCGGTGGCCCCGGGCCAGCGCGTCACGGATCGGCGGGTAGTCGTTCCGGGCCACCGTGCGGGTCACGTCGTAGGCGGACCAGTCGAACGTGTCGGGCGTGATCCCGCGGCGGTGCAGCTCATCGCGAATGCCTAGCAGCGCGCACTGGCGCATCGCTTCGTTGTAGACGAGCAACGGGATGCGGGGGATGCGGGGGACGCCCTTGATCTCGACTCGCGTGCCCCCGTCGACGCTTACGTTGACGTCCTGCCGGGCGGCCCCATAGCCGCGCCGCACCCTGCCCGTGCCGCGACAGATCAGGCGGATCAACTGGCAGACCTCGGCGATCTCCTGCGGAGTCCGCATGTCGGGCTCGGTCACCGCTTCGATCAGCGGCGTGCCGAGTCGATCGGTGAGCAGTACCCGGTCGTGGCCCTCGTCCGACACCTCGCGGCACGAGTCTTCTTCGAGCGAGAGTTGCCGCATGCCGATCCGTCGGCCCCGGTAGGGGATCCAGCCCCCCACGCCGAGGATGGCCGTCCGTTGGAAGCCGGTGGGAATCGAGCCGTCCAGGTACTGTTTTCGCGCGATGTGCACCTCGCCGACGATGTTGAGATTGAACAGCATGGACAGTTCGAGCGCGATGTCCACCGCCTGGTCGTCGGGGAAGAACGGGGGCGTATCATCGATCTCGTATGTGCAGACGGTGTCCTGATGGATCCGGTAGTAGATGTTCTTGCGGGTCTTCTTCTCCATCAGGGCGGTGCCGTCGTACTCGCCCAGTTCGGACAGGGTAGGCCTCATATGGCGGAGGACCTCGGCGTCGTAGCGATTGCTGTATCGCCCCGCCGGGCACCGGCAGAACAGTTTGCGGTGGGTGAGGAGCTGCTGATGAACTTCAAGCCCGCCCTTCAGGCCGATGGCGGCATAATCCGCCTCGGTCATCTGGTCGAATGGTTTGAAGCGTGTCATGGGGCTAACGCCTCCGTCGGCCGGTCGTCGGCGGGACGCCGGCCGGCCGGGGTGCGGCGGGCAGGCTCCTTCTTCGGATCATCGGCAGACCGGGTCCACTTCGCCCGCGAAACCGGTCCCCACGGGGCCCAGGCGGCCCCGGCACGGGCAGGGTAACCGCATCCGACATCCAATGGTACGCCTACGCATCGAGGTACAGGTGATATTCGTACGGATGCGGGCGCACCGCGATTTCGTCCGTCTCTTCACGACGCTTGGCGGCGATCCAGGCGGCGAGGAAGGATTCCGGGAAGACCTTGCCCCGGGTCAGGAACGCGTGATCCGCGGCCAACGCATCCAGTGCGTCGTACAGCGATCGCGGCAGCGGCGTGATCCGGTCGAGAAACGCCGGGTCCTGCTTGGCGATGTCGACATCGAACGGGCCGAAATGGTCTGCCGCGACGTCGATCTTCGATGCGATCCCATCCATACCGGCCATCAGCATGCCGGCCAGGCTCAGGTATACGTTGCCCGTGAAATCCGGCGGACGGTACTCGATTCGCTTGTCCTCCGGGCTCACGGCGTAGCCCGGGACCCGGATCGCCGCCGATCGGTTCGCCAGCGAGAAGAAGAGGTTGACCGGGGCTTCGAAGCCCGGATCCAGCCGCTTGAACGAGTTCGTGGACGGGTTGGTGAGGCCGGTGAGGGCGCAACCGTTCTTGAGCAACCCGCCGATGTAGTGCAGCGCGAGGTCACTCAGGTTCGCGTAGTTCGATTCCGACCGGTCGTAGAACAAGGGTTGGCCGTCCTTGTCCAGTTTCTGGTGGACGTGCATCCCGTTGCCCGCCTCCCGATGGACCGGCTTGGGCATGAACGTAGCGATCCGGCCGTGGCGGCGGGCGACATTCTTGACCACGTACTTGATCAGCATCGCCCGATCGGCCGCCGTCACCAGGGGCGCCAGGTCAACCTCGATCTCGCACTGGCCCGGGGCGCCGACCTCGTGGTGGTGGTATCGCACGGCCACGCCGAGCTCTTCCAGGATCAGGGCGATCTCCGATCGAACATCGTGCAGGTGATCGGATGGCGGGCACCGCAGGTAGCCCCGTTTGGGCGGGATGGGCGGCGTCTCGCCGTCCGGGTCCACCTCCGCGGAGTGGATATCCACTTGCGTGAAGAACGGCTCGTTCACGACTTCCAGGCTGTCGAACAAGTGGAACTCGTACTCCGGGGCCATCAGGGCATCGCTGGCCACCCCGGTCGCGCGCATGTACTCCACCGCACGCTCGGCGATGGTGCGCGGGTCATTGACGAAGGGCTCTTTCGCGTCGGCCGTGACGGTGCTGCAGATGAAGCTGAGGGTGGGACGCTCCCAGAAGGGGTCCACGAAGGCGGTCGACGGTACCGGTCGGGCCACCACGTCGCCGTTCTCCACCGTGCCGAACCCGGACCCCGATGACCCGTCGTAGCCGACCCCTTCCTCGAAATGCTTCTGCGTGAAATTCCGCGCCGGAATCGTGATATGCAGCCACTGTCCGGCCACGCCGACGATCTTGAGGTCGACCATCGCCACGTTGTGGTCAGCGATGTATTTAAGGGCATCCGCCGCCGATGCAAACATCTCTTCACCTCCGCACGATCTGCGCTGTCGTGCCGGGAAGGCCATCGTGTCCAGCACGGAGCGGCATGCACCTTACGTGCCAGACCGCGGTGCCGTGCCCTGGCGTCGCTCCGTCGTCGTCGGCCACGCGGCGGCCCGCCCACGGCCGGGCCCGCGAGGGGCAACGGCGTACCCGTCGGGACCGCGTTGCAGTACAATGGGCCGGATTGTCCACGGCGGACGGCGCTTGCCCGCGCGTTCGACGAGGCCGATCGGAGGACCGACCATGACGGATCCGTCCGTGACTCGTTGTTTTTTTGCCTCCGACCTGCACGGGCGGGAGGAACGCTATCGGCGGCTCTTCGATCGTATCGCGGCCGAGAAGCCGCAGGCCGTGTTTCTCGGCGGCGACTTGCTGCCGACCAGCCTCGGGGCGTGTACGGCCGGGGGCGAGTTCCTGCGCGGGTTTCTGTTCGCCCGCCTCTTGAAGTTGCAGTCCGTGCTTGGTGCGGCGTACCCGCGAACATTCGTGATCCTGGGCAATGATGACATGCGATGCGACGAAGCGGCCCTTCGCGACGCGTCCGACGACGGCCTTCTGGAGTACATCCACCGACGCCGCACCTCGCTGGCGGCGCATGACGTGTACGGGTACGCCTGTACCCCGCCGTCGCCCTTCACGCTCAAGGACTGGGAGCGCTACGACGTCTCCCGTCACACCGATCCGGGCGCCGTCTCACCGGAGGCCGGTTACCGGTCGGTGCCGGTCGATGCCCGGGACGCACGGTACGTGACCATGCAGGACGAACTCGCGGACCTGGTGGGTGACCGGAGCCTGGCCCGCGCGGTGATGCTGTTCCACGCGCCGCCCTACCAGACGAAGCTCGACCGCGCGGGACTCGATGGCATGACGGTCGACCACGCGCCGGTCGACGTTCACGTGGGAAGCGTCGCCATCCGCCGGTTGATCGAAACGCGCCAGCCGGCCATCACCTTGCACGGGCACGTGCACGAGTCCGCCCGGTTGACCGGCGCGTGGCGCGACGCGATCGGGCGCACCCACTGCTTTTCCGCCGCCCACGACGGCCCCGAACTCGCCCTCGTCCGGTTCGACCTCGAACGGCCCGTCGAGGCCACGCGTGAGTTGATATGACGGCAAGGGTGCTTGGCGGCGCCGTGGCCCCGGGTCCCGCTACGCGACCACCTGCCCGCGGCCCGTGTCGCCACCGACCGGCAGCGGGCGGGCGGGGTCGGTGACCGCGCCGATCTTGGCCGCGTAGCTCGTGCGCTGTTCGATGTCCTCGTCGGTGACGACGTGCACGTCGAGCAGCCCATCCGCGCGGTAGCCGGTGCGCAGATAGTTCATGTCCGCCAGGCAGAGGCTCCATCCCTCGAACCACTGGAGGAGCGCCTGTTTCTGCTCGGGCGTGCCGACGAAGTGCACGAGCAGATCGATGTCGCTGGCGGGCCCGGCGGTCGCGTTCTTCGTGCTCCCGAAGATGTACACGCCCTTGACGCCGAAGCGGTCCGCGTCGAGCCGGGCGGCGACCTGTTCGGCGGCTCGCATCCGCCATCGCCAGTACTGACGGGAGCCGGATCGGTCGTCCTCCCCCACGTCGATGGCTTCCGCCTGCTCCACGCTCTGGTTCGAGGCGGTCAGCAAGCCCATCGCGTCGTCGAGGTCGGCGTTCATCAGCACCCGCAGGACGCGGCCGTCCGTCACCTTCGGCACGTCGATCACGTGAACCACGCTTTGCAGGTCGGCGAATTCGGGGGCCAGGTCCGCGAGGTTGTTGCTCGATTCCGTCAGGAAGGACTCGTTGAACAGGACGCCCTCGTCGTCGGGATAGAGCGGTAGATAAAGGATCGCCGATTCGACCAGGTCCTGGAAGAAGTGCGTGCCGAATGACAGATCCGGCGTGTAGTCGCCCTTTCGCCGCGCGATTTCGATGAGCATGGCCGTGTTGTTGATGCCCGAATACGTGACCTTCACGCCGAGTCTGATGTCCCCGCGGCTGCCCCACCGGCCCGGACCCATGAGAATGAACTGGCGCTTGGGCAGGAGCTTGTTCAGCTTGGCCACCGCCTGGCCGACGCGGCAGAGTTCCTCGTGACTCTCCAGCGCCCCGTACGCTTCCGGGCTTACGTAGACGATGTGCGTGATGTCCGGCGCGCAGCCGTTGGAGACGTACCGGTCGGCGGTGAAGATGACCCGTTCCGGATCGACATCGTGCGGAATCGGTACCGGATGCGGGTACTTGCCCGGGGTCTGGGTCCGGCATTGCAGCAGGTACAGGTTCTGGCCGTCGGAGGCGAACTCGACGTCGACCGGTGCCCCGATTTCACGCTGCAGCAGGTCCAGCAGTCCGCGCATCTGCTTGATGAAGGGGGTGTGCGACAGGAGCCCCTCGAACGTAACGACGGCGTCGTCACGCTCGAAATCGAGTTGTCCGCGCATAGGGGCGCGGAACAATCCGTGGTCGAGGACGGAGACGAGGTCCTCGACCATCGGCATGTCGTCGCCGAACCGGCGCAGGAACTCGGCGATTTCGACGGTCTCGAAGTGGCCTTGCTTCAGGTTGAGGGCGTCCAGGTACTTCGGCGCGTAGCGGACCACTTCATCGACCGTGGCGTTTGCCCGCAGCCCGGGCTGTCCGGGCGAGACCAGAACTGGATAGTCGTCTCCCAGCCGGTCGACGGCCCGCGTGCCGAGCCCGGGCACCAGTCGCACCAGCCCGTCCTCGCGCTTGATGCGGGGCGACCAGCGGAACTCGTTGTTGCTGAACGCGACGCCGGCGAACGCGGGCAGGAAGTAGTCACCCACGCGGGTGCCGACCACTGCCTGGATCATGATGCCCATCCCTTCCTGGAAGTCGAGCAGGTTGCGCTCGGCGCGGTACTCGATCGGGTCGGGCCCGAAGGTCGACGCGTAGACTTCGGCGATGGCGTAGAGCAGGGCGCTGAGGCGGTTCTGCTTGGAACCCTGGTTCGCGAGGAAAAGGCTCTTGTACTTGCCCGAGAAGGCGGCCCCGAACCGGTCCTCCAACAGGCTGGTGCTGCGGACGATGAGCGGGCGCTTGCCGAAGCTGTCCAGCGCCATCGATACGCCCTTCACGATGTCCGGCGAGAAGTGCGAATGCCTGAACACCTGGATGATGTACGGGTACTCCTGGCGGACCTGATTGATGTCCTTGTATTTCTGCGAGAACACGTCCTCCAGATGATTGCAGTAGACGAAATTGTGCATGCCGTCGGACGTGATGTACCACGTGGTCGGGGTCTTCACGTTCGCGAACAGCTCGTCCTCGCCCTGGCGACTGACGATCTGCCCGGCCAGAAACAGCCCTGCGCTCTTGCCGCCGATCTTCCCGTGCCCTTTGACGGGGAAGATCATCCGCTGCATCAGGTCGTGGAAGTCCTTGATGTCCACGAAGTTCTTGGCAACGTTGATGTACTCGAGTTGATCAGAGAGGAACCGGCGAACCAGGGAGACGCGCAACCCCTTCATGGTGGGCAGCGAGAGTTCGATCTCGCCCTGCGACGCGTGCTGGTAGCGGGCGATGGCGTCCCCGACCTCGCTCAGCGACGTGTGGTGGTTCTCCAGCCGGTTGACGAGAAAGCTCGCCCGGTCCTGCTTGATCCACTTGTGGATGCACCGGACGATCTCGTCGTTGCTCAGGTGCTTGACCGCGACCGAAAACGTTTCCTCCACGACATCCTCGGCGGTGGCAGGCTGGCCCGTAGGCTGCGGTTCGTTGGCGTCGAGCAGTGCGTCCGGTTGCGTGTCGCCCTCGGAGACCCCGAAGTACTTGAGCAAAACGTCCGCCCCCTTGATCCCACTCCAGCAGAGGTGGTTGATCATCTTGCGGGTCACCCGCATCAGCAGGCTCTTGTCCGTCTGCCGCAGCAGGTCCAGGATGACCAGCCACTCGTGTGTCTTGCGTTTGGTGAGGCGCTGCTCGGCCAGCCGCCACTCCCGCATGGCCGTCAGCAGGTCACGCTGGGTAAGGTGCGCGCCCAGCCGCTCCGCGATCGTGTTGATGAGTTTGCGCTCGTCGGTCCGGAAGGGCCCTTCGTCTTCGTGCGGCGTCAGGTCGGTGTACGCGACTTCCACGCTCCCCACGGTCTCGCCCTGCACCCGGATCGGTGCCGTGAGCAGCCAGGGCGAGTCGATCCAGCCGTCGGTCTGGTGGGGCGTGCCGTCGTGAACGATCCGGGCCTGGCAGACATCCGGGTATTGCCATCCCTGTGGGATTACCTCGATGACCTTGGCGAACAACTCGCCGAGTGACTGCTCCTCGTCGCGGAGCGACTCCTCCACCGCGTAGAGGCAGTTCAACTCCCGAGACCGCTCATGCAGGGCGGCGAGAATCCCGCCGATCTCGTCCTTGTGCTCCGCCATCGCGATACTCCAGCGGCGCGGATCGCGCCCCGCGAAGGTCGGACATGGCGTCACGCACGCCCGGTTCAGCCTCATCGTGGCCGACGCGGGCACCGGATCGGGGGCTAACTCTTCGCGTACTCGATCTTGGCCGCGTTGCGCAACTCCTGAACACACGCGCTCTTCTGGACCTGGATTTTGCGGGCCCGCACGGTGCTCTCGACGACTGGCCGCGCTGTCTTGAGTGGGATCTCCATCGCCGGTCTCTTGTACATCACCTGGATGATATGGAACCCGTCATTGCTCTGAACGACATCGCTGATCTGCCCCGGCTCAAGGGCGAACGCAGCCGCGGCGATTGCTTCCGCCACACTCCCCCTCCGGGGAAAGAAACCCAGGTTGCCACCCGTCTTCGCCCCGGACGGACAGTCCGATCTGGCCGCCGCCACGGCGGCGAAATCGGCGCCGGGCTCCTTCACCTCCCTGGCGATTTCGTCGACGCGGGCACGGGCCGCCGCCTTCGCTTCCGGCGTTGCATCCGGCGCGACGGCGACCAGGATGTGACGGGCCATCACGCGGGCCGGGTGCCGATACACCTGCTCCTTGGCGATGTCGTAACGTTCCTGGATCTCGGCGTCGGTGACGGTCAGCTTGTCCGGGTACTTGTGTTCGATGAGCTTTTCGTGCAGCACCCGCTGGCGGTATGCCGTATCCTTCACCTTCTCCGCCATCGCCACCTCGAGCCGGGTGCCGTTCCGCGCGAAGTAGTCATCAGCGAATTCCTGGCGTGTCAAGCCCCGCGCGATGATCTTCCGCTGGACCTCTTGCTCGATATCGGCGAGGACCTCGGCATCGGTGATGCTCACGCCCACGCGTTCCGCTTCCCGGGCGAGCAGCCATGCATCGATCACGCGGTCGCGCATCCGTGGCCAGATCTGGTCCCGCATGCGAGGGCCGAGCATCTGGCGCAGGCGCGGCGAATTCTCGATATACGCGTCGTAGACGGCGTCGATTTCCCGCACGTAGATGGGATGCCCGTCGACCGTCACGGCGACCTTGTCCGCCACGACGCCCGGCGATCGGCCGGCCGGCAGCGTCGTCGGGGTGGCCGGCGGCTTCGCCCCGACCACGCCTCCCCAACCCAGGCACGCGATCAGGACTCCAACGTACATTCGTTGCATTTGCGGACCCCTTTCCCAGTATCCATTCTGAACCACCAGAACCCCCTGCCAGATCGGGCAGGTCCACGTAAAAGCGTAGTAGATGGCTGGGCCGGGGTCAAAGTTCCCGCCGGCGGACCCGGCGGATCGGGGATGATGGGTGGAGGGGGTCGTGCGGTCGGTCGGGCGGTGCGGGCTTAACCGTCACCATCGATCGGCCAGCGGCACTGCTGCTCCGCCTTCCACGCCCAGCCGGCCGCACCGATTACGCCCGCATCGTCGCCCAGAACGGCGATCCGGATATCCGGTACGTCGGTGCACAACTGCCACGTCAGCAGTTCGAAGTGGTTCCGCACGAGGTCGGTCAGGAACGCCCCCGCTTTGCTCATCCCGCCGGCCATCACGATCCGCTCGGGGTTGAACGCATGCTGGATATTCACGCAGGCGACGGCCAGGTAATAGCACGCCTCGTCCCAGATCTCGGCGGCCAGGTCGTCGCCGTCCATGGCCGCGTTGACCACCTCTTGGCTCCCGATGTCGACCCCTTTTTCGACCGGCCCCGACAACAGGCTCGTCCCGCCCGCCCGCACCGCTTCGTGGAGCCGCTTGCCCACGTTGCTGGCCGATGCGTACTGCTCGAGGCAGCCGCGCTGCCCGCACGAGCAGATCCGCCCGTGGGGGACCACGATCATGTGACCCAGCTCGGCCGCATTCTCGAAGTGTCCGTGCAGCAGCTCGCCTCCGATCACGACGCCCGCCCCGACGCCGGTCCCAAGCGTGAGCATCACCATGTCGTCCGCGCCGCGGCCGGCACCGGCCCAGTATTCCCCGTAGGCGGCCAGATTGCCGTCGTTGTCAATCACGGTGGGCAAGCCGGTGCGATCCCGCATGGCGCGACGGAGCGGCACGTCCACCCACCCCGGCAGGTTGGCCGCTTTGTAGACGACGCCGCGGCGGGCGCTCAGGGGCCCGGGCGACCCGATCCCGACCCCGACGAGATCCTCCCGCCTCAAATCCACGGTTGCGATCGCCTCGCTGATCCAGGCGGCCATGTCGTCGATGACGGGGTATGGCCCGCGATTCACGTTTGACGCGTATGACCGGTCGTGCAGGATCTTCCCGTCCGCATCGACCAACGCGATCCGCACGTTCGTGCCACCAAGGTCTACACCGACTGCGAGCCGTCCGCTCATCCCGTCCTCGTCGTTGGATCCGCGCTACCCATTGATCAGTTGAACACGATGCCGGCGTATCCGACCGCACCGGCGAACCCTCGTTCGCCGAGCACCTCTCGGCTGGTCGTATGCTCCAGCAGGACCGCCGACGTGGCTCCGAGCTGCCGAACCGCCGCGATCGTCGCCGCGACGGCCCCCGCGCCGCACGCGTTGCGGCTCCGAGCCGCCTCGCCCACGATCGCCTCCGCGTCCAGGGCCAGGATGAGATCGATCAAACGTCGATCGTTCACGTCCTTTGCCCAGGCGAATGCGTCCGGACCCGTCCCTTCGGGCGTGAAGCCGTACGAGGGTCCGTAATGTGTCAGGTCCGTCGAGCCGATCACGACACTCGCGTACCCGTACTCGCGGAGCGACCGCCCCACCGACTCCCCCATGGCCGGCGCCTCCGGCGTCGGCGGTATCAGTATCGGCAACACCGGTATTCCGGGGAACAGCTTCCGCACAAACGGGATCTGCACTTCGAGCGAGTGCTCGGTCTCATGCGCGAACGGGTCCGCCCCGATCAGGTTGGTGTGTCCCAGTACGCGTTGGGCCAACCGTTCGTCGATCGCCACGGATCCCGTCGGGCATCTCCACTCGCCCGCCGGAAAAAGCACCCCCACCGGACCGCGGAACTGGTGCATCGTCCCGAGCAGGACGATGGTCTGCGGGGTCGCCGTGCGGTGCAAGGCGGCCATCACGCGGCCGGCCACCCGCCCACTACACATCCACCCGGCGTGCGGCACGATCCCGCCGCGGGCGGGGGCATGCAGACCTGCGAGGTCTGATTCCACGAGCGTGCAGTAGTCGCTTGCCTCGGCGTCGCACTCCGCCGCCTCCTGAGGGTAGAAGCGGCCCGCGACCACCGGTTCCCGAATCATCGCCACCGTCGGTACTCCGTGCCGGATGTGCGGTGTCCCCCCAACCGCCATCTCGCCAGTCCCTCAGCATAATCCGACCGGGTCGAAACCGCCAGCCCCGGCCCGCCGGCTCTGTCGCTCCGACGGGCACTGGGGAACCGGCCTGGCGCTGGAAAGACAAGGGCCGGCGCTCGCCGGCGCCACCATCCATTGGCGCCGGCGACGCCGGCCCGTCAGTTCACGATGTTCGCGGATTTTCGTGAACGGCTAGCGATACCACCGCCGTGCACGCTGGGCCCGCAGACCCATCCAGAGAAGCAAAGTCAACGGCAGCGCGATCATGCCGACGCCGTTGTACACGCCACAACCGCCACGGGCGGTCGTCGGTGCCGGCTGCGTCGGCGGCGATTCGTCCGGCGGCGTGGGCTGGCCGCTCGGCTCCGACGCGCAGGCGTCGCCGACGCCGTCGCCGTCCTCGTCGGCCTGGTCGGGGTTGGCCAAATCGGGGCAGTTGTCGCACGCATCGCCGACGCCGTCACCGTCGCCATCCGCCTGGTCGGGGTTCGCCTCGGTGGGGCAGTTGTCCTCGCAGTCGACGACCTCATCGCCGTCGTCGTCCGCGTCGGCCTCCCCACAACCGCAAACCCCGGGTTCGATCTTGTCCGGATCGTCCGGGCAGCCGTCACAGGCGTCGCCGACGTCGTCACCGTCGCCATCCTCCTGATCCGGATTCACGGTGGCGGCACAATTGTCGCAGGCATCGCCCACTCCGTCGCCGTCGCCGTCTTCCTGGTCAGGGTTGGCTACGGTGACGCAGTTGTCGCGGAAGTTGCACACACCGTCACCGTCGGTGTCCACGCACGTGCCGCCGCCACCACCGCCCTCGCAGGCGTCGGGAATGCCGTCCCCGTCCGAGTCCGGATCGCACTCGTCCGGCACGCCGTTCTCGTCGCAGTCTTCGCTGGTGCCGTCAAGAATGTCGCACGCGTCGACCACGCCGTTGGTGTTACAGTCCTCGAACTCCGGATCGAGGCACATCTGCCAGATATCGGAAACACCGTTCTCGTCGCAGTCTTCGCACTCGTCGAGCACGCCGTTCTCGTTCAGGTCCTCGCCGGGCTCGTCCCGATGGTAGTCGCGAATACCATTGGCGTTGCAGTCGTTGCACAGCAACTCCATGATATACTCGATGATGTAGCGAGCTTCGTCGTAGCGCAGGGAGAAGGCCGACTGCTCGGACGACGCAATCTCGTCTTCCAGGAAGGCCTCCGCCGCGTCGGCATCGATCGGCGGGGGGAAGTCGTCCATCCCGGCGAACACGGTCACGATCACCACCCCCGCGTCCCGGGCCGCCGCGGCCGCCTCCACCGCCCACGCCCGCCCCAGGTCGGGACTTGTGGGTTCGTTCGGCGTCCCGTCGGAGAAGAGGATGAGGTACCGCCGCCGGCAGTCCGTCGACAGAGGGCCGCCGCCGTCCACGCCGAGTCCGCCGACCCTGATCGCGTCACCGAGGTTCACGCCGCCGGGATAGAGCGTCGCCATGCCGTTCTCGACGTCCGTACCGAGACAGGCGTAGTCGAAGGGCGAGCAGGTGTCGCTCAGTTGGGCCTCGATGCCGCCGTCCACGGTGTCGGGATAAAACCCGATTGTCACGTTCGGTTGCCCGTCCCCCGGCGCCAGCGTGTCAAAGATATCGAGCAATCCCTGGCCAACGTCGATTTCGGCCTGGCGCTCGTGGTCATGTTCGATGAACACCGTGGCCCGCTCGAACATCATCACGATGTCGGCGTCGAGACCGCTGGGGCAGGGCCACTGGCCCTGGCCGTCATCTGCCCGCGCGATGGCGATACCGAACAGGATCTCGGTATTGGGTGGCGGGTACTGCAGATTCGCGCACGGCCCGACGACCAGCATCCCGACGATCAGGATCGTTTTCCATCCCCGGTATGTCCCATTGCCCTGACTCTTTTGCGAACGCATGTTTTCCTCCTTCTCTCGCAATTGCCCCCCCAACGGGCCGCAGTACACGGACCGGCGCACCCCGAACGGGGGCCGCCTCGCACAAGGTACGACGGGTTGCCATCGAGGAATCGAGGCACTCACTCCACCATCCACACCATAGATGCCAGACACGGAAAGTCACGTCGAGAGATTCATGCTTCGATCCGGGGAGATGCTCGAACTGTCACTC
This sequence comes from uncultured Phycisphaeraceae bacterium, assembly GCA_964495075.1. Lineage (GTDB taxonomy): Bacteria > Planctomycetota > Phycisphaerae > UBA1845 > UBA1845 > JAFGJQ01. Next base: position 13,944 of record CAZBUJ010000028.1, read on the forward strand.
CGGACGTGCAACTATATTATTATCAGTCAACCCCAAAAGGACGACAACCACGTGCTGAATAATTGTGGCTCACCTCAGGTTAAACTGGGCAAGCCTCGAATTCAACCCTGGTGACTGCATCATGACACTTCTGTACGATCCGGCTCCGGACGCCCCGTGTTCAGCGCGTTTCGGTCATTCAGGGCGACTTCATTCCTCCAAGCTGCGGTTCGCGACGGGGTCCGACTGATGGGGTGCCAGATCGCGTCACCCCATCACAGGTGCGGGCTTGGATGACCGGAGCGCCTCGGAACGGCCGATAACTCCGCGGTTTTTGAAAGCACCGTCGCCCTGCGACCGATAACAGGATGCCCGGGCTCGGCGTCAGCCGGTGGCGGGCGGCGGGGCGGCCGTTGCCCGCCGGCACTCGGACGGGCGAAAGCGATCAGACCTCGGCATCGGCGCCGGCGAGTGCGGTTCGCAAACGCCGACGCGGACATATTTCGCCCCGAAAACACCGGTCCGCGCCGGTCCGAGGCCTGATTATCAGCCCTCGCCGAATTCAGAACGCCCGGGGTTGAACGGGGACGGGTGTTTGGGTACTATGAAGAGCGGAGAAGGAGTAGAGAGGAGACGCCGGGAGGCCTATCTACAGGCTGTCCCAGCCATCCATTTCAGTGGTCAGCCATTGGGAGAGAGGAGGAGTTCCGTGAGCACGATCGCGAAGGGTGCCCTCATGGTGGGCATGGTGTGCCTCTTGACTGCCGCCGCAAATGCGTCGGTGATCGACGGATTGGCCGACGTGACGTACAGCTATGGCGACCGACCGGAAGAGGTCGCGAACCCGGCGGGCACGCCGGTCGAGTTCGTCGACGGATCGCCGTGGCCGTCCGGCGGCGACGGACCGTTCTACCTGCAATCGATCGACATGACCCAGTTCTGGACCGTCGAAACGCTGACGGAGGGCGATCTGCATCACCTGATCGTCGAAGAGGCGAACGCGAGTGAGGCGTGGGTGGATCACCCCATCGCGATGACGCTCACGTTCTTCAACGAAGCGTTAATCGAGGTGGTGGGTGATGTCTCCATCTGGTTCAAGAAGGCGGGCGAAGATTATCCCGTCGATCCCTACGTCTGGGACGATGCTTCATCCTACTGGTCGGTTTCGGGGAACCAGTTGAACATCGGGGTTACCCTGACCGATGCGTACCCCGATGACTTCGAGGTCGGGGAACAGATCGTTGGAATCAAGGTTTCGTCGGTTATCATCCCGGAGCCGGTCACCCTGCTGCTTCTGGCAGCCGGGGCGTTTTCGCTCGTGATCCGGCGCCGAGCTATCTGATACTCTCTCTCTCTTGCACCCTGCCGCGGAGAGCCCGGTTGTTAAGGCTCGGTTCTCCGCTGGCGACAAACTCCGGGAGCGTCGTGTTTCGGCACGGCGCTCCCGTTTGCTATCGGGGTGCGAACGGCGCCCGTAGACCGGTCGTCGTGGATCCGCTACCATTCGGCCCATGGGCATCCCCCGAGGAATGACCGCGTCCCTGCTGCTGGCGGCGGTTGCACATGGCGTGGCCGGCGTGCCCGCTTCCGCGCTTGCGCAGACCACCCAGCCGACCACGCGGCCGGCCGGTGCAGAACAGCACGATGAACCCGCCGGGGAGTCCGGCCAGTCCCAGAACCCGATCCCCTTGCCGCCGGCCCTCCAGCCGGACGACGACGGCGCCATCGCCGCGGCCCGGGCGGTGGCGGCCGAGGCCAAGACGGCGCTGCAGCGAACGACGGCCCCGACCACGGCCCCAGCGGGCGCGGAGGCGGCGGTTTATGACCGGCGGGTGAAGGCCGAGGAAGCGCTGCTCCGCACGCTGGACGCCTATTTGTCGGCCCTTGACTCGCTGGCGGCGGATCGAGCCGAGGTGATGCGGCTGGGCAGCGAGGAGGCCAGCCAGGCGCTGCAGAACCAGATCAGCGGAATCGAGGCCCGCGCGGAGGAACTCCGGCAGTTGCTCGGCCAGGAGCCCCTGTCGCTGGAGGCGCTGAACGTCGAGAAGGCCCGCGACACATACGCCACGATCGACAAGCAGACCGACGAGCTGCGCGAGGCCCAGGCGAAGCGCGAGGAGGCGCTGAGCGACTTCGACGCCCAGCGGCAGACGGCCACCAGCAAACTCACGGAAGCCGACAAGCTGCTCAGCGCGTTCCAGAATCAGGCGACGACCCAACCCGCTGCGGATGAGGATTCGAAACTGACACAGGCGTTGGAGGAGCGCCATCTGCAATGGGCGGTCGCGACGGCCAGGCTTGGACAGGAGCGGCTCAACTACCTGAAGACGCGACTCAGTATCGAACGCAAGAACGCCGCGGATCTCCTGGAAGCGCTGACCGCGTACCAGAAGCAGGTCGGCGAGTGGCAGACCACCGCTCGGAAACGCGCCCACGAGCGCGAGCGCATCCAGATCGAGCAGAAGCTGAAGATGGCGAAGACGAAGCACGACCGCCTTATCTGGGAAGGTCGCAAGCACGTCCTGGAAGACGTGAACGCATTGAACGAGATCGTCGCTGATGCCCAGAAACGTTTTCCCGAGGCCGACGAGAACAGGGTGAACTGGGCCGTGGACCGCAGCAGTGCGACGTGGACGCGGTTCATCAACGGGTTGGATCGCTACGATACGGAAGAGAAGCGGAAACGGTACAACGAGATACACGAGGAAATCCAGAGGTGGCGGTCGATCCTGGCAGACATCGAAACGAAGCTCACCGCGTCCGAACGGGATTATGACCGCATTCTCTGGCTTAGCGACACCCACGTCACCACGCGCGAGAAGCTCGAGTCCGGTCTCAACGACGCCATCAAGGCGATTGAGGACAACGACAAGAAGGTCGAAGCCCGGGCCCAGGCAACTCGCCTGGCCGCGGAGTTCTTTGATCCTCTGGAAAAACAATTTGACGACGCGGCCGACGCGGTCGAGAAGAAAGCCATCGAAAGGCTGCAGGCCGCCGCGGACAAGATCAAAAAACTCCTGACCCAACTGGCCGGGGCACGCGACGATCTGTATTGGTCGCAACTGCTGGCGGCGGAAATCGGATGGTTCAACCCGGACTGGACGGCGTTGAAGGCGGACGTGGGCAAACTGACGGCTCTCTGGCAAGAACCGCTGCCGGGGGATGTCGACGCGGCCGCCCTGGCCGCCGCCGGTCCCGCGGTCGTGGCATGGGTGCACGGCGTGCCCCGGCTGGACGGGGCGTTGTTCGTGGCCCTGGCCGCCGCGGCGGGCGGGGTACTGGTATGGCGGGGTAGAATCGCGCGGCAGTGGGCGGCGCAGCGCGCCGAGACGCTGGTCGAACGGATGAAGGAACAGCAAACGTCGGTCGCACCGTTGTCCGACCGGATCGCCCTGCATGCCACCACGACCGGGATGGCGACCGCGGCGTGGGCCGTGCCCCTCGGCGTACTTCTCACCGCCGTCACCTTTCTGCCCAGTGCGGACGACGTCGGAGAAAGCCTGATCCGGGCCGCGTTGCTCCTCGTGCTCGGTGCGGGCCTCAGCCTGGCGGTGGTGCGATTCGCGTTTGCCTCGGACAAGCCGCGTTTTCGTGTGCTGCCGTGTGGAAACATCGTGGCCGCCTACTACATGCGCTGGGCGCGGATTCTGGTCATCTTCAGCGTGGTCGCCCTGCCGCTGCCGCTTTTGTTGTATCTCACCAAATCCCTCGGCCTGCTGCGAGAATACTACCTGGGGATCTACAAGGGACTTGTGCTGCTGGGCGTGCTGCTCTTCCTCCGGCATCGCCAGACGGTGATCCGCGTAGTCGGCCGCGTGCAGAATCTCAAGTACCAGCGGCTGTACCGGCTCGTTGTCGGACTCTACCCGCTCGGGTTCGTCGTCGTCTTGCTCCTTTTCGTGATGGAGGTTCTTGGGCACGGACCGTTCACGACCTTTGTGATCGAGGAAACCTCCATGACGGCGGCGGCCCTGGTGATCGCGTATCTGCTGATTCGCCTGCTCGATGACCTGCTCGCCAAATTCACGCAATTGGCGGAAGCGACCGAAACGGAAACGCCTGCCGCGGCGGGGACCGACGAAGACGAGCACGCTCTGCCCCTCCTCGATCCGACCCAGGTTGCCGTGGCCGTGGCCACCGTATTCCGCTGGTTCATCATCATCGGAACGGCGGTCGTCATTGCCGCGTGCTGGGGCATGACGCGGAACATGCTGCACGACGTGCTCAATTACGGATGGGAATTGGACGGCGGTCGGCGGATCACGGTGTGGCGCGTCGGCGCTTCCGTGCTGATCATGGTCGCGACGGTGTTCATCTCGCGGGCCCTTCGCGGCATGCTCCAACGCCGTGTGTACGATACGTACCTGCCCCTCGACCGCGGGGCGCAGGCGGCGGTCAACATGCTGCTGCACTATTCACTGATCTGCCTCGGCGTTTACTTCGCGATGTCGGCCCTGCACGTGACCTTCGGAGCCCTGGCCGTCCTGCTTGGCGGCCTGGGGCTGGGCCTCGGCCTGGGGCTGCAACCGCTGATCGTCAACTTCGTGTCCGGCCTGATGATCATCCTCGAGCGGCACGTCAAGGTGGGTGACAAAATCGAGGTGAACGACACGCTGGGTGAAGTGACGCGGATCAGCATGCGTGCCACGTGCATCAAGACGTTCGACAACGTGGACATCATCGTGCCCAACGGCCAGTTCATCAACAGTTCGGTCGTGAACTGGACGCTGCAGGACCAGCGGATTCGAGGCAAGGTCAACGTCGGCGTCGCCTACGGGAGCGACACCCGCCTGGTCCATGATCTGCTCATGCGTGCGGCTCGCGAAAACAAGCGGGTGCTCTACTTCCCGGCACCGGAGGCGTGGTTCGTGTCATTCGGCGACAGCAGCCTCGATTTCACACTGGTGGTCTGGTTCGCCGACACGCGCGAGCGGTGGTCCGGGATGATCGAGCTGAGGTACGAGATCGATCGCCTTTTCCGCGAGCACAACATCGAGATCCCTTTCCCGCAGCGAACGTTGTCCATCAAGGGCGATCAGCCTCTGACGGTGAGGCTGGTGCGGGACGCATCGGATGCACCACCGGCCGCACAGCCGGGGGACTCGCCGGCCCCGCCGTGGGGTCCGGCCCCGACCGTGGACAGCGCCGCGCCGGACGTGGGCCCCGCGGATTCGGGTGACGCTGGCAATGCGCCGTCCTGAGGCCGTTCCGGCCCCCGCCCGCGGCGGAGCGGACCGCGACTACTCCGCCGCCGGTTCAAATTCGGCCAGTGCGATCGTGAAACGCTTGATCGTGCTCGGGCTGATCAGGAACACGTCGCGGTTTCCCTTGAGCGACGCGTAATGCAGATCGCCGGGCAGCGCATCGCAGGTCTTTGCGGCAACGAGCAGGGTCCGTTGTTCGCCGTCGGCTTCGACCGTCACCCGGTATTGCGGTTCGTCCAACCCGAACGTGCTCGGGTCGGCGTCGTACGCCGCGTAGCGTTCCAGCGCGAGGTCCCCCACGCGAATGACATAGTTTTTGACTTTCTTGTCGTCCACGGGGATGTCGGGCTCCGGTGCGTAGCGCCATTGGTCGTCGACCTTTGCGAAGCCGTCCTCGCCGTCCGGGCTGACCACGATGACGGCCGTCACGTCGGGTTCGTCGAACGCAAACACCTTCCGGGCGCGGTATTCGGCCAGCACGGCGTCCCACAGGCCGCTGTCAACGCGATAGACGGTTGGCGAGTCGTATCGTTTGGCGAAGGCCGTGCCCTCGTGCTCGGACACCAGGAGCTTGTACGTTTGGGCGGGCGGCTGGACGGGTTCCGTTTCGGGCCGGGCCGGTTGCGTTTCGCCCGACTCCCCCTCTTCGCCCTCCGCCTCCGGTTCGACCTCTCGGACGCTTTCCGGAGGCCGGCGGGTCAGGGAGATCGTGACCGCGGTGTCGTCCAGGCCGAGGGAGCCGGGGTCCGTGTCCGGAGGCTCCACCCCTTCCGCCCGCAGCGACGCGATGCGTTCGAACAGGTTCTTTACGGCCTCGGCGTCGCTGTCCGTCTCGCGCGGCGCGAGCATCGTCCAGCCCCGTTTCTGCCCCGCCAGCGAAAACGTGAACGGTTCGCCGCCGACCGGGTCCGGCCGCTCCACGGTGATCTGTTCGATCTCGCTCACCGGGAACTGGAACACCTGTCGATCGCGGTAGATCATCGGGTCGCGCAGCAACGGCTCCACTGCGGACGCCAGCACCTTGGCGACGCCCTCCGCGGAGAGGCTCTGTATGTAGCGCAACCGCTTCGTGCGCGGGTCGGTGTAATCTCCGACGGCGATGCGTTCCGTTTTCTGGTCCGCTCCGTACGTGAGCACGAGTTCGGCGGCCGGCGAGGTCAGCCCGCATGAGTCCGGGTCGGCGTCGGCTCCGTCCACGAACGACTGGGCCTTCAGGTCTTTCAACCCGCTGAGCAGTTCGGTGACCGCCTGGACGTCCGCCGGGCTGCCGTCGGCGTAGTGCCACGGTGATCCCTCGCGGTCGAGGGCCGCCACGGTGCCGCCGATGTTGAGCTCGATCTGCTTGGTCTGCATCACGGGAACGAGTGTGACTCGCATGTCGCGCCACTCGTTCGGATCGGGCGCGAGTTTGTCGACGCTGTCCCGCCGGACGGTGGCCACCGCCGGATCGCCGGCCGTCTGGAGGTAGGCCATGTCGTCGCTGCCCAGCGGCGACAGCCGCGATATCGCGATCTCGTACACGTTCGTTTTCACCTTCGGTTCGGACGGCGAGGCTTTTTCGCCGTCATCGTCCGCCTCCGGTTCCGCTTTCACTTCGAGTTCCTCGGTCGCCCGTATGCGGAGTTCGGGCGTTTCCAGCCCGTACAGGTCGGACGGCCCGCCCGAGTCAGCCACCCAGGCCGTCGCCCGCAGCTTGGTGAGGGCGGCGAGAAACTCCCGGATTCTGGCGGCCACGGCCGTCGCCTGGAACGGCGATTCAAAGTCCCAGCCGGTGCCCCGCTTGACGAGCGTGTACTCGACCGGCTCACCCTCGGCCGGGCGGCGCGTGATCTCGAGGCGTACGCAATTGACGGGCGAGAAATCGAGCAACCGCAAGTCGCGATACTCGCGGGCGTGGTCTTTGACGAGGTGCTTGAGTGACGCGTTGACGACGTAGATGTCCCCGCCCTCCTCCTTCTGCACGTAGGCGGTGGAGGCGGACGCGTCCCGGCCGATGTGGACGGTGGCACTCTTGCCCGCTTCGTCGGTAAGGGTGACGATCGCCCGGGGCGGGTTCAGCTTCGCGTCGTCGGCCGTCACGCCGCCCTGCTGCCCGGCCTTGTATACAATGGCGTACTTGGCCCCGGTGAGCTTGGATGCAACGTTCCGGACCATCCAGTCCTGCACGTTGGCTTCGTACGGCTTGGTCATGCGCCACGTGGCGGAGAGCCCGGTTTCATCCACGCCGGCCCTTTCGAATACCCACGGTTGTTCGCCGGGGACCTCGCACGTAATCCGGGTAATCTCCCCCAGGTCCGCGTCGAGCAGCGGGCGCTCGACGCCGCCGGTCTCCGCGGCCACCGAAGGCTCTTCCAGGCCCTTCGCCACGTTATCGACCTGGCGGCGGCTGGCGAAATAGAACACCCCGACCACGACCACCAGCACAATCGCGAGGATGTACGTCGTCTTGAAGTTCATCTGGGTCTACCTCCGTCGCACGATCCACACCATCCCACCGCAGACCAGGGCCAACCCCGGCCAGATGGCGTAGGCCAGCGCCCGCACGAACGTCAGGCCCGGCCCCTCCTCGATGGTCAGGACGCGGCTCTCGATGGGACGTCCGAGGTTCATCCACTGCGTGTTGTCACCCAGCCAGTGCAACGCGTTCACGAACAGCGTAACGTTGCTGGGGTTGGCGCGAACCAGTGCGAGTCCCTGTGACGTCAACGTCATGTTCGTGGCGAAGGCCACTTCATCGATCGCGAAGAACGCCGAGGAGACCATGACGAGCTTGGCCTCGTCACGCGTGGCCGCGACGGCGAGCGTGAACGGCCCCAGCAGGTCCGCGTCGCTCTTGGCGATGAAGCCGGTCTTCTGCGCCTCCTGGACGCGGGTCTGGATGTCCTCGACCCCCCAGAGCCCGTCATTGGGCTTGAACCACAGCAGTTCCGACGCCTCGACGCCCGCCGGTAATTCCTCGCTGATGTCCAACGGCGCCACGAGCGGGAACATGGAGCGTCGCGAACCGAGCCCTTTCACGATCACGTGGTCGCTGTTGGCGGGCTGCGTCAGGTTCTCGAACCCGCGGGCCAGGCGGAACTCGTTCGGCCCCACCGGTCTCGTCTGGATGACCAGCACATCGTCTTTCACCTTTATTCCCCAGGCGTCCCGAACGTACTCGCCGTACTCATAGGGCGTGGACATCGGCCCGAGCGAAGTGGGTGTCCACCCGGTGATGAACAGGGCCCTGGGGTTGGCCTCCAGCGCCTTGATCAGGGCCTGTCGATGCTCGTCGCCAAACGGCGGGTCCTGTTGCTGTCGCCCCATCATGGGCGGCGGCGTGGGCGTCGGCCGCAACACGACGTAAATCACCTTGTCCGGTGCCGGGTCGATCTCCGGCGGATCGACGGTGGCGGCGAGGTTCCATTCGTGCACCGTGAAGTTGAAGGACTCGAGGTGCTCCTTCATCTGCGCGTACTGCGGCCGCGGCATGTTCGGTTGGAAGCCGCCGAAGAACAGCGGCTCGCCACCGTACCGCACGAACACCACGGCCGGCTTCGTCGGCTGCGTGATCTGCAGGATGGCCGAGCTCAGTTTTTCCTCGCCGCGGAACTCACGCGGCACCCGGCCATCCTCGAGCGGCGCTCCACCCTGCATCGGCGCCCACACGTCGGAGAACGTGATGAGGCGGGCATCCTTGTCCGAGTCGACGATGATGCAGTTGCCGGTCAGCGTGTAGTTCCGGGCGATACGGTCCATCTCGAGGTCCGGCAGATCGACGCCTTTGTCCAACGCGGCCCGCACCTGTTCGGCCAGCGGTCGGTACCGATCGGCGGCCTCCACGAAGTACGCGCGGGTGTCCGGACTCACGCCCCGCAGCAGCGCCGCATTGTCCCGCACGAACGCGTCGAGCGTCTCGGGAATACGCTCAATCGAGTTGTAGAAGGAGCGCAAGGTCCGCCATGCGCCGGTGTAGTCGACAATCTCACTCTGCTCGTTCGCTTCGAGCGCGTCCTGCACGTCGGCCAGATCGACCTGGCGCTCCTTGAAGTAGTTCACGATCGCCCCGATCACGCGCGACTCATCGTCCTCCCCGGACGTGCTGGTACGACCGGACAATTCGTCCTGCTCCGCCGTCAGCAGTCCGGCGACCTCCGGCCCGATCTTGGCTTTGAAATCGTCCAGCAGCGCGCGGTAAGGTTTCGATTGCTCCTGGAAGGCGGGGATCTGCTGCAGGCGTTTGAACAGTTCCTTGTGTCGCTGGTGATTCTGCAACGGATTTATGTAGGCGGCGACGATTTTGCTCGGATTGGTGATCCGGTACAGCTCGATCAGATCGCTGGCCGCCTTGCGGAACCGCGTCTGTTCCTCCGTCTCCAGATCGGACTCGAAGTAGAGCGACGTGATTCGCACCTCGTCGTCCAGGGAGTCGAGCAGCCGCTCCGTGCCTTCGCTGAGGCTGTTGATGCCGGTGGACGTCAGGTCCGCCTTGGCGTGGAACGTGTAGCCGCCCCATTGCAACACCGCGACGAGCGCCACCACCAGCACGGTGGCCACGATCACGTTCGCGCCCGTCGCCCACCGTACACCGGCCACCGGGGCACCCTGCCCGGCCTCTTTCTTCGGGGTGGGTTCTATCGCCATCGTCGCGACTCCAGCGTTTTGACCGTCAGGAACAGGAACAATCCCGTCATCGTCACGAAGAACACGACGTGGTTGAGCACCAGCGCGCCTCGCGCGAAGTCCGGATAATGACTGAAGACATCGATCTGCTGCAGGATGATACGAGGCCAACCCGAGAGCAGGCTGCCCAGGTAGTTGACGAGAAACGTCAGCACGGCCAGCAGCACGAAACTGCACAAAACGGCGATCACCTGGTTACGCGTCCAGGCACTGAAGAACAGGCCGACCGAGATGAAGAACGCGCCGAGCAGCAGTAGCCCGAAGTAGGTGCAGACCAGCATGCCGATGTCGAGGGTGCCCCAGTAGGCGACCAGGATGGCGTAGATCAGGGTCGTGGCGAGCATGACCACGTAGAACGCCACCGCCCCGCAGAACTTTCCGATCACGACGTCCACGTCGCTTACCGGTGCGGTCATGAGGGTCTCGATCGTGCCGCTGCGAAACTCTTCCGACAGCAGCCGCATGGTGATCATGGGCAGGATGAACACCAGGATGACCGGCATGGCATCACCCATGAGCGCCCGCAGGGATGACTCGCCGCCCGGCAGAAAGGTCTGCGTCGCGAAGAGAATGCCGCAGAACGTCAGATACATGGCGATTACGACATAGGCAATCGGGGAGAAAAAGTACACGCTCAGTTCGCGGCGTGCGAGTGTGGGTACGTGTCTCATGTTCGATGCTCTCCAGTCTACGAGGGTCCCTCGCCGCCGGCCGGGCCGTCCCCCGCGAGGCCCGGTCGCCGCGGCGCCGCCCGGGCGAGCGGTGGTTAGGAGGAACCGTTGTCCTGTCCGCTGGTGATTCGCAGGTAGTACTCTTCGAGGCTTCCGACCTCGCGGCGGATTTCACGCAACGACCAGCCACGCTCGGACGCGAGCTTGAACACGCCCTCGCGGGCGTCCGCCTGGCCCTTGGTCCGAATGGACAGCCGGTGCCAGCTATCGTGCGTCTCGCAATCGACGCCGGCCACCCCGGCCAAGGCCCGGACGGCCTTCTCCACCTCCTTGCCCGGGCCTTTCACTTCCGCAATCAGCCGCGAGCCGGCCACTTTCTCCTCGCTGAGCTGCTTCGGCGGCCCCTGGGCCACGATGCGTCCGCGGTTGATGATGATGACCTCGTCGCAGATCTGCTCCACCTGGGGCAGAATATGTGAGCTGAACAGGATCGTGTGCCGCCCGCTCAATTCCTGGATGAGGGTGAGCGACTCCCGGATCTGGGTCGGATCGAGCCCCACGGTGGGCTCATCGAGGATCAGGACGTCGGGATCGTGCAGCAGTGCGTCGGCCAGTCCGACCCGCTGCCGCATACCCTTGGAGAGCTGTCCGATCGGTCGGCGGACGAAATCCCCCAGCCAGCACCGCTGGACCACGCGGTCCAGTGCCGCCTCCCGCTCCGCCCCGCTCATACCGTGCAGTTTGCCCCGGAACCGAAGATACTCGTTCACCCGCATTTCCGGGTACAACGGAGCCGACTCGGGGAGGTAGCCGATCCGCTTGCGGACTTCCATGGACTGCGTGAGGACATCGAAGCCCGCGATGGTGGCCGCCCCTCGCGTCGCGGGCAGAAAACAAGTCAACACCCGGATGGTGGTGGTTTTGCCGGCCCCATTTGGGCCCAGAAAACCGACTATTTTGCCCTCCGCCACGTCGAACGAGATACCATCGACCGCGGCGACCCCGCCGAATCGCTTGACAAGATTACTTACGCGGATCATGCGATTTCCCCGAAACCAATCACTCGGCTCGCGTTGTTGCAGGAGTCTCCCTCCGGGCCGGTGTGGGCGCGACGCGACCTTCCCGGAAACGACAGAACCGCAATATGTATCGCGCCCGCCCGCAGTGTCAAGACTGGGCGCGACTCTCGGTCGTCGCGGTCGACGGCGTCGACGGGCTCCGCTCATCGTGAGAAGACGATCGGCCCGGGGGATCCCTGTCAGCCGTGGCGGGGCGGACGCGGTCCGGCCGCGTCGGCCGGGGGACCCCCCGCGTCGCGGTGGCCTGGTGCGGAACCGGGGGATGCGGCGTCCGTGCCGTCTTGTCGCCCCGGGGCGGGCTGCGTATCCTATTGGCATGACTGCGCCTACGTCGAAGATCACGATCAGCACCCTGCAGGCGCGGAAGCGGGAGCGGCGCAAGATCCCCGTGCTGACGTGCTACGATTACTCGACGGCCCGGCTGCTGACGGCCGCGGGGATCGACACGATCCTGGTGGGCGACACGTACGCCGAGGTCTGTCTCGGCCACAGCAGCACGCTGCCGGTGACGATGGACGAGATGATCAGCGTGGCGGCGGCCGTCCGGCGGGGAGCGCCGGGGGCGTTTCTGATAGGCGACATGCCCTACCTGAGCTACCAGGTGACCCGCGAGGAGGCGATCCGCAACGCGGGTCGGTTCATGGCCGAGGCCGGCTGCGACTGCGTCAAGATCGAGGTGGACGGGCGGTCGGCCACGTTGGTGGAAGCGATGACGCGTGGCACGATCCCGGTGATGGCCCACCTGGGTCTCAAACCGCAGTCGATCCATCGTTTTGGCGGGTACAAGGCGCAGGGGCGGCGTGCGGAAGAGGCGCTGGCGATCGTGGAGGACGCACGGGTGATGGCGGAGTCCGGTGCGGTCGCCCTGCTGCTGGAAGCCGTACCGGACGAGGTAGGCCGCGCGGTGAGCGAACGGACAACCCTGCCGGTAATCGGTTGCGTTTCCGGCCCTTACTGCGACGGCACGGTGGTGGTGCTGCACGACATGTTGGGCTACGCGGCCGGACACCCACCGCGATCCGTGAAGCGATACGTGAACCTGTACGAGATCCTGACGCAGGCGTTCGCCACGTACGCCTCGGACGTCATCGAGCAACGATTCCCAAGTGTGGGGCATGGGATTACCATGGAGGCGGGAGAATCCGCGAAGCTGCAGTCGCTGTTGAGCAGGAATCGGCCTTGCGGCGAGGCGGGCCGGTCGGCCTAGCACCGTATCGACGAATCGCCCGTGGTGCATGTTTTCTTGGCATGGTTCTTGTTCCGCTACTGGTCGATCTGTCAGGAGCGGGTACAATCTTGACAGCCTATTCCTGGGCCGCTAGGTTGTCTCGTCCATCTGGTTGTCGGAAAGGGTGCCCATGCAGGTCCGGATGGACTTAGCGCGAATCATCATCGTCGAAACCGGCGATTCGCAGGTCATCATACTGAAAGAGCGTGATGGCGAACGGCACTTTCCGATCCTGATTGGAATCAACGAAGCGTTGGCCATAGACCGCCGGCTCAAAGGACTGAAGACGCCGCGGCCGCTGACGCACGATCTCATGGCCTCGATCATTGATCAGTTGGACGCGGAACTGGAGAAGATCGTGATCAACGATTTGCGCGATCACACTTTTTTCGCCCAGCTCATCGTTCGTCGGAACGGCAACATCATCGAGATCGATTCTCGACCGTCGGACGCCATCGCGCTCGGCGCCGCGTCCGGCACACCGATCTACGTCGAGGATCACGTGTTACGCGAGGTATGGGCCGAGAACAACAACGAAACCTAACTTGTACGCGCGTTGGCGCAATAGATGAGGATGATGGACACGACGATCGAAACGGCATTCGCCGATGAAGTCGGCCTGTTTGCGTCGCGGATAACCGACGCATTTTCCGACGAGCTGTCCCCGGCAAACCGCGCCTGGGTGGTGCGTACGCCCGGATGCCTGGATGTCATGGGCGGGATCGCCGAGTTCAGCGGCTCGATCACGCTGACGACACCGACGAGTGGGGCGGTGCTCGCCGCGGTCGGGCGTCGGACGGACCAGTCGATCGTCGTCGATTCGCTGGAAGGCGGCGGTAACGGGCACGATGCCCGCACCGTCTGGCCGCTTGGTGCGTTTTATGAAGGGGATGACCGACTCGCCGACCCGAAGACCTTGTCGGCCCGCCTGAACGAGATGGAACGGACCTGGGCACAGCCGGCCATCGCCGCGCTCTACGCCCTGCTGCACCAGGGTCGAGCCCCGCACCTGGGCGGCGGATTGACCCTCGTTTATCACTCGACGCTGCCGCCGGGGGCGGAGGTCGGCGCGGAGTCGGCGATTCACGCGACGACGATCGCCGCCGCCGGCACCACGCTCGCACTCGATCTCGAACCGATGCGGATCGTCGAGGTATGTGGGTTCGTCCCGCCACGGTGCCCCGGTTCCACGGGTGGGGTCAGTGGAACGGCCTGTTCGCTGTTGGGTCAGCCGGACGCGCTGCTGCAGATGCGTTGCCAGCCGCATGATCTGATCGGTCCGCTGCGCCTGCCCCAGGGGCTGTGCGTGATCGGCATCGAGTCGGGCTACCGACACGCGGGCGCCCACCGCAAGTACGTCGATGCGCGAGTGGCGACGTTCATGGGCAAGGCATTTGTGGAACGTGTGTTGCAGGCGACGGGGCCGGCCTCGGCGGACTGGAACGGTTACCTGGCGCAGATCACGGTCAGCGAGTACGTCGCCCGGTTCCGCGACCGCATCCCGACCAAGATCCGCGGGGCGGCGTTCCTCGAACGATTCCCTGACACCGGCTGCCCGCACGCGGGGGTCAGTCCGGATGCCACGTACAAGATCCGCTCGCGGACCGAGCATCACATCTACGAGAACGACCGCGTTCACCAGTTCGTGGAACGGCTGTCGCGGGTGGCTCGCACCGGCGAGCGCACCGCCCTGATCGAAACCGGCGAGTTGATGTACGCGTCGCACTGGAGCTACGGTCAGCGATGCGGCCTGGGCACGGTGGCGACCGACGTGCTGGTCAATCGGCTGCGTCAGCGCGGCACCGCCGACGGCATCTACGGAGCCCGTGTCTCCGGCAACGGCGCCGGCGGCATGGTGGTCGCCCTGACGGACGACACCCAGGACACACGGTCGGCCGTTCGTGAGGTCGTCAGTGCGTACGAAGAGGAAACCGGTCACCGCACGGTGACCGTGGAGGGCTCGTCGCCGGGCACGTACGTGACGGGGATCCAGCCAATCTCGTGAGGCCCGGTCGACAACCGTTGGACGTTGCGAATCACGGGCGGTGCGTACGCAGGCACCGCCCGTTTGCTACATACCGGGAGGACACGTGCACGACGCGCGACTCACAGGCACGCCGGCGGTGATCTTCGATCTGGACGGCACGCTGGCCGACACGCTGGACGACATTACGGCATCTGTAAACGTCGCGATCGCGGAGGTGGGGCTCGGCCCGGTGGACTGCGGACGGGTTCGGGCATGCGTCGGCGATGGGCTGCCCGCCCTGATCGCGCGGGTCGTGGTGGGGGCGGACGAAGCCACGCAGGCGCGGGTGATGGCGACGTTCCGGGCCCATTACCGTCGGCACTTGCTCGACTCCACGCGTCTGTACGACGGGATCGCCGACGTGCTCGATCGGCTGGCGTCCGAATCCTGCCCGATGGCGGTGCTCTCCAACAAGCCGGACGATGCCACGCGTACCATCTGCGCGACGCTGCTGGCTCGCTGGCCGTTCGTCGCCTGCTGGGGTGCGGCCCCGAGCCGGCCCAACAAACCGGACGCGTCGGCCGCGCTTGCTCTGGCCGCACGACTCGCGCGTGCGCCGCAGGACGTGGTGTTCGTGGGCGATACGGCGGTGGACGTCACGACCGCCGCCAACGCCGGCATGCCGGCGGTCGGCGTGACGTGGGGCTTCCGGGCACGGTCGGACCTGGTCGCGGCCGGTGCGAACGTGGTGATCGATCGGCCCGCCGAGTTGGTCGGCGCGATTCTGCGCCGGCCGTGACCGGTCGTCCGCCCGACCGCGTTACTCAAGTTGCTTGAGCCGGTCGGTCATCTTCGTTTTCAGGTGCTGATCGCCGACCCGTTCCGCCGCCTCGATCCCGGTTTGCAGCGTCCGTCGAGCCTCGTCCGGCCGCGCGAGCCCCGCCAGGACGTCCGCCTTGCGGAAATAGGCGGTTGTGTAGTCACGATCGAGTTCGACCACGCGGTCGAACTGTTGGATGGCCGCCTCGTGCTTGCCGGCCGACACCCACTCCATGGCCAGGCTGAAGTTCAGAAACACGTCATCGGGATCGTTCTTGAGAAGCGCCTGTATTTGTTGCACTCGGGACATGCCGGTCTCCATGGTCCGTCGAACGCATGGAATCGTGATCCATGCTCTGGCTCGTTGACCCCGCGAATCCCGCCTGATTATAATAATTGCGCGGGTCCGACTGGGGCAAGTGACTCTTGGCGAGGCAACAAGTCGCCACGGAGGGAGCGTAAGATCCATGGAGCAGACGACTTTCTGGGAACGCGTGAGCGCCTGGTTCCGGCCGGGTGGAGCGAACGTGGAAAACAGCGGGCACGCGGGCCGGAGCCGGATCGCCGGCGGCGGTCTGACCGATTCGGCCGACCGCTTCGACGCGGAAAGCGAGGAGACGGGGCTCACCGCTCGCGGGCCGCTGACCGCCGTGCGGCGCCGTAACCGTGAGGAAGCGCTGGCTCGTCTGGAGGACGGGTTCCAGCGGGTGGTCAAGCTCTGCGACTCGCTGGACGTGCATTTCACGTTGCAGGAGGAACGCACGGCGGAGATCGCCGACTCCCTCAAGCACGTGGCCGGTGACATGTCCAAACTGGCCGACGCCGTGGGCAGCCAGGGCGACACCTTGAAAGCCATCGTCGGGCAACTGGAATCGGGGAATTCGCGGGACGAGCGGATGGAGGAGCTGTGCGGGCATTTCTCGAGAATGACGGAAGCCCAACGGCAAACGCTGGCCCAGGTGGCCCAGCAGGTCGAGGGAGCCCGCGAGTCGGACCAGGAGATCGCGCAGTCGCTGGGCACGTTTCGGGAGGCGATCTCGTCCCTCAGCGACTCCGCGTCGGCGTCCACCGAGTCCCTCAAGGAAATGCGCGTTGATGCCGTGACCAGCAATGAGCGCCTGTCGGCGCTGATGGAGCAGCAGGCGAAGCGGTTCGTATGGTTGTTCATCGTGACCCTCGTGGTGGCGGCGGCCGGCATCGGAAGCTTCCTCTTCGGCGTGCTCCGGTAGCCGACCCACCCTCGGTGGCAACCGCCGAGCACCACCCGGCAGACCCCACCCGCATGAGCGAGACAGCATTATGACGGAAGAGCGAAACCCGCGCGAGTTCATGACCCAACTGTTGAGCAAGATGGCGGAGTTCGGAGCGTCCGACCTCCACCTCAAAGTGGGGTACGCCCCCTACTACCGCGTGGGCGGCCACCTCCAGAAGATCAAGGTGCCGGTGCTGGAGAGCAGCGAGTTCATCGAGGCCATGCTTCATGACGTCGTGCCGGACCAGCGCCGCCATGAATACGACGAACGCGGTGACCTGGACTTCTCCGCCGCCGGGCCGACCGGCGACCGCTACCGCATCAACGTCTTCCGGGCGACGGGAGAAATGCACGCGGCGATCCGGCGCGTGCAGAGCCAGATCCCCACGTTCGCCGAGCTGACCCTGCCGCCGGTATACGAGCGGGTCATTGCCCACAACATGGATGGGCTGATCCTGGTGGCCGGCGTCACGGGCAGCGGCAAGTCGAGCACACTTGCGTCCATGCTCGAGGTGGTGAACGAGCGGCGCCCGTGCCACATCATTACCATCGAAGACCCGGTCGAGTTCACGTTTCACCCGAAGAAAGCGATCATCTCGCAGCGGGAGATCGGCATCGATATTCCGGACTATGCGGAGGCGCTGCGATACATCGTGCGCCAGGACCCGGATGTCATCTTCATCGGCGAGATGCGCGACCGCGCCACGATGCAGGCGGCCATCCAGTCCGCGGAGACCGGGCACCTCGTGCTCGGCTCCATCCACTGCTCGGACGCCCAGCAGACCTTCTCGCGAATCCTCGAGTTCTTCCCGCGGGATGAACACGACTTCATTCGTTCGTCCCTCGCCAACAGCCTGGTGTCCATCATGGTGCAGCGGCTGTTACCGGGGATCGATCCGAACTCGCGGTTCCCGGCCACCGAGGTGCTGCTCTGCAACTCGACGGTCAAGGACAAGATCCTCCACGAAGAGGACGAGGATCTCCCGGCCATCATCGCCCAGAGCATCGAGGAAGGCATGCGCAGCTTCACGCAATCGCTGGCCGAGATGGTGGAGAAGGAGCTGATCCACTTCGACACGGCCATGGACTACGCGCCGAACCCGGACGGGCTCAAGAGCCTCGTCAAGGGCATCAAGACGTCGTCCCAGAGCCTCGTGGGCCGGGTGCGCGGCGGCCGGTAACCGGGGCGCGGCCCGGGCGGCGTGACGCGCGGGGCGTTCGACGAGACCCCTCGGTGACACCTGCGCCGGGGATACGACCTGGCTTCGGAATGATCATCATGAGTGAACTTGCCGATCTGCTCGACCAGCCGCGCGTCGCCCTGACCAAGCTGCCCACGCCCATCGCCGAGATGAACTATCGCTGGGGGTCTACGCGTCTCTATCTCAAGCGAGACGACCTGACGGGCTGCGGGCTGTCCGGGAACAAGGTGCGCAAGTTGGAGTACCTCATTGCCGACGCGAAGGCCGGCGGCTGCGACACGCTCGTCACGTGCGGGGGCGTGCAGTCGAACCACACCCGGGCGACCGCGGTGGCGGCCGCGATGACCGGATTGCGAGCCGTCCTCGTGCTGGCCGGAGAGGCGCCCGGCGAACTCGACGGCAACCTGTTGCTCAGTCGTTTGGCGGGGGCCGAGGTTCGCATTCTCCCGCCGATGTCCGAGGCTGACCGGCATGGGCGGATGCTCGAGGTGGCGGACGAGCTGCGTCGCGCCGGTCGCGTGCCGTACGTCATGCCGTCCGGCGGGTCGACCGAGGTCGGTGCGCTCGGCTACGTGCGGGCGATGGCGGAGATCGCCCGGCAACTCGCCGAGGACGACCGCGGCATGGGCTGCGTGGTCCACGCGTGCGGCAGTGGCGGGACCTACGCCGGGTGCCGGCTGGGGCGGCAACTGGCCAGCGTGCGGCCGCGTCACGTCGCGTGCACGGTGGAAGGTACCGTTCCCGCATGGCAGGATCGCCTTGCCGAGTACACGGAACGGACGGCGCGGCACTGGGGCGTGACCGCGGCGCCGACCGCCGGCGAAATCGAGTTGATCGACGCCGCCGGGCGGGGTTACGCCCTGAACACGGACGCGGAAGTGGACTTCATGGTCGGCTTCGCGCGGCGGACCGGAGTGTTCCTGGACCCCGTTTACACGGGCAAGGCCCTGTTCGCCCTCGACCGCGCGATTCGAAGCGAGGGCTTCGATCCCGGCGGCCACGTGCTGTTCATTCACACCGGCGGCGTCTTCGGGTTGTTTCCGAAACGAGCGATGCTGTCGGCGGCCCTGGATCGCCGGCCGGATGCGTGATGGTTCGTGGTGCCCGGCGGCCCGGCCCCTGCGACGGGGTACGGTTGGAGAGCATACCGCCCGCCGGGCGGCCTTCTGACGAGGAAGTAAGTGCATGAAAGCGAGATTGCGATTCCACGGTGCGGCTCAGGAAGTTACCGGCTCCATGCACCTGATCGAGGCGAACGGAAAGCGGATCGCCTTGGACTGTGGGCTCTATCACGGGCGTCGCGCCGAGACGAACGAAAAGAACCGGACGTTTCCGTGCGATCCATCCGCCATCGACGCGGTGATCCTGTCGCACGCCCATATCGACCACTGCGGCAGGCTGCCGCGCCTCGTCCGCGACGGTTTCCACGGACCGATCTACGCCACACCGCCGACCTGCGATCTCGTCGAGCTGCTTCTGGCCGACTCCGCCCACATCCAGGAGGAAGACGCGGCGTACTGGAACAAGAAGCGGGTCCGCCGCGGCGACGCCCCCATCTCGCCGCTCTACACCGCCCAGGACGCGGCCGAGACCTTTCCGTTGCTGAAACCCCAGGCGCTGGGCACGACGTTCGACGTCGCGGGTGTCGCGCGGGTGACGCTGTTTGAGGCGGGGCACATGCTCGGTTCCACGATCGTGGGAGTCGACCTGCGCGACGGCGAGCGCGACGCGATTCGAATCGTGTACACCGGCGACCTCGGCCGGCCGGGCCAGGCGATCCTGCGTGATCCGGCCCCCCTGCCATCGACCGAGTACCTCATTTGTGAGAGCACCTACGGCGGGCGCATGACGCCCGACAACGAGGGCATGCAAGAGCAGCTCGCCGACATCATCAACCGAACCATCGATCGGGGGGGCAAGGTGATCGTGCCCGCCTTCGCGGTGGGGCGCACCCAGGTCATCGTGTACCACTACCACACAATGGTGCAGGAGGGGCGGATTCGCCGGCCGATCCCGATTGTGGTGGACAGCCCGCTGGCCTGCCGGGCGACGGAGGTGTTCCGGCGACACCCGGAGGTGTTTGACGAAGAGGCGGACGACTTCCGCCGTCACGTGGGCGGTTTGTTCAAGAGCGACTGGGCCGAGTACACGCGCAGCGTCGACGACAGCAAGGCCCTGCACCGGCGCAACGAGTCGATGATCATCGTCAGCGCGAGCGGCATGTGCGAGTTCGGCCGCATCCTGCACCATCTCAAGAACAACATCGGCGACCCGCGCAACACGATCATCATCGTCGGCTATCAGGCCGCCCACACCCTCGGCCGCCGACTCGTCGAAGGGGAGAAGCGAGTCCGCGTTTTCGGCGAGATGTACGACGTCAGAGCCGAAGTGCGCGTGCTCAACGGCTTCAGTGCTCACGCCAACGCCCGGGAACTGGTCGAATGGACCGCGCCGCTGGCGGTGGGCTGCCGCAAGGCGTTCCTCATCCACGGCGAGCCGGACCAGTCGCAGAAGCTCGCCGCGTCGATGCGCGATCGCGGCTTCAGGAAGGTGACGATCCCGGAGAGCGGGCAGACATTCGATCTGGGCGGCAACGGCTCCGTCTGAACAGCACGCCGCCGCCGCTCAAACGGCGCCTTCGTGGAAGGCCTTGTCGACGGAGACGGCCAGAATCTGCCCGAAGTACACGCGGTGGAAATCCCCCTCCGGGTAGTAATTGGTGATGATCTCGTCGGGGAACGTCGGTTGCAGCACGTCGTTGTGGTGCACCACCGTGCATTCGAACGCGATGTTGGCCTCGGCGATGCCGGCACTGCGGATGTGCTTGCTGGGCAACAGCGTCAGATCCAGTTGGGCCATCTTGTCCACGTCGCGTCCCGATTTCGTGCCGCAGAACGTGGCCACGTCCGCCATGTCTTCCGGCAGCACGTTGACCGTATAGTCGCCGGCCCGCTCGATGCACCCGTACGTGTACCGCGAGGGGCGAACGAGCACCTGGAAGACGGGGCGGCCCCAGATCAGGCCGAACACGCCCCAGCCGATGGTCATCGGGTTGAGGCGACCTCGGGCGTCCGGCGCCGCAATGAGAATGCCCTCACGGGTCATGCGACGGTAGGTTTCCCGCACGAGGGCGGGGTGACTCAGCCACTCATTCGGGTCGACATTGATGCGTGTCATGACGGGGCTCCAACTCGGGCGGCACGTCCGATACCGCTTCCGCCGCCGGTTGCCCGGCAACCCCAGCACGGCCGGTCGAGGAAAGAGGAAAACCGGCGCGATCCACGCGCTGGCAACCGTGCCCATGCATTTCCCCGACCGGTGACATGGGTGATTCGGTTCGCCTGGACCCAGATATTGCCGCGCACCCCCGCCGCTTGCAAGCCCGAATTGCCGCCGTCGCATCCCGGCCGCGGCCAGCAGGGTCGGCAGGATGAATGTTCCGAGCCCCGGGGCGGAGCTGATCACGAACGTGGAGCGACGGGCGTCGTCGCCCATCTTGCGCCGGTAGATCGGTGCGATTCAACGCGCGCCCCGGCGGCCGGCGGCCGATAACTCGTGTCGCGCGGCGAGGATCATGCCGGCGGCTGCCCTTCGCCGGAGTCGTCCGGCGGCGGGCCCGCCGTGCCGTCCCCCCGGCGCTGGTAGACGATGCGGTGCGGAAACGGGATTTCGATGCCCAGTTCGTCGAATCGCGTCTTGATGCGGCGGAGGAACTCGCGTTTGACCGTCCACTGCTGCATGGGGCGGGTCTTGACCACGACCTTGATGATGATGGCCCAGTCGCCCAGCGCGTCGACGCCCAGGATCTCCGGCTCGCCGATCATCTTGGCCCCGAACTCCCGCTCCGCACGAATCTCGCTGCCGATTTCGGCCAGCGCGTCCATGACGCGCTGGATATCCTCGCGATAGCCCACCCGCACGTCCAGCACGACCCGTGACCAGCCGTGCGTCAGGTTGCTGACCACGGTGGCCTGCCCGTTGGGAATGAAGTGCAACGTGCCTTCGAGATCGCGGAGGACGGTGACGCGAAGACCGACGCGTTCCACCAGGCCGGCCACGCCCCCGATCTTCACCACGTCGTTCATCCCGTACTGGTTTTCGAGCAGGATCATGAACCCGGAGAAATAGTCCTTGATGAGGCTCTGGGCACCGAACCCGACGGCCACGCTGAGGGCGGCCGCCCCTCCGATCAGCGGGACCATGTTGATGCCCACCTCGGTCAGGATCATCAGCAAGCCGCTGACGACGATCACGAAATAGGCGACTTTTTGAAAGACGTACACCAGCGTCTGGGCCCGGTCGTACCGTTCCTCTTCGGTGCCATGCTTGTCGCCGCCGACCATCACCTTGATGATGTATCGCCGGGCCACGCGGGTGAGCAGAATCAGCACAATCATGCTTACCAGGATGAACAGCACGCGGGCGGCGTGCTGGTTGAACCATCGGAGGAGATTCGCGCGAGAGAACGGGTTCTGCAGGCGTTGCACTTCGCGTAGCGCCTCCGCGGCTCGCTGGCGTTTCTCCTCGGCCACTCCCAGATCGGCGATGCGCTGGGTCTGAAGCTCATGGTACTCAACCAGCAGCTCCTCCACCTTTCCGCTTCGTAGCTTCACTTCCCGCCGGGCCTCGCGCAGCCGTTCGCTGGCATCGTTGACCGCCGTATTCATCTCCTGGATCTTTTCCCGGGCCGCGCCCTCCCTCAGCAGTGCGCTCAGTTGCCCGCGGTGACTCTCCTCCTGCTCGCGGGCCACGTCCGCCTTTCGTTCCGCGAGATCCAGGAGTCGGCGTTCCGTTTCGAGGTCCTTGGCCACGGTTTCGAGCCGTTCCACCGTGGTCTGAGCCTTTTGCTCCGCCTCGGCCGCCTCCTGTTCCCGTGCCGCCGCCTTCTGCCGTGCTTCCCGCAGTTCCTTGCTCGGCGGCGGGGCGGGCTTCGCGGCGTCGGGCGGCGTCGCCTCCGGCGGCGACTCCGTCACGGCCGGCCTGTCCGCGGGGCGGGCCGAACTCTCGCCCGCCGGGGCGGGCGAGGTCGCGTCGGCCGGTTTTGAGGTGGGCTTCGTTGGGGACAAAAGCGTCTCGAGAAGCTCCTGATCCTGTTTGCGTTTTCGTCGGAGGTTCTCACGCTTTTCTTCCAACGTCTTGCGCTCGTCGATCGCCACGTCCAGCCGATCCTTGGCCACGCGCCAACGACTCTCCAGCTCTTTGCGCCCCGCTTCGAGTTCGTCCGCACCGGCCGTATCACCGCTGTCTCGGCGCTCGTCGATTTGCTCCTTCAGGGCGTCGTGCTCCTTGTCCAGCTCCACGAAGGACGCCTTGGCCTTGGCGAACTCCGAATCGGGGTCGTTGAGTTGCTCGGTGAGCGATTGGATCTCCTGGTCCGTCCCCTCCAGCGATCGTTCCAGCTCGACGATCTGCTCCGCCACCGATTGCTTCCTGGACGCCGCGGGTTGGCTCGTGGGGCCCATCTCCGGCTTCTTGACGCCGTCCGATTCCCCCGCCTGTTGAGCTCCGGCCGGCGGCGTCGCGACCACCGCCGTGGCCAGCGCGATCAGAACTCGAAAACGTATCATGATGATCTCCACTTGTTGGAGCCCGTATCGAAGGGTTCGCATCCGGTCGTTCGGACCGACCGGACTTCGGCGCCGCGCAACGGGCGCGGCGACCCGCGACGTAGACCATGTAACCTATCGCACGAATGGCGAGCGTGCAAACGCCCGCCGGCCGAAATGGGCGGCCGCGTGTCGGCCCGCCGCGGATCGTCAGTGATCGCGGCCGGGCAATCCACGGATCCACGCGATCAGGTCGGCCGGGGCGCCGGACCGCATGTCGGCGTGGAAGATCGGCGCGTCCGCGTTGAACTTGCGCATGTCGGCGGTCGCCGCATCCAGGTCGAAGTTCGTCATGCTCAGCAGGTCGATCTTGGTGACCACGATGGCATCGGCCCGCGAGAACAGCAGCGGGTACTTGGCCGGCTTGTCGTGCCCCTCCGCAACGCTCATCACCGCCATCCGGGCCGATTCCCCGATGTCGAAATTCGCCGGGCAGACCAGGTTGCCGACGTTCTCAATGAACACGAAATCAAGGTCGGCGAGCGGCATCGCGCGCAAGCCGCGCAGCACCAGCGACGCGTCGAGATGGCACGAGCCCTGCGTTTCCAACTGGACGACCGGCGCCCCGATCGCGGCGATTCGCTCCGCGTCCCGGGCGGTGAACAGATCCCCTTCGAGCACGGCGCAACGGTGCGTTTGCTGCAACGTCGGAAGCAGGGTCTCAAGCAAGGTGGTCTTGCCGCAACCGGGTGACCCCATAATGTTGATGGAACACACGCCGTGCGCCGCCACGAGGTCCCGCACCTCCTGCGCTTCGGCCTTGTTTTTGTCTTCAAGCCGCCGGAGTATCCGTATCTCCATCACGTTCCTCCTGCTCCACTTCCAGCGACAGCAGGATGATATCCTGGCCGCCGCGGCAGTGGATCTCGTGTGAATCACACGCCGGGCAGGCGTAGGGGATCTCCTCTATCACGGTGGTCCTGCCGCAGGCGGAACACGCGATCTGCACGCCCTCCGTCTCCAGCCGGAGGGTCGCCCCCTCCAACGGCGTGCCGCCTGTTGACACCTCGAATGCCGTCTGCATCAACTCGGGCACCAACTGCCGCATGACGCCTACCCGGCACGTGATCGACATCACGCGGCCCCCGCCGTGGGCTTGCGCCTCCCGCAAGGCATGTTCGCAGATCGATTGTACGATCGAAAACTCGTGCAAGGATCGATGTTCCTCAACGGCGGCCGGCAGGCGGCCCCGCGCTTCGCCAGTGGTCGGTCCGCCTCCGTCAGCAGATCCGCGGCAGTTCCTCCCCGTACGGACGCTGCACCACACGCCGTCCACCAACCCGCGTGAGGAGTTCCGCAACGGCTGGCTGGCGATCCGTCACTCGCCCCACGCACGCCGCGTACCCGCCCCGCGGATTCGCCCGCATCGCCGCCTGGACACGCTCCGCATCCGATCCCGCCACGATCGCCACGACGACCCCCTCGTTCGCGGTGGTCAGCGGATCCAGCCCGAGCATCTCGGCCGCGTGCCGCGCGGTGGCCGACATCGGGAGCCGCGCCTCGTCGATCTCGATGCTGAGCCCGCGCGATTCGCTGATGTCCGCCAGCACGCCGGCCACACCGCCGCGGGTCGCGTCGCGAAGAAACTTCACGTCCGCCCCGCAGTCCAGCACGCCGCGGATCAGGTGATTGAGCGGGGCCGCGTCGCTCTGCAACGCCGTCTCGAACTCGATGCCGTTCCGTACCGACATCACCGTCAACCCGTGCTCGGCGATGCGGCCGTTCACCAGGATCGCATCACCCCCCGCGACGCGGCTTACGTCCAGTCCGAGTTGCCGCCGCCGTGTGCCCACGCCGGACGTGTTGATGAACAGCCCGCCGGCATCGGCGGCCCCCACGCCGCCGCCCGCCCGACGCTCGATGACCTTCGTGTCGCCGGTCACGATCCAGACACCCGCTTCCTCGGCGGTCCGGGCGATGCTGGTCATGATCCGATCCAGCACCTGGAACGCCAGCCCCTCCTCGAGAATCAGGCCGAGACTTAGTGCCACCGGGTCGGCACCCATCACGGCAAGGTCGTTCACCGTGCCCGCCACGGCGAGCCGCCCGATGTCACCGCCGGGAAACTCCAGCGGCGTCACGACGTAGGAGTCGGTGGTGAAGACCAGCTCGCCGTCCTGCGGTGGCAGGACCGCCCCGTCGTCCAGCGGGGCCAGGTGCTCATGGCCCAGGGCGGCCACCACGTGGTCCCGGATCAACCGGTTCATCAATTCGCCGCCGCCCCCGTGGGCGAGCACGACGCGATCGGCAGCGGCGGCCACGACACGCGACGAATTCACGACGACACCTCCGACGAGTCCGCCGCGCCGACCGTCCGCCGGTTGTACTTGTACCAGGCGGCGCACGTCCCTTCGCTGCTCACCATGCAGGGCCCGATCGGTTCCAGCGGCGTGCACGACCGACCGAACAGGCTGCACTCGGCCGGTTCGACCTTGCCCTGAATCACCTCGCCGCACCGACAGCCGGGATGATCCTCATCCTCCCCCAACTCGATGCCGAACCGCGTGATGGCGTCGAACCGTTCGTACTCGGGCGACAAGGCCAGCCCGCTTTCCGGAATGACCCCCAGAGCCCGCCACACGGTGTCGGCCGGCACGAACACGCGGTCCAGCAATCGGCGGGCAACCGGGTTCCCGTCGTCGCGCACCACGCCGGCGTACGCGTTCTCGAGCACGGGTTTGCCCACCGCGATTGACGTGAGCAGGGCGAGCAGTCCGCGGAGAATCGGCTCCGGCTCGAAGCCGGTCACTACGCACGATTTGCCGAACCGCTCGACCACCGGTCGATAGGCCTGCACGCCGATGATGACGCTCACGTGACCGGGACACAGGAAACCGTCGAGCGGCACATCCCCTTCCTCGAGCAGCGCCGTCATGGCCGGCACCACGAGCTTGTGGCTAACCAGCACGCTGAAGTTATCGACTCCGGCTCGCTCCGCCTCGACAAGGGTCGCCGCGGTGGCGGGAGCGGTTGTCTCGAAGCCCACCGCCAGGAACACCACCGGTCGGTCCGGCTCCTGCCGGGCAAGGTCGAGCGCGGCGCGGGCCGAGTTCACCACGTGAACGGTCGCCCCTTGGGCCCGCATCTGCTCGAGGCTTCCTCGCCGTCCGGGCACGCGGACCATATCACCGTAGGTCGCGATGATCACGTTGTCCCGGGCCGCCAGTTCGATGCCCGCGTCGATGTGCCGCTGCGCCGTGACACAAACCGGGCACCCGGGCCCGCTCACGAGACGAACGTGCGGCGGCAGCAGCGAGCGGATTCCGTTGCGGAAGATCGACACGGTGTGCGTGCCGCATACCTCCATGATCTGGACGCGGTCCAGGTCGGCGCACACCAACTCGATTTCCCTGGCCAGGTCTTTGGCTCGTGACTCGCTCACGATTCGGCTCGCTCGGACGGAGACGACGCCCCCTCTTCCGCCATGGCGTCCAGGTAGGACCAGATCTCGCGGGCATCCGTCTCGCCTATCACCTCGATCGCGTAGCCGGCGTGCATGAGGACCCAGTCGCCCTCATTCGCGTCCGGCGTCAGGGCGAGGCTGGCCTGAATTCGATTGCCCTGGAGATCGATCGTCCCGATCCGCCCTGCCACGGGGCTGTCGTCATCGATAGACAATACTCGACCGGGTACCGCAAGGCACATTATGCGTTTCTCCGCAACCGGGCCGCCGTCGCATACGCCTGCCCCAGTGACAGGCTGGCGTCGCCCGGCGACAGTCGCTGGTGTTTCATGACACGCCGGATCCCGCGCCGCGTGAGCAACGCCTCGACGCGATCGCTCAGGATTGTATTCAGAAAGCAGCCGCCGGTCAGCACGACGGTGTCGACCTGGTGAGCCCGGGCGGCCGCCAGCGCCACCTGGACGAACATCTCCGCCACCGTCGCGTGAAATCGAGCGGCAATGATACGGGTCGGCAGGCCGTTCCGCACGTCCTCGCAGATAGACGCGATCATGGCGCTGGTGACGATCGCCTGCCCCTGCGGTCCGTCCGCCAGGTGGAATGGATAAGGTTCTTCGCGAACGCCCTCGGCGGCCTGCTGCAACTGGATCGCCGCCTGACCCTCGAACTCGTTGCGGTCGCACACGCCGGCCAGGAACGCTACCGCGTCGAACAACCGCCCCAGACTCGACGTCAGCGGGCAGTTGAAGCCCCGCCGGAGCATCGAACGCACGGCCTTGAGATCGTGCGCCGGGACACGGTCGAACGCCGAAGGCAACGCTTCGTCCGTCTCCGCCCCCACGAGGCTCAGCGCCGGGCGCCAGGTCTGGGTGGCGGCCGCGTCTCCGCCTGGCAGCGGGAAGTAGGCCAGGTGCCCGCAACGCGCAAACCGGTCCGGCGTCACGTACAGGACCTCGCCGCCCCAGATCGCCCCGTCGCTTCCGTAGCCGGTGCCGTCGCACGCGACGCCGATCACCGGGCGATCGATCCCGCGCTCCGCCATGCAGGCGGCCACGTGCGCGTGATGATGCTGGACCGCCTCGCACGTCACGCCTTCAAGCCGGTCAGCCAATCGAAGCGTCGCCGTGGTGCTCATGTACGACGGGTGCAAATCGTGGGCCAGCACACACGGCGTTCCTGAAACGGCGGTCACGGCGGTCACCGCACTCTCCAGCCGGCTCACGAACACTCGGTAGTTGTCCGCATCCGCGAGGTCACCGATCGCGGTTCCGACCTCCGCCGTGCGGCCGCTTACCGTGCACAGCGCGTTCTTTAACTCGCCGCCCACGCCGACCACCGGGCGCGTTGTCTCGTATGGCAACTCGATGGCGACGATCCCGGCACCGGACTCAACGGATGCGTCCATCGTGGCGCTCCCCTGGCCTCCGGCACGTGACAATCACGATACTCATCCCATCGGTATCATCGGCCCGAACGGTCCAGCCCACAAGGCATCTGCGGGCAGCCGCCGAGCCGTCCTCCATATATCGTCCCTGCGAGCGAGTGATGGCGTGTACCGGCACCCGCGTGGCACGCGGGTGCATCCGCCTGAGTCGCCCACGTCCGGCGCCCGCGATCGGAACAGTGCACTCCCCGCTACTTCGATGGCAGCCCCTTGGCCGCGGCGGTCAGCGAACCCACGTTGCGGCGCATTTTCTGAAGGAAATCCGTGCCCGCCGCCTTCTCCGTGGCCTCGAGCAACTCACACGGTGAGAAGACGACGTTGGTCAGACCGAGCGATTCCATCCTGGCGGCGACGGCGGGCTCCGGTGCACGCTCCCAGAGCATCAGCCGTGCTCCGTTCTCCTCGATCATGCCCTGGATGGCCCTCACCGTGTCCTCATCGGGCATTTGATCCGGATCGAAGTGGTAGCTCTTGAGATGCCATCCATATCGCCGGCCGACATAGTTGTACGCGGGATGCGAGCACAACATGAATTGCCTCGCGACTACCGGCGCCGCTTCCCGGTGAAGTGCATCCAGGGCGTCGAGGTCGGCGGCCAGGGCCAGGAAATTGGCGTTGAGTTCCTTTTCGTGGGCCGGGGTGGCCTTTCGTAGTGCCCGGAGAATCTGCTCCGCCTGCCGTCGCGCGAGCACCGGATCCAGCCACGTGTGCCCGTCCACGCCCTCGTGGCTGTGCTTACCTGATGGTCCGTGGCTGTGCGTCACGGCGTCTTTCAACACGATGAAGTCGTCCGCGAAGGGCTCGGCCGTGTTCACGATCCGTGTCGCGGGGAGGGTGACTTTCTCGATCCACTTCTCGAACGAGGCGCCGTTGATCACGATCAGGTCGGCCTTTTGAAAGGCCTGGATCGTGTCGTCGTCCGGCATCCAGTAAGCCGGGTCCGCATCCGGCGGGCAGGGGCAGACGACCGTGACGAGTTTGCCGCCGATCCGCTCGGCGAAGTACTGCATCGGATAGAACGTCGTGTAGACCACGATCGCCCTGCCGCCCTTGCCGAGCCCGGCACCATCCGCGTTATCGTCCGACTGCTTTTCGCACCCGGCGCCCGCAAGGAGGCTGAGGGTGAACGCGACGCCGCACAGGCGCAACCACCAGCAGTCGTTCCTCCGGCCGTGTCGTTTCCTGGGCATGATGATCTCCTTGACTACCCGTGACTTGCCACACTCTCCCGCCGATCGGCTGCCGTGTGAGCTGCCTCGACGCCGGTTACCGAGCACTATCCGTTCTTACCTCCGCGAAGTCCGGCGGATCATCTTCATCGGTCTTCACCCGTTCCTGGGACAGGATCTCCAGACCGGTGATCTTCCAGCGATCGCCACGCTGGGCCACCGCGTGGATGGCCGCATATTCGTTCAACCGGGAGTGCACGTGGCCCCAGTGCGAGACCGCGCCTTTGACTCGCCAGCGACTGCGCACATGGAACATGACCGCGCCGGTTCCATCCTCCACGCCGGCCGACACGAGCTCGGCCTCCATCACGTCCACGGATCGAACGTGCGCCACAGCCCCGCCCTGGTCGCGCAGAATCAAGCTCTGATACACCTCGTCGTAGATGTCTTCCAGCAGATCGCCGTCCACGCTCTCGGCCAGCGTGTCATAGACGTCGCTGGCACTGTCATAGTCAAACGCGCGGTAGATGTTGCGTTGCAGCGCTTCGTAGATTTCCACCGCTTCCTGGGCGGTCGGCAACGGCGGAGGTTTGTTCCACGGGGCCTCGACGTGGACCACGCCCACATGACGGGCGAAACCCGCCGAGACCGCCGCGCACACGACCAGCGCCACGACCGGCACCGCGTACGCGCGACGCACCCGAGAGGCAGACAAGCTGAGCAGGCCGACCAGACCACACGCGCATAGGATGGCGGACAACACCGGCACCGGCACCCGGGCGGGTGTGCGGTCCGCCGGCTTCGGCAGAGGTTTGTATCCGGGCGACGACGCGGCGTGCCAGACATACTCCGGTTCGGCAACCGTGAGAGTGAGAATGGTCCGTTCGTCGAACGCGCGCAACGGAATCGACAGGTCCTCGTACGGAACCATGCCCATGCGTTCCCGCTTCGGGCTGCGTGGAAAATTCTCCCAGACGATCGACACCTGTTGGGGCTTTCCCACCAACGGATACGAGAGTTCGAATCGGACGTCCGGCGGCAACTCGCCCATGCGATTGAACACCGGATTCACCTCGACGAGTTCCATCGTTGCGACGATGGGCCGCACGCGCACACCGTCAACGGTCACCGGATTAGCTTCCTTGAAATACGCCTGGAGGCTGTCGCGTAGCTGTCTTTCCTCGTCCTTGCTGACCCGCCCGGCGAGTTCGGGGACAAACGAGACGATCTGCCCCGCGTAGGTCAACGAGATGGTGAGCGAAAAGCGGATCTCCGTCTCCGTGATGCGGATCTTCGCGTCGATCGCGTGCGCGTCGTCGGACCCATAATGCGGATGGGCCCAAACGGCGGCCGTGCCGGCCAGGGTCAAGCAGGCGATCGTGACCGGAAGCCGGCCCGTCATTCGCTCCCAGAAGGTGGTCATCAGACTCACGTGTCCTCGGCAGCCTTGCCGCGGTCCTGAGCCCTGGACGGCCCGGATTCCACGCGGCTGGAACCGTATATCATCGCAGGGTCCACATCGGCCCGCAACGGTTGCCGAGACGCCGGCCACCGCCTTCCACCGGTCCGGCATGGTCGCCGCGGCGGCCCGAGCCCGGCATGTGGAATCGGTCCTGGCTGTAATTCGTAGTGCCACACTGATTCCTCTCCGCCGCGATGGCCGAGAGACGTACGAGACGACCGTTTTCAACAAACGTGATCGTGCAGTATGCTACGATGTTACGATTGTCGGTCGGTCGCACGGTCGTTGCGCCGGGTGCGCAAGTGGGATCGCGGCGATCGCGAAAGGAACGGACACCCGCAACCCGGAAAGGAGCCCTGCAAAAAGGGGTAGTGCCATGACTCGGACGAAACGCTATTGGGGGGGTTGGGCGGCAGCCGTTGCTGGAGCGACGGTCCTGTCACTGGTCTTGATCGCAACGAGCCCCGCGGTGGCCGCCGGCGCGGACGACAACCCTTCGTGCGGCGGGAAGGGATCTTTGAAGCCGCAAGCACCGCTGCCCATCGCATCGCCCGACGCGGCGCCGGAGTTCTTCTGCGGGAAGATGGAGATCACGATGCCCGATGTCTGGGCGGGCAATGACATCATGCCCAAGTGGATCGTGCAAAACAAAGGCAAGGGAGACCTGTCCATCCAAATAAAGGGAGGGTGAGGGACCAAGATTCTCGGCCGGTCCGGCCGAACCATCAAACCGGGTGAGCAGGAGGAGATTTCCGTCAAGATCAACTCCACGAATCTGATCGGCAAGTACAGCAAGCGCGTGACGGTCACCACGAATGCCCCGAACCATTCCAAGGTGACGTTAAAACTGTCGGGCAACGTGCTGGTGCCGTTCAAGACGCAGCCGCGCTTTGTCAACTTCCGATGGATCGACCCCGATACCAGTCCGCAGCCGATCGTGGTCACCGTGATGCGGGGCGACGGCGGACCGCTCGATCTCGAGATCGAGAAGTTCGGAAAGGACGGCATCGACGCCGTGCTGGAGGAAGTCAAAGAAGGGGAAGAGTACCACCTGATCATTGGCGTCAGTCCGCCCCAGCGACCGGGGCGTCTACGCAGTTGGATCCGGCTGAAGACGGGCGTGGAGCAGGTGCCGGAGAAGACCATCCCCGTCTACGCGGAGATTCCCGAGAGTTGGGCGGCGTAGCGAACGGCCAGGTGCCACCGGGCGCGCCCCGGTTGCCGTAGCCTGATCGCATCTCACGGCGGGCGGCCCGTTGGGCTCGCCCGCTTTTTTATGTCCCCGTCGCGTCGGCGGCTGCAACGGCGGTTGCCGCCGCGGGGCCGTCGTTGATTCCGATAACAAACCTCAGTACGGTCTGTCGCAACGCGGCTCATACGAGTTGGCGGCAGCCCATCGGTGGCGGCGCGGGCGATTGGCCGGTGCCGGGCCGCGTCAACACGAACCCACTGGAGGGTGGACATGACGCAGACACGCGACGACCCGGGCGTCCCCGATCCAAGCCTCTTCAACGAGCCGGCGTACCCCTCCGGCGGCGTAAAGACATCCGGACTGGCCATCGCCGCACTCGTCTGCGGCGTATTCGGCCTGGTCGGCTGCTGCTCGCTGCTGCCCAGCGTGCTTGGCATCGTTTTCGGGGCCGCATCGCTCGCCGCGATCAATCGCGGGGAGTCCACCGGTCGCGGGCTGGCCATCAGCGGTATCGTGCTGGGGGCGATCGGCCTGCTGCTGGGGATCGCGCTATGGATCCTGATCGCGATGCTGCCCGAGGACGTTGTGCTTAAGGGCGATGACGTCACGGACGACGTGCGCCAATTCCTCACAAGCACGGACATCATCGAAGAAGACGAAACGATTAAACTGCTGTACGTAACGGGACTGCTTTCACCGGCGGACGGCTGCGTAGTCCTCACGGAGAGCCGTCTCGTGCAGTACAATTCGGAAGCCTCCACGGTCGACACGGAGTCCATCGCCCTCGAGGACATCGCCTTCATCGACTACACGCCGGCCGCCAACTGGATGGAGTCGGGCCTGTTCGTGGTGGGCGCCGAGCCGGACGATGTGGATTGGCTCTCCTTCTACATCACGGGATCGGAGCAGGGAGACAGCATCTTTCATCGCACGTTGACCACCCTGGTGAACAAGGCGCGGGCCGCCGTCGGCCGGCCCCCGGCGGAGACGGACCGGTTCGACGTCCTGGGCGAGGACGGCGTGGAAATGTCGGACTATTCGGACTCGCAGGACACGCCTGATCCGGATTCGCCGTGACGTCGGGTGCATGGTGCGGGGCGAGCGTACAAAAACGCCCCGCGCGGCGATGCCCACCGGCGCGGGGCGTGAAGGAGACTACTTGGCGGGCGCCGGCTCGGATGGTTTAGCCGGCTCGGACGGCTTGGCCGCCGGGTCCTGCCCACGGGGCACCCTTTTGCCGGCGCGCGGCGGCTTCGCGGCTTTCGGCAGCGTGTTGACCTTCGGCGGCTGTTTTGCTTTCGTTGCGGTTCTGCCCGGCGACTCGCCCACCGACCGCCGGCGGACGGAACGGCGATTCGCTTCATCCCGGGCGTGACGAAACGTGACGGGCACGCGCACCACCTTGGACTTCTCGTCGTTGGTTCGAATCGTCAGCATGCACGAACCCGACCTGTGCGTATAGCCCGCCGGCATTGTCACGACAACGATCTGCTCGTCGTTTCGCGTTTCCACGCGAGCGGAAACGCCCGTGTCGCTGACATGCGCGCTGATGATCCGTCGCTCCACCAGCGCGGCGGCCGCCGGCTCGGCAGGCTGGGTCGACGGCGGGTTCTGCTTGCCTGCTTCGCCGCTTCCGGTGGCGGTCTTGTCCCCTGCCTGCGGCAGTACGTTCGGGGCGACCTGCCCGGCGGGCGCGGCCGCCGCGTCGGTTGTTCCGGCGCGGGCGAACGGCTCTTTCCACTTCAGGCGAACCGATTTTTCGATGGTCACGTCGGTCGTACCGGGGAACGTCAGCCGCGCCGGCATGGCCAGCACGCGGCGCTCCATCTTTCCGTAGACGCGAATGCTCGTCTCGGGCGCTTTTTCCACGCCGGTCTTGATCTTGATCACGTCGCGAAGGGAGTTGTCCGGCCACGGCGGCCCCACCGTCACGAGCAACTCGTACCGCTCACCCTTTTCCAGCTCCTTGAGTTCGGCCTTGACGCCCGGATTCGCGTTCGGCAGCAGCTCGAGGTTCAGCGGGCCGGCGTCACCGCGGCTGATGGTCACCTTTTCCGTCCGGGGTTCGGCCCCGCGGGGGAGCGTACGGAAGTTCACAGCCATGGGATCGATCTTCAGCGCGGCCAGCACTTTGGCCTTGCACACGAGCGTGAGGCGCTTGTTTTCAGGGTCATTCGTGGTCACCCGGATGGCCTTGGACATTCCCCCGGGCCGCTTGGCCCGCATGGTCACGCCCAGGACTTCCGACTCTCCCGGCTTGATCACACGGTCGGACCGACCGTTGAACTTGACCCCTCACCCTCCCTTGGCTTTGATGGTGAGGTCCTGCGTTCCTTCGTTGCGAATGGTGAACGAGAACGTGGCCGAGCTTCCGGACCAGACTTCGCCCGCGACGTCGATTTCCTTGTCGACGGCGAACCGCGGACCCTCTTTCGCCCCGGTGGTGTCGCCTTGTGTCTGTGCGCCCCGTTTGGCCGCTTCCACCTCGGCCGGCGTGGCGTCACCGCAACCGGCTTTCTTGCCAGTGCGTTTCGCGGCTGGCTGCGTCGTCGGCACTTTGCGCGGCGTTACCGGCTGCTCGACCGCGGGCGGCTGCGCTTTCCGCTGGGGTTCATCACCCACTGCACGCGATTCGGTCTGTGCACTCGCCACGGCGGCGCCCAGCAGCGCGACGGCCACGCCGAGCACAAGCCGGGCACGTAAAAATTCGCTGATCATTTTCCTAAACACCTCGTTTGCTGATACTTGCACCTTTCCCGCGCCGCACATCGGCTGTTGTAAGATCCGTCATACTACCCCGAGGCGCCGGGCGGGCCCGGTAGGCTCACCAACTCGAGTCCACCGAGGAGATGGCGACCGACTATCATACACCGTCACGACCGGCGCGTGCAACCGGCGTCTACGCTGACCTTCCGGGCTTGCAACGGCCATCATCGGGGTCTAGGATGTCGCCGCACGTGGCCGGACGGGCGACGAATCCCGTCAAAAGCACGGGTCGGCGCCGCCCATAGCAGCCAGAATCGGCAGAATCCTCGGCGCTCCTGATCACGAATCTCAGAGCCGGCGCAATGAGAATTTGCCAGTATTATCGATCCGCCGCCGAGCGGGACGCGGACCTGAATCGTCGGCAACCCCGGCACGCCCGTCTGGGTGCCGTCGTGGAGGACGAGGTGGCCCCCCTGGCCGACCTCGAGAACCGCCCCATCACCGCGGGGGGGGTCGACCTCCCGGAACTGCTGGAGTGGACGGGGGGCGTGCTGCCCGCCACGCTGGAAACCACGGACGAGCGTCTGAACCTGTCGCAGGTGTTTCTCGGACCACCCGTCCTGCGACCACGCGCGTTTCTCGATTTCTACACATTCGAGCAACACGTTTCGACATGCCGTGCCAAGCGAGGCCTGGATGTGGTCCCGGAATGGTACGAGTTCCCCGCCTATTATAACGCGAACGCTTCGGCTTTGTACGGGCATGGACAATCGGTGCCGTTCCCGCCCGAAGAGGACCGGCTCGATTACGAGCTCGAACTGGCGTGTATCATTGGCACGTCGTGTCGCAACGTGTTGGAGGAAGAAGCGGCCGGCGTGATTGCCGGCTATACCATCCTCAACGACTGGTCAGCCCGGTCGATGCAGGCGCGTGTCATGAAGATCGGGCTGGGGCCGGCTCGTGGCAAGGACCACGGGGCCTCCCTGGGCCCCGCGGTGGTCAGCCGGGACGCGGTGCCGGATGTACGCGATCTCACGATGCGGGCCTACGTCAACGACGACCTGTGGAGCGAGGGGAACAGCGGGAGTTCACACTTCACGTTCGAGCAGATGATCGCCTTTGCCAGCCGGACCCGCACCCTCTTCCCCGGTGACATTCTGGGCTCCGGCACCGTGGGCACCGGGTGCGGGCTGGAGCAGGATCGGTTCCTGAAGCCGGGCGACCGCGTGCGCCTCGTGATCGACGGCCTCGGCGAGCTCGAAAACGAAATACACTACGAGTCGGCTGGGTCGCACCACGGCGCGGTCTGACAATGGATGATTGACTATGTTGCATCGACACACTTTGGGAAGCGTCCCCGCCAAGCCGCACACGGCGTTCTTCGACGATACCGGCAGAATGCTGATGGAGGTGTGCATCACGCGCGAGGGCTTCGATGGTCCGTTCTCCATCCTTTACTACAAGACGCCGCCGACCAACGAAAGCCGCGCCGAGCCGCTCGCACTGCCCGGCTTCTGCCCGTTCAAACTGGTCGACACCGGGGCGCTCGAGCGGCGGCACGTCCGGACGCAGGACGCGACGGCGGAGGGCGATTTTCTGACCGGGCGCAAGACCCTCCTCGTCAACGACACGGTGCACGTCAGCATCTGCAAACCCGCGGCGCCGGCAGATCGGTTTTTCTCGAACGGAGATGGCGACGAACTGTTCTTCGTCAAGTCCGGCACCGGTGTTCTCGAGAGCATCTACGGCATGCTGCCCTTCCGTGAGCACGACTACCTGCTCATTCCCAAGGCGACCCCCTACCGCATCCACATGGCCGCCGAGCAAGGCACGCTGCTCGCATTCGAGGGCCGTCCGTGGCTGGGGATCCCGACCGCCTACCGCAACAAGTACGGGCAACTGACCGACTACGCGCCGTACACGCACCGCGACTTCCACCTGCCGCAGGAACTGCTGGCGTTCGACCATGGCGTGCACGGCGATCCGCCGTACCAGATTGTCGTCAAGCGGAACGACTCGTTGACCGCGCACGCCTACGACTACTGGCCGCACGACATCGTCGGCTGGGACGGCTGCGTCTATCCCGTCGCGTTCAACATACATGACTATCAGCCGAAGACGGGGCTCGTGCACCTCCCCCCGACCATTCACACGACCTTCGCCGGACAGGGTTTCGTCGTCTGCTCGTTCGTGCCGCGGATGGTCGACTTCCATGAGCAGGCGGTGCCGTGCCCGTACGGACACGCGAGCGTCGACATGGACGAGATCCTTTACTACGTACAAGGAAACTTCACGTCGCGTAAAGGCATCGAGTCGGAGTCGATCAGCCTGCACCCGGCCGGGATCCCGCATGGACCGCACCCCGGCATGTACGAGAAGTCGGTGGGCACCCGCCACACGAACGAACTGGCGGTGATGTGCGATGCCTACAGCCCTTGGCACCTGACCACGGAAGCCGTGGCCCTTGAAGACAAACAGTACCACCTGACCTGGATCAAGTGACGCCAACATGTACCTGGATACACGCGAATTCGGCACGATCTGGCGCGACGTGTACAAACTCGCCACATCGTTCATCCAGCCCCGGCCGATCGCCTTCGTGTCGACCCTGGCCGCCGACGGTGTCCGCAACCTCGCGCCGTTCAGCTTCTACAATATGGTGTCGGCCAACCCGCCGGTCGTGATGTTCGCGCCCGTGCGACGGCGCGACGCATCGGGGAAGGACTCCCTTCGCAACGTGGAAGCCACGGCGGAATTCGTGGTGGCCACCGTCACCGAGGCCATTGCCGAACGCATGAACCTGTGCTCCTACGACCATCCGCCGGACGTGGATGAGTTCGAGAAAGCCGGGTTGACGCCCCAGCCGGCAACGATTGTTCGGCCGGCCCTCGTGGGCGAATCGCCGGTGAATCTGGAATGCACCCTTGTGGACATCAAGACGTTCGGCAAGAATCCCGGGGCAGGCAGCGTGGTCTTCGGGCAGGTGGTCGCGATCCACGTGGACGATCGTGTCCTGGCCGACGATGGATTGGTGGACCCCGACCGCCTCAAAGCCATCGGACGCATGGGACGATCCACCTACTCCAGGACTACCGGCCATTTCGACCTGCCGCGGCCGGGGGCTTGAGACCCGCGCCGGCCGGCCCGGCTCCACGTCGGTGCCGGCGGCCACTGTATGGCACGCGACATGACTCCCGACGACGGAGGTACGTTGTGGCATCCGCAGATGAGATTCTGGCCCAGGCCCGTCGGGCCGCGGCCGCCTTCGCCGAACTCGACCAGGCACAAACCGACCGCATCGTTCACGCGGCGTATCGGGCCGGCCTCGATGCCCGCGTGCGCCTCGCCAAGATGGCCTACGAGGAGACCAACCTCGGCGTGTGGGAGCACAAGGTCATCAAGAACGTGATCGCGACGCAACTCGTCTATGAAGATATCCGCTACCAACGAACGGTCGGCATCGTGGGGGACGACCACTATCGCGGCATCACCGAGTTGGCCCAGCCGGTGGGACCGATTCTCGCGCTGGTCCCGGTCAACAACCCGACCTCGACCACGTTGTTCAAGGTCCTCATCACGTTGAAAACCCGCAACTCGCTGATCCTCAGCCCCCACCGGGCCGCCAAACGCTGCAGCGTCGAGGCGGCACGCGTGTGCTATGAAGCGGCCCTGGCCGCCGGCGCGCCGGAGCACTGCATCCAATGGATTCCGAAGGCGTCACCGCAGAAACTGCACGACATCATGACGCACCGCGACCTCGCCTTGATTCTCGCCACCGGAACAGGCAGCCTGGTCAAAGGTGCGTACCGGTCCGGGACGCCGACGATCGGTGTCGGAGCGGGCAACGTCCCCACCTACATCGGAGAGACGGCCGACGTTCCGTTTGCCGTGAAACGCATCCTCGAGTCCAAGCTCCTCGACAACGGGTCCATTTGTGCGAGTGAGCAGGCCGTCGTCGTCAAGGAGGTGATGGCGGACCCCGTGATCGCCGAGTTCAAGAAGCACCATGCCTACTTCCTGTCACCGGAAGAGATCAAACGGGTCGGCGAAGTCGCTTACGAGCCGGTGCGGGGCACGATGACCGCGGCCGTCGTCGGTCAGCCGGCCACCGTCATCGCCCGGAAGGCGGGCGTCGACGTGCCGGCCGATACCAAGCTGCTGATCGCCCGGCTCGATGGCGTGGGCCCGGAGTATCCGCTCTCCGCCGAGATCCTGGCCCCCATCCTCGCGTTCTACGTCGAGACGGACTTCGAACAGGCCATCAAGCGGTGCAGCGAAATCACGAATTTCGGCGGCCAAGGTCACACGGCGAGCATCTTTTCCAACAGCACCGAACGGATTCGCTATTTCTGCAACAAAGTGGCGGCCGCCCGGCTTCTGGTGAACATGCCGGCCACCCAAGGCGCTCTGGGTGGCACGTACAACACGCTGCACCCGTCCTACACCCTCGGGTGCGGCGCGGCGGCCAACAATTCAACCACCGACAACATCACCGTTCGCCATCTTCTCACTATCCACCGGATCAGCCGTCGCCGGGTCAACGAACGGTGGATGAACTTCGACCATGCCAGGTACCTGGATGAGTCGACCACCGGGGCGGCCATCGAGGCGGAGTTCAATCGCAACTACTGAAAGAACACCCACCTTGACGGAGCGCGCGAGCCAATTATCCGCGCTGGCTGTTATTCCGGTCTGTGACGGCCGCTTACTGGGTGATCCGGGAGTCTGTCAGGGCGGGTTAATACCGGAAGTGTCTCGAAACTGAGACGTTAACGGGGGCGAACGTCGCTCCAGGTTGACATCGTACGGTTCGGCAGGTATATTTACCGTAGGCCTGAAAATCGAGTAGCAAGGACGCCGACAGGAATCCGCGGGCACGAAGGGATGGTGTGTGCCAACGCGAGGCCGTCGGCGTTTGTGTGAAGAGACCGAGGGTAGTGGGCCTTTTGGGGGCAGCGTAGGCAGAGAGGGAGTTCTCGCGTGATCACGAGGGTGATCGTGCGCGGACTTTTTTGTTGCGCCGGTCGGAACCGATTGGCGGCGTGGCGGAGGGGTCCCGTCTCGCAGGTGATTGCCCGCTTCGATTGATCGCGCGTCGCACGGGCGCAAGTGAGTGCCTCGGCCGCTTGGCGGGGGGTACTGCGGTGCGTCGAATGCGCGTTTGTGACAGGACTGGACTCTGGCCGGCGCCAGCGTGATTCAGCGATCGCGTCTGTCGGTTGGAGAAAGGCATATTGACGTTCGTGGTGTGCGGAGCGTTGGGATCGACACCGGCGAATCCGCGGAGAGCTCTCTCATAAAACTCAAGGAGGTCGAAAACATGAGGCGTGTATTAACAGCAGTTCTAGTGTTGGCCCTTGCGCCGGTCGCATGGGCCCAGTCAGGTACGATCACAGACGGCGGGGCGTCGTTCGAGTGGTTCGGCAGTTCGAGCACCGAAGGCTATGCCGATTTCGATGCCGGCGGCGGGGGCAACATCTACCAGAACTGGTGGTGGTTCCGCGTGGCGGGTGACACGGCCGAGACCGCGTTTCCCTGGGCCGGCACGACCGGACCGGACAGCGAATCCTACGTTGGCGACACGGCCACCCTTGGCTGGGAAGCGAGCCTGACCGGTTGGACGGCCCGGCTGCGGGTCGTGGTCGACGAAGTAGTGGCCGGTTCGGCGGCGACCGTCGTCGAGGAGATGTTGATTCAGAACACCGGCGACGAGCCGCTGACCATCGCGGTCTTCAATTACCTGGACGCGGACGTGCTTGGATCTGCCAATGACTCGGCCGAGTTGCTCGAGCCGGGCCGGATGCAGATCAGCGACGGGGACGAGTACGTGCAGTTCCTCGGCGTCGGGGCGGACGCGTACCAGGTGACGAGCTACTCGGACTTGCGTACGGCCCTGCGTGACAGCGAGGTCACGGACCTGGATGACACCGGGCTGCCCTTCGGGCCGGGTGACTTCACCGGCGCGTTCCAGTGGAACCTGGTGATCGAGCCCCAGGCGCAGATAACGATTGTCGAGGGTCTGTCGATCAACACCGACGCCGTTCCGGAGCCGGCGGCGCTGTCGCTCCTGGCTCTTGGCGGTCTGGTGCTGATCCGTCGGCGCTAAAACGCCTGACGCTCGTACCTGTACGGCACGGGACAACCTGAACCAGCCACTTTCGCCCTGGGTCGGGCGGGGGTGGCTGGTTCTTTTGAACGGCGGGGAGCGAATGGCGAGTTGGATGGCGTGGATGGAGGCCACCGGCGCGGCGCGGAGTTGATCGTCGGGGTGGGCAGAGAACCGGACGGAGTGCGCGGCACTGGCGTTGAATGGAGCTTTCGCGTACGTTCAGGAGTCAGGCGGGGCGGGCGACCGAATGGCGATCACCCGGCGCCGTTCTTCTGCGGTTCTGCCTGTTCTGTGGACCATGGTTCGAGGACGCCGTCAGCCCAAGGATGATTCGCGTGATCGACCGGCGGTGGTGGTGGAGCGGCCGTCGTGCGCGGGCAGGCCCCTCCCGACCCAACGCCCTTCGATTCCCGAAGTACCCCTGCTTGCACTAGCGGTGGTCGTGCTGGGAGTATACTGGCCTGCGCTGTCGTCGCGGGCGGTGTGGGTGGACGACGCGGAGTACGTGATGGCGACCCAGCGCGTGGGTGGGGCGGGCGGTCCCAGTGTCGCCGGCCTGTTCACCGAGGTGCTGGAACCGTCAAGCGTGCGAGGCTATTACCAGCCGCTGGCCATCACCTCCCTGCTGATGGACGCTCGAGCGGGAGCCGACCTTGCGAACCCGCGGGCGTTTCACCGTACGAATCTGTGCCTGCACGCGTTGAACAGTGTGCTGGTTGGGGTGTGGGTATTTCTGCTGTTGGGCAATCCGTGGATTGCGGCGGCCAGCGGGCTGTTTTTCGGTTTGCATCCGCTGACGGTCGAGCCCGTGGTGTGGCTGGCGGAGCGTAAGACGCTGCTGGCCACCCTGTTTGCCCTGGGGTGCATCATCGAGTACGTGCGGTACGCGCGTGCCTCGTCATGGCTGGCTTATGCGGCCGCCCTGCTGCTGTTTTTGGCGGGGTTGTTGGCGAAGCCGACCATTGTCCCCCTCCCGCTCCTGCTGTTGCTGCTGGACGTCTGGCCGCTGGAGCGTTTCAGCCGTCGCGCGGTGCTGGAGAAGGTTCCGTTCCTGGTTCTCAGCGGCCTCTCGGCGATCATTACGATCATCTCGCAGGGCCGCACGATCGCCGTGGACAGCCCGGTCGACCATCCGTGGGGCTTCGGCCCTCTGCTCGTCGGGTACAATGTGTTCTTCTATGTCGGGAAAGTCGTCTGGCCCCGGGACCTTGCGTCATGGTACGCGTTTCCCCATCCGTTTTCGCTTTCAAACTGGGCGGTGCTGATTCACGTGGCTGGCACGCTTGCGTTGATCGTCGTCGTGGTGCGGTCGTGGCGGCGGGCGCGACCAGTGGCGATCGGGCTGCTGTTTTTCGTTTGTGCCAGTTTGCCGACACTCGGCGTGATGGGGTTTCATCCGGTCATCGCGGCGGACCGCCACGCCTACTTTCCGATGCTCGGGCTGCTGATTCCGGTGGCGTGGTTGTTGTCGCGGGCGGTCCGCGGCGGGCGGGCCGGTGCGCGGCGTGGATGGTCCGTGGTCG
Source organism: uncultured Phycisphaeraceae bacterium (assembly GCA_964495075.1). Taxonomy (GTDB): domain Bacteria; phylum Planctomycetota; class Phycisphaerae; order UBA1845; family UBA1845; genus JAFGJQ01. The sequence goes on from CAZBUJ010000028.1 coordinate 56,620, forward strand.
GGGTTGCCGCGGTGGTTGCGCTATGCCTTGTCGAGACCGGTCTGACGCGCCGGTATCTGGCCGTTTGGAAGGATACAGAGACGCTGTACCGCCACATGTTGGCGCGGACGCCGGAGGTTGGCGCGCTGCACTACGGGCTGGGTGTCGACCTGCAGAGCCGCGGGCAGGTGGACGCGGCGGTCGGAGCGTACCGGCAAGCGCTGGCGTGTTGCGGTGACGGGCGTTACGATCGCGGGATCGCGCGATCGGCTCACAACAACATCGGCGGTTTGCTGGCCAGCCGGGGCAACGTTCGGGCGGCCATTGATCATTGGCGCGCGTCGCTCGAAATCGAGCCGAACCGGGAGGCGGTCGTGAGCAATCTGGCGTGGTTTCTTTCGACGGATCGCGACGCGTCGATTCGCAACGGCGAAGAAGCGGTCCGATTGACCGAGGGGGCCGTGGCGGCGGCCGGGCGATCGGGGCCGTCGGTCAAGCTGTTGGACAGACTGGCCGCCGCGTACGCGGAGGTTGGTCGGTTCGACGACGCGGTGGCGACGGTGCGGCGAGCGCTGAAGCACCCGACCGCGAGGAGCCACGCACGGATCCGAGCGGAGCTTGAGGCGCGGCTCCGGCGCTATCAGGACGGACTGCCGTGGCGGGATTGACGACTGCCGGGCGCCCGATGCCCGATGACGAAACAGGAATGACACACCGCCGGACGGGGGTTCGTTGGGGTGCGCGCGACGTCCGGGTCAAACGCGGCGGCCGATCCGAATCGGGCTGTCTGATCGCGTGTTTTGCGACGCTTCGGTTCTACAGGTTGCCGCGCCTGGCTTGTTCCTCTTCGATGGACACGAACAGGGCCTTGAAATTGCCTACGCCGAAGCCGCGTGATCCGTGGCGCTCGATCACTTCGTAGAAGAGCGTGGGGCGGTCCTGCACCGGCTGGGTGAAGATCTGCAGCAGGTATCCGTCGTCGTCACGGTCGACGAGGATACCGAGTTCCTGAAGGCTATCCATCTCTTCACCGACATCGCCGACCCGCTCGCGAAGGCTCGCGTAGTATGTATCGGGCACGTGGAGGAAGTCGATGCCGCGTCGTCGCAACTCGTGGACGGTGGCCCGGATGTCTTTGGCGTTCATCGCGATGTGCTGAACGCCGGGGCCTTGATAGTAATCGAGATACTCCTGGATCTGGCTCTTGCGTCGCCCCTCGGCGGGCTCGTTGATGGGGAACTTGATCTTGCCGGTTCCGTTCTGCATGACTTTGGACATTAACGCGCTGTATTCGGTGCTGATGTCCTCGTCGGAGAAGTGGGCGAGCTGGGAGAAACCCATCACTTCCCGGTAAAAGCGGACCCAATAGTTCATAGCGCCGAGTTCGACGTTTCCGACGATGTGGTCGATGGCGGCCAGCCCGACCTTGCTGGCCTCGTAGCCACCGATCGGCCGGTATCCGGGCGCGAAAACGCCGCGGTAGTTCTTGCGTTCGACGAAGCGGTGGAGTGTTTCGCCATAGGTGCGGATGGCGGCAGTGCGGATGACACCGTGTTCATCTTCGAGGGCGGTCGGCTCCTGCACGACGGTGGCACCGCGTGGGCGCACGGCGGCGACGGCCGCATCGACATCATCGACGCGCAGCGCGATGACCTTCACGCCGTCGCCGTGCAAGGCACAGTGGCGGCCTATCTCGTGGTCGGGGCCCATGGCGCTCGACAAGACGAATCGAATATTGCCCTGCTCCATGACATAGCTGGCGCGATCGCGCACGCCCGTTTCCAGGCCCGCCCGGGCGATCGGCTGGAACCCGAAGGTCTTGTCGTAGAAGTGGGCGGCCTGTCGGGCGTTGCCCACGTAGAACTCGATATGATCGTAGCCTAGGATTGGCAGGAAATCGTCAGCCATCTCGGGTCTCTCCGAATCAGTCAATGGTCACGGCCTCCGGGGCGAAGGCACAGTCAATACGGCAATTCATTCCTGGTGAGGAACCGGCCCATCATGAATGATAACCGCATCCGCGGGTTGGTGGAATAGCGTGCAAGTGGGTACGCGTCTCGCGGATGGCCGGTGGTCTCCTCATTCCGGCTGGCGGGCGGCTTGGCGGTACCCGGGCACCTCGAGCGTGCGTAGGGGGTCATGCCGGTGCAACGGTTGCCCAGAGCGTTGCAGGCAAAGTTATACGGATACGCGAGCGGCGCTCATGAGTATTAATGTTGATCAGCTATGCAAGTGGCGGATTGACAGATAGTTCGGAGTTTGTTAGGGTCCCTCCGTGTCTTCATTATGG
>CAZBUJ010000029.1:0-58784 GCA_964495075.1 uncultured Phycisphaeraceae bacterium
GGCCGCGCCGGGTTTGCCGTTACGACTTCGCGATCGGAGCCATCGACGTGGGTTGTACGTACTGGTCGGCTCGGATCGGGTGGGCTCCAAGGCCACGTGACAAAAGATGGCCGCCAAACGGACGATGGCCGCGGGATCAGGGATGGTGGGCGGCGAGGCCGAGGGATCAGCGAGCATCGTGATCCACTCGGTGGTCCCCTCACGGACCCACCCGCGGTGGTAGCGAAGGGCCTCGGCGCGCACAACGGCGCGACCGTTGTAATGCGGCGTAACTGGCATCCATCGCCTCGATTGCTTGATTCACCTCAGCATGCCGGAGTGCGTGCGTAAGCTGTCATGCCGCCGTTGGCATCGAAGCCATGGCTGTCGATTCCGTCCATGCCGTTGACTTGGACGCCGTTGCCGTGAATATCGTTCATATTCGCGCCGTTACCGCAAACGCCGTGAACGTTGGCACCGCGGTTGTCGCCTTCCTTGGTTGCATTGACGCTCATCATGTTCGGTCCTCCAGCCTCCGGTCATCCTTCCGGCGGCAGTCACCGTCCGGCGTTCGGCCGTCCTCTCGCGTCAGGTGGCGCGGGTGGACCCACGCCGTGCGGCGCGCCGCGGCAGCGGGTCGATCCCATAGTGTTCGGCCTCGACGGGCAACTCCGGCACGACAAGCAGCCGATCCAGGCACGCGGCCACGATGTCGATCAGCTCGTCGCCGCCCAGCCCGGCTAGTCGCGTTTGCACCTTCTGCGGCAACCTTCGCGGGCGATAGTTGGTGCCGCCGGGCACCTGGTCCATCAGGTCTTTGGCGTCAAGGTGTTCCAGGGCCGCCGCCAGGAAGGTCAGTGTCATGTGGGTGTCGCGTGTCCAGATGAAGTCCCAGAAGTTGGTTCGTTCGTCGTCGGTGCAGTGGTACTCCGCGGCCCCAGGGATCTGGAGCAGGATGCCGATGGCCTGAAAATAGCCGGCCAACCACCGGTGAATCGCTTCGAGTTGCTCCATGCGACGGCGGAATACGCTCGGTAGGCGGTCGCTGTACTGGACCAGCCGACCGAACCGCCTGACCTCGCCGTTCTTGTGCCAGATGACGGGTTCCAGCATGCTCGCTTCCCCTTTCCGTGCGCAGGACGGCCGTGCCACCGTCTGCCGTCCTATGATCTTCCACGCCGCGATCCCGGGCCCGGGCAGGCGAAGCTCACCCCGCCCTGTCATCCACCGCTATCCACTCAGCCGTATGGGCTACTCACATCGCCCCTATCGGTGCCGCTGGACCCGCACCTGGCGAGCCGTCCGACTACCGCGCCTGCGGTTTAGACCGCGCACGGGCAAAGAATCCCGTGAACGCCCTGGAGGCAGCGCAACAGCGCAGTAGGATGGCCGTGGACGGCGGGAACGGTCATGAAACGACGCTCACGAACACGACGGGGCCTGAAGTGGGCGGGGCTGGCAGGGTTCGTGCTCGCGCTCGCGGTATGGGGCGTTGGCGTGTGCTGGCATGTTGAATACCGCGGGCCGGGCTACTTCTGTGAGCTAGGGCACGGCGACGGATACCTTGCGATAGATGCCCCGCACGTATCTCCTTCCAATAGTCCGAAGGGGTGGGAAGCCAAACGTTGTGTTGCCGTGTTCTCAGAACGACTCGGCAGCCTGCCGTGTTTAGGGCGCACCAGACATACATACTATGTCCGCACGCCCCTCTGGTTGCCCTTCGTGGTAGTCGCCATTCCCACCGCCATCCTCTGGTACCGCGACCGCCGCCCGCCTCGCGGCCACTGCCAGCGGTGCGGGTACAATCTGACGGGCAATGAATCGGGCACCTGCCCCGAGTGCGGGGAGGCAATCGCATGAGACGACGCTCGCGAACACGGCGGATTCGGAAGGGGGTTGGGCTGGTGGCGTGCGTGGTCACGCTACTTGTGTGGTGCTTCAGCACGTTCAGGGCAGTCTCAGTGATGAAAGGCCGATCCTTCCTCGTTCTCGGATATGGATACGTCGGATACTCACGACCCCCGTTGCCTCCAATTGGACCGGCCTTGGATGCTCTGTATCAGGCGCCTGAGTCTGCGCTGTGTGATGGATTCGAATCGTGGCGGTTGGGTGGACCACTATCGTATCGTGTCGCGTTCCACCCGCCGGAATTGCAGTGGGAGCGCTTTGACGGTAAGCGACTTCTTAACGTGGGATTCCCGATGTGGCTGGTCTTCAGCGTGTTTGCTTTCCCCACCGCCCTCCTCTGGTACCGCGACCGCCGACCGCTGAAGGGGCATTGTCAGGGGTGCGGGTACAATCTCAAGGGCAACGAGACTGGCGTTTGTCCCGAGTGCGGGGAGTCAATCGCATGCGGCGACGCTCGCGAACACGACGGATTCTGAAGTGGATGGGGTTGGGCCTATGCACACTGCTGGCCGCAGCATGGCTTGCGTCGGGCTTACGAATAATGCGTTGGGCGTGGACGACTGGCCACATCGTGCTGGTCCATGGTGTTTTGTATGTTGAGCAACTTGGGTACTACAAGCTTCCGGTCTACTGTCAGGGGTTTTCGGCCAACAGAAACACCAACGGTAGCGGGAAAACTGTGTATTCATGGTGGCCACCTGAGGGAAGACGCGTGCCTGGACAGAGCAAGCATTTCGGTTCACCAGGCCTGAGGCTTCGGTCAACCTACGTTCCTATCTGGCTGCCGTTGGTGACTGTTGCGGTGCCAACCGCCGTCCTCTGATACCGCGACCGACGACCACCCCGCGGCCATTGCCAGCGATGTGGGTACAATCTCACGGGTAACGAATCGGGCACGTGCCCAGAGTGCGGGGAGGCAGTCGCATGAAACGCCAGTCCCGAACACGCCGGATTCTGAAGTGGGTGGGGCTTGCTGCGAGTATTTCACTCTTGACGGTCTGGGTCGGCCTGCCAAGCCGCCAGGCAGTCGACGGGTTCAGAGTGTTCGGGTCGCCTCAGGTGGTGCTGACGAGAGGCCTCGACATCCCGTACCGCGTGTACTACCAAGGACGGATTAAACATTCTGACGACCCTCTCGACTTCACCACCGTGTACGGGGAATACACTACTGTGCCGTATTGGATCGTGTTCTCGGCAATCGCCATCCCCACCGCCTTCCTCTGGTACCGCGACCGCCGACCGCCGAAAGGGCATTGCCAAGCTTGCGGCTACGATCTGACGGGTAACGAATCGGGCGTGTGTCCCGAGTGCGGGGAGCCGATGGCATGACACGGCACCTCCGATTACGACGGATTCTGAAGTGGGCGGGGTTGGTGGGATCCCTTGTCATTCTGGTCGCGTGGTTCGTGAGCATTTCGTTCTGGATCGAGTTGGGCACAGCTAAGACCCTTTACTCGCTTCAATGCGGGGGACTAAACATACGAGCCAACTATGGGACGCCGCCGCTGCTGGGATGGCGTGCATCTCATGCACCGGCCAACTGGATAATCTGGCCGCACAACAACTTCATCTATCGTGGTTGGTGGCCAGGGTTTTTGCCCTTGTGGATCGCCTTCTTCGTGCTCGCCATCCCCACCGTTGTACTATGGCGACCCGACCGCCGGCCGCCTCGCGGCCACTGTCAGCGGTGCGGTTATAACCTCACCGGCAACGAATCGGGTAGGTGCCCCGAGTGTGGTGAGTCAATCGGATGAAGCGCCGCTCACGAACACGACGGATTCTGAAGTGGGTGGGGCTACTCGGCACAGTACTGGTCGCCTGCGCCTTTTTCGCCTCCGGTTGTACGACGCACAACTATACTTTCCGGAAACGGCGCGGGGCCAGTACTCACTCGCCATCCGGTGCGGTGAACTTGCCCTTTGGCTAGAGCGGAACGATACCAGTTTTGACCCGTGGTCGTGGACGTGTTTCCGGCGTGATGAGTATACGCTCTGGTGGCTGCCTCCTGCATGTCGATACTCAGTCCAGTACTATTCCGTGAAGTGCGTTTCTTTGTACGCGCCCTTTTTTGCCCTCGCCATTCCCACCGCGTTTCTCTGGTACCGCGACCGCCGCCCGTCCAAGGGGCACTGTCAATCCTGCGGGTACAATCTCACGGGCAACGAATCGGGCGTGTGCCCGGAGTGTGGAAGGGCCGTCTGATGCAGTCTCATGACGAATCGGGGAGCGACGCGGCGCGAGATGAACCGCTGAACGGAGATGACGGGAGCCTCCGCGACGCCGTGCCGGTGTGCCCGAAGTGCCTGCAACCGTATTCTCCTTTGCAGCATTTCTGCAGGAACTGCGGGGAGACGGTCGGTCAACTCACGCCCTACATCCCCTACATCAACATCCCGTTCAACTACAGCATCTACCGGGTTACGTGGAGACGGGCGTTCCTCGAACCAGGAGTGCCAATCGCGTCGCGGATGTTGTACGTGCTGTTCATGGTTATGTTCGTGCCCGTGCTGTTCGTGGGCCTTCCCTTCGTCATCCTCGAACACCTGAGGCGCCGCCGGCCGCCCGGCCACTGCCGCAAGTGCGGCTACGACCTCACCGGCAACGTCAGCGGCCGATGTCCGGAATGCGGGGAACCCCTGCCTCAGACGACAACATCCGACCATCGCTCAGCCGGGGGCGTCTCGCGGTAACTGGAGCAGGACCAGAGCGGGCAGGGACGTTGGGGCCCCATGCGGGTCCCACCACTTTTGGGCATCCCCCCAGCCCGGCCTTGGGCGCGTCGGCGGCAGCCAAGGCGCGTCGGCATGGCTGTGGGTGCTGGGCTGGCGCAGGGGCGGCATCGCGTCGGGCACACACGGTGGCTCAGCCGTTTTTGGCGCCTCTGCGATGGGCTCATTTGCGCTGCTGGGGCCCGAGAATGGCCTGGACGACCCGGGGGTGACTTCTGAAGACCCGGAACGGCTTGTGCTCGTCTCCTGGAGCGGGAAACCGGCAATTCCGGCGGTGCAGTCCTCGGCGTAACACGCGGCCCGCGGTGTGCGGGTGGGAATGCGCTGAGCAGGCGACACAACATCCACCTGACCCACGACGGCACACAGGCCCGGCCCGATTCGGGCGCATGAGAAAGCCCGCCGCGTGGCGGGCCTTCGCGTCGATGACCCAAACGGCGAGACTACGTTGGTTCTGTCGTCGCCTCGGCCAGTGCGATGACCCGTTCTCGTACGGCAGCCGGTAACGTCGGCCAAAGCACAACGAGTCTGCGCAACGCGGCATCGGCGGGCCCGGTATCCTCGCAGAATGTACCGGGATCTGTACTGGTTTGAGAATCGCGATGATCCGCTGACTCGCGTAAGGCGTTGTCATCGCAAGGTGTTACGTCGGGTTGAGGGGCACCGGGTTCGAGTCCCCCTGGGGTCAGTTTGGGTGAATTCCTCATCGCGCGTCGCGCTGCAATCCCCCGCGACGACGCGCAGAACGCGGTTGGACAGGCATCGCGCCACGCACCGCGGAGGAACGTCCACGCCTGGCGTCCGGGCGATGACCGCACCCGCGTGGGCATGGAGCTGCACGAGGTGGGGCCTGCGCAGGCTCAGAAGGTCGCGAACGTGGCGTTCAGTTTCGCGCCTGGATGCGGCGCATCAGTGCCCAGGCCTCCGTCGGTCAGGCCAGCACGTGCAGGCCACCAATGATCAGGCCAAGGATGTAGCCGAGAACCTGGATGGCCCCGAGGTGCCGCGCGCTGACGTCGTTGATCATCTCGTGGAACTCGCGGACATCCAATTCCAGGATCGCCTCCTCGACGCGGCCCGCCACATCGAAGTGCTCGCGGGTGACAAAGAGCCCCTCGTTCTCGAGCCAGCGCATAATCCCAGGTCCGGCGGCAGGCATCGCTTCGTTCGCCAGCCAGGACCAGAGCCTGGGATCGTCGGCAATCACGTGCCCGAACTCCGGCAGCGTCTGCACGAGGTCATGCTCCACGAACTCGGCGACGAAGTCGGACGCTTGATCGTACAGATGGCGGACGACCGGTGGAGCGCCGGAGGACGCCACCGCCGCACGATGGCGGGCCACCGCCTGCTCGACGACCGCGCGAATCCTCGCCCGCACCTCGGAACTGGCGAGCTCCTGGCGAAGGTCGGCGCGGACCTCGCGCCAGTTCAGCCCGCCGGCCCACTCCGCCGCGGAAATCAGAACCTCGCGCCATCGGCTCTCTTGGGCTCCCCGGCCCATCGTGGTCCGAAACTGATCGACCAGTTCGGGCACGCGCTCCTGGAGGACCTCTACAATGCCGGCGACGAGTGCCTCCTTTGTGTCACCGACATCCAGCCACGGCTCGACGACCCGCTCGAATAATTCCTCAAGGTTCTCGCGGCTCACCCCGGACTGCAGCCCCTTTCGGAGAATCCTCATGATCTCCGGCGACGCCGCTTCGATGATCGCAGGCAGCTTCTCGCGGATGACCGGACCGAGGATGAAGCGCAGTTGTTCGCGGAAGCTTTCGTCGTCCAGCGCGACCGCTACCATGGCCTTGATCTCCCGGGCGACCACCTCGGGAGTCAGCAGGCGGTCGGCCATCTGGCGTCCCGCCGTCGCCGCGAGCTCTTTACGGTACTTCGGGATCAAGCCCTGTCGCCAGAAAGGCATCGCTCCGGCCGGATGGGGGTCGGTGGCATCGTACGGCCGGAACAGCATCGTCACGGCGATGGAATTGGTCAGATAGCCGACCGCCCCGGATAGCATGACGGGTAGGACCCACCGATCCACCCACCCCGCCCACGTCACACCAGCGGCCCGGAGCACGCACTGGCCCAAAAGCAGCCCCAAGGCCAGCAGCGACAACGACATGCAGACGATCTCGGCCGTCGCCCACGTCGGCACTTGCCCATGCCGAATGCGCGTCAGGCGGTCCCGGTACCATCCGATCGCGTGCGCGGGTAATCGTAAGATTCGCATCAGCACGACTCCTTTGCTTCAGCGCTGCCGCCAGGGCGATGACGTGAGAGCGCCGGCCTCCGGTCGTTGACGACCGCCGCGGCCAAACCCGGTGCATCCGCCCCCCAGGCATGCAATGCACCTTGCCGACGAATATAGCGCCCTCGCCGGCGCGCCGCCACGGCACCCGTCGAACTTCACGGATAAATTGTCATTGAAAAGCATGGCGACTTGGCATAAAATCTCGGCAGGGTTTGGGTCCGGCTAGCGCGCATTTCCGGCCTTCGCGTGAGTGTGAATCATGGGCGTACCTGACGATTTCGACGTGGACGTCGATCTGAGTCTCGGGGGATCACTTGCCGTCGACGCCGGCCTGGACAACATCGGGATCGGCGTCTCGCGACTGCCCAAGATCGAGATCGGGGTCGATGACCTGAAGATCGATGCGGGACTGAACGATGTGCGGATCAGGGAGTTGGCGCCCATACGGGTGACCGCCGATGCAAGCATCCAGAAGATCCCGAAGATCGAGGCGGAGATCGACGCCGGCCTGGACAACATCCGGGCCGACGTGGACCTGGGGTTGGACAACATCCGGCTACGGGAACTCGCCCCGATCCAACTGGAGATTGGGATCCGACCGACGCGGGTGCACTTCCCGGTGAACATGAAGATCTCGGGCTCGCTGCTCGGCTGCGAGATCTGGAGCCTGTCCACGTGCGGGGAGTCCATGGTCATCGTGGAGGATTACGTCGCGCACGAGACCGAGCAGTGCCGCTGACGGCAGGCCGTCGGCCCGCGCTGGCTGTGCTCCGTGAGGACCTCAGATGGCGAATGCGTCAGAGCAACGGCAGGAGGTGACGTGGCGCCTCGGCGAAGGCCCCTTCTTCCTGAAGGGGTCCCCGCCCAAGTGCATCGGCAGGATCCGCGTTGTCAACGAGGGGCCTGAGACGGTCAAGGTGTCCGACGTCAAGGTCGGGAACCTGGATTTCGGGACACCGACCCTCGACAAGCCGGAGCGAATCCAGACGCTTGCCCGCCTGCGCCCGCGGAGTGGGGCAACTGTCATCGCGCAGTGCGAGATCCACCCCCATACGCCACCGGGCTTGTACGAGGGGTACGTGTACGTCGGCGAGCAGCGAGAGAAGCTTGTGGTGCACGTGCGAGCCCGCCATCGAGTCCGGCTGGTGCCCAGCAGGATCTCGATCCAGGGAATACGGGCCAGGCAGGTCACGTCGGATCTCTACATTCGCAACGAAGGCAACGTGCCCTATCGGATCCCGGAGAAGCTCGGGGCCCCGCTGGAGGAGGATAATCGGGATCGCGTCCATCGAGGCATCGTCGTCGGGCTGGCCGAGGCGGGGGAAGAAGGCTACGAGCCGTTCCTGAATAGACTCGTCAAGCATCTTGCCAATACCCAAGGTCCGCCCGTGAACGTAGACGTCAGTTGCGACGACCCCGATCTGCCCCCGGGCCAGACGCGTAAGGTAGAATTGCAGATTCACGTTCCGTCGAAGCTGGATCGGAGCAAGCGGTACCTCGCATTGCTTCTCCTCGACAACACCAGACTGACGCTGGAGATCGAGGAGGTCGGCTCATCGTCCAAGAAAACCGGGAGGCCAACATGAGCCACGTTCGATGTACGACCCTGGCGCAAAAGCCCGACTGTATGGCTGCCGTAAGAAACCTGCTGACGCTCAAGCCGCGACTGTTCTGCATGGCCATCGATTCGATGCAGCGGTTCGTGGACAGCGCGGCCCAGCAGATTGCCCGCAGCATTCCGTGCATAAGTCTGGAATGCGTCGTGCCCTGCGAGATTCCGGAGACGGAGTGCCCTCCCTACTGCGTGTGCGAATTCTGCTGGGAGGTCTGCCCGGGAGAGCGCGTCCGCCGAACGATCCGCGTGACTAACACCGGGTGCGTCGCTCGCGACATGTGCTTCCAGGCGACGCCGTTTGTCGATGCATGTGGCAAGGCCATCAGGGCTCCATCCGTCACGCCCGCCAGCGCCCATCTGGCGCCGGGGGAATCGGTAGTCCTTCAAGTCACGCTGGACGTGGAGAACGATTTCGTCCCCGGCAACGACTACGAGGCCCGCGTACTGATACGCAGTGCGTACGAGCAGTGCGTCTGCCTTCACCTGCGGGCCCGACCGGTTGCCGAGTGCTGCTGTCACGTCAAGCACGGTGAGCCGCCGAAGCGGATCCGGGCACACCGCTGGTATGACCACTTTCAGTGCACCGAGCCTTGCCATCCCGTGCCGTGTGAAGGGAAAGACGAAGGGCGGCCCGCGGACAAGTATCAGCAGGCTACCGAACAAAGACGTGAGGGCTGACGCCGAGCGGGCGTTCGACGCATGAGGCACGTCGGGCTCGTGTCCGACCGCCCGGGGGTCCATTCCCGCGCCCATCGGATTCGGGCAGGGCGGCGAGAGTGCACCGCCAAAGTGGACTCCCGCGCCGACCCTTGTCTACAATGCCGGTGACCGCAGGAAGGCGTCAGAGTACCGACGATAGGAGATCGTGACCATGACCGGCGAACCATCAAACGAGGCCGAACAGATCAGGTGTCTGCTGAATCGGAGTTTCCAGGACGCCGCGCGGCTTGGCAATCGCCTGTATTATTCGCTATGTGATCTCAGCGGCGAGATGCGGAGAGGCGCGAGCGGCGAGAGGATCCCGCCTGAGGAATTCATCGCCCGGTGGCGTCGCCTGAACCTGACCTACTACTCGCTTCTGACGAATCACGGTCTCGCTTTCGTCAACGAGTTTGTCACCGCGTTGGAGCGGGCGCTGGGTGTCACGCGCCCTGACGAGCAGGCCCAACCCGATGGCAGCCACGGGCCAGGAGCGGAGGTATTGCTCAGGGCACGCCAGGGGGAGGTCGCGCTGGCGGCATTCGCGCTGACCAACAGCAGCGATTCCCCAGCCGAAATCCGCTTTGAGTGCGAGAATCTGGTGTCTACGGCAGGGCACGTCGTGTCCGCCGACCGAATCAGCTTCCTGCCGCGTTGCCCGTGGGTCCCGCCTCATTCCGAGGTGCAGGTTAAGGTGGCCGTGGACGTGACGCCGGAGTTCTTCTCCAGCGAGCGCTACGAGTCTGTCGTTCGCGTGGTCGGCCCAGAAGCCAGGCGGATCGTGCTTTCCCTGAACGTGCTGCCAGGAGCTGGCAAGACAGCACGGACGACAGCAGCCGAAGAAGAGGATACGAACAGTGGGCCGAATCCCGCCCAATGCGGCGCATCGCCCGCGTGACACCGCCCAGACCCCCTGGACCACGACCTGCCGCCGGTTCCCGCGGACGGTCGGCTCGCTGCGCCGTGGGCGTTGAGTCCACAGCGCCTTGCCAGCGTTCCAGGCGGAGCGGAGTCTCGCCATGACGCCACTCGCGGGCTGGTTCGGACCATGGGCCGTGTGGCGGGCGTTCGTGATCGGCTGGCGCCTCGCGCACCTGTATGTCCGGACGAAGGGCTTCCGCAGTCCCGCCCGGGGTGACCGGGTGCTGAAGTGCCTGGTCGCGCTAGGCGGGGCGTTCGTGAAGTTCGGCCAGTGGATGAGCGTCCGGCCGGACTTTGTGCCGCCGGACATCGCGGAGAAGCTGAGCGTCCTCCAGGACGACATGCCTCCTTTGACGCCGGAGGTGGTGAAACGGGTGCTCGAGTCGTGGCTGCCCGGACCCATCGAGGACACGTTCGAGTCTTTCGATTTCAGGCCGCTGTCGGCCGCTTCCATCGCTCAAGTTCACGTGGCGGTCCTGAAGGCAACCGGGCAGCGGGTGGCGGTCAAGGTCCAGCGGCCTGATATCCGCCATCGTTTGGCGCTGGACATCGCCGCCCTGCGGTGGATCGCCGGCATACTGCCGCGGTTCCGTCGGGCCGACTCGACCGTTGATTTGAGGGGGATGATCGACGTCTTTGCCAGAACGCTGGAACGGGAGGTGAACTTCCTGGTCGAAGCCCGGAATCAGGAGCGGGCGCGGCGGCTGTTCGAGCAGGATCCGGACATCCGCGTTCCGGCGGTCATCTTCGAACTCACCTCTACCCACGTACTCGTCATGGAGTACCTGGCCGGGGTCAAACTCAAAGACCTCGACAAGCCCGCAGCGCAAGGGCTGGACTTAGTTCGCCTCGGTAACGCCCTGGGACGCAGCTTCTTCAATCAGTTCTTCCGATACGGGTTCTACCAGGCCGACCCGCACCCGGGAAACTTCCTGTTTCTGCCCGACGATAGACTCGGGATGGTGGACTTTGGGATAGTCGGCATCTTTGATGAGTCCGTCATGGAGGCGCTGACGGACTGGGTGCGCGCGATCGTTCTTCAGGACACCTCGCTCCTGACACAGACTTTGATGACGCTCGGAACGCCGCGCCGTCCGATCGACGAATTGGCGTTGCGATCAGACCTCAAAGAGTACCTCATGATGTTCGAGGACATGGCGTCCAGGACGTTTTCGTACCGCGAAGTAGCGGAGTACTTTACCGCGCTTCTGCATCGTCATCAGATCCACATCCCGCCGTTCCTGCTGTACTTCAACAAGTCGCTGGCCACGCTGGACGGCGTGGGCCGACAACTCATGCCGGGCTTCGACTGGCGCGTGATCTGGGGCCCGATGTTTGAGGAGGAGGTCCAACGACGGTACGCGCCGGAGCGGATCACGCGGGATGTAAGCACGACCGCCCAGCAATACTGGGATCTTTGGCGTCGCATCCCAGTCATCGCCCCCAGAGTCCTCGAGCGGGCGCGGCAGTGGTATTACGAAGAGCCCGGCGAGATTGCGCGGCTGCGAGCGGAGAAGCGCCGCCTGCGTCAGACGGTGCGGGAGGGCCTGGTCGGCGGTCTGGTGGCCCTGGCTCTTTACGTCGCTCTGACCGCCGCCGGAGTGGGTTCCGAGTGGGGTGCCCCCTGGCTACCCGGTGCCGCCGCTTTGGCGCTGGCGGCGGCGATCTGGCTGGTGTTGGCTTCCCGGACGCGCCCGCGTTAGGGCCGGGCTCCGATCCGGACGGCCCGTACGCCGCTGGTGTTCGACGAGGGGCGGGGTACAATATAGCGTCGATTACCGTCGCGATGCCCCGACGGGCTGGGCCCGGGCCACCGATCAACTCGTGATGACACAAGGAGAATCAGCGATGAGATTACTGCTTGTCGAACCACGAAGCGAATACACGGACGTAACGACGTTTGTGCCGTACGGGGGCATCTTTGAGCGGATACTCATCACGCCGCGACTGACCCTTCCGCAGGTGGCGGCGTTGACGCCGGAGGACGTCGACGTTCGCATCGTGGACGAGAACTTCGAAGAGATCGATTTCTCATCCAGGCCCGACCTGGTCGGCATTACGATCCTGACCAGCGTCGCTCGGCGAGCGTATCGGATTGCCGACCAGTTCCGTTCGCAGAGAGTCCCGGTCGTGCTGGGCGGCGGCCACCCCTCTGTCCTTCCGGACGAGGGTCTTCTGCATGCCGACAGTGTCGTTGTCGGCGAAGCGGAGCCCGTCTGGGGCACGCTCATCGAGGACTTCCGGTGCGGGCGACTCAAGCGGCGATACGACGCCGGGTTTTCACATGACCTGCGAAACCTGCCGCTGCCCCGGCGGGACCTGCTGAACGAGGAGAACTACCTTCGCGTGGACCAGGTTCAGTTCTCGCGCGGCTGCCCGTTCGACTGCGAGTTCTGCTCGGTTCCGGCGTTGAGCGGCCCCCGATACCGTTTCCGGCCGGTGGAGGACGTCGTACGGGAAATGGAGGGGCTGACGTTCCGCTACGCGCAGTTCGTGGACGACAATGTCAACGGAAACCTGAAGTATGCGTTTGAGCTGGCCGAGGCGATCGCCCCGCTGCGCAAGAAGTGGTTCGGCAGCGGCTCGATCAACGTCGCGTGGAACGCGCGGCTCCTGCGCGCCCTGAAGGCGAGCGGCTGCTCGGGGATCCTGCTGGGCCTGGAATCCGTGGCGGATGAAAGCATCACCTCCGCGGGCAAGCGCCAGAACTCACCGGGCCGGTACCGTGAAGCGATCCGGCGCATCCATGACGCGGGCATCCTGACCACCGGGAGTTTCGTCTTCGGCCTGGACGGCGACGACCCGAGCGTCTTCGACCGCACTCTCGAATTCCTCGAGACGTCCGACATCAAGGCAGCGTCCTTTGCCGTCCTGACGCCGTACCCGGGCACGCAGATGTACGAGCGGCTGAAGAAGGAAGGTCGACTCATCCGAGAAACCTGGTGGCTCGAGCCGCACGCGTTCAACGACGTGCTCTACCGACCGAAGAAGATGACCCCGGAGCAGCTCCACGAGGGCTACAGTCGCGTCTCGCGTGAGTTTTACTCGATGCGGTCGGCGATCAGCCGCCTCGGAGGTGTTGCAAATGCATCCTGGCCCCAGGAGCTGGCCATGATGGCCTACTCCATGGGACAGGGGGAGAGGAACGCCGCCATCCGCAAACACACGTCCCGCGAGGCTGGCCCGCAGGTCGTGTGAGATCGGGGGCACGGGAGACATGTCGAACCCGGCAACGATAGTGAGAATGTGGGTGCTGTCCTGGATGCGCGATACGCTGCCGGGGCTGCTTCCCGAACGCGTTCTGAACGAGGCCATCGCCCAGCGCGAGCGAACCGGCTCGTTGCTTGAGCAACTCGAGACGCTGGCACCCGGTACGCTCGGACACGCATACTGCCAGTACTGCCGGACACAAGGCATCGACCCCCCAGGCGAAGGGCGGTCTACCGTGCCGGAGTGGTACGCCTATCACGACGTGCTGCGGCTACTGGCGGACTATCCGCCGACGCCGCAGGGCGAGTTGGAGCTGGCGGCCTTCACCGCGGGTTTCTCCGCCGTCGGATGGTTGTCCCTCATCGGCGCCGTGATGCAGTTCGAGTGGGCGATTCCGTTGCAGCGAGGCGTTCCCGTGACCGTTAACGCCGCGTCGATCGACGAGCTGTGGCAGGCTTACACACGCGGCCGATGCGTCAATCGCGACCTGACGCAATGGAATTACCGCGCGTGCTGGACCGAGTCCGTGGAGCGCCTGCGGCAGCGGTTTGGGATTCCTCCGCGGCGTGGCCGGTACCATTCCGCCGGCCCTGTGTGAACACGGGCCTCACATGGCCGCGCCGATTCGCGTATCGGCCGCGGGCAAGCCCTTGATCATCGCGTTCTCGGCGAACCATCGCAGCGCATCGACGAGTGTCTCCTCGGCATCCCGAGGTGTCCAGGTAAGCTCATGCCGCGCCCGGGTGTTGTCGTAGCGCAGGTTGTATCGGCTGAGGCGCAGGTTGGCGCAGGTGGCGAGGGGTGTTCTGCGCAGGAGATGAGCCATGATTTTCTCGGCGCACCAGACGGCCGGCAGCGCCAGGCGCGTGGGCACGAGCCGCACACGCACGCGACGACCGAAGAGCCGCTCGGCCAATCCTGCGATCATGCCGATCAGCGTTGGGGTGTCGAAGTTGTGCCCGCCGATGACGTATCGCTGGCCGATTCGGCCTTTGGCTTCCGCGGCCAGGAACGCCTCGGCTACGTCCCGCACATCCACGAGGTTAAGCGAGGAATCCACCGCGAACGGAATACGGCCGGCGGCCAGCGAACAGAAAAACCGCCCGATGGGCGTCGGGCGTTCGTCGCCCGGGCCCACGACGAGCGTCGGGTTCAGAACCACCACGGGCAAGCCGTCGGCCGCCGCACGGAGGGCTTCCAGCTCGCCGAGGTACTTGGAGATCGTGTAGTCGTCGCGCGTGCGCCAGAAGTTGAATCGAGTCGATTCCGTTCCCATCTCGCCCGCCGGGGCTGCCCCCAGCGCAGCCGACGAACTGGCGTACAGGATGCGCCGCAGGTGGCGGCATCGGGAGGCCTCCTGCATCAACAGCGAGACGGCGTCGCGGTTGGTCTCGTAGAACAGGGCCGGCCGCCTCGCCCAGATTTCGTTGTGCCCGGCCAGTGCGTATACCACCTCCACACCGTCCAAGCACTCGCGGAGAATACTGGCATCGCGGACGTCGCCGGGCACGACCTCGATGCCCCGGTTCCGCCAGACCGACGGAAGCTCGCGCCGGCGAGTGACCAACCGAACGCGCCGTCCCGAGGCAAGCAGTGCGCCCACCACGTGCCGACCGATAAATCCCGTCCCGCCCGTCACCAGCGTCAGGCCACGCGCGGACTGACTCACCTGTTCCCTCGTCGGGGGTTCTGCCCTCACCGGCGTTCGCTCCATGCTCCTGTCCGAAGGGTCGACGACGTCCCCGCGGGAGGCCCACAGGTCCACCGTCAGGGCGGGCCGTCATCCCCTGGACTTCTCCGGCGGCTGCCGGACGCCTCGGAACGGACCCTTGCCCCATTCATCGAAATGCTCGGAGAGCACCTCGATGATCAGCGCGACCATCCCCACCTTTGCCCGCCAGCCTGCGCGGGGCCAGTCTGTCAGCAGCTTCATCAGGTGGGGGTAGCGTCGCTGGTACTCCTCCCAGAAGGCCTCCCGGTCTTTGCCCCCGCCCGGCCCCCCCAACAGCGTGGCCAAGGGTTCCGCCGCGGACTGCGCCTTCCGGGGTCGTCGAGAGTCCGTCCGGCCGCGAGGGACTGACCGGCGATCGGCCTTTCGCATCCAAGACACGGCCTCCCTCATTTCGCCTTCCAGGTAATCAGCCTCGCGGTCGAATTCGCGGACGATGTTGTCCAAGCGCTTGAGAAAATCGTCGGTTGCCCGGTCGGTGCGGTCCGGGCTTTTCGGCTCGGCGCCGCCATCCCCGGCGTCTTGCGGCCCCGGGGCGCCGGCGCCACCCTCTGCATCAACAGACTGCGGACAGACGGAGATTTCTGGATCTGGCGGGCCGCCTTCCACCCGCCCGGCGTTCGTGTCGGATGATTCCTCGTTGTTCACGGTATGCTCCGGCAGTTAGGGACAGGATTCGGCGCCGCCGTAGCGACTGGTCTCGTTAAGTCAACTGGTAGACAACCTATTCTATGGGCGCCCGAGCCGTCGAGCCAATTCGCGCAACCCGGGAATGCTGTGTCTCCAGATCATGGCTGTATCTCTGACGGACCGTCAGGTCACTGGCCGGCAACCTCCCCGGCAGCCCGCGTATCCGCATTGAGCGACCCCGGATCACGGGGAGTATCCATGCTAGGCCGGACCGCCGCCGCCGTTGTCAACGGCGTCACCGAAACCCCGTTCGCCCGCCGATGGGGAGCCAGCGCGAAGAACAGCTCGCCGTACGGGATATAGGCGGTGTCGCCGCAACGGCACGGTCGATTCGGACCGTCGATGTACCGCCGGGGGGCGGCCAGGCGCGGCCAGATCCGGCTGAGCGGTTCTCGCCGTATGTTTGCCTCGGCGTAATCGGCGAGGTGGCACGCCGTGACGCGGCCGTTCGGCCGGACGACGAACGTGCTCGTCAGTGCCAGACACGCCGGCTGCTTCGTGCCGGCCGCGACATCCGGAATCGCCCGGTTGTACCGACCGAACAGTAGCCGCGTCAGTGGGTCACGATATCGAATTCCGGCCGCGATCTCCGCCCACCGCTTGCGGTCAATGTCGATCCGGTGCTGGTAGCGCGGCTGAAAGAGCGTCTCGACGCCTCGAGCGTGGAAGAACCGGTTGAATTGCGGCACTTCACGCCAGTTGTTCTCGTCGATGACCATCTGCACGTAAAGGCGCAGGCGCGGATACGCCGCCCGAAGCAGTCGGAGACCACCCAAGACACGATCGCGGATCGCGGGGCCGGCGTGATTCGCCATGCGGTTCGCACCCAGCGAGTCAAGTGACATGACCACAACGTCGCACGGGGCGAACGAGCTCAAATTGCGCTCGCGGATGAGCGTGCCATTCGTCGTTACAGCGACGACGAGCCCGGCCCGGGCGGCCATCCGCACCACCTCCGCGAAATGCGGATGGAGCATGGGCTCGCCACCGCCGGTGATGCTGACCGCCGCCAGCCCGATCCCAACTGCGTCCTTAAAAAGCCGTCGAAGTTCCTCCAGCGTCAGCAAGTCGTCGCTGGGTCTATCCCTTCGGAACGTGCAAAAGGAGCAGCGCAGGTTGCAGACGTCCGTCAATTCCAGGACCATCAGCAACGGGCGAGGAGTGGTCCGGTACCGGGTCGCACGCGCCCCGGCGACCGAAGCCGCCGCCGCCACCACGCGCCACAGCGATGTCCATCCCCTGTTCATGCAAGCTCCATGTGATGCATCAATCGGGCCACGGACTGGGCCGTGTCGTAACGCGGCCCGCTTAGTCCGCCGTACTCCCGGGCCTTCATGATGTCCTGCTCCCAATCGACCTGCTTCAATAAGTCCACCGTATGGTAGTTGCCACGCTCTCGATGGTAGCAGGCGAGGTATTCCTGCTCCGTCTGGTTGCGCTGCGGAATCAGCAACGCCCTCTTGCCAAGTTGGGCGAGGTCCATGATGGTGCTGTAGCCGGCGCGGGAGACCACCGTGCGCGCCCGGTTCATCAGCTCATCGCGGCCGGGCTTGGTAAGGAACTCGTAGACCTCCACGTTCCGCGACCGCCCCCCCAGGCTGCCTGCCATCTCGGGCCGGCCGCAGGTCACGGCGATCTTCCCCTCCAGGCGGTCCAGCGCCGACATGACCGAGTTTCTGAACACCGTCCGTTGCGGCTCGGCGCCGGAGATGGAGAACAGGACGTCGATGTCCTGCTCGCAGTCGATTCGCTGGAAGTCACTGAGGATTCCGATGTAGCGGATCTTCGTCGCGTCGATGGTCTTGAAGCCGTGGGCAAGCGACCCGGCCAGGTTGTCCTCGCCGTCGTAGTCCGGCACCAGGATCTTATCGAACGCATTGATGAAATGGCTGAGCGCCCACTCGTTCATTCGCGCCAGCCACTCGTAGCGGAGGAACCAGTAGACGCGTAGGTGGTGGCCCAGGAGGTAGCTCGGCACATCGGGGCAGGCCGCGCCGAAGCACGAATCGGATAACACGAGGTCGTAGCCCTCCCGGCGGACCTGCTGGGCCACCCATCGCTTCTCCAGACGCAGCCGATACAAGGTGTCCGGCAGGAGCCAGAGCTTGGGGAGCAGTAGGATCCAGTGGCACTCGCGCCCCCAGGTGGAGTTGATGTCGGGCGCCTCGACGACGCGGACCGCGTCACCCAATTCGAGCCGGACAACGTCGACGATCCGCCCGGAGGAGGCCACCGTCACCTCGTGGCCCCGGCCGACGAGCTCCCGAAGGATCGGCAGCGACCGCATGTAATGACCCAACCCCCAGTTCAGCACCTTGTACAGGATCTTCCTCATCGGACAAAGGCCATTCGCAATGCGAGCATCGCGTGCTCGACGTTGGCCCCCAGCGCGGGCAAGCCGCCAAAAAGAACGCTCGGCTCCCGGAAGCACATCATCGAGCAGTGATCGCATTCTCGCCGGATCGAAATGTCGTCCTCCCGTACCTCGGTGGCCGGACCGTACGTCTCCTCCAGCACCATGCAGCGGTTCAGGTTCAGACGATGGTCGAGGAAAAATACCAACTCCCCCGCCCGGCAGGGGAAGCGGCCGGGCTTGCCCTCCAGGCGATTCAGCAGTTCCCGCAGGCCCGTACTCGAGTTGTAAATGCCGTGTCCATTGTGTTTGAGCGCCAGCAGCGCCTGTAGCGACCGCCTGAGCATCGGGGGCGGGATGTCGAGCTGCTCGCCGCCCCGGCCCATCGGGTAGATCGAGTTCGTCGTCGGCGTGGGGTACGTAAACGCCACCCCAGCGAACCCCGTACGCTCCGCACGGCGAACCAGCTCAGGCAGGACCGACGCGTTCCGGCGCGTGATCGCGGTCGAGGCCAGAGCCGGCAGACCCGCCCGACGCGCGTGACGGACTCCCACTTCGATGCGGTGCCAAAGACCGGGAATCCCGCGGATGTTGGCGTGCTCGGCTGGATCGGGATGGTCGACGGAGACGGCAAGTAATCCCAGCCCGGCGGCCGCTAGCAGGTCCACCTTCCCTTCGCTCAGCAAGCTGCCGTTCGTGACGACGTTGACGAACATGCCCAGCGCGTGGGCATGCCGCACGCTCGCAACCAGGTCCGGGTGCAGTAGCGGCTCGCCCCCCGTGAACTGGACGAAGCGGAACCCCAACTCCCGAAGC
Source organism: uncultured Phycisphaeraceae bacterium (assembly GCA_964495075.1). GTDB lineage: Bacteria > Planctomycetota > Phycisphaerae > UBA1845 > UBA1845 > JAFGJQ01. Next base: position 18,895 of record CAZBUJ010000029.1, read on the forward strand.
CTGTCGAGGCTACGGCAAAGCCCCCCGAACGGCGCGTGCTGCGGCTCAGGCTGCCGCCAGATCCCGCAGAATGCGCAACGCCCGTTGCAGACCTGCGTTATCGTTGCCAGGCACACTTTGGCCCGGCCGCCCAGGAAGGCCGCCGCCGTAAGCAGGTGCTCCGAGACTACCATCGTCTCCCCTCACGCTTGGGCCCGCGCCGTGTCAACCCGCACGCTCCGGAACGGCTCAAACAGATGCCGCCAGTACGGTCGGAGCGCCCGGGCGCAGCGAATCGGATGCGATATCGGTGCCGCGAACGACGACGTCGCGAAGTACTGGTACCACCCGCACCGCTGGCCACACTCGTGCATGCGACTCCTCAGCATGGCCGCGTGCGTGGAGTTGAGATACTCGCGCAGCGAATCAGAAACCAAGTTGACCGTCCGGTTCATGGTTGTCCGACACGGATAGAACAGGGAGCCGTCGGCATCCACGATGATCGACGCCGGCGTGCAACCGTGGGGCTGCTGGATCGCCTCCACGAACCCACGGGGCGTTATGACCGTACGGGGATGCTGCCGTTTCAAACGTAACACCAGGTCCGCAAAGCGCTTCGGATCCGGATAGAACCTCGGCGTGCCCGGCAGGCGGGCGGCGGGCATCACCACGGCTTTAAAGCCGGCCCGAGCGATCAACGCCACTTTCCGCGGCAGATCGACCATGTCGCAATCCCGCACGACGATCTGGACCGTGGCGACGGCGCCGGAGATCCGACGACGGATCCCAGGCAAACGCTCGTACATTTCCGTGTTGCCGTGCTCGTCGTCGATGCTGATGTGCAGGTTGTCCAGGACCTGGCTGGCCTCCTCGAGCGGGAAGTCCATCCTCTCCAAACTGGTGCACAGCGTGGTGTTCGGCAGGCGTTGGCGAGCGTAGCGGGCGATCTCCAGTATATCCTTCCGAAGGAACGGCTCGCCCCCCTCGAACGCGACGGCGTAAATCCCTGAATCCGCAAGATTGCCGATGATCTGGCAGCAGTCGGCCGTCGAAAGGCGGTCGGGATTCATTCGGCGCCAAACATTGCAATAGTCGCACCGCCGCCCGCAAAGATTGGTGACCTTAAACGAGGCGTACAGGGGGTACCTGAATTCGCCATGGAGGACATTGCGACAAACGGACTTCAGACTTGGCCCAATCGCCCGCATGACTGCGTCCACTTCTCAGAAGTCCGGTGGGGGGCAATCTCCCCTGAGGAGGAATCCTGCCGTGCACACCCTACGTCTCGGACCCCTGGTCAGAGCAGTGTGCTCCTCCCGTCAGCTACGCCACTACGGCGCCCGCTCGCCTATCCGAACTGGCGATGAACCCCCCACTCAGGTCGGCTCCGTGCATCCGGGTGACAGATGTTCGCGATGTAGCCGTCGCGCTTCACGCATATGGACAGCGCTCTCGCTTTCTCGGCCTCTCTTATCGCGTTAGTTGGCCCGTCATTCGGTCCCGTTCGCTGCACTGCTATTGTAATTCTTCGGCGCCAAGAATCAAGGAATCCTCACCTCGGAACGCCTTCGTGGCGTAACGGATGTTGGGTGATCTTCTGGAGCGGCGGACCAACAGAATAGGCTAACGATCTCTCGTCCACTCTAGGCAAGCGAGGTAAACCTATGCCGGTTGCCGACTGATGGCATCGCATCCGATTGTTGCCCTCGATACAACCTTCCATCGCCGAATACGCATTGGGTGTCGCGGATGCGGACACGGGTTGTCGCAGGATCAGATCGTGCGGCGACCCGTGCCAATCAGGCGCGGCAGCCAACGCCGGCGCGGCGGCGGACTTGGCGGGTCGGCCGGCGACGCGACGTCCCGACCGCTGCGTTTCCACGCCGCGTAGCGCTGTACCACGTATTGACCGGCCGAGAAGACGATTCGCCTCGCCAGACGCGTCCACGCCTCGTCGGTCACGCCGTGGTGGCTGCCCTTCGCGCTGGCCACGCTGTACACGAATCGAAGCAATTCGTTTTCCTCGGCGTCGATCAGACCGGCGTCCCGCAGATAGCGGCGATAGTTGCGAAACGCGGTGCCGTTCGGTGCGCCGTCGCGGGCCCCGTTGCGAGCGCCGTTACGGGCACCGTTGCTGGCGCCATTGGAGACCGCGTCGTCCGCGCCGCGGTCCCGGGCGTCCCGCTGAACCGCGTGCACGACGTTGACCACCAGGGCTTCCAGGAACGAGCGGGCCTCGTTGATCGCCGCGTGGCAGTACCCGTCGGCCGCCGTCGCGTCGGACTGCTGGAGATGGTAGGCCAGCGTTCGCAGGTCGAGTTCGGCGTGCGGTTGCAAGTCCGGCAGCAACGCGGCCAGCAAAAAGCACGGCGGCGGTGCATGGTCCGTTTCCCGCGGTTCGACGCCGTTGACGTTGAAGCCGATGCCGCCGATGCCGCCGCTGCCGTACACGCCGTTGACCTTGCTGCGATTGCCGTCAACGGCATTGCCGCGAACGCCGTTAATGTTGACGCCGTTGCCGCGGTCGTCGCTGACACCGTTGGCGTTGGCACCGCAGGCGTAGAAGCCGCTGCCATTGACGCCGTTGCCGCCACCGCTGCTGCCGTTGCCGTTGACACTGTTGCCGTCACCGCCTTGCGTTGGGTTGCCACTCATGACGTTCGGCCCTCCCGTCTCCGGCCACTTTCCCGGGGCCGACTGTCCTTCCGCGTTGGGCCGCCTTCCCGCGCCGTGCGGCGACTCGCCGCCTTGCCGAATGGCCACCACCGGCGCCGCGGCGGCGCACCCATCCCGCCCATCCCGCCCATCCCTTCGATCCCATAGAGTTCGGCCTCGACTTCCAGCTCCGGCACGACCAGCAGCCGGTCGAGGCACTCGGCCACGACGTTCAGCAACTCGTTGCGGTCCAGCATGGCCAGTCGCAGATGCACTTCGTCCGGCAGTTTGCGGGGGTGATAGTCGTCACCCCCGGGCACCTGGGTAATCAGGTCCGCGGCATCGAGGCGGTCCAACGTTTCGGCGAGTAGCGTCAGGGGAACATCGGTGTCGTGGGTCCAGATGAAGTCCCAGAAGTCGGTTCGTTCGTCGTCGGTGCAGCGGTACTCCGCCGCCCCGGGGATCTGGAGCAGGATAGCGACGGCGTGGAAATAGCCGGCCAGCCACCGGTGCACCGCTTCGAGTTGTTCCATGCGTTGGCGGAATACGTTCGGCAGCCGATCGCTGAACTGGACGAGTTGATCGACCTGCCTGACCTCGCCATCCTCGTGCCAGATGATGGGTTCCAACATGTTCGTGTCCCTCTCGTGCGTAGGACGGGCCATGCCCGCCATCCACCGCCCCGAGATCACGCCCCGACAGTCAGAATGCCCCATCATCCCCCGCGCCAAATCCCCTCCCCCGGCAGGCGTCGCGTCCAACAACCGCCGCCTACACCGGCCCCGACAAGCGAACCCCGCCTCGCCCGATCCGCCGCGCGCACGAGCCCCGGCCGCAGTCGTCAACCAAGTGGCCGGCATCGGATCGCAATAGCTGATGGCACCAAAAAGGAAACGGGCGCCACCCGATGCGCTAAGGGCCGCGGGCAACCGTCAAGTCAATCCGCACGACCCCGCGCACCGGGCAGCGCCCGCAGTAAATACGCGGACACTGTCCCGGGCGAGGTTACCTCAGCCGGATCGAATGTCGCAACGGCGGCGCCGCACGGCTGCACCGTTGGGACTGAGGATTGACGGTTGCCTGCTGAGATAAATCCAACTAGTAACCCGACAGTAAGCTATGAGTCTCCTATAGCCAACACTCGAGTCTACCAGTAGGATAGCACGAGTTTGACGGGCAGTCAAGGTAAAAAGGGATTGTCGAGCCCATTTCCGGGGTTGTGGAACCCACAACATGGTTGCGATAAAGCTCCGAGAAGCGATGCAGGCGTACAAACGTCGGACCGGGGAGCGTATGACGTACCGAATTCTGGCCGAGCGCACCGGTATTGCCAAGGGCACACTGGAGGTCATTGGCAAGCGTCTCGGTTATAACGCGACAGTCGCCACGCTTGAGAAGATCTGCGTCGCGCTCGATGTTGCGTTTGGTGACCTAGTCGAAATCATCCCCGCCCCGCGCAAGCCCAAGTCGAAGGCGAAGAGCAAAAAGGTGTCGAGAGGAAAAGGGGGTCGCGCGTCGGGATGAGTATTGAGCATGCGCAAGAATCATCCCAACGCTTCTTTACGCGTCGCCTCTTTACGCCGGGTATGATGTTCGGTTCCTGCCAGTCGGGCCCGAAGATGTGAAGACCGGAGCATCGGCGCAGGTGGTGGCCCTCCTCGCTGGCGCAATGGCGAGCACAGCGCAAAGCAGTTAGAATAATGGTAGGATGTCGACGCCGATCTACCACATCACGCACGTCAACAACCTGCCCGGCATCATTGAGGTCGGTGGGTTGTGGTCCGATCGACGGGCGCAGCAGCAGGGCGCGAATACCGTAATTGGCTTCGACCACATCAAGCGGCGCCGGCTGGAGGAGATCGATATCAACTGTCATCCAGGAACGAAAGCCGGGGACTACGTGCCATTCTACTTCTGTCCGCGATCGGTGATGCTATTCGTGATCGATCGCCGGCATACAGACCTGAAGTACCGCGGCGGTCAACACGAAATAGTGCATCTGGTGTCGACGGTTGAGGCGGCCATCGAGGCCGCTGCCGACCGGCCTTGGGCGTATTCGGATGGAAACGCCGGGGCGTTTTACACGGAGTTCTGCGCTGACGTATCGCAAATGGACGACATCCTCGACTGGGACGCAATCTTTGCGCGAGATTGGCGCGATCCGGCGGTGAAGAACCGGAAGCAGGCAGAATTCTTGGTCCATGACTTCGTTCCATGGGACGCGTTGCACGAGGTCGGCGTCATCGATGAGTCTGTCGCAGCCATCGCGCGGGCAGCACTGGCGACCGCGAGTCACCGACCTTCCGTGCGCGTGCACCGCGACTGGTACTACTGATCAGGTGGGCGCCAGAAAGAGGAGTCCGGCGATGATCCGCAAAGTCAAGGGTGACCTGCTCCGTGCTGATGTCCAAGCACTGGTCAATACCGTAAACACCGTAGGCGTTATGGGTCGCGGCGTCGCATTACAGTTCAAGCGATCGTTCCCAGAGAATTTCCGCGTCTACAAGAGAGCATGTGATCGCGGTGAAGTTCAAGTTGGCACAATGTTCGTGTGCGACCTCGGCGGGCTGCAGAACCCCCGCTATATAATCAACTTCCCCACGAAGGAGCACTGGCGCGGCAAATCGCGATACGAGCATATCGAGCAGGGTCTTGACGATTTAGCACAGGTGATTCGACGACTCGGAATCGAGTCGATTGCGCTGCCACCACTGGGGTGTGGGCTCGGTGGGCTGGATTGGAACCACGTTTATCTCAAAATCGAGCGGGCTCTCGGTGCCATCCCAGATGTCGAGGTGCTCGTCTACGAGCCTACAGGACCACCCGCGGCAGAGAAGATGAAGACGCGGACCGGGCGACCGGCCATGACGCCGGGGCGTGCCGCTTTGCTTATCCTCATGAAGCGCTATCTTGAGCCACTGATGGACGACTCGATTACACTACTGGAAATCCACAAGCTAATGTACTTTATGCAGGAGGCCGGGGAACCGCTCAAGTTGAAGTACGTAAAGGGCGTATACGGCCCGTACGCGCAGAATCTGCATCACGTATTGGAGCGTATCGAAGGGCACTTTATTACGGGATACGGGGACGGACGCGAGGCGCCCGGCAAGGTGATCGAATACACGGAGAGTGCCATTAGGAGCGCGGAATCGGCCTTGGAGAAGCGGGCGGATACCCATAAGCGGTTTGACCGTCTGCAAGAACTCATCAGTGGTTTTGAGACTCCTTATGGAATGGAGTTGCTCGCGAGTGTGCACTGGGTGGCAACGCAGGAAGACGAGGCTGCTCGTGATCATCCAGAGACAGCGGTACGATTGATTCATGCTTGGAATGATCGTAAACGTCGCATGTTCAAAGCGGAACACATTAAGATCGCCCAAACGCGGTTGCGAGCGTATTCGTGGCTGTAAGTTACCTCGCCACGAATCTTGTCAGCTCAACCGCATGCTGATCGCAACCACATGTTGACGGGGGAGAAAAAGGATGATTTTCTTGAGTTGTTGCCCAGGAAGACGAACCAGTGCGACGAATGCTGCTCGGCGCGTCGTACATCCTGGCGCTGCAAGAAAATCATCCTATTTCCGCCCCGATCAGAACCGGCGCGGTCGGATGGCGGCCGCGACGATGAGCAACAGGGCCGAGCCAGGTTCCGGCACGTACGTCACCTCCATGTCCTCGTACCAGATGAACCCGTTCAAGAGCCCGTTGCCGGTGACCTTGACCTCGTGAAAGGGCACATCCGACTCCCATCCGTTCCAGACCCAGGTTCCGCCGTCCACGGGAATGCTCGCGGTGACGGTTGCGAGAAGCGCTCCCTGGTCGTCGAAGAACTCGACCGTGGCGTCGTCCTGGCCGCTATTGTTCTCGAAGTAGCCCCCAAACCGGACGGCCGGCTGATCGAACAGCCATTGACCGATTCCAAGCTGCCCGGCCATCCAACCGGAACGCGGCAGCACAAGGTCGCCGGAGAGCGACGAGCCCAGCTCGACTTTGATGGCCCCCCCGGACGTCAGGTTATTCAACGTGGCCGTGTCGTCAAAGACGGGAAGCGTCTGGACCGCCTGGGTGCTCGAGAAGCGGTTGAACGTATCGGTGTGATCGCCGACAAACGGGTCGATCGGAACGACGTCCGCCGTCGCGGTGGCGGCGAGAAGCGCCACCAGGGCCAGTGCGGGCGCGAACGTGCGCGCGGGCATCCTGCTTGCTTTACAATCTCTCGGCATCTTTTCTCTCCCTTGTTTGTTCGCTCGGGTTTGACCGCTGTGTGCCGGGACGTCCGGTGCGGCGGTCGGCACGCCTGGTTTGGCGGAAACAATTCCTCTCCCGTCTCTCCCTCTCCGTCTTCTGTGTGGTGCTTGCATGCGGGTTTCGAACGCGTCTCCTCGGCGACCCGTTCACGGCCGGTACGGCCTGTCGGCCTGCTTGCTCAACTGTACCGCACGCCCACGTGAGAATCGAGGATAAACAACAAAATCCGGCATCCGGCATCGCGGAAGAGGTCATCCGGGCGATCTTCAAGCAACCAGGAAGACCATCCTGACCGTCCTGACAGCCTATGTTCCCCAAAGCGGAAAAAAAGGTGGCGGGACCACGATCGCGCACGCGCAAAAATAATCCTGACACCTTTTTCACGGCGCCGAAGGCTGGGGTCGGCCGGGCCGGTTCCGGCGTGGAATGCGCCGGATTCTGCAACGCGGGCCGAGCCACCCGTTGGGACGGAATCGGGCAAGCTGCCGTAACGAACGGGGCTACGGCCAATCCGGGGTGGAGCGTTCGAGTCCCCCCGGCCAGTTTGTCCGCCGGACGCCGATAACCCGGCGCGCCGAAGTGGCCCCGTCCGGCTCGCGCCCCACGGGTGCGACCCGCGCTCACGCCCTACCGGGCCCCCCACCCCAAGCCCCCCGGCCAAACCGCGGAAATTCCGGCCGCGGGGGCGGATTCATTTGACGCGCCAGACCCCTGAATTGAAAGCTGAATATGGAACGCATAACCACCTTTAATCAGGCTGGACTTTTCCAAGAACAGGTTGGGCACACTAAAATGGTACTGTTGACCGGCGATAACGTAGGGGAACGCGCGACGGAATTCCTGACGATGGTGCACACGCGGTTCTTTCGCGCCGTGCGTTGCGACCGTTGCGGACGGCAAATCTCATTCAACCCGCTGACCGATAACGAATCGATGGCCCTGATCCTGGCCACGGAAGGGTGGATCCCGGGGTACGACGCCAACGCGGCCTGTACAATCCTCTGCCCAAACTGCGAGTCGCTCGCCTGACCCGCTCAAACACGCCCCACGCACGCCCCCGCCGGCACCGGCCTGGCCGGGCTGCGCGCCGCGCCCTTCACCTCCACCGACGCCCCGGTCCCTCGACGACACCGCGGGTTCCGGCTACTCTGACGTGGCAAGGGACGGAGCCGCGGCAACCGCGACCCAACGGCCATGATCAACACCGAACTCGCCAAAGCGTTCGACCGGATCGCCGATCTGCTGGAAATCTCCGGCGGCGATCGATTTCGCATCAACTCCTACCGGCGGGTTAGCCGGACGCTGTCCGACCTCGGCGACGACGTCGCCACCATTGCCGAACGAGGCAAACTGACCGAACTGCCCGGGGTCGGCAAAGGTACGGCGGAGCGGATCCAGCAGTACCTCGCCTCCGGAACGATCGACGTTCTCCAGGAACTCGAGGGGAAGCTACCCGACGGCCTGCCCGACCTGCTCGCCATCCCGGGCATGGGGCCCAAGAAGGTGGCCGCCGTCCATAAGCAGCTCGGCGTCGGAAACCTCGACGACCTCAAGCGGGTGATCGACTCCGGCGAACTCGCCGCCCTGCCCGGATTCGGCGCCGCCAGCGTGAAGAAAATCGCCGACGGCATCGCCTTCCTCGAGACGTCGGGCGGACGCATCGCCATGGGCATCGCCCGCTCCGTCGCCGTGGCCGTCGCGGACCGGGTCAAGGCCATCCGCGGCGTCAAACGGGTCGAGATCGCCGGGTCGCTCCGCCGCGGGGCCGAAACGATCGGCGACGTGGACATCCTCTGCCAGGCGTCCAACGGACCCGCCGTGGTCAAAGCCTTCATCGACGCGGTTCAGCCGAAGCGGGTGCTGGCCGCCGGTGATACGAAGGGATCGCTCACCGTCGAACTGCCGGACCGTCGCGAGCTGCAGATCGACCTGCGGGTGGTGCCGGCCGAATCGTTCGGCGCCGCGCTCCAGTACTTCACCGGCTCCAAGGATCACAACGTCCGGCTTCGCGAAATGGCCGTCAAACGCAAGTGGCGACTCAACGAGTACGGGCTCCTCGACGGCGACACGCGGTTGGCGGGGGCGAACGAAGAAGACATCTATCGTCACCTCGGCCTGCCGTGCTTCCCTCCCGAACTGCGCGAGGATCGCGGGGAGTTCGACGAGCCCGAGGTCATGGCCGACCTGATCGGCCTGGACCGGATCCGGGGTGACCTCCACGTCCACACCACGGCGAGCGACGGCACCGCGTCGATCGAAGAGATGGCCCGCGCCGCGAAGGATCACGGCTACGAGTACCTCGCCATCACCGACCATTCGAAGAGCAGCACGATCGCCAACGGGCTGCCCCTCAAACGCATGGAGCAGCACATCGAGGACATCCGGGCGGCGAACGCAAAGATCAAGGGAATCACCCTGCTCGTCGGGTGCGAGGTCGACATCCTGGCCAACGGCTCGTTGGACTATCCCGACGCCATTCTCCGCGAATGCGAGATCGTCGTGGCCAGCATCCACTCCGGTCTGTCCGGGTCGCGAAACGTGACCACCCGCCGCACGGTGGCCGCGATGGAAAGCCCGTACGTGACCATGATCGGCCATCCCAGCGGCCGTCTTCTGGAGCAGCGCCCGCCGATGGACCTGGACATGGCCGAGGTCATCCAGGCCGCGGCCCGGACCTGGACGGCCCTGGAGGTCAACGCGTCCTGGCAGCGGCTGGACCTGAAGGACGTGCATGTCCGCCAGGCGATCGACGCCGGCGTCATGCTGGCCATCAACACCGACGCCCACAGCACCGGCGCTCTGGGCACCATGCACTTCGGCGTCACCACCGCCCGACGCGGGCGGGCCCGCGTTCGAAACGTCCTCAACACGAGAACCCTCAAAGCACTCCGCAAGTGGATCGAGGGGAAGAAGTAGAACGACACTCCAGGCCCATAGGGCGTGGAGTTTCATTGCTGATCTGGGATTGGTGATTATTCTTCTATTGGCGCGAAGCCGTACTTCTCCTGCACCTGTGGCACGTCCGACTTCTGTCCCGACTGCGCCGCTTCGTTCTGCGCCGTAGAGGGGGACTTGTCCTTCACCGCGTAATACACCACGCCGACGATCACGCACAACACCAGCAGTATGACCAGCATCCGACCCATGGGTGCTACCTCGCAAACATGACCGTGATTCGCTCCGGCCCACCCCGTGGACCGACTATGGGATTCTAGCCGCGACGCGAGCACGTGGCTCGACAAACTCGCCCGGGCCGTCAGGCAAACGACGTCGCCAGACGGCTCCGCATCGACTCAAGCCGATGCGTCATCGTATGGCGATCGAGAACCAGCCCGCGGGCTTCGGCCAACCGGCCGGGGTGGTCGCCGTGCCCACCGCCGGTCAGCGCGGTGACGGCGCGGCTCAGTTCCGTCAGTCGCCTGTACGATGGGACCAGGGCGAGCACCTCGCTCGTCTGCGGATACAGCGTGTCCACGGGCACGTCGGGACCACGGTACAACACCCGACTCCCCGCCGCGAGCGCGTCGAGCACGGTCTGCACCGTCGCGGTCGTGAAGAACGGACACAACACGAGCGACGCGGCGTTGTACACCCGGTTCTGATCCTCGGGAGCGGGCACCTCGCCTTGCACGATACCTGCGAAACCCTTCGACAACTCCCAGTGGCGGCCCCACACCTTGACCTGCAAGCCGGCTTTGACCAACCGCTCCACGGCCAGTCGCGCCAATAAGGACGGGGCAATGACACCTCGAATCAGCTCGATCAGCCCGATGCGGATCCGCTCTTCCTTCAGCGGCCGACTGCACCGGCGTTCCGCGCGGGCCAGGATCGCGTCGGCCCGGTCCGGCGTGTAGGTCTCCGCCCACGCCGGCGCCGACTGCACGATCGCGTTGAAGATCCGCACGTGACTCTCCGCGGAGACGTGCGATTGGGGATCGAGATTGGCCACGTCCCCGAGCACACCCACGTCGCAACCCCAGCGTTCGGGATCCGCCTCCGCCTCGTCCAGGTGGCGGAACAAGACGTGATCCGCTCCCGTCTCCAACACGCCGGTGGCCGCCGCGGCGACGCCCGCACCGATCAACTCGTCCCGCTGGCTCGGGCGGCTCGCGAAGTGCAGCCCCCGCGACGGGACACCCTCCGCCACCGCGGCCGGCACGGATCCCTCCGGGCCGAACCAACTCGCGATCGGCTGCCGGTCGTTCAGGTGCGTCTCGATGCGACCGCCGAACGAATTGACGGTCAGCACGAGGTCGGCCTGCTGGTCGCGAATGGTGGCCAGCCGCGCGTATCCGTGACACCGCGCTGGCACATCGGGCAGGCATGTCGCCGCCGGCCAGTTCAGCGCCTGCGCCGCGCGATGGATCCGCCCGGCAAAGGCGAGCGTCTCCGGCCGCGGATCGACCGAGATGATGGCCACCCGCGGGGCGGCGGCCAACGCAAACGACTCACGGGCTCGAAGCTCCGTGGCGATCGTGCGAACCGCCGTCTCCCGATACGCCGCCACCGACCGCCCCGCCGCCTCCACCGCGACTTTGAGGGCGTTCACCAGCCCCGGGTCACCTCCCGCCAACGGCACGATTCGCGAGGGGAACTCGCAACCCGGGTGTTCGCGAAGGACGGCGATCAGTTCCGATTCGACGTCCGGCCCCGGAAGGATGATCAGCCGGCCACCATCGATCAGCGCGCTCAGATCGCGAAGCGTCATCGCCATCCGAAGCGCCGCGAGATCGCACTCGTGCACGAAGACCGCGCAGTGACCGCTCAGCTTGCCGGCGAGCAACACCGGTTCCAACCCGGTGGCCACCGCGGGCAGGAGGACGTTTGTGTTCGATACGTCGACCGGCCCCATCAGGGCGGCTGCGCTGAGGGTCGGCATCGAGGAGCCGCCGAACCAATGCCGCCGCCCCTCGGGATCGGTGAGCAGATACGTCGAAGCCCCGTCCCGCCCCGTGACGAGTTCCGCGCCGTCCGGCAGCGCGACCGTTTCGAGGGCTTGGGCCAGGGCGGGCTGGGTCCTTCGCAGCGCGTCGAGATTCCGCGCGAGATGGTCGGGGGCGCCCCCAGAAGTCACGTCGTCCTCCGCACCTGAGCCGCCAACCGCGGGCTGTCCCGACTGCCGCGATGCCCGGGCGCCCCGATCGACGCAGCGATCACAGATCACCGGCCTGCCGACTACGCTTCGCTGCGCAGCCGCATCATCATCATGGCGACGAGAAAAACTATCCACAAGCACCAGGCCACGATGCCCGCGATCAGCGGCCACCGGGGCATGGGCGGCGAGTCGCCGGCCGGTAGGCTCGGATCGGACGAGCCGATGCCCGAACCGCGATGCGCCTCCGCCTTGCTTTCCGCAGACTCCGTTGCCGCGTCCACGCGCATTTGCCTCCTGATTCGGTGTGCCAGATTAATGCGCCTTGCCGGCCGCCTTGAGAGCTGCCTTGCCGGCGGAGGCCTGCCGCTGCTCCAGCGCCGACGGATCGAAAATCGTCACCGGCACCACGACCTGCTCCGCGTCTTTCACATCCGTCGAGATCGTCACCATCGCATCGTGGTTGCCGGGCGGTACCTCGCCAGCCAGCTTGATCTCCACCGTCTTGCGGGCCTGGGGAGCCCGCGGGTCGTCGACCACCTCCACGGACACCAGCGGGTTGTCGCATTTGGTGCCCGTGACGTTGAGCGGCGTCCCCCGCGCCGTGGTGAGATGCACGCGGCGGGCGACGGTCGGGGTCTTCCCGTGCCCCGTCAACAGAACCGCCGGCGGGGAAACCGATAACCGCGGCGCCACGTTCACGAACACCGGGATGCGAATCACCGGCTGGGCCGGCTTGGTCGTATGGATGGCCAGCCACGTCCCGAACGGCCCGTCCGGGGCCGCCTCCGACGGTGCCAGCGAGATCCGATAGTCCTGCTCGTTCTTGGTCTCAATCGTGACGTTGAAGTAGGGACCGCCGTCGGCGCGGAGAATCTCGAACGGCTTGCCGTCATTCGCCCTGACCGAGACCTCGCGTAAGGTCTGCCCGCGGGGCGTCGGACGCGTGGACTGCACCGTGGTGGGCGTGAAGCGAAGATCGCCGGCCACCGTGCCGCGGATGCGGAGCGTCTGCCTGGCCTTCTTGCCGCCGACCAGAGCCTCCACCGTCACCGTCGGGTTGAGTGTGCCGTACGGCGCCGACTCGTCGACCGAGAACCGCAGACGGGCACCGTGGCGGTCTCCATCCGATACCGGCTCCTGCGTGTAGTAGAAGCCGGACTTGTTGATGTCGACCGACTCGACGATCAACTCTTTGTACCCGGCGTCGGGGAGGAGATCGATGGGCTGGGCGATCAGGTCGCCCGGCCGCACGTCGTGCACGTTTATGGTCGCGCCGGGCCGGACCTCGATCAGCGTCTTGACCATGGCCTGGAGGGTGAGCCGCAGGCTATTGGTCTTCGGGTCGTTGCTCGTTACCGTGACGTACTTCTTCTGCTGCCCCTGGCGACCGCGGGAGTTGAACTTCGCCACGATCTCGACGGACTGGCCGGGCGCGATCGTCTTCTGGTCCTCGCGCAACTGGACCGTGGTGCAGCCGCAACTCGCCCGCACCCGCTCGATGACCAGCGGCACGTCACCGCGGTTTTCGATCACGAACTTCCCCTCCGCCACATCGCCCTGCATGATCTCGCCGAGATCGAGGACCGGGGTCGGACTGTAGATTTGAGGCGTCCCCTTGGCCGGCTCCCCCGGATCGCCCGACCGGCCCTTCTGTTCGGCGATGGCACCCGCCTTATCCTCGTCCTGCCCCCAGGCCACCGCGGGACCGCCGACCAGCAGCAACAGCAGGCATGCATGCTTTACCAACATCGCAATCAATCTCCGTTTCTGTCCTCACGATCGAAACCGTAAACGCCACCCCGCACGGCACCGCGTCAGACCGCCCGTGCGACCCGAAGTACGGCTATTCTACCATTGCCCCGGACCCCGGCAACGTAACCGTTGCGCAACTTCAGCTCCGCCCCCCGCCCACGTGCTCCCGGCCCATAAATCGGCTAACCTGATGATCGAAGTGGAGAATGCGCCACGACGACGCGGCAACCGGTCCGTACCGGAGGAGCCCGGCATGGACGAGCAGCCTGTTCTACGCGACATGGAGGCGGTCATCTTCGACTGGGGGGGCACCCTCTGCGACCTCTCCCGCGAGATGGAAACGCTCGTGGCCTGTGCCGAAGGTGGTGTCGCGTGGTGCCAACGGCGGGGTTTCGAGCTCCCCGCGGACGCCGTGGGTCGGCTCATGGCGTTGCCGCTCGAGTGGCGGGCCCTCACCGGCACGCCGCCGGAATACTGGGAATACCGCGAGCGGGACATGCTCCGCGAATGGTTGGACCGGTCCGGAATCCAGGGCACGGACGACCAGACCCTCCGCGAGTTGTCCAACGCATTCTGGGCACCATGGGTCCAGTGCCTCGACCGGTTCGACGGCGTGCTCGAGATGCTTGACACACTACGCGACCGGAGCTACGTGCTCGGGCTGCTGAGCAACGTGGCGGCGCCGCCGGACGTGTGCGAGGCCCAACTCCGCCGTCTCGGAATCCTGCCCCGACTGCACTTCGCGGAGTTCTCAAGTCGGCTCGGACGCCGCAAGCCGCACGCTTCCGTGTTCACGGCCGCCATGGACCATGTACACCGGTTCACGCCCGGAATGCCGCCGGAGCGCGTACTCTTCGTCGGCGATACCCCGGACGCGGACGTGCTCGGGCCGTCCCGATTCGGCATGCGCACCGCGCTCGTACATCGTGCCCGGCAGCCGTCCGACGCCAGACCCGACCTCCAACTTGCCCGAATCGCGGATTTGCCGCACTATCTACCGGGGCGACCCGATGCGCCGGCGGAGTGAGTGAATGCGACATGGCGGCAATCGCTTACCGAAACACAGTACCGCCGCCCCCATACCGTACATCTGCCGCTTCCTGTATTTCGAGTTTCCATCATGGCCGTCTTCTGCCGACTGAGTGACCCCGCCAACTATCGCCCCTCCGACTGGGACCTCCTGGAGGACGAGGCCGGACGGGAGTACTGGCTCGACGAGTTCCGGGACCACGCCCGATCGATGCTCGCCTTCGCCGCGGCACGGCGTGACCCGCCGCCGGCGGATCGTCTCGACGCGATGCGCTGCGCGTACGAGGAAGCCCTGGAGGCATTGCGCCGCCGTCCCGACGCCCGCGGCCGGCTCGACGTGCTCGAACTCTGCATGCTGCGGGACGAGTTCCTGCAGGCATACGACATCGGCGACCCGTACGCCGACGTCAAGCAGCATGAGAACGAAGCGGCCCTGCGCAACTACCCCGACGTCACGGCCCGCCTCGACAGCCTGCCCGCCGACCGCGTGGTCGAAGCCCTGGTCCGCGGCGTGCTGGCGGGCAACCGCTTCGATCTCGGCTCGCCCGCCACGACATCCGAGTACGCCGACGGCGGCATCGACTTCCACGCCGCCCTGAGCGGCCTGAAGCCACGCCCGTGGTTCGCCGACGACCTCGATCGTGTGGGCGCCGCCCTGGGCGCCGCCACGCCGTATCGCAAAGCGATCATCTTCGCGGACAACGCCGGCGCCGACGCGGTCCTCGGGATCCTGCCGCTGGCCCGGCACCTGGCCGGCGTCGGGATCGGGGTGACCGTAGCCGCCACCAGCCACCACGCACTCAACGACATCACCCGGCCCGAGCTCGACGCAGTGCTCGACCACGCCGGCCGACAGGACCCGGCCCTGGCGAACCGCATCGCCGACGGGCGGATCACCACCGTCGGCACCGGCCACACGCAACCGCTGATCGATCTGGCCGACATCAGCGACGCGTGCAACGCCGCGGCCGCCGACTGCGATCTCGTGATCCTCGAAGGGATGGGCCGGGCCGTCGAGAGCAACTACCGCACGCCCTTCCGATGCGACTGCATCCGGCTGGCCATGATCAAGAACCGCGCCGTCGCCCGCCACTACGGCAGCGCGCCGTTCGACCTGGTCTGCCGGTTCACGCCGGCCGCTCGCAGCGGCTGATTTCGCCGCGGCCGCATTTGGCGTTTCCTGCCGCGGTGGGTACACTGTGCCCCTTTCCTGCCGGATTCTCGCACACCCGGAGGGAGGCCCGATGGCCACGGTCGCGGAAGGAAAGGCGGCGCCGGCGTTCACCTTGCCGGCCAACGACGGGAGCAAGGTCTCGTTGAGCAGCTTCAAGGGCAAGAAGCAGGTGATCCTCTACTTCTATCCCCGGGACCACACGTCGGGCTGCACCCGCGAGGCGTGCGCGTTCCGCGACAGCATGCCGAAGGTCAAGGCCGAGGGGGCCGTCGTGCTGGGCGTCAGTCGCGACAGCCTCGCCTCCCACGAGAAATTCACCGCCAAGCTCGACCTGCCCTTCCTGCTGCTCAGTGACGGAGACGGGAAGGTGTGCGAGAAATACGGCGTCATCAAAGAAAAGACGATGTACGGCAAGAAGGTCAAGGGAATCGAACGGAGCACCTTCGTCATCGACACGGATGGCAAGATCAAGAAGGTATTCCGCAAGGTCAGGGTGGACGGCCACGTCGCCGAGGTCCTTGCGGCGCTGGCGTGACCGGGCACCCGCGCGGGCGGGCCGCCGCCCGCTGACCACGCCAACACGCCATGCTTCTTCGACGTTCGATCAGACAACAGGCGGGGTGAGAATGTCACACACCGTTTGCATGATTCCGGGGGACGGGATAGGGCCGAACGTGGCCCGTGCCACCCGACAGGTGGTGGACGCGTCCGGCGCGGACATTACATGGGTCACCTTGCCGGCCGGGGCGGCCGCGGCGGAGGTGCATGGCGACGTGCTGCCCCAGCGCACACTGGAAGCCATCCGATACCACAAGATCGCGATCAAGGGACCGGTGACCACGCCCATCGGCAAGGGTTTCCGCAGCGTCAACGTGCAGCTCCGCAAAGCGTTGAACCTGTACGCCGCGGTGCGCCCGGTTCGCTCGATCCCCGGCATCAAGACCCGCTACGAAAACGTGGAAATCGTCGTCATTCGCGAGAACTCGGAAGGTCTGTACTCCGGGCTGGAAAACGAAATCGTACCCGGCGTCATGCAGAGCCTCAAGATCGCCACCCGCCCGGCGTGCGAGCGGATCGCCCGGTTCGCCTTCGCCTACGCCCGCGCCCGCGGCCGCAAGCGCGTCACCGTATTCCACAAAGCGAACATCATGAAGCTGTCCGACGGCTTGTTTATCGAGTGCGCCCGCAAGATGCGAGACACCTTCGCCCCCGATATCGCGTACGACGAACTCATCATCGACAACGGCTGCATGCAGCTAGTCTCCGACCCGACCCGCTTTGACGTGCTCCTGCTCGAAAACCTCTACGGCGACGTGGTCAGCGATCTCTGCGCCGGGCTGGTCGGCGGGCTGGGCGTGGTGCCCGGCGCCAACTTCGGCGATGACTGCGCGGTCTTCGAGGCCGTCCACGGCAGCGCGCCGGACATCGCCGGGAAGGGCGTCGCCAACCCGCTCGCCCTCATCATGAGCGGCGTGATGATGCTCAACCACATCGGCGAAACCGCCGCCGCCGACCGGATCAAAGCCGCCTACAACGCCGTACTCGCGGAGGGCGACCCGGCGGAACGAACCGGCGACATCGGCGGCACCGCCACCACCCAGCAGTTCGTCGATGCCCTGATCCGACGCCTGTAGCGCGACGGCCCCCGACCGACCCTGGTGGCACGATTCGCGGCCCGCGCATAGAATGCACCGCATGGCGATCCTAGACGTGCATGAACTCTGCAAGAACTACACCGGCCTCGGTGACGTGGTCCACGCCCTGCAAGGGGTAAGCATCAGCGTCGAAAACGGAGAATTCATCGCCATCATGGGGGCCAGCGGCTCGGGCAAGAGCACGCTGCTTCACCTGCTCGGCGGGCTCGATCGGCCGACGTCCGGGCGCATCGTCATCGAAGGCAACGATCTCACCCAGATGACCGACCGCCAGCGCACCCTCTTCCGACGACGCCGCCTCGGCATCGTGTTCCAGGCGTTTAACCTGCTGCCCAGTCTCTCCGCCCAGGAGAACATCTGCCTGCCCCGCATCGTGGACGGGGCGAACTCCGACGCCGTCGACGCGAAAACCCGCGAACTGCTCGCGGTCGTGGATCTCGCCCATCGAGGCCACCACCGCCCGCAAGCCCTGTCGGGCGGCGAACAACAGCGCGTCGCCCTCGCCCGGGCCCTCGTCAACGATCCCGCCATGGTGTTGGCCGACGAACCCACGGGTAACCTGGATTCCCATCACGCCGACGACATCTGGCGGCTCCTGCGAAAACTGGCCACGGACCAGGGGCGAACCATCATGGCCGTGACCCACGAAGCGACCGGGGCGGCCTACGCCGACCGAATCGTCGTTCTCAAGGACGGCCGAATCGTCGGCGAAATCGCCCCCCATGGAGACGGTGATGCGTCATTGGTTGCAGCTCGCTACACGGAACTGGCGGGTTAAGCCCGGGCGCACGATCGCCGCCACCGTGGCCATCGCCCTCGGGGTCGGCACCGTGGTGTCCGTGACCTGCTACTACGAATCCGTCCGCCGCAGCATCGACGATCAGGTCATCAGCCGATGGCTCGGCCGAAGCCATCTCAGCATCGAGTCGCCCTACGGACACTGGGGCCGGATCCGGCAATCCCTCGCCGACGAAATCGCGCAGCTCGAAAACGTGGCCGCGATCAGCATGCGGTTGAAGCGGCGGATGTACCTGTTCCCGGGCAGCAGCCCGTCCAGACCGGGCCCCCTCGAGCGGGTGATCCTGCCCCGCACCGACGAGATCGACACCATCGGCATCGATCCGACCACCGAGTACCAGTTCCGCGACTTCGACGACCTGCAGGGCCGCCGCATTCGTCCCGGTGAGTCCGGCGTAGCCATGATCGAGACCGCCACCGCCGCCGAACACAACCTGTCGCTCGGCGATACGATCCGCATCGCCGCCGCCCGCAACGAACCGCGCGAAGCGTTCGAGATCGTCGGGCTGTTCAACGTGCGTCGGATCGCCAAGTTCCAGCGCCCCAGCATGATCGTGCCCCTCGCCGATCTCCAGCGGATCAAGAACGAAACGGGGCTCGTCACCGTGATCGACGTGATTCTCAAGGATCACTCGGTGGAAGGCGTCAAGGCGTCCGCCCAACGCGTCAGCGAGTACCTCGCCGCGTCCGGTCAGGCCATCCAGGTCTCCTCCGCCGCCGCCCGCATCCAGCAATGGGAAGAGGCGGAGCGCATCACCCACATCGTGCTCGTCATGGTCGCCTTCGTGGCCATGTTGACCGCGTTCTTCATCATCGTCACCACGATGAGCATGGGCATCGTCGAACGCATCGGCCAACTGGGCATGATGCGGTGCGTGGGCGTCACGCGCGGCCAGTTGTGCGGTCTGGTGCTGCTCGAAATCGTGCCGCTCGGCGTCATCGGCATCGGCGCGGGCGTGCCCGTCGGCATCGGCATGACCCAGATCGGGGCCAACCTGGTCCCGCAATACGTGCAGGGCGTGGCCGTCAGCGCGTGGGGCATGAAACTCGCCGTCGCCGGCGGGGCGCTGACCACGCTGTTCAGTGCGGCGCTGCTGATCCTGCAAGTGTGCCGCGTGTCCCCGCTGGCCGCCACCCACCCCGAAGCCCAGCCCACCCGCCTTGCGTGGACGGTGGCCGCCGCCGTGATCGGCGTGATCCTGATCGGCGCGCACGAATGGCTGATCGCCGTCACGCCCACCCATCTGTGGTATCGCCCCGTCGTCGCCGTCGGGAGTATCGTCACGATTTACAGCGGCTACGTCCTGATCGCGCCGGCCGTCGTGGTGGCGATCGGTGGCGGCGTCGTGTCGCTCGTCGCCCCGGTGCTGCGACTGAAACGCCGGCTCGCCCAGGACCAGGTCCGGCGAGCACCGTGGCGGTCGGCCGGCGTGTGCTGGATGCTCATGGTCGGGCTGTCGCTCATCGTCTATATCGCCGCCCGAGGAGAAAGCGTGGTCGCCGCGTGGGATTTCCCCAAACGACTGCCGGAGTCCTTCGTCTGGACCAACAAGGGGGTCCCCTTCGACACGTGCGACAAGATCAAAGAGGTACCCGGCGTCGACTCCTTCACGGTTGTCACCGACTTCAATTGCACCTTCGCGCCGGACGACCCGAATCACCCCCTGGGCGGCCTCATCCCGCAGCGCCAGAACTGGGTGCCGGGCACCTTCGTGGCCGGTGAACTGGATCGCTTCCTCTCCATGACCAAGCTCGGCTTCATCGAGGGAAACCTCGACGACGCCGTGGCCAAGCTGCAACACGGCGGCTACGTGCTCATGCCACCGGAAGCGGCCCATTTCCTGCAGGTCTCCCTCGGCGACAAGATCCGGATCAACGCCGGCAACCACGTCCACACGTTCGAGGTGGCCGGCATCGTGCAGTCACCGGCCCTCGACATCGCCGTTACCTGGTTCCAGGTCGACAGCTACCTCATGCAAGCAGCGTCCACGTCGGTGCTCGGAACGCTCCAAGACGCCAAAGAAGCGTTCGGGGTGGACCGGATCGGCATGTTCCTGTTGAACGTGAACCTGCCTCCCACCCCACGGCCCGCCGCGTTCGATACCGACGATCCGCCCGAAGTCGATTCCAAGCTCGTGTTCCACGCCATTCTCGACTGGTCTCCGTCCCTGCCCAACGAACAGGAAGCCCTGGCCACCGTGATCCCCCAGGTCCAGGCCCGTGCCAGCCAGTCCGGCGCACGGTTCGACGCCCACACTTTGCAGACATTCCGACGCTATACAACCGCGCTCGAAACGGTCGTGTCGGAATGGAACAACCTGTCCCCCGACGAGCGGTGGGAACGATTTCGCGAGCAACTGGTGCTGCAACGCGTGGCCATCGCCATGGACCGGTCCGATCCAATCAACACCCAGACCGGCTCCATTCGCCGGCTCAAGAGACAGATCGACGACGACATCCGGGAGGTGACGCTGCTCATGACGGCCATGCCCGCCATCGCCCTGGCCGTGGCCGCCCTTGGCGTGGCCAATCTCATGATGGTCAGCGTCGCCAGCCGGACCCGTCAGATCGCGATCCTGCGGGCGATCGGGGCGACAAAGTCCCAGGTGGTCCGCCTGGTCTTCGCGGAGGCGGTCACTCTTGGCCTGCTGGGCTGCATTATCGGCGGGATGCTGGGCATCCACGCGTCCCACAGCGCGACCGTGATCACCGAGCGGATCGTCGGTATCGCGTTCCCCCTCGTGATCCCGTGGCCAAACATGATCTCGGGCATGGTGCTGACCGTCGCCGTGTGCGTGCTGGCCGGCATCCTGCCCGCCCGGCACGCCGCCCGCAACAACATCGTCGACGCCATGCAATCGTGGTAGACACCATAACGCCATTCATAGCAGGTAGATACAACACCGCCTGCCGTGCCGGGCACCCGGGCGAAGGCCGAAATATTCGGCCGACCCGTCCGAAATCAAGTTGGGTTCAGCGATTCCGAGCTCGTACCCAGCGGTACAATGGTACACGGCCGGAATTCGGGCCGACCACGAGGAGATCACGATGTTCAGCCGGTTGCTCAACGCTCGACTCAAAGCCACGGAGACGGCCCTGGAGCAAGGGCGGCTCGACGAGGCATTTCGACTGGCAACGTCCCCGGACATCGCCAACCACCGGCGTGGCGCCGCCGTGCGGGAGGCGCTCGGCGAGAAACTCTATCAGCGAGCACGCGAACACTTTGCTGCCGAACGATTCACGGAAGCCCTGTTGGACCTTGATCGGGCCGAAGCAACCGGTTGCCCGCCGGACAAAGTCGCCGTGCTGCGGTCACAGGTCAGAACGGTGGCCGACGAAGTCCAACGCCAGGAACGGTCGCGCCAGGAACGACTCGAAGCGGCGCGGCAACGGATCGAACGCGGGTCCATCGAGGCGGGACGGCGACTGCTCGAAAACGCCCCCCCCGACGACCGGGCCGCCGACGCCCTCCGCGAGAAGGCCGAGGACCGGCACGCCCGGGCCGAGCGGATGCTGGGCGACGTCGCACGAATGGTCGAGCAAGGCCACGTGACCGACGCCATCGATCGGTACCGCAACGCGAAGGCGCTCCACCCGCATGCCCCGGGGGCCGGCGAGCTGGAATCGCGCATCTGCGACCTCGTCCTGACCCGCGCGCGGTCGTCGCTGGAGGCCGGCCGTCCGCGCCAGGCTGCCGCCGACCTCGCCACCCTGGGTGACCTGGGCCAGCACCGCCCGCTGCGACGGGAGCTGGAGGACACGATGCAGTGGGTCCGCCAGGCCGGCGAGGCCTTGCGATCCTGGCAAATCGACGACGCCCAGAAGGCGATCGGGCGCCTGCAGAAGCTGCATCCGGACATCGACTGGATCCAGCAGGCGGCCGCCGACATCCGCACCGTGGACGAACGCCTCATGTCCCTCCAGACGGGACCGCTCGGCGAGCCGATGGACGCAACCGTGGCGCCGCCGGCGGCCCCGGTCAGGCCACCCCAACGCGGGCGGCCGGAGCTGGATGAGACCGTCATGCTGCGGCAACCGGGCGGCGCGGCCGGCCTCCTGCCCGAGCGCCTGCTGCTGATCGTGGACGGCGGTGGGAGTTACCTGCTGCACCGCGGGGAGCGAGTGACGATCGGGCGGGCCGTGTCGAACCATCCGGCGGACGTCCCCATCTTCTCCGATCTGGCGGAGCGGCACGCGGACGTGGCCGGCGTGGACGACGACTACTTCCTGTTCAGTCCCCGCGAAGTGCAGGTCAACGGAAAAAAGGTCACCCAGGCCCTGCTGCAGGATGGGGACCGTGTGGTGCTGGGACGGAAGGCCAAGTTCACTTTCCGGTTGCCCAGTCGGCGAAGCCCCAGCGCTTCACTGGACATGAGCGATGGAACGAAGATGCCGGACGACGTCCGCCGCGTGATTCTGTTCCGCGGCCATGCCATCATCGGGCACGGACCCACCGCCCACGCGCGGTGCTCCACCGCGGCGCGATCCCTCGTGCTCTACGAGCGGGCGGGCGAGTTGTGGGTACGGCCGGAAGGGCATGTGGAGTCGCCCGAAGAAGTCCGGCCGGTGCCCCTGGGCGAATCGATCGAGGTAAACGGCGTGAGCTTCGTGCTCAAAGCGGTGCCCAAGGGGGCATCGGCGTAGGAACGGGGAACATTCGACGAACGGGGGCCGCAAGGCCGGCCTGTCTCGAGCCTTCGAGGAAACTGCGGTGGCGTACACGTTTCAACATGGTGACCGGCCTCTGGCCAGCTACACGATCCAACGTGGCGTGGGTCACGGCGGCTTCGGCGAGGTCTACTACGCCATCAGCGACGGCGGCCGCGAGGTCGCGCTCAAGTACCTGCGCGACAATCCGGATGTCGAACTCCGCGGGGTGTCGCACTGCATCAATCTCAAGAGCCCGCACCTCGTGACCATCTTCGACGTCATGAGGAACGGCGAGGGCGAGCACTTCATCGTCATGGAGTACGTCAGCGGCCCGTCCCTGCGGGATATCCTCGCCGCCGAGCCGAACGGGCTGGGCGTCGAGAAATCGGCGTACCTCGTCCGCGAGATCGCGAAGGGACTGACTTACCTGCACGACCAGGGCATCGTCCATCGGGATCTCAAACCGGGGAACATCTTCTACGACGACGGCTACGTCAAAATCGGTGACTACGGCCTGAGCAAGTTCATTGCCGCGTCCCGGCACAGCGTGCAGACGGCCAGTGTGGGGACGGTGCACTACATGGCCCCTGAGGTCGGCAGCGGCAACTACTCGCGCAGTATCGACATCTATGCCCTGGGCGTGATCTTCTACGAAATGCTCGTCGGCAAGGTGCCGTTCGAAGGAGGCAGTACCGGCGAGGTTCTGATGAAGCACCTGACGGCCCAGCCGGAGGTGGACGCCCTGCCCCCGCCCTTCGCCAGCGTGATCCGCAAAGCGCTGGCCAAGGACCCGAACGAGCGGTACCAGACGGTCGACGACATGATGGCGGACCTCTTCGGCGTCGCCGATGTGCGGGACCGGCTGGCCGGCTTTGAGCCGAGCAGCCTGTCGCAGGCCGCCACCCGCGTGGCCCGGGACATCGCGCCGTCACCAATGCCGTCCCCGAATCCAGTACCCCACGCCCCGCCGATAGCCCCGCCGGCGATCCCGCCGATGGGCGGTCGGCCGGCGGTCGCCCTGGCACCGCCCATGGCCATTCCGGTGCCGCCGCCCCCCCCCGGGGCGGGTTTCGTCCAGCCCGGCCAGTTGTCGCCCGAAGCGGCGAC
This sequence comes from uncultured Phycisphaeraceae bacterium, assembly GCA_964495075.1. Lineage (GTDB taxonomy): Bacteria > Planctomycetota > Phycisphaerae > UBA1845 > UBA1845 > JAFGJQ01. The sequence continues at coordinate 43,040 of CAZBUJ010000029.1, forward strand.
TGGGCGGCTCCGCTACGCGGGGTTCTGGATCCGCGTGGTGGCGGCCCTGATCGATGGCTTCGTCGTTGGCGTGGCCAGCGCCATGCTCGGCCCCGCCACGATTGCGGTATCCATCATCTACCAGGGCCTCCTGGTCAGCCAGTGGAACGGGCAGACCGTGGGCAAGCGTGTGTGCGGGATCAAGATCATCGCGTCCGACGGGCGCCAGTGCGACATCTGGCCGGCCTTCGCCCGGCCGCTGGCTAAGGTGCTGAATGTAGTGACCCTGATGATCGGATACCTGATGATCCCCTTCGACGACAAGAAGCGGGGATTGCATGACCACCTGGCAGGTACGGTGTGCGTGTATGCGATCCGATAGCCGCGTGGGTGCGGCGACGCAGCCCGGCGATCGGACCGAGAGAACTACCGACTGAGGATTGATACCGGTGGCGTTTACCTTCAAACACGGCGATCGACCGCTCGACGGCTACACGATCCAGCGGGGAGTGGGGCGCGGCGGGTTCGGCGAAGTCTACTACGCCATCAGCGACGGCGGACGGGAAGTGGCGTTGAAGTACCTCCGCGACAACCCGGAAGTCGAGCTTCGTGGCGTCTCGCATTGCATCAACCTCAAGAGCCCGCATCTCGTAACCATTTTCGACGTCCGCAAGAACGCGGACAACGAGTACTTCATTATCATGGAGTACGTGAGCGGGCCTTCCCTCCGCGACCTGCTCATCGCCGAGCCGAACGGCCTGGGCGTGCAGAAAGCCGCCTTCTTCATGCGCGAACTGGGCAAAGGCCTGAGCTATCTGCATGATCGCGGCATCGTGCACCGGGATCTCAAGCCTGGCAACATCTTCTACGACGACGGCTATGTCAAGATCGGCGATTACGGGCTGAGCAAGTTCATCTCCGTCTCGCGCCACAGCGCCCAGACGGCCAGCGTCGGCACCGTTCACTACATGGCGCCGGAAGTCGGGAGCGGCAATTACTCCCGCGGTATCGACGTGTATGCCCTCGGCGTGATCCTCTACGAAATGCTCGTGGGCAAGGTTCCGTTTGAAGGCGGATCCATGGGTGAAGTGTTGATGAAGCACCTCACCGCCCAGGCGGAAGTGGACGACCTCCCCGTCCCGTTCGCCGGCGTGATCCGCAAAGCGCTCGCCAAAGACCCGAACGAGCGGTACCAGACCATCGACGAGATGGTCAGCGACATCTTCGGCGTCGAAGACGTCCGGAACTCTTTGGCGGGCTTCAGTCCGACGGGGTTGACGCAGGCCGCCGGACAGGCCGCCCGACAGATACCCATCCCGCCGGTGCCGTCACCGAACCCGCCGGTACAACCGCCACCACCACCGCGCCAGCGAGCCGGCCCGGCCCCCGCCGCGCAAGAACACCAACTCCCGCTGAGGTTGAGCCGTCGGCTCCGCAAGGTCGAGGAGCGCGTGACGCAAAAAGTGGACGAGCTGGACCGCAAGGCCGGCAAAGTCCGACCGCCCGACCAGACGCGACGCTCGGACGATCTGGTGATCCCGTACGGCCCGGAGCCCACCAAGAAGGGCATGGTGCTCGCCGTTCTCGTCGCCCTCGGCATCTCGATCGTCACCGGCGTGGCGGTCGGCGCCGGCATCGGACCGGACGAAATGGGCGTCGCGGCGTGGTTCATCACGCTGGCCACCTCTATCGGGGTGATGGCGGGCCACCGGCTCATCCGCCGACTCGGCGTGCAGGCCGATCCGCAATGGGTCCAGCGGCTGATCCTGATGGTGTGCTGCACGCCCGGCGTCGGACTCGGGCTGATTATCGTCATGGAGGAAGGCCACCGGCGCTGCGACGTCGGTGCGTTGGCGGCCGGTCTCGCCGCCGCGGTCCTCTTCGTGAACTGGAAGCAGCGCATCCGCGCCGGGCAGAGCGGGGAACTCGGCCTCTGGTCCGGCTTCTTCGCCGGTCTGTTGGCGTTCATCGTGGCCGCCGTGGTGGGCGGCGGTGACGAAGCGGCCACGTGGATCGCCGGGGCCACGATGGCCAGCGTGTCACTGACCGTGCAGGCCGCCGCCTGGCTGTGGCCGCCCGGCCGACGTCTTCGGAAACTTGACCACCGCGGACGGGCCCGCGTCGAGACTCATGGCGCCGCCGTCGCCCCGGCCCCGGCGCCAGCGCCCGAGTATGCCGAACCCCCCTCGCCACGCCCCGGTTCAATGTCGGGGCCGGCCGAACCGGTCCGGGTGCCGTTCGGTGTGCCGGTCGAGCCGGGCAGCAGCCATGCGAAACGCGCGTCGACCGAGCCCTTGCCCCGGCCGCGCTGGGGAATCGCGCGGGCGTTCTGGGCCGTGATTGCATTCTGCCTGTTCGGCGGCGCGGTGGTCACGTTTCTTATGCCGCTGCTGGGCGTGGCCCGTATTAAGGACGACGTCATGGGCTCGGTGATCGGGTGCGTGACGTGCATGTCGTTCATGATCTTCGCCCTGACCCGCACCACCCAACGCCGACGGAAAGGGTTCTGGCTCGACACGCTGCGGCCGTTCCTGATTTCGGTCTCGTTGGTCGGTATCGGCGCCGCGATCACGGCCATGAGCCTCGATCGCCTCCGCGGCGAGGAGCAACTCGGCGCCATCGCCGGCCTGATCATCGCCGGCACGTTGTTCCTGGTATCGGTCTTCGCCGGAGTCCACTGGCGCCGGCCACGATCGCCCTGGGCCATCGTGTTGAGCGTGCTGGCGATTCTGCTGGTCCCGGGGTTCTTGAGTATTCTGTTCGTGGGGGCGTCGCAGCAACGCGCGTCCCGGATTGAAGCGATCCGGGCCAGAGAGCTCGCGGAAAAACGCGTACGGACCATACAACGGCAGCACGAAGCGGTTGAATCGGCACAACAGGCGTACAGTGAACAAGCCGAGCAGTGCGCAGAATGGAAATGCCCGGGCACGGCCACCGCCCGGTCAAAACGGCTTACCACCGGCGATACCGTCGTCCGCCAAGAGGGAGACAACCTGCAGGTCATTGACCCAATGGGTTCATTCACAGTGCCGCCTCGACCGCCCGATCCGCAATCGCTGATGCGCATGCGCGTCCGACACAACGGGAGGATGGCGTGGGGTCTGCCGTCGATCGCGACCGCGGGCGCCCTGCTGGTCGGGGTCGCCATCCTCGGTCGCCATAACAAAGTGCTCGCCGGCGCCGTGGTCGCCGCACTGCTCGGCGGGCTCGCCATCCTGCTCTTGCGAGGCGCCCAATCGATACCCGCGCCAGGCACCTGGTAGCCGCACGGCGCCACCTTCGCGGCCGGGATGACCCATCCGGCGTGACGATCAACACGTTGCGCCGCGCCGCACCAGCAGCCGAGAACGTCAGCCCCCGCTCCCCCGGACCTTGTACCGGCCGTTCAGCCGGCCAGTAGAACCATGATCGCCTTCTGGGCGTGCAGTCGATTCTCCGCTTGACCGAAAATCGCCGAGTTCGGCAGCCGGGACGTCTCGTAGTCGATCTCCTCACCGTAATGAGCCGGCAGGCAGTGGAGGATGATCGCGTTGGGCCGGGTCAGGGACATCAGCTTCGCATTCACCTGGAAACCGGCGAACTTCTGGCGCCGGGCTTCCGCTTCGTCCTCCTGCCCCATGCTGGCCCAGACGTCGGTGTAGACGACGTCAGCCCCGTTCGCCAGCCTCGCCGCCTCGTTGCCCACCTCGACCGAACCGCCCGTTTCCTTCGCAATGGCCCGCGACTCGGTCAGCACGTCCTCCCTCGGCTCGAACCCGGGCGGCGTGAGAACCGCCACGTGCATCCCCACCAGGGCACCCCCGTACATGAGCGAATGGGCCACGTTGTTCCCATCGCCGACGTAGACCAGCTTCAACCCCGCCAGGCGGCCTTCTTTCTCGTAGATGGTCTGGAGGTCGGCCATGATCTGACACGGGTGCTCGCGCTCCGACAGGCCGTTGATCACGGGGCAGGTGGCGTACTTGGCCAGGTCCTCCACGATATCGTGCCCGAACGTACGGGCCATGATCAGGTCAACGTAGCGCGACAGGACGATCGCAACGTCTTCCGTGGACTCTCGCTGTCCCAGCTTGATGTCCGTCGGGGCCAGGTAGATCGCATGCCCGCCCAGTTGCGTCATTCCCGTTTCGAAGGACACGCGCGTCCGCAGCGACGGCTTCTGGAAAATCATCCCCAGCGTCTTGCCGGCGAGCAGTGGATGCGGCTGCTTGCGATAGTGCTCGAGCTTGAGTGCCTCCGCCGTCTTGAGGACCTCCCACACCTCCTCGGGCGAGAAGTCCGTCATGTTCACGAAACTCCGTCCTGCCAGGTTCACCGCCATCGTTGTGTGCTCCAACCTTCCCAAGCCGATATCTGTTGCGTCCGCGATCGCCCCCGCGCTCGGAGGCGATCCCACGAGTCGTTTCCCCGTCCGCCGGTGGACTCGGGATGGTACCGTTGCCCCCCTCGCTCGGCAACGCATGGACCCGAACCGCACGCGTCCAGTGGCCGTCCCGGCCGCGGCAAGGCATCGCAACCGCACGCGGCGGGTTCGCCGTCTGAAGAAAAGGCCCCGCGTTTCATTCCCGCGGGGCCCTGATCCGATTCCCACTCGTCTCAAGTGCGACAAATGCCCTGCGTGGCGTCTGCCGCCCGTTCAGGTTTGTATCGATCGTCGTGACGCTCGCTAGAGCCGACCGCCTCCACCGCCAAGGTCCGAGCCGCCGGGCTTGCTCTTCTTCTTCTCCGGCGTGTTGGTCGTCGGCTTGTTCTGCTTCGGCCTGGGCTGATTCGGCGAGCTGCCGGTCGGCCTCGCGCCCGTCGACCCGGGCCGCTCCCGCGTGGGCTTCGAGGCCCGCGGGGAATCGCCGGTCGGAGGCGGCGTCCGTCCGCCGCTCGGCGGCCGGTTCCGCGGCTCCACCGTTGCTCGGTCGCCCGGCTCCGCCCCACCACCACCGCCGGCCGGCGTCTGGTAGCTGGTCCCGGGGCTCGATGATGGTGACGTGTCAGCGTCACCCCCAGTTCCCATCAGAAAATAAGCCCCCGCCGCCACCACGACCACCGCCGCGGCGATCCCGATGTACAAACCCGTCTTGTTTCCGCTTGATCCTGCGCTGGCCACCATAGTCTCCTTCGGATTACTGCCGCTGCACCCGTTGCCGCCGATTCGATCCGCATCATACCGGCGTCGGTCGGTGAAGCCAACCCTGGTGACAGCCGCGGATTCCAGACCCGCGTCCCCGTGGTCTAGAAGCCGGTCTCGCCCGCCGTAAAGGGCAGTTCGACCGTCGGCGCGGGCAGCGAATCCAACTGCCAGCCGTTGCCGCGAATCGTAATCCCACTCCAGTAATCATACGGCCTCTGGCTGCCCGGGGGCATCGGATACGTCGAGCCCAGGTCCGGCGGCGGCACGATCATGCCCTTCATTTTGACCACGCCCGAGTGGCCGTCCACGAAACAGGCCGTGAAAAACCAGTCCCGGCCGTGCCAACCCTTGACCTTCTCCGTGTCCAGCGCGAACTCCCCGGTCGGGTTGGTCAGCGGCTGGCCCTTCGACCGGTCGTAGCCGCGGTACGCCCGACTGGCGTTACCCTCGTAGAAGAGGATCGTGTTCGCCCCGTTGGGGATACGCGACAGCGGACGATAGAACGGCGCCGTCGAGGAGATCGGCAGATCCTGAATGCAACCACTACCGGAAGTCAGACACACGATGAACGACGCACCGGTGTAACTGTTGCCGTAGTGCTCGTAGCAGGATCGGCCGGAGGCCCGCAACTGGTCCATGCCGTAGCCGACGTCCGTGTAGCCCGACGCCGTGTAACCGATGTCGGCCGGACACGCGTAAACGCCCAGATCCAGCTTGAAGTCCTTGTCGAGCTCGGTCTCCGTATCGCTCGTCCGCAGCTTCTTCATCCCCGCCTTGTACAGTAGCTTGTTGAGTGGACGATTGTAGGAGTTCAGACCGTCGGCAATGCCCCAGGGCGACTGCGTGATGTAGTCGGGGTACTCGAAGCCTGCCTTGCCGCTGCGGCCACCCCACTCAAACCACCGTGGAATGAGTTTGATGCCGCCCGAGTGAGCAGTCACCTTACCGAAGGTCGGGCTGATGGGGAACACGTTGTTCCCTTCGTCGTCCACCGCGTACGTCGTGCACCCCTTGGAAATGCCCGTCAGATTCGCCAGACACTTGGCCTGCTTGGCCTGGTCTCGCGCTTTCTTCAGCGACGGCAACAGAATCGAGATGAGCAACGCGATGATCGAAACCACCACGAGCAATTCGATAAGCGTAAACGCCGACGCTTTGATGCTTTTCCGCCCCGCCCTGTTCCGCTTCCCTTTTGATCCAACCATTGTCAAACCCTCGCACATCGGAAACTCGTTAGCCCCGCCCCGCGCTGCATCTGATGCCAGATTAAGGCGGACACGGCACGGTTCGCACCGAACCCTGCCACGCATCTGAAAACACATTATCTTACATTCTGTACATACCGTCCGAATAGTCAACCGGACACGTGGCGAATTCGGGCCCATAACGCCCCCCGCCGCGTGCCGCCTGCCACGTGCAACCGCCCGAGGCAAAGCTAGTTATGAAACATACCACCGTTCTCACCTCGCCCGGCGAATTGTCAGGATTTGTCGGAAAAAGTCAGACGACCTCGGGCCCCAGTCCCCGTCGGCGGTTCCCGAGCCGGGTGGATCACCGGCAAAACGAACCGCGATGGCACGGCTCCCGCACCCACGACGAAGCTGACGACGGCGGGCCCCAAGAGCCATTCCGCTCTTGCGTCCGGTAACGTGCGGCGGCTGCCTCTCTCCCCCTCCCTCCCGTTGCACCCATTCTTGTTCGCACCGGCCATGACAGTCCCCCGATCGTGTCCCTTCTCACGGCCCACTTGGCGCGGCCGCCGCGGTCAGCCCCCTGACGCCACACATCCCCAGACATACACATACAACATCATACAGTTTGCGCACTATTCGCGATCAGTCAACCCGTATTTGCTCCGATAACGCCCAATTCATGTACAAAATCATACAACCGCGGCGTCGAACCGTGACGGGGAAGACTGTAAAGTCTTGCAAATAAGACGATTACGTGTGATCGTGAACGGCGATGGCTTACGGCGAAAAATGTCGGACTGTGTCAGATATTTTCGTGCAGGCTGGATATGAGAGCCCGCCGGCGGGGCTCGCGAGTCGCGATCGCCGCCAGCGGGCGTTCACTGTGGGTCCTTTGCGTGCGTCCGATCGATCAGGAGGGCGGATTGTCCGACGGACCGGCGTTGTCCTCGAGCATCTTCCGCAGGTAGTTGTTCTCCCGTCGCGTGGCCTCCAGATCGAAGAGCATGTACTTGATGGAGAGCCGCAGGAAATCGATGCTCTCCTGCAGGTTCGAGACCGTTTCCTTGAGCTGCTTGTGGCGCTGCTTGGTCTCCTCCGCCAGCGTCTCAAGCTTTTCGCGCTCGCCCGCTGGCAACGTGCCGATTTCTGCCACCAGTTCCGCCAGTTTCTTCTGGAACGTCTCTTCGTTCATTGCGTTGTCCCTTCCTCCCGCGAATCCGAGGGATCCGCACCGGAACCGGCCTCCCTCCCCAGTATCGCTGCCCGGGCGAGTCCCGTCGCCACGGGCGGTCGACAGGAGAATGAGCAATGCTCATGCCACGGAGCCGGGCCGCCAGGCGATCGGCGGCACCGCCCATAATCTCCGCGATTGCCGTGTCCTGGCGATCTCATCCACGCGGTGCCGGCCCGGACCGTGGCCTGTGGAATGTTCACGCGTGTTGCCGCGTCGCAACACACCCGCCGCACCGGCCGGACCCGTAGACGCCTAACCAAATAGTGACCGGGAGCTTAGCGCCGCGTTGCCCGACCGAAACACGGCGCTGACGCCGCCGCGGAAGCGTGTGGCGTTCCCAGCGAGGGCCGCAGCCGTGGGGACCTCGATTATCGGATGCTGGACGCACGCGCCGGCGCGGGCCGCCCACGACGCAGCCGCGTCGCCCCGTCACCGTACGTCCGACGGGCGGGTCCCGGTAGCGTCGGGTCACCGATTGACTTATCATCGCGGTGATCACTCATCGGCATCAGCGACGGACACCGGCCGGAGCGCGCGCTGGCAGCCGGCTGCACGACCGGGGGCACAGGGCCCGGGTCGAGGGACGAACATGGAACCGGATCGTGCGGACCAATACCTGATCGATCTCATACGGGAAGGGAGCGAGTCCGCGTGGCGGCAACTGATCGCCCGCTACGAGGGCCGACTGCTCGCGTTCGCCCGCGTCCAGACGCCCAGCCTGGCCGACGCGGAGGACCTCGTCCAGGAGACCTTCGTCGGCTTGCTGCAGTCGCTCGCCCGCTTCGACACGCAACGAAGCCTGGAGACGTATCTCTTCACGATCCTTCGCTACAAGCTGATCGACCAGCTTCGCCGGCGCAAGGTGGTGACGGTCAACCCGACGGCCGGCGATGAGGATGGCAGCGGGCTGGACCAGATGCTGCCCGGTCCCGGCGAATCCCCCAGCGGCGCCGCCGCCCGAGCCGAGGCGCACGCGCAGCAGGAGCAGGTGCTGCGCGACGCGTTGAAAGCCTACATCCACGACTGTCGCGATCGAGGCGACTTCGACGAACTCCAGGTGATCGAGCTGCTATTCTACGCCGGGCAGCGCAACCGGGAAGCCGCCGAGTTACTGGATCTCGACCAGAAGGCGGTGGCCGGCATCAAGTTTCGCGCGATCCAGCGGTTGCGCAAGTTCGTGGAGACATCGGACGCGGACGTCCCCGATTGGGCGGACGAATCGCGGGCGGAGATCACCGTGGCGCGGGTCTGGCGCGAGCATCGCCTGACGTGTCTGAAGCGCAGCACGCTGGGACAATACTTGCTGGGGATCCTGGAAGGACCGTGGCTGGGCTACACGCAATTCCACCTGGACGTCGTGGGGTGCACGATGTGTCTGGCCAACTTGCAGGACCTTCAGGACGAGCAAACCGGCGAGCCAATCCAGATGACCGAGTCCATCTTCGCGTCCAGCATCGGCTTTTTGTCGCGGGCGTCGAGGCCGAGTCGGAAATAGCGAAGAGCGCGAGTGGCTGGCGTCCCCGTCATTGGCGCCCGCCGTGCGTGGCGGGCTCGAGGGAAAGCTCCATGACGACTTCATCGTGCATGGGGATGCCGTCGATCCCGACGTCGGGGATTTCGGGCTTGAGCTTTCTGGCTTCGTCGACCGCCCCGACGTTGATCCGAACCATCCGGAATCCCATTCGCTGGTAGAAGGCCATCGCCCGCGTGTTATCGTTCGTGGTACAGAGCGTAACGCGGCGCACGTTTTTCCTGCGGGCGACGTCGATGGCCATCAGGGTAAGAGTCGAACCGATGCCATGTCCCGGCATGGTGCTGTCGAGGGTGAGCAATTCCATCTCGTCGCCGTGCAGGACATAGGTCAGCAACCCGGCGAGGACGCCATCACGCCAATCCACGAATCCCTCTTCCTCGTGCGGATAATAGGCCTTCCCCTGACTGATCACCTTGCGGCTGTGCCATCTCTGCGCGATGAACTCGGCGATCTGCGGCCGGTCGGAATCGATGATCGGGCGGCGGTCCATGGAGGGAGTTGTACCGGCAACGGGGCTACTTGACCAGAGGCTGACCGGGGCCCTATAGTCGTCACGCGATCGGAGCTTCAGCACGACCAGCATGGATGTCAGGGTTTCCGCATGAGCGAAGCGTCGCTGGATATCGTATTCACCGCCCCCCACCCGGACGATCTCGAGATCGGGATGGGCGGCGCGATCGCCAAGGCGGTCAAACTCGGATACCGCGTGGGGATGGTGCACCTGACCATCGGCGAACCGACCCCGCGCGGCACGCCGCAGACGCGTCGGCAGGAGGCCGCCCGGGCGGCGGAGATCCTGGGGGTGACGGCGTGCGAGATCCTCGAGCTGCCGAACCGGGAATTGATGGACTGCCCGGCCTCGCGATATGCCTTGGGCACGGCCCTGCGCCGGTACCGTCCCAAGGTGCTCGTGGGCATGGCTGGCCGGACACCCGCCGGATCGCCGGACCATTACCAGGCCCAGTTGATCACGGAGGCGGCGCGCTTCTACTCGCAGTTGACCAAATGGAATGAGCGATTCGATGGGACGGAGCCGCACCGGGTCGATCACCTCGTCTACCGGCCGGTGCCGGGCTCGGCGGAAGTCACCCATTGGCCGGGGTGCTTTGTGCTGGACATCAGCGACACGATCGACCAGAAAATCGAGGCGATCTCGTGCTATCGTTCACAGTTCGACGGTGAACGCCTCAAGCGTCTGGTGCACTACGTACGATCAGTCAGCGGCGCCGAAGGCGCGCGGTGTGGCTATCGGTACGGCGAGATGTACGCCTTGCCGCGTCCGCCCGGGGTGTCGGACATGATCGCGATGCTGGGCGACTGGAAGATCCCGCCTCCGTTTGCCAACAACGACGCGGGCTCGGCGTCGGATTCCGTGCGATAGCACGCCTTCGCCCCTCGTGATGGGCGGGCGACACGCCCGTCCGCTTATTCTCGCGCCGCCGACATTCTTCCCTGGACGATGCTCGAGGTTCGCTTGATACTACGGCATGGCCCACGAGTGATCCCAGCAACCCCGTGACTGAGCCATCGTGCCCGGTCCAACAATGATCGGAGGCTACCGTGGACGTGTACGTGGATGACAAGCCATATCAACCCACCGGGGCGGCCGCGCAGTCCGTGGCGGAGCTGGTGAACGAAGTCCGCGGCAGCGTTGAATCGGAGGGCCGGATGGTGGTGGCCCTTCGTTGCGACGGGGTGGACGTCACCGGGGAGGGCTTCGAAACGGCGATGGCGAACGCGACCGAAGCATACCAGCGTATCGATCTGTACACCGGGGCCCCCAGTGACCTGGTCGAGGACGCGTTGGAGCAGGCCGAGACCATCCTCACGGCGAGCCAGGGTGACCGTCAGGCGGCGATCGACGCCCTCGGTGCGGGGAAGACCTCCGAGGCGATCGACGCGTTGGGCCGTTGCATGCAGGCCTGGCACCAGGTGCACCAGGGGATCGCCAACTCCCTGGCCATCCTCGACCTCGACGCCGCCTCGCTGGCGGTCAATGACGTTCCCATTGGCGACCTGCTCGAGACCACGCGCGACCGCCTTTTCCAGGTCAAGGATGCGATCGAAGCCCGCGATTACGTCCTGCTGTCCGACACGCTGCAATACGAATTCGACGAAGTGATAGCCGCCTGGAAGCAGACGATCGAGGCGGTTCGCGGCCGACTCTGAGCGATTTATCGCGTGGCGGTCCGGGGGTGTGTACCCTATCGGTGGTGCGACCGGTGGTGCCGACCCGGGCAAACCCGCGTTTCACAAGAGCTTACAACCTCTGACGCATTGACACGGCGCGCGTGTCGCGGGCGGTCCCCTGTGGTCGGCCCGGGGGGTGGCGGGCCAGGGTGGCTTTTCGCAGTCTCCGTCAAGGCGCGGGCATGATCTTCCGAGTGTATTGACGGGCCGACAAGGTCTGCGAATCGTGCGTCGCCCGGCGAATTCGACGGCGTTTGGGGGGCGTCCTATAATCGAACACGCGTCGACGGCGTTTCCATTGTGTATAGTTAGGATAAGCGGAGGGTGGAAATCGGCCGATGCCCATACCGGACACGCGGCGGCCTGAGCCAAGGAGTACCGATGTCAAAGCATTGCACTCGAGTGATGTGGGCCGTCGTTGCCGGCGCGGCGGTTCTGTTCGGTGTTGCCGCCTGGGCCGGTGTCCAGACCCCGCCTGAGCCGCTGCTGGACAACGGCTGGCTCGATGCCCTGGACCTGGTGCGCCAAGGCGACGCGGGCGTCGACCGGCTGAACGGCTCGATGGCCCTGGACGACCGGGCACCACTCCGGCGCGTCGCCAAGTGGTTGGCGGAGCGCGCCGAGCTGGAGCAGTCCCGGGCGAGCATGACCCGCGACGAGTTCGACATGTACGTGGCGCGGGTCAAGAAGTGGCACGGCCGCAACAAGATCGCCAAGGCGTTGGAATACGCGCTTCTCGCCTACCATAATACGACCGACAAGGAAGCATTCTGTCGCCAACCGTGGTTGCTGAAGCTGCGGGCCGACGCCGTCGCCAAGGCCGAGGAGCACAAGGCCAACGAGGAATGGCTGGACGCCCACGCCCTGTTCTACGAGCTGAGCGAGATCTACCTGCACGACGAGGATCTGAAGAAGCAGCGTCAGGTGTGCCTGACCCACGCCCGTCTTGAAGAGGTCTACACGAAGGACTCCAAGTGGGACGAGATGCTCCAGGGCATCGATCCGGAGATGGTCACGGAGGCGATGTGGCGCATCGACCAGAAGTACGTCGAGGAGGCAGACTTCCGCGCCATGACGATCGCCGGGCTGCAACAGGTCCTGCTGCTGGCCCAGTCGCCGGCCATGCACGAGCTGTTCGAGTTTCTGAACGACACCGCCCGCCGGCAGGAGTTCGAGGCCCGGGTCGGCGTGAGACTCAATCAGGCCAAGAACGCCCCCTCGCTGGACCGCTCGGAAGCGGTGGCCTTCTTCAACCACATGATGAAGATCAACCGGCAGACGGTCCAGCTTCCCGAGGCGCTGCTCGCCCGGGAGTTCATGGACGGCTCGCTGGAGGAGTTGGACGAGTTCACGTCGGTGATCTGGCCGGTGGACTACAAGGAATTCCAGAAGCATACCCGCGGCAACTTCATCGGTGTGGGGATTTCGATCCGCCAGAAATACGACGAGGAGACGGAGTGCAACAACGTGGTGGTGGTGACCCCGTTGGAGGACACGCCGGCGTACTACGCCGGGATCCAGGCCGACGATATCATCACCCATGTCGACGGCAAGTCGCTCTGCGAGCTGGACGTGTCGCTGTCCAAGGCGGTGGAGATGATCACCGGGCCGGAGGGCACGCACGTCACGCTGACCATCCACCGGCCATCGGTCGGCAAGGACATCGACTTCCGCCTGGAACGCAAACGGGTGGACCTGCCGTCCGTCAAGGCGATCGAGCGGGACGCGAAGGACGAGCAGAAGTGGAACTACATGCTGGACCCGGAGCTGGGCATCGGGTACGCCCGCGTCACCAACTTCCAGGAGAACACGGCCGGCGAGTTGCGTGATGTCATCGCGGAGCTTCAGCGGAAGCACAGTTTGCGGGGTTTCATTCTGGATCTGCGGTTCAACCCGGGCGGTCTGCTGACCAGCGCGGTGCAGATGGCCGAGCTGTTCCTTGGCAAGGGCGAGACGATCGTCAGCACCAGGGGGCTGCGGAGCCGGCCCTGGGAGATCCCGGTCGAGGAAGACGGTCCGTTCAAGGACCTGCCGCTGATCGTGCTCGTGAATGAGTTCAGCGCGAGCGCTTCGGAGATCGTGTCCGGCGCGATCAAGGATCACGGCCGAGGGCTGGTCATCGGGGAGCGCACGTTCGGCAAGTTCAGCGTGCAGAACCTGATCCAACTCGTCCGCAGCGACGCCCATCTGAAGCTGACCACCGCGCATTACTATCTGCCAAGCGGGCGTTGCCTGCACCGCGAGAACGACTCGACGGAGTGGGGCGTGCAGCCGGACCTCGAGGTCGCACTGGTGCCGAAAGAACTGAAGAAGGTGCTCGACATCCGTCGTGACGCGGACATCATCGGGCCCCGGGGCCAGGCCGACGACGACGAGCGGAAGGACGAGGCCGCGGCCGAGAGCCCGAAAGCCGAGGAGAACGAGAAACCGGACGGCGCGGACGCCAACGTGCCGGGGACGACGGAGGGCACAACCGGCGACGCGGACAAGCCGGAGTCCAAGGACGACGACGGTCCGCCCACCACGCAGCCGGCCGAAGAGGAAGAAGACGAGCCGGATCCGAACAATCGACCGGCGATCGACCCGCAGCTCGAAACCGCGCTGCTACTGATCCGGATCCGGATTCTGAGCGAGGACTTCCCGGTGATCGCCCAGCTCTCGCGGGCCACCACCCCACCTTCGACCCCGCGGGTGAGGAGTCCGGTCCCCAAGAGTAAGGTATCGGCGCAGTAACCGCGCGCGAACCGAACGCCCTTATCCGTAAGGCACTCACCCAACGCCCCCGCCGACGTCAGGCGATCGGCCACACGAAAGCGTGAATCGCCGCTTCGAGCGGCGTCGCCGGTTCCATTCGGCGGGTGGATACCTCGGCGACGGCGATGAGTTTCTGGCCTGACGCTAGACGTTGACGGATTCGGTGGCGCGGCCGCGTTGTCGTTGACCGGTCTGGTGCCGTTGCTCGGACAGCACGTGGTGCTTGAGTCGCAGCAGCCCGAGCAGCCCGACGTCCGCCAGTCGTTCGACGCACACGGGCGCGATCACGGGTAATCGGCCGGTGTCGTGCCGCGCGAGATCGCAGAAGCGGGCGCTGAACGCCCGGCCGACGTCCGCGGCTCCGATCGCGGCCACCATCGCATCCACGGTGTGCCGGCACGCGTCACGCGTGACCATGCTGCAATCCAGATCGGCTTGATAAACCTCGTACGGTTCCATGATCGCCGGCAGGTCGATCTGAAGCGGGTGTTCGATCCGGCCGGTCAACGGGTCCTCCTGCGTGTGGGTGTAGGCGATGTCGCCGTCGATGAGGGCGCGACTCAGCGTCGACACGATTGGCGCGTCGATCGACGCCAGCCGGTGCACCAGGTCCGGCGTCGGGATCACGTCGGGGCCGATGAGCATGATGCGCTGCCAGATCGACTCATCGGCACTCGGCTCGTTCAGCCACCGGGCCAGGGCCGTCCCGACGTCACCCGCCTCCAGCAGCCTCACGCCGATTCGACAGTCGGGTTGCTCCTGCCACTTGACGAGCGCCTCGGCGGTGCGGAAGTCGAGCCAGTGCCGCGTGGTGCAAGCGATGACCATCGTGTCCGGCATCGACTCGGGCGGAACCCAGTTCCACGGCGGGTCCGGGGGACGGGCGACCATGAGCTGCTCGATGTGCGTGATGTCCGCCGACTTGACGTGATCGCACCAGGCATCGGGATGGACCACCACCGGGTAGCCCAGTTGACGGGCCTTGCGGAAGAAGTAGACGTCGGGCCCGATCCGCCTCCTCTCCGGAGCGTCGACGAAGTAGAACCAGGGCGGCGTCATGCGTTCCAGCACCTCGCGGGCGATCAGGCAGAACGACATGCCGGTGACATCGCAGTGGAACGGCTTGTCCGGGAGGTCGCCGATATCGAGCCGGGCGTATTCCACACTCGCGTCTTCCGGCTCGACCGCCGTGCGGCGAAGGGCCGGCGTGGCCGCGTCCATGACGTTCGTCGTCAGGTCGAACGGTGACTCGAGCGGCGATGCCCATTGCTTGCGCGGCGGGCAAACGGGCGCCGGCCCGCAGATCAACGGTTCGCCCGACGCCAACAACAGGTCGAGCCCGTTCTCGGGCAGGACCATGTCGGTGTCCACGAAGACGAAATGCGTCTTGGACGGATCGGCCAGGAAGCGGTCGACCAGCAGGTTGCGGCAGTGGCCGCCGGGGTAGGCGTTCTGCCACCACATCTCGACCGACGCCGCCCTGCGGGTGGCCCGGATCATTGCCTGCATGGAGCCGACGGTCTGGGCGTGGATCTGCCCGGTGGAGGGCAAGGCGACCACGACATGCGGGCCGTCGGCCGGCGTCCCCGCCACCGGCGTGGGTCGCGGGGACGCGGACCCGGCCGGACCGGCCGTCGCACCGGCGTCGGCCGCCCGCGACGTCGCACGGTCCGGGCCGGGAGGGCGGCGCCGCCGATTGCGGCGGCGGCGTTGTCTACTTTTCTCCGACATCGTAT
>CAZBUJ010000030.1:0-56964 GCA_964495075.1 uncultured Phycisphaeraceae bacterium
GAATAATCGTCGGAGCGGTGGTCGGCGCGGTTTGCGGGCGGCTCTGGCGTTGGTTGGCAGGCGCGCAATCGACGGTGGAGGGCATATCCGATGCATGACACGCACGACCCGGACACGCGTGACATCTTCGGGCTGGTCTTCCTCGTTTGCATCGCCGGCGCTGTGGCCGGCGCCGTGTGCGGGTGGCTGGCCCGACTCGAACTGTACGGTATCGGTGGTTGGGAGGGCTTAGGCCTGCTTTGGGGCGCTGCTACCGGCCTCCTCGCGGCGATCATCTGGTGCCATACAATGCTTGGTGCCTGCCGCCGCGATCCGCCCGTTCAACCCGTACGATACGGTACACGGCTCGGCCTCGCCGTTGGCGTGTTGGCGGGCGTGTTGCTGCACGTCGGGCTCATGATCGGAACCGGCGAGATTGCGATCGAGGCGATGGTGGCCGGGCTCGCGTCCGGCGTGCTCGTGGGCGCTGGTCGGCTTTGTATGTCGCTGCGTATGTCGCGGCGAGGTGAAGAATACGCGATCGCCGGAACTGTTGACGGATGCTTGAGCCGATCAGCGACCATTTGCTGCATCCGCATGCGTGCCAACCGCGGCTTCAGCGACCATACTCTTTCGCTATTCGCTAGTCTGCCATGAAACGCGCCTCCATCATCCACATCATGCGAATGTTTGCCCGGATGGTCGGGCGGGTGCCGACGTCGCATCTCTGGTACCTGCTCCGGCGGATGCGGTTCGAAAAGCCGCACCGCTTCGATGGCCGGGTCCGTGTTAATACGTTCTTCCCGCCGTACCCCTCCCCGGCCTTCGATCGATTCTGCGAGGCGGTGATCGCGCGGCGGCGCGTGCCCTTCTCAACCTACCTGGCCGTCACCGGCGAATGCCCGTGCACGTGCGGGCACTGCAGCTACGCCGGCCGGTCCGGGGGGCAGCTCGCGCATCGGCAATTACTCGCCGCCGTCGAGCAGATCAAAGCGCTGGGCACCTGCACCCTCGGCCTGACCGGCGGCGAACCCCTGCTGTACGACCGAATCGACGAGCTCGTCGCGGCGGCCGGGCCCGAGATGGCCACCGTCCTCTTCACCACCGGTCACAGCCTCGACGCCGCCCGGGCACGCAAGCTGGCCCAGGCCGACGTGACCTGCGTGACGATCGGCCTCGAAGCCGTCGACCCGGACGCGCACGACCGCATCCGAAAACGGGCCGGGTCGTTCGCCGAGGCCCAGGCTGCCGCCGCCGCTTGCCGTGAAGCGGGTATCTATCTCGCCGTCTCCACCATCGGCACGCGCGGGCGGATCGCCGACGGCACGCTGGCCAGGATGTACGAGCTGGCCGCCCGGTGGGGAGCGGGGGAGTTTCGCGTGCTGGCCCCGATCGCCACCGGCGGATGGGTCGGCCGGGCCGACGCCGTGCTCGGACCGGACGACCGAAAGGCGTTGATGGACTTCCACGTCGCCCGCAATCGCGACGGCGACGGGCCGGCCGTCGCATCGTTCCCTTATCTCGAATCGGAAGCCTTGTTCGGGTGCGGGGCCGGCTATCACCACCTGTTCATCGACGCCGCCGGCCAGGTCTGCCCGTGCGACCTGACGCCGCTGAGCTTCGGTGATCTTACCCAAGAGCCGCTGGCCGACATCTGGCAGCGAATGGCGAAACACTTCCCGCTGCCGCGGTGCCACTGCCTCATGGGTGAAATTCCGCCGGATGTGCTCGCCGATGCCGACGTGCTGCCGCTGTCACGCGAGCGCAGCGAGGCGATCTGTCCCATGCGGCGAGCGGAGGACCCGCTTCCCCAAGGCTACCGGCGCCTGATGAAACCGTGACGCGGGCTACAACCCATACGCGACGAGATCCGCTGTGGCCGCGATGCCGACGACAACGTACGCGGCGTACACCAGGACCATGGCCCGCCGTGTCGGCTGGACCATCGTGGCCAGGCCGAGGACGACGGCCGGAATCACGCAGATCAGATAGACCCGGCCGCACCCCGCCCAGAACGGCAGCAGCAACAGCATCGAGCCCACCGCGATCGCCCGGCGTGCCAGCTCCGCGGCGCGTTCCGGATTCCGCTGGACCCAGCTCGGACGCGGGAACACCGATTGATCGCCGGCGGCGTCGCGGATGTCCTTCAGGCACTCGTACCCGAAGGCGGTGAGGAACATCCAGACTGGAAAGATCACCAGCGTGCCGGCTCGCTGCCCGTGCACGCCGCCCGCCTGCGCGCATGCAAGCGGATAGATGCTCGTCATAAGCGCGGCCACGAGCAGTTGCTTCCCGATGCCCAGCCGCTTCGAGAACAGGTCGTAGATCAGCAACGCCGTCGCGACCACCGACAGCGCCACGAGAAACGCCGGCCGGCAGGGCCCGGCAAGGGCCAGCCCCGTGACGCCGATCATTGCGGCGAAGACGGCCGCGGTTGCCGGTCGCACCCGCCCGGCGGCGACCGGCCGGTGCGGCGTGTTGACCCGGTCGACCTTCCAGTCGCGCACGTCGTTGTACACGTAGGCGGCGGCGATAATCTGGGCCAGGGCCGCCGTGGACAGGGCGACGCCCGCCCACTCGCCCGGCAGTCGGCGCCCGAGGGCGTAGCACACGGTGAGGGTGTAGGCCAGCGCCATGGGCCAGGCGTAGTAGAGTCGGCAGAGGCGGAGCAGGTCGATCATGGTTTGATGCCGATGACCGCCAGGTAGCGGTGGGTGATGGGGATGCCTTCGGGTCGGGTGGCGCGACGCTCCATGATCTCGCCGAACCGTTGGAAGACGGCGTCGCGGTCGACCGGGTAGGCGGCGTGTTCGAAGCCGGCCGCGGCCCCGGTGGCCTGCAGCCGGGCGACGGCGGCCGGTCCGTCCGATGCGTAATACGTTCGGGCCCCGTGCCATCCCCCGACGATGGACAGCCCGACGGCCCGCATGAACAGTTTGAGCGTCCACCCGCCCGGCAGAAACCGCACCCGCATCACGTGCCGCAGGGCTTCCGGCCGCTCCGCGAAGGCGAGCGCCGACGCCCAGGTCACGCCGGCCAGCGAAAACAGCGTGTTGTCGATGACGCCGAGTCGTCCGCCCGGTCGCAACACGCGGGCCGCCTCGCGGACCAGTCGCCAGGGGCGCGAGTACCCGAGTCCCCAGCAGCAGGTGATGATGTCCGCGCCGCGGGCGGGGCGGGCCCGAAGGAACTCGAGGGCGTCGGCGTGGACGAAATCGCAGCGGTCGCCGTGGTCGCGGCGGGCGATGGCCAGCATGCCCGACGACGTGTCGACGCCGACGGCCCGGCGGCCCGTGCGGTCAGCCAGTTCGCGGGTAGCGAACCCCGTGCCGCAGGTCAGGTCGATGCATTCGCCGTTCGGCGGCGGGGCGAGACGGTCCAGCAGGTCGAGCGTAAAGCCCCGCATATGGTGGGTCCACGCGTCGTCATACCCGCCGGCCAGCGCGTCGTAGCTCTGGCTGACGAAATCGGCCGTGCTCTGCGGCTGGCTTCGCAGCAGGCGCAGGATTCGGCCGGTCAATGCGAACCAGCGTCGTCGGTGTGCGGGGCGGCCGGTCACGGGCGTCACGGGCTCCTGCGTTGTTCCCATCGCCAACGGTCATCGAGAAGAAAGAGTAGATCGTGATGCGGCGCGGAACAAGGCGATAACGCGGATCCGATGCGATTATCGGGCGGGGGTCGGCTCGCGATTCACGGTCCAGTGACCTTCCTTGACCGGGCGGTATGGCGTTGCAGGTTCGCGGTGTGGGAGGTCGTGCCAACGGCCGCGGATCGCGGAAGTTGGGTGCGATGGGCCGTCCGGCACGTCGGGTGCGTGGAAATGGCACCCGTTTTGGTCTACCATAGCGTGATGTTGCGGAACGGGTGTACGCTGGGTGCATCGTTATCGGAACATCGTGTGCGATGGGACGGGACGGGACGGGAGGGGCTGGGATGGGATCAGAGGCGATGGGGTGCCCGCTGGGATCGGAACCGTGGTTTCCGGTGCGATCTGACCGGTCGGTGTGTGATCTCCCCACACCCGTAATCGTTACAGCGCTTAACCCGTGGCACGAGAGAGTACGACGATCCAGGAGGAGATCGACGATGGCATCGCGGACAGTACAGAGAGTCCGGTGGCGCGGGATTCGCTGGTGCCGGCTGGGCATGCTCGCCTTCCTGCTGACATGCGCGGCCCACCCGGTGCATGCCCTCGGCGACATCCACTGGCGGGCCGGTATCGGCGATCCGGAGCGATTCGTCGATCGCAGTCGTTCCGACGCATTGAACACGATCGCGGAGGCGGCGTTGCGCGGCGCGAACCGCCGGCTCGTCGTGCAGTTCGATCGGCCCGTAACGTCGGTCACGCGGGCCGACATGGCCGCCGCGGGCGTGCAGTTGCTCGAGCCGCTCGGTGGCAATGCGTTCTTCGCGGCGGTGAGCCCGGACATGGACACCGCCGCCGTGGGACGGCTCGACGCGTTTCAGGACGCCCTGCCCATCCGTCGTGAATGGAAGCTCGACCCGCGAATCTCCGCCCGCGACGTGCCCGAATGGGCGGCGGTGGCGGCGGACGGCGAGGGCCGCGAGATTGTCGCCGTCTACGTGCTGTTTCATCCCGACGTTGCGTTGTATGACGAGGGCGTGATCGTGGCCCAGCGCCACGGGGCCGAGGTGCGGGACGACCTCGAGTCCATCAACGGGCTGGTGCTCGAACTGCCGGAGTCGGCGCTGGACGCGCTGGCCGACGAAGATGCCGTGCAGTGGATCGAGTGGCCGTTGCCGCCGATGGAGGATCTCAACGACAGCAACCGCGCGCTCACGCAGGCGAACGACGTGCAGTCCGCACCGTATGAACTCGACGGGTCGGACGTGACGGTCCTGGTCTACGACGGCGGTACAGCCCGGGCCACGCACGATGATTTCGGCGGCCGGTTGACCGTCCACGATTCGAGCGGGCTGAGCTACCATGCCACGCACGTGGCCGGCACGATCGGAGGCGACGGGGCGTCGAGCGACGGACAGTACCGCGGCATGGCGCCGGGCGTGACGATGGAGTCGTACGGCCTCCAGGTCAGCGGCGGCGGGATCTTCCTGTACACGAATCCGGGCGACATCGAAGACGACTATGACGAAGCCATCCGGGTCCACGGCGCCGTCATCGCCAATAATTCGATCGGTACCAACGTGGCCCGTAACGGGTTTCCGTGCTCCATCACGGGCGACTACGGCGTGACCGACAACCTGATCGACACGATCGTTCGGGGCGATGGGTCCAACCCGCTGTTCACCGCACCGTTCCTCGTCATCTGGGCGAACGGCAACGAGCGGGGCGAGACACGGTGCGGCACGGGCTACGCGACCACCGCGCCTCCGGCCGGGGCCAAAAACCACATCACGGTCGGTGCGCTCTATTCCGACAACGACGAAATCACGACGTTCAGCAGTTGGGGCCCGGTGGACGACGGCCGGCTCAAACCCGACATCTCCGCCCCCGGCTGCCAGCGGGACGGCGACCACGGCGTGACGTCGGCGTGGGACACGGGGGACGACGACTACGGGACGATCTGCGGGACGTCGATGGCCGCCCCGACGGTGACCGGAGTCGCCGCCCTGTTGATCGAAGATTTCCGTAACCGGTTCCCCGGACGACCGCTGTTCCGCAACTCGACGCTGAAAGCGTGGCTGGCCCACTCGGCCGTAGATCGCGGGGCGGTCGGCCCCGACTACCAGTACGGCTACGGGTCCGTGCGGATTCGCGATGCCGTTGATCTGATGCGCACGGGTGCGTTCGCCGAAGCGGCGATCGATCAGGACGAACAGTTCGCGCGGGAAGCGCAGATCGAGCCCGGGACAGCGGAGTTCAAGGTCACGCTGGCCTGGGACGACTACCCGGCGACGCCAAACGTGGTGCCGTCGTTGGTGAACGACCTCGATCTGATCGTGGTGGACCCATCCGGGGGGCGGCACTATCCGTGGACGCTCGATCCGGCGAGCCCCGCCGCCGCCGCGGTGCAGACCGACGAAGACCATTTGAACAACATCGAGCAGGTGTTGGTGAACGATCCGGAGCCCGGCACGTGGACGGTCGAAGTCTACGGGTTCAACGTGCCGCAGGGACCGCAGAGTTTCTCGCTGGTCGGCCACGGCGTGACGACGGTCGGGTTCAGCATCGGTCTGCCCGACGGCGTCCCCGCCTCGATGATCCCCAACAACCCCCTCGAGTTCCGGGTCCGCATCGCGGCGACCGGCGAGGAAACGGTGCCGGGCACGCCGACAATGCACTACCGCAACGACGGCGGCGCGTTTACCGCGATACCACTGGAGCCGCAGGGCGACGAGATCTATCTTGCTACGATTCCCGCGGCCGCCTGTTCCGCCACACCCGAGTTCTACCTGAGTGCCGAGGGCGGCGAGACCGGACTCGTGCGACTGCCCGGCACGGCGCCGTCGGAGGTGTTCGGGGTGCCGGTCGGTGAGCTGATCACGGTGTTTGCCGACAGCTTCGAGACGACGCGAAACTGGTCTGTGGACAACAGCGACGACCTGACGGACGGTGCGTGGGAACGTGGCGTGCCGGTCAACTGCGATCGCGGCGACCCGCCGGCTGACTTCGACGGCTCGGGTCAGTGCTATCTGACGGACAACGGTACGGGGTCCGGCTGCAACTCGGATGTGGATGACGGCTGGACCCGGTTGACGTCGCCCCGACTCGACCTGAGCGACGGCGATGCGGACGTGTCTTTCGCCCTGTGGTACACGAACAACTTCGGCGACAACCCGGACCAGGACGTGCTCCAGGTGCACTTGTCGACTGATGACGGCCTGAGCTGGGCACTCATTCAGACCATCGGCCCTGTGACGTCCGCCGGCTGGTCATGGCACGCGGTCCGCGTGGGCGACTATCTTGACCCGACTGATGAGGTCCGCATTCGTTTCCATGTGGCCGACGCCGATCCCGGCTCCGTGGTGGAGGCCGGGTTGGACGCGTTTGTCGTGTCGCGTTTCATCTGTGACGATACGGGCGCGTGTGACGACGGGATCCGCAACCAGGGCGAGGCGATGATCGACTGCGGTGGACCGTGCCCGCCATGTGAGTGTGTCGACGACCCGGGTTGCGACAACGGAATGTACTGCGACGGGACGGAAACGTGCGACGCGTTCGGGCGGTGCCAGCCGGGTGATGCGGTGCCGTGCGATGACGGCGTGGCCTGCACCGTCGATACCTGCGACGATGACACCGATAGCTGCGTCGCCGTGCCCGACCACGGCGTGTGCGACAACGGTCAGTTCTGCGACGGGGTGGAGGTTTGCGATGCCGGGCTGGGCTGCCTGCCTGGTGAACCGGTCGTGTGCGACGACCTGATCAGTTGCACGGACGATTCGTGTGTCGAGGAGTCGGACCGGTGCGAGTACGTGCCGAACGACGCTTTTTGCGACGACGGCCTGTTCTGCAACGGGATCGAGCGGTGCGATTCGATCGACGGATGCGTGGCCGGCCAGCCGGTCGATTGCGACGACGGCGTGGCCTGCACACTCGACTTCTGCTACGAGGCCGTGCGGCAGTGCCTCGCGCTGCCGTCGGATGAGCAGTGCGACGACGGGGTCTTCTGCAACGGCGTCGAGTCCTGCGATCCCGACTGGGGTTGCCTGTCGTCCGGCGACCCGTGCCCCGCCGGCACCCGGTGCGACGAGGAGTCCGACACCTGTGACCCGGTGGGGGACGGCGATCTGGACAGGGACGGCGATATCGACCTGGCCGACTTTACCCGGTTCCAGACGTGCTTCGGCCGGCTCACCCCGGAGTGCGCGGCGGGCGATCTGGCCGGCGAGCCGGGCGTCGACCTGGAGGACTTCCGCGAGTTCGTCTTGATGCTGGAGGCGAGCGGGCCCCAATCGGGGCAGTAAACGCCGGCCGGCCCGGCGCCGGGTAGGTATTTACCCACCCTCGAGGCGGCGCAGCCGGACGCGGTTCGCGGTCCGCCCCCCTCTCCTCGATTCCGGGCGTCGTCGCCGTCAACCGCGGGTCCGGGCTCGCCCAGCGGTGCTGCACCCCCGAAAACGATGCTCATTCCGCCGCTTGCAGAACCCGGCCAGGGCTGGCGGGTGCCATCGATTCCGCTTGACATTTGCTTGCCGAGGGGCAGAATTCCGGCTGTAGAGGCGCGGTCGCATTGCGACGACAGCAGGACGACACCGGGGAGGGATAGCATCGAGCGCCCCGGCCGCCGGCGGAGGCAATCGGCGAGCGGCGGGGTGAACGTGTATGTTTGCCTCAGACTGCGCGGTCCGTATCGATCACAGCATGGACAAGTATCGAAGACGTATTAACGCGGCATTGGGCGTGACGACCCTGGTAGGCGCGGGCCTGTTCACCCAGCACCTGTTGGCCACCCGGCCGGAGCCGCCACGCCGGGATCAGGCGGCCCTGGTCCCCGAGGTCGACCTCTACCCGGTGGAGTTGACGACCTTCAAGGCGCCCGTGGTGGGGCACGGTACGGTCCGGGCCAAGAACCCGCTGGATATCGTGCCTGAGGTCGGGGGCGCGCTGGTGTACGTGAACGAGAACCTTGCCGTCGGCAAGCAGATCAAGAAAGGCGACCTGCTGTTCGAGATTGACGACCACACGTACCGCCTCCGCGTGGCGCAGGCCGAGGCCGAGATCCGCGGGCTGGAAGCGCAGCTCGCCCGCCAGAAGAAGGAACAACTGAACCTGGCGAAACGGCTGGCCGTCGCCCAGGATCTGCTCACCCAGGCGGAGAAAAACGTCGAGCGCGAGCGCGGGTTGCTGGACGACGCCGCCGGTGCCCCGGTTGAAGTCGAGCAAGCCGAGAACGCCGCCCTGAAGCAGCGGGACGTCGTGCTCGGCTACCAGGCTCAAGTCGAAACGGCGCCCCACGTGATCGACGAGACGCAAGCCCTCATCGACCTGAAGAAGTCGCAGCTTGAAGAGGCCCGGCGCCAGGTCGCCAAGACCAAGATCTTCTGTCCGTTCGACGCCCGGGTGGAGGCCATCTCGGCCGCCGCGTCTGAGGTCGTCATCGTCGGGTTCTCCATCGCGACGCTGACCAACATGGAGTCCCTGGAGTTGCCGGTCGGCCTGGAGCCGAGCGATCTCCAGTGGACGCGGGTCTGGGAGTTCGTGCGAAACGGCCGCGACGAAGGGGAAGAACCGCCGCGGGCCAAGGTCACGTGGACGGTCAACGACCGCGAGTATTACTGGCACGGCACGGTGGCCCGACTGGAGCGGGTGGACGAGGTCACGCGGACCGCCCGCGTGGTCATCGAGATCGACGACGTCGGCGAGCACAAGACGATGAACAATGGACAGGTCCGCCCGCCGTTGCCCGTCGGCGTGTTCTGCCGCGTCGAGATCCCCGCCGAACCGCTGGCGAACGCGATGGTGGTGCCCCGGTCCGCCCTGCAAGACCCCACCGATGGATCGGCGGCCAAGTACGTCTACGTTTTTGAGCCGGAAGCCGAATCGGCCGAGGGTTTGGAAGGCCGGCTGGCCATGCGGCACGTGCCCGTCCTTCGCTCGGTGAACGACCAGGTACTCGTCTCGTTCGACCGCAGTCAACTGGCGGCGCCGCTGCCGGAGGTGGATCTGGCGTCGGCCCGGTGCGAATTACAGCCCGGCGACGAGATCATCCTGTCGCCGCTGCCGTGGGCGGTGGAAGGCATGAAGCTACGCCGCCGCGATGCCGCGCAGATGGCGCAAGCCCCGACGCCCCGGCCCGTGGATTCGCCCCCCCTCCTGGGGCTCGCGCAGGTGCCCGCCCCCGCCGCAGGCGTCGGGAGGTAAACGGGGGTCACCGGAGACGACTAGATGCGGGCTCTGGGCGGCCTCATCTCCATCGGGGTCAACAATCCGGTCCTCGCCAACCTGTTGATGGGATGCATGCTGATTGGCGGATGGCTGTCCGTGAATCGCATGATCCATGAGACCTATCCCGAATTCGCCCTCGATCGCGTGACCATCGACGTGGCCTATCCCGGCGCCAGTCCGGACGACGTCGAGGCCGGCGTGGTAACCCGAATCGAACGGGCCATTCAAGGCGTTGACGGGATCGAGATGATCCAGGCCTTCGCGATGGAGAACCGGGCGCGGATCTGGGTGGAGCTGGTCGAAGGTATTCCGGATGCGACCCCGGTCACGCTCGACATCAAAGACAAGGTCGAGCAGATCCGCACCTTTCCCGCCGAAGTGGAGAAGCCGGTCATCCGGGAGCAGACTTCGCTGACCCAGGTGATCAACGTTGCCGTTCACGGCGACATGCCGGAACGCACGCTCGATCAGATCGCCCGCGAGGTTCGGGACGAACTGCTGTCCATCCACGGCGTCACCCTCGTTCACCTGTTCGGTGTGCGGAATCACGAGATCATCATCGAGATTTCGGAAGAGGCGTTGCGTCGGTACGGCCTGTCGTTCGACGAGGTGGCCGCCGCCGTGGCCAAGAGCACGGTCGATCTGCCCGCCGGCATCCTGCGCACCCGCGATGAAGAGATCACTCTGCGCACGGTGGGGCAACGGTACACCGCGCGCGACTTCGAAGACGTCGTGCTGATCGCCCGGGTGGACGGGACGGTGGTCCGGTTGCACCAGGTTGCCACCGTGACCGACGGGTTCGAGGAAAGCAGCCGGATGGGACGGTTCAACGGTACGAAGGCGGCCATGATCACCGTCGACAAGACGCCCGACCAGGACGCGGCCGTGATCGCGTCTCTGGTCCGCGACTACGTGCAGGAGAAGCAGGCCAAGCTGCCGGATGCCATTCGGCTGTCGGTATGGGGCGACGCGTCAATCGAAATCGACGACCGCCTGGACATGCTGATCGACAACGCGCTGATGGGCATCCTCCTCGTGTTCGGCGTGCTCATGCTCTTTCTGAACTTGCGGATCTCGCTGTACGTCGCGCTGGGGGTTCCCGTGGCGTTTGCCGGTGCCTTCGTGGTGATGTTCCTGACCGGCGAGACGATCAACATGATCAGCCTGCTGGCCCTGATCATGGTCACGGGCATCGTGGTGGACGACGCCATTGTGATCGCCGAGCGGGTGGATTACCGGCGGACAGGCGGTGATTCCCCGCGCGAGGCCGTGCTCCAGGGAACAACGGATGTGTCCTTGCCGGTGGTGGGATCGGCCATCACGACGATGCTGGCCTTCGCCCCGCTGATGTACGTGCGGGGCGTGGTGGGGAGCCTGGTGGCGATTCTGCCGGTGGTGGTGATTATCGCCTTGCTCGCGTCACTCGCCGAGGCGTTTCTCGTGCTCCCCGCGCACCTGGTCCATGCGGGCGGCCCATCGGGCGGCCGTTTCGCCGCCCTCCACACCCGCGTGCGGTCCAACCTCGACACGGGGCTGGGGTGGGTGATCGCCCGCGTGTACCGGCCGGTCTATCACTGGTCGCTCGCCCATCGCGGTCTGGTGGCCTGCATCTTCGTCGCCGCCCTGATCCTGGTGGTCGGCTGGGTGGCCAGCGGTCGGACCCCGTTGGTGCTGATGCCGCAGATCGACGGCAACACGCTGCGGGCGCGGGTGCGATTCCCGGAAGGGACCGCGGCCGACGTCACACAGGCGGCCATCGAGAAGATCGAACGGGGGGCGATGTCCCTGAACGGCGCACCGGGGTTGCGCCACGCGGGTAAGGGGGACCTGGTCCGCCAGGTCTTCTCCGTGCTGGGCGTTCATTCCGGGTACGTCACCGAGTACGGCAGCCATCTGGGCGACGTTTCGATCGAACTCATGCCGGCCGAGGAACGGCGGCTCGAGTGTGAGGCGGTCGTCGCCCACTGGCGCGATCAGGTCGGCGACATCCCGGGTGCCGTTTCCCTCACCTTCGAACAAGTAGCCCAGGGGCCGCAAGAGAAGCCGCTCGAGATCCGTCTGATGTGCGACGATCTGGCCCGGCTGGACCGAGCGGCGGAAGACCTCAAGGCGAAGCTGCGGGAATTCAGCGGCGTCTATGACGTGGAAGACAAGCTCAACCCCGGTAAGAGGGAACTGCACATCGCACTCAAACCGGCCGCCCGCACGCTCGGACTGACCACGGAGGATCTGGCCCGGCAGATTCGGGCCGGGTTCTTCGGAGGCGAGGCGGTCCGGATTCAACGCGGGCGGGATGAGGTGACGGTCAGGGTGCGCTATCCGCAGGCCGAGCGGGCCGGGATCGGAGACATCGAGCGCATGCGGGTGCGTACGCTCAACGGCGAACAGATCCCGTTTCGGGAAGTGGCGGAGATTCGCATGGTTCGCGGCTACGCCATGATCCCGCATCAGCACGGTGAACGTCGCTGCCGCGTGTTGGGCAACATCGATGAATCGACGACCAACGCCGAGCAGATTCTGCATACCCTCGATCAGGAGTTCCTGCCGGACCTCGCCCGGCGCTACGACCTGGAGTACTCCTTCGAGGGGCAGCACGCCGTGCTGCAGAAATCGGTGCGCAGCCTGTTCAGCGGCTACGTGATGGCCCTGGTCGCCATCTACACGATCCTCGGCGCGATGCTTCGTTCGTATACCCAGCCCGTGGTCATCATGGCCGCCGTCCCGATGGGCGTCGTCGGTGCCGTGGTCGGCCATTGGGTGATGGGCTACCAGTTGACCATGTTCAGCCTGTTCGGGGTGGTGGCGTTGTCCGGGGTGGTGGTCAACGATTCGCTGGTGCTGCTCGACCAGATCAACCGGTTTGTCCGCGAGGGACGGCCGGTGCAGGAGTCCGTGGGGGCGGCCGGCGAAGTGCGATTCCGGGCGGTGATTCTGACCACGGTCACGACGGTGGCGGGATTGGTCCCGTTGCTGAGCGAGCGGAGCACGCAGGCCCAGACTTTGATCCCCATGGCGATTTCGCTGGCCTTCGGCCTGGCGGCGGCGACGGTCCTGACCCTGATTTTCGTTCCCACCCTGTATCTGGTGGTGAACGATGTCAAGCGGGCGGCCCGGTGGCTGCGTTGGGGCGGCCCCTACCCGACGCCGGAATCGGTGGAATCGGGCGGCGGGGTCCCCCTCCAGCCGGGTTCCGCCTAGAATAGCGGCGTGGCTCAACAGCACGAACAGGTGATCATGAAGACCGAAGATTGCCAATCGAGTGGGCGCCGTGGTGTCGCGATGCTGATGATGTGCGTGCTGCTGGCGGCGGGCTGCCAGGCGCCCCACAACAGCATCCAGTCGATCATCAAGCGCCAGGCGGAAGCCCTCGAGCGACTGCCGGAGGAGGATCGCCGTCGCATGATGCCGCCGCAGGAGCCGGTCGAAACCGCGCAACCCATGACGCCGGTCGTGCCGGACGTGATTACGCTCGACGACGCCCGCCGCGTTGCGTTGCAGGCGAACCCGGACATCCACGCGGCCCAGGCGCGGATGCAGGCGGCGTTAGCGCGAATCGGCGAGGCCCGGGCCCCTTTCTTTCCGCAGATCGCCGCCGTGCAGAACTCGACGCGGACGTTCCAGGTGCCACGCTACCGCAACTCGCTGGTCCGCGTGGTGCCGACCCAGCCGCCCGTGGACCTGATCACGGATGAGGCCCAGATCAACTTCGCCGGCGTGTTCCAGGTGCTCTCCAATCGAATCTTCTCGACCCAATCCGCTACCGGCGACAGCAATTCGTTCAGTCAGCACTCCAGTACGCTGAATGCCGTCTGGACCCTGTTTGACGGCTTTGCCCGTGAGGCCCAGTTGATGGCGTCGAAGTACCGGTACCGCGCGTCAGCGATGGCGATGGCCGACGTCGAGCGATTACTGGTTCGGGCCGTTGACACCGCGTACCTGCAAGTCCTGTTGGGCCGCGAGCAACTGCGGATCGCAATGGCCGACCTCGACTTCAGCCGCGAGCAGCTCGAGGTGGCCCGCAAGCGTCAGGGGCGCGGCAAAGTGACCGAGGCGGACGTGCTCAACTTCGAGGTCCGCGTTCGGAGTGCGGAGGCCAGCGTCACCGCCGCCCGCGGCACGCTCGAGACGGGGCGCGTCGTGCTCGCCGAGTTGATGGCCGTGCCGGACGCCAAGCTGCCCGACTCCTGCGACCTGCCGCCCCTGGCCGAGGAGGCCGAGTGGGCCATGACGAAGCCGGACGAGATCATCTGGCTCGAGCGGGCCGCCCAGAACCGCCCGGACCTCGCCCGGCGGAAGCACCTGGTCAGCGTGGCGACCGAGAACACCGTGATCGCCCGCGGGCAGTTCAGCCCTACCGTCACCCTGTCCGGCTCGTGGGGGTTCGAGAACAAGAGCAATATGAGCTATGCCCGGCACGATCAGGCGTCAGCCCTGGGCATCGAGGTGAATTGGCAACTCTTCACGGGCGGGTTCCGGACGTCGCAGTTGCAGCGCGTGCTGGAAGAACAACGCGAAGCGGTGGCCAACCTGGAACGAACGCGCCTGGCGGTGGCCTCTGACGTGCGACAGTCCATCGTCTCCCTCGAGATCGCACAGCAGGAAGTGAGACTGCAGCGCCTCGCGATCGAGGCCGCGGCGGAGAACCGGCGGATCGTCACCGCCCAGTACGCCGCCGGCAAAGCGTCCGTCGAGCGTCTCAATGAAGCCCAACGCGATTTCGTCCGGACGGACGTCGACCTGACCTCGGCCCGGATTCGTCTGCGACAGGCGTGGACCGATCTCTATGCGGCCACGGCCAGCTACGCCGACGGCGTCAACTGGGATGAACTGGTCGACGCCCACCAGGAGGCGGAATCGGAGTAGGGCCGACGAGCGCTGCCCTCAATCCCGGCACTCGCCCTCGTAATCGACGCTGACGCCGGCCCGCGCAGCGCAGCAGTCGTTGGAGTAGGTCCGCCCGTCGCAGCCGCACACCGGGTCCCACAGCGTGTAACATGCATCCGGGCGGGGCACGCACTCACCGACTCCGTCACACTCGCCGACGGGCTTGGCACAGTGCCAATTCGGGGGGCATTCCTCGTCCGCCACGCACTCCCGGATACACTCGCCAAGGTAGTCGATGCTGACCGCCGCCTTGGCCGCATAGCACGCATTGGAATAGGTCTGCCCGTCGCAGCCGCACACCGGGTCCCACACGGCGAGGCATTGTACCTCCTGGCCGAGGCGCTCGACGCACTCGCCAACGCCGTCGCATTCGCCCAGTGGTTTGACACAGTACTGCTCGCGCGGGCAGTCGGCGTCGTCGCGACACGCCTCCACGCACTCGCCGGCGTAGTCGATGCTGACCGCCGCCTTGGCCGCGTAGCACGCATTGGAGTAGGTCTCGCCGTCGCAGCCGCACACCGGGTCCCACACGGCGAGGCATTGCACCTCCTGGCCGAGGCGCTCGACGCACCGACCCGGGCCGTCGCAGTCGCCGAGCGGCGTCAGGCAGTACCAGTCGGGCGAGCAGTCCTCGTTGCTGAAGCACTCCAGGACCGGCTCCGGCCGACGACGCGGCGCGACCCGGAGCCGGTCGTCGAACCCGCCGTCCTCGCGGTGGCCGCGGTCGTGAAGGCCGTTCCACGGCGCGTAGTCCAGGTGCACGACGACGTCCCGGTCGGCGGGGGGAAGGGACGTCGGGATTCCGGGTCCGGCGATCGGATCGGCGCCTCCCGGCATCGCGCCGAACGCCAGGCCGAGCACCGTCACCGTCATGAGTTTTTTCGACATGGCATGTCCTCCTCGGCATGGAGTGAAGTGGTGGACGATCTGGGGAATGCAGGTGACCCACTTCGAGTATGTCACGCGTGCGAGTCAAGTCAAGCGGGGACCCGGGCATCGCGCCGCCGTTACACCAGTGGTTGACAAGGGTCGCCAAAAACCAGGAAATACGCGTGAAGGGTATATGCCCGGGTCGGCGTGGGCCGGAAAGAGACGACGGTCCTGTCGGCCTGAGTGGCGTGTTGGAGGCCGCACGACCGCAGCCGCCCTGGTTGCTGGTCACGCGTGAGCCGGATTGCCATGACGGAAGCCAGGAAAATTCGATTGACCGACTACGCCAGTTGCGCGGGGTGAGCGGGGAAGCTTCCCGTGGAAGCGATGGCGCAGGTCCTGCGTCACCTCCCGATGGTCGCGCACCCGGACCGGATCGTAGGCGTCGACACGTTCGATGACGCCGGCGTTTTCCGGGTGAGGGACGATCTGGCCCTCGTGCAGACGGTGGACTTCTTCCCGCCCCTGGTGGATGACGCCTACACGTTCGGCCGGATCGCCGCCGCCAACAGCCTCTCTGATGTCTACGCCATGGGCGGCTCGCCCCTGACCGCGCTGAATATCGTCGGGTTCCCCGACAAGAGCCTGCCCATCGAACTGCTGGCGGACATCCTCCGCGGCGGCGCCGAGCGTGTGCAGGCCGCGGGGGCCGTGGTGGTCGGCGGGCACAGCGTTCGCGACAGCGAGGTCAAGTACGGGCTCTCGGTTACCGGGGTCGTTCATCCGGATCGCGTGATCACCAACGCCGGCGCCAGGCCCGGTGACGTGATCGTGCTCACCAAGCCGATCGGCAGCGGGGTGCTGACCAGCGCGGCCAAGAGCGGCAAGCTTCCACCGGAGGGACTGACCGAGGCGATCGACACCATGGTAGGGCTCAACGAACCGGGCGCCCGGGCCATGATCGAGGTCGGGGTGTCGGCCGCGACGGACATCACCGGGTTCGGGCTGGTCGGACACGCATTCGAGGTGGCGGAGGCGAGCGGCGTCACCCTCGTCATCGACGCCGGGGCGGTGCCGTTGATGGCCCGTACCCTGGAGTTCGCATCGGCGGGGATCGTGACCCGCGCGCACAAGGGGACGCTCGATCACCTGGGCACCCGGCTCGCGGCGGGCGGCGTCGATCCGACGCTGGTCAACGTCCTGTGCGACGCCCAGACCTCGGGCGGTCTGTTCATCTGTGTGCCGTCCGAGCGTTCGACCGAGCTGGTCGCCGCCCTGCAACGTTACCACGCCCAGTGCGCCGCCGTCATCGGCGAAGTCCGCGAGCGCGGTCCGCACGTGATCTGTCTTCGCTGACGGACCACCGCGGTGGGCTCCGCCCGATGGCCCTGAGCTGATGCCCGACCGCTTCGTCGCAAAACCGTTGCTCGTGCCGGCGCCGCCGTTTCCGCCCGTCGGGCGGCGTTGCCTCTGCACGGTAAAGACAACTCCCGCGTTACCGCCCGTCCGGCAAGCATCGCGATCGGGGCAAACCGCTACGCGGCTCGAAGACTGGAAGTGTCACGGAACGGCACTCACCGCGACGGTGACAGGCTCTCCAGGTCGCGCATCGCGGCGACCAGGGCCCGGGTGATCGGCGGTTCGCCCTGGCTGTGCCCGGCCCGCTCGGCGATCACCAGCTTTGCATTGGGCATGCCCCGGCAGAACCGATACGCGACGCGCGGCGGGCAGATCACGTCATACCGGCCATTGATGACGGTGATGGGGATCTCCCGCAGCTTGTCCCGGTTCTTCATCAGTTCGTTCGGCTCGAGGAAACAGTCGTGGACCATGTAGTAGTTCTCGAGCAGGGCGAAGTCGTAGGGATCCCATCGCTCGAACACCGCCGCGACGTCTTCGTCGCTCCGCTCCAGGCACGCGAGCTTCAACTCGTACCCGGTCCAGGCCAGCGCGGCCCGCCGTCGCGTGGCGGCATCGTCGCTTTGCAGCATCCGGAGCAGCCGCTGCGGCACGGTGCCGGTCGAATCCGGGGGAAGCACCGACAGGAGCCGCTGGTACTCTTCGGGGAAGAAGTCGGCCACGCCGCCGCCGTACCAGTGCTCGAGTTCTTCCTTCGTGCACAGCCAGAGGCCGCGGAGCACTATCGCCGACACGTGCTGCGGATGCCGCTCCGCGTAGGCGAGGCCCAGGGTCGAGCCCCACGAACCGCCGAAGACGATGATCTTGCCCAGTCCGAGCTTCGTGCGCAGACGCTCGATGTCCGCCACGAGATGCTGGGTCGTGTTCTCCCGCAACTCGGCGTAGGGAAGGCTGCGCCCGGCGCCGCGCTGGTCGTGCAGCACAATCAGGTACCGGGTCGGATCGAAGTATCGCCGCATGCGGGCCGAGCAGCCGCCGCCCGGTCCGCCGTGAAGCACGAAGACGGGCGTGCCTTGCCGGTTGCCGCACAGTTCGTAGTAGATCCGGTGGATCTCGCTGACCTGAAGGTGCCCGGACTCAAACGGCTCGATCGGTGGAAACAGGTCGTTCGGGGCGGGGCGGGGTGCGGTGGTCTGTGCGGCCAGGGTGCCGGCCGTCACGGTCAGGCAGGCGATGGATACGCCGTACAACTTCGTGCGATGAATGGGGTCGATCATTGTGTTTCTCCTGGACGGGCCGGTCCGGCCCTTCGCATGGCCACCAGTTTACATTATGATTCCGATCCGAGCGTGGCCGACCGGGCCACGGTGGGATGGACGAGCGCTGGTGAACGAGGTGCGGATGGACGGTCAACCCAAGGCGTGCACGCTGCGCGAATGGACACTCGAATCGCGACGCGAGCCGGAAGTGCGGATCGGCGTCGTCCTGCCTGAGGACGGCGACAGGGAGGTCAGCTTGGTGATCCCGCCGGGCGGCTGCCGTCTGCGGGCGGAGTCCGGCCCGGCCTCGCCGCCACGCGAGATCGCCGGCGAATGGGCGTTTCGCTGTCGCGAGGGCGGGGTGACCGCGTCGGATGCAACGGGGGCCATCGGTCCGTCCGTCCGGTGGTTCCTGCGGGCCCCGCCGTCCCGGTCCGGCGGCGATCCGCCCGGCGTGGTGGTCCGCAACGTCGTGGCCGGTCGCGGCTTCCACTGGGAACAGCGGATCGATCCGGTGCTGCCCGGCGGGCTGGAGATCGCGCAGGCCGATGGGCGCATCCTCCTTGTCAACGCGCTGCCCATCGACACGTACCTCAAAGGCGTGATCACGGCGGAGATGGGCGGGCAGTGCCCCATCGACCTGTTGAAAGCCCAGTGCATCACCGCCCGGACCTGGATGCTCGCCCGCACCGAGCGCAAGCACGACGCCCTCGGAGTCGACTACTGCAACGACGACTGCTGCCAGCGATACCAGGGGCTGGCCCACGTCACCCCCGCCGGCCGGGAGTCGGTCGATCAGACGCGCGGCGAGATCATGATCCATCGCGACGGCGCGATCATCGATGCCAACTACTCCAAGAGTTGCGGCGGCATCGTGGAGGCGCCGGAGCCCGTGTGGGGCCTGCCGAAGCCCGGACAGTACAGCGTGGCCGACGCCCCCCCCGAATCGCGCATCCGCGACTTCCTGCCGCTGCGACCGAGCCGGCTGGCGGAATACCTTACCGGTGACTGGCTCGACACCTGCGATGCGTTCTGCAGCCCGAACGTCGTGCCGCCCGCCGACCTGCCCAAGTATCTCGGCGCCGTCGACGACGGCGCGGATTACTTCCGCTGGACCGTCGAATACGAACGCGAGGGGCTGGAGGCCATTCTCCGCACCAAGTTCTTCGAGCGGACCGGCCTGAGCGGCCCGGACGGACTCGGCCGGCTGGACGACCTGGTCGTCACCCAGCGGGGTGAGTCGGGGCGAGCCACGGCCATCAACGTGATCTACCGGTCCCCGGACGGGCGGCGCAAAGTCGCCGTCATCCAGGATCAATACTGGATTCGGCACGCCCTGCACGAGAAGTTCCTGTACAGCAGCGCGTTTCAGATCGAGTGCCACCGTGATGCGAACGACGTGATTCACACGGTGCGCCTGGTCGGCGCCGGGTGGGGGCACGGCGCCGGTCTTTGCCAGATCGGCGCGGTCGGCATGGCGTTACAGGGCTATGACTACCGCGCCATCCTCCATCACTACTTCTGCCATATGCATCTCGAGTGCGTGTACGCCTGACGTCCGGCCGGCGGGGCGGCCCGAGATCAGGCGTTGCGGCCGGGCCGGGACCGGTCGCCGTCGCCTCGTTCCCGACGTCGCAACTGCCCGCACGCCCCTTCGATGTCCAGCCCGCGGCTGCGACGCAGATGGGCGTTGACACCGCGTTCCCGCAGCGCGGCGAGAAACGCCTGCGAGGCTTCGGGGGTCGGGCGGTGGAAGCCGAGGCCGGGCACCGGGTTGTACCGGATCAGGTTGACGTTGCTGCGCATCTGCCTGGACACGCGGGCCAGTTCCCGGGCGTGGTGCGGCGCGTCGTTCAGACCGCCGAGGAGGACGTACTCGAGGGTGACTTCGCGCCCGGTGCGCTCGAAGTAGTACGCGGCCGCCGCGACCAGATCGGCCAGGGGGATTTTCCCCGCCCACGGGATGATCTCCCGGCGCAGCGCGTCGTTGGGCGCGTGCAGCGACAGGGCGAGCGTGATCTGCAACCCTTCTTCCGCCAGCCGGCGCATTTGCCGGGGAAGCCCCACCGTGCTGACGGTGATCTTCCGCGCCCCGACGCTCATGCCCCAGTCGGCATTGATGGTTCGGATGGCCTGCACGGTCGCGTCGTAGTTGGCCAGCGGCTCGCCCAGGCCCATGAACACCACGTTGGTCAGGCCGCCGTCGTCGCGGCACAGTGGATCGAGCCGCATCGCCTGCTCGACGATCTGCCCCGCGGACAGGTTCCGCTCCAGGCCGTCCAACCCACTCGCACAGAACGCGCACCCCACCGGGCAGCCGACCTGCGTCGAGATGCACGCGGTGCGTCGATCGTCGTCGGGAATCAATACGCACTCGCTGGTGCCCTGGTCCGGCCACCGCAGCAGCAACTTGCGCGTGCCGTCGCTCGAACGCGATTCACTGACGATGGTGGAAAGATAGATGCCGCAGTCGTGCCCCAGCGCCTCGCGCAACGCCTTTGGAAGACTCGTCATGGCCGCAAAGCGGCTGACGCCGTGGCGATACACCCACTCGAGAACCTGCGTCCGCCGATACGCCGGCTGATCTCGTAATGCGTCGATTTCACCGAGTGAGGCCGGCGTGTGGTCAAAGAAGTGTCGCAGTTTGACACTCGGCTGGCGATTCTGGTCATGTTCCGGCGTCATCGCGAACTCGGCACAGGGGTCGGGTTCCGGGTGCCGGGCGCGCCCGCGGGCCCGGCGGCGGGCGAATTGTACCAGATACGCCGTGGTTTGCGGTCCGGTGTCGCCGGGACGAGACCGGCTCCGACAAGGGCGCGAGCGGAGTCGGCCCTCACCGATGCCGATGCCCGATAGGGGACCGTCGCCTGTCTGTGCCCTGCGTGACGCCTGTCTCCGCCTCCGATCCGCGGCCGGCGGGGGCGCGACCGGGTCAGGGGCGGGGCTTGGCGGCCCGCCCAAGGGCGGCTTCGGGCGCCCGCGCGGATGCCGCCGCCTTGCGCCGGGTGGTTTTCCTGCGTTTCGCGCTCGACGCGCCTTTCTTCTTCGCCTGTTTCCGGGCCTTCTTGGCGGGGGCCGGTCTGGCCTCGCGCGGGGCGAACGCGTGAGTGAGGACCGCGTCGGTCGTTTGGACCAGCACGAACTCCATCTGGTCGCGGATGTCGGCGGGGATTTCAGCCAGGTCGCGCTGATTGCGGTCGGGCAGGATCACCCGCCGCAGCCCGGCCCGGTGGGCGGCCAGCACCTTCTCCTTGATGCCGCCCACCGGCATGATTCGCCCGCTCAACGTGATTTCGCCGGTGATCCCGGTTTGCGGATCGATGCATCGATCCGTCAACAGCGAAACCAGTGCCGCGAAAATGGCACACCCGGCGGACGGTCCGTCCTTCGGAATCGCCCCGGCCGGCACGTGGACGTGGTAGTCGTTCTGAAGCACCTGGACCGGGTCGATCCCCAGCGACTCCGCCCGGCTGCGGATGATGGTGAACGCCGCCTGGGCGCTTTCCCGCATCACGTCGCCGAGCTGACCGGTCAGGTTGAGGTTCGCGTTGCCTGGCATGCGGGTCGCCTCGATAAACAGGATTTCGCCTCCCGTTGGCGTGTACGCCAGACCGGTGGCGATGCCGGGGATCGACACCGACGCGGCCTCGGCCGGCTCGAACTTCGGCGGGCCCAGGTCGTCTTCGATGCTCTCGATCGTGACCTTGAACGATCCCTTCCGACCGCGCACCAGGGCGGCGGCCCGCCCGCGGCAGATCGCCCCGATCTCCCGCTCGAGATTGCGCACGCCGGCCTCGCGCGTATAGCTGGTAATCACCCGGGTCAGCGCCGTGTCACTGAACGTGACCCGGCTCGCGTCGAGGCCGTTCTCTTCCAGTTGGCGAGGCACCAGGTAGTTCTTCGCGATCTGCAGCTTCTCCCGCAACGTGTAGCTGGAGATCTGGATGACCTCCATGCGATCCAGCAGCGGCTGCGGAATCGGATCCACGTAGTTGGCGGTGGCGATGAACAGCACGTTGGACAGGTCCAACGGGACATCGAGGTAGTGATCGGTGAAGGTATCGTTCTGGGCCGGGTCGAGCACCTCCAGCAGGGCCGACGCCGGGTCGCCCCGGAAATCCGTGCCCAACTTGTCCACCTCGTCCAGCATGAAGACCGGGTTGTTGGACCCCGCCTTGCGGATCTCCTGGACGATCCGGCCCGGCATGGAGCCGATGTAGGTGCGGCGGTGCCCGCGGATCTCCGCCTCGTCCCGTACGCCGCCCAGCGACATGCGGATGAAACGCCGGCCGAGGGCCCGGGCGATGCTCTTGCCGAGCGACGTTTTACCCACCCCGGGCGGTCCCACGAAACAGAGAATCGGTCCCCGGCCGTCGGGCTTCAGTTTCCGCACAGCCAGAAACTCCAGAATGCGCTTCTTGACCTTTTCCAGCCCGTAGTGATCTTCGTTGAGGATCCGCTCCGCCCGGTGGATGTCCAACTGGTCTTCCGTGCTGATCGACCACGGCAGGACACAAAGCCAGTTGACGTAGTCGAGGGCCACGCCGTACTCCGGCGACGACGGATGGATGTTCGCCATCCGGTCAAGCTCGCGGTTCGCCTCCGCCTCCACCGCTTCCGGCATGGCCGCTTGCCGGACCTGCCCCTGCAGCCGCTCGATGTCCGAAGACGGTCCGGCGTCCTCCCCCAACTCCTTGCGAATGGCTTTCAGTTGCTCACGCAGGTAGTGTTCGCGCTGGGCGGTATCCAGCTGCGAACGCACCTGGGCCTGGATCTTCTTGGACAGTTCCAGAACATCCAGTTGCCCTTCCATGGTGGCGTGGACCTTGCGAAGCCGGGTGGCCACGTCGAGCGTTTCCAGGATTTCCTGTTTGTGCACGAGGCTCAGGGACAGATTGGCCGCCAGGAAGTCGGCCAACCCGCCCGGCGAGGCGATGCTGTCGAGCACTGTCCGCGCTTCCTGCGGCACGTTGGGCGACAACTCGATGACCCGGTGGGCCGCGTGTCGGGCGTTGTGCATCAACGCTTCGAGTTCGGTCGTCATCTCCTCGGGGTCGTGCCGCACGTGCACCCGGGCCTCGAGGTGCGGCTGCTCGGCCGTCACGCATTCGATGCCGATCCGCGTGATGCCGTGCACGAGGATCGTGTCCGTCCCGTCCGGCAGCTTGTACATCTTCAGGATCATGCACACGGTGCCCACGCGGTGCAGATCGTCGAGCCGCGGGTCCTCCTTCTCCGGGACGCGCTGGGCCACCGCGGCGATCAGACGATCACCGGACAACGCCATGTCCAGCAGACGCTTGGATTTTTCCCGCGAAATCGCCAGCGGCATGACCGTGCCCGGAAACGCCACCGCGTCCCGCAAGGGGAGAATCGGCAACCTCTCCGGAATGTCGATCGATCGCGGGTCCGCCGGTTGACTCGGTTCCGTTTGCTTCGACGCGACGGTCAGCTCCTCCACCGCGTTGTCCTCGAGGTCAATCGGGTTGGCCGGCCGGTTGTCTTTGGAGTCGTTGTCATTCATGGTTGTGTGCGCGCTTGCGGTCGCTCGTCCACCGGAGGTTTCTTGACCCGGGGCAGCTCGATCCACACGTAGCCCTTGCGGTACACCGCCCGCACCGCGGTTGCGTCGACGTCCTCCGCGACCGGAACCTTGCGATGAAACTTGCCGGAGTCAATCTCCATCAAATGCACGCTGATGGAGGTCGTGGCGTCGGGCACGCTCGGCTTGGGACGCAGACCGCGAATGTGGAGCACGCGGTCGTCGATGTACACGTCGATCTTCTCACGCTCCATGCCGGCCAGGTCCACGCAGACCACGTACCGGTCGCTCATCTCGTAGAGGTTGATGGCCGGCACCCACGAATCGCCCCGCGACGACAGGAACGACTTGCCGCCCATCACGTCGTCGAGCATCGAGCCGAGCTGGTCCGCCATTCGTTTGAAGGCCTCATCCACGGCGTGCTCTCCTGCGTCGGATGCCGTCCCGCGGGCGTCGCGGTCGGCTCGTCGAACGCGCCTGAGCCTAGCCGCCTCGAGCGGAGCGGTCAAACCACACGCCCCCGCCCGACGGCTAGAGGTCGATCGTGATCGAACCCGCCGGGCAGAGCGCTTCCACGCGATCGATGTCCACCGTCACCCCGAGCCCCGCCTCCCGAAGCCCCGGAGGGCGGCCTCCGTAGCCGAAACGCAACGGGCGTGACACGACGTCGGCACTCAGCAGCCGCGGCCCGAAACACCCTTCCGCGAAACGCACGCCCGGCGTCAACGCGAGAAACCA
The DNA here is from genome assembly GCA_964495075.1 of uncultured Phycisphaeraceae bacterium. Lineage (GTDB taxonomy): Bacteria > Planctomycetota > Phycisphaerae > UBA1845 > UBA1845 > JAFGJQ01. Next base: position 24,440 of record CAZBUJ010000030.1, read on the forward strand.
CAACCCGGCCGCCGACAGGATACTCGTCTCGCCCACCATGCAGCCCAGAATGATGCCGATGTCGTGGCGCCGGGCAAACGCCGCCAGCTTTAGGGCCGGCAGCAGACCCCCACACTTGCTGATCCGGAGGTTGAACGCGTCCGCGATGCCCGCGTCCCGCAGGCGAACCGCGTCGTCCATCGTCACCAGCGATTCGTCGTGGATCAACGTGATGTCCATCAAGTCCTTCAGGATCGGGACCTCGTCTTCCGTGCCCTTGGGCAGCGGCTGCTCCACGCCGGCCAAACGAATCGATTGCCAGTCCGCCAGCCGATCGATGGCCTCGTCCTTGCTCCAGCCGCCGTTGGCGTCGATCCGCAGCGAGGCGCGACCGGCCTCGATCGGACGCCGCAGGTACTGCCACGCCCACGCCAGTCGCGGGCCGTCCCCCGGGTCGGCCACCTTCAGCTTGAAGTCACGCAGGCCGTACCACCACATCAATCGCAGGAGACGCTTCATGGACGGCAACGTCCGGCAGGCCAGCACGCCGGTGAACCGCACGCTCCGACTGCCGGGTGTGCCGAACCCCGCCAATCCCGCCCAGCCCACGAGCTCCGTCACCGGCTTGCCGAACGCCCGTGAGTACGCGTCGAGCATCGCCAGCTCCAGGGCGGCCCGGGCGGCGGGAAACGCCGCCCCGCCGTCGCTTGTAAACGGCAGCGAATCGATCGACTCCAGCGCCTCCGCGAACGACGACGGGTGGACTCGCAATGCGTGCTCGACCAGCGGCCCCTGAAGCGCGCCGAGCGTCGACGAGATCGTCTCCCCCGTCACGTATGGACGAGGCAGGGTCTCCCCATGACCCACCTCGCCGTTCTGCAGTTCGACGCGCACCACCAGGGGGTCGGCCACCTTCCGCTGAGACGCGGCGTGAGACACCGTGTGCCGCATCGGCACCGCCAGGGGGTAGATCTGGATGCGCTGAATCGCAGTGGCGAGCACGGAGACTCCCCGAGAGTACGTCGGGCCTGCGCCGGCCCTGATTGTGTACGCGCACCGCCCGCCGGGCAAGTATCGGACGGGCCGGCCCCGGAGACCGCACGCCCCGGCGCACCGGACGGCAACGGCTCGCGCCTTGCCCGCACGGGGCTGGATTCGGTGCCACGGGGCAGCCGATATCGAAGGCGGACGCCCTCCATGGCCGACCAGCCAGACTACATCCTTGACGGACGACACCTCCGTTCGGAGGACGCCGACCCGGATTCGCATCCCAAGCCGGCCGGGCGTCGCTGGATCGGCGTGTATTTCGAGTGCTGCGGCATCTACACGCGCATTTACCGCAACCGCCAGGGAACCGCGTACGAAGGGCGGTGTCCCGGCTGCACGCGTACCCTACGCGTGCGGATCGGACCGGATGGCGTCTCCGGCCGGTTTTTTTCCGCCAGCTAACCCCCCGCGAAACAACCGCCGGCACCGCGCGCCGTAGCAGAATCCTGCGTCGTACGGACCGATCGCGTGGCCTCCCGCCGCAGGATGACACCCCGCGCCAATCGAGCTTCATTTGGAATTGCCGCGTTTCCATCGGTTCCTATAATCGGCTTCTTTGGACGGCAAGACGCGGCCGCGGTGCGGATGGACTCTCTACGGTGCTGACCAGACTTTATTATGGCGACGGCCTGCCCACGTGGGCATTGTTCGTGGAACTGGTCATCGCCGGCCTGGTCGTCGTGCTCGCCGGCTCGCGGCTGACGCAACTGGCCGACCAGCTCGCCGACAAATACAACCTGGGACGGGCCTGGGTCGGTATGATTCTGTTGGCTACGGTGACCAGTCTGCCCGAGGTGGTGACCTGTTGCACGTCAGTCGCCATCGGCACGACCGACATGGCCTTCGCCACGCTGTTCGGAAGCTGCAGCTTCAACATCACCCTGATCGTCTGGTTCAATATCGCCGTGCGCGGTGGTTCCATCCTGGGGGGCCGCAAACGCGCCCACACCCTGACCAGCACCCGCGGGATTCTGATGGTCGCCCTCGCCCTGGCCGGGATCACGCTGACCCAGAAGTTCCAGGCCCACCAGCCGGGCGTCGCCCAGGCCTGCGAGATCGGGATTTGTCTGCTGATCGCGCTAGTCTATACCCACTCGATCCGGGAGTCGTATCTAATCGAGCGGAGCGAGCCGAGCGACGTCATGCCGTCGGCCGTCCCCGCCCACCATACATCGCACCCGATCCCGAAATTCGTCCTGCTGTCGGTGATTCTGGTGGCCGCATCGTACTGGCTGGCCGAGACGGGCGACGTGCTGCAAACCCATCCGATCGGCTTGCTGGGGCGACCACTCGGCGCCACCGCGGTCGGGGCCTGTTTCCTGGCCATCGCCAGTTCCCTGCCCGAGATCGTCACGGGGCTGGCCGCCGTTCGATTGGGACAAATGGACCTTGCGTTGGGCAACATCTTCGGCAGCAACATGTTCAACATCTTCGTGGTGCCGATGTGCAAGATCGTGTCCCTGTTTCGCGGCGACGTGCTGCTTATGGGCGGGCGGGGGTTCCACGCCGAACAGAACGTGATTACGGGGCTTCTGCCCATCGTGCTGACCGCCGTCGCCCTGGGCGGGCTGACCTTCGCGTCCAGGCGACGCGTGCTGGGACTGGGCTTCGATTCGGTCACCATTGCAGTTTTTTACGTGGCCGGCACAATCCTTCTGGTCGTCAGTCCGTAGTACCCCTGGCGGGGTGTGAGTCCCGCCGCCCGAGCCGCGGGCCACACCGTTTGCGGTGGTGTGGAATCTCCCAGCCGCCGATGTTAAGAATGGGATGGGGAAGCTGGCGATGCAGTCAATCCGGAGCCGAGGATGAAGTCTCACTTCACGCGCACTTGGTTGGTGCCGGCGTTGGCGGTTGCGGTCGGGGGGGTGCTGACCGATCAGGCGTCCGCCCAGCGCGCCCGGCGCGGTACGAATGACATCAACTCGTTTGGCTCGGTCGGCATCTCGCAGACGTCAAGTGGCATGATTCTGAGCCGCATGGGGGCCGCCGCGAGTGCCGCTGCCGCCCGCGGCGTCGCCCAAGGGAACTATGTGAATCAGGCCGGGCCGGCCCGGATGCCCTTGCGGGCGGGGGCGCGCCCGCGGGGTCGTAGCAACATGCTCGCACCGTTCCGGCCGCGGGCGGTAGGGATCTACAACACGTTTGCCAATCCACTCGACTTCAGCCTGGCTCGCGCCCCGACGCCGATGGCCCGCGATTTCACCGGGTACGAATCATGGGCCCGCGCTCGAATCGCGCGGTTTGGGGCAGGGGAGCCGCAGGGGTCGGCGTACATGGCCTTGCAGAACTCAAAGTACCTGCTGCACCGGTATTCGTTTCTCGGGCCCGTTCGTGAGGCGAACAAGGGCGGACGCATCCGGGACAGTTTGACGAACACCACGCTCCGCAATATGCCCGATCCCGTGGAGACGTGGCTGGATCCGTCGGTCGAGCGGAAGTCCTTTTCCGAGATCATGGAGAATCGGCTCAACGCGGACCGCGCGCAGCGGATCGAAACAGGCTGGGCCCACTTCATGAACGGCCGGTACCAGATGGCGATCGGCTGTTTCCAGTGCGCGTCCGTGCGGCGGACCGGCGGTCTCGAGCCCCGCGTCGCGATGCTGCTGACCGAAATCGTGTCGCGTCAGCTCGACACGGCCGGCGTCCTCGCCGAGCAGCTCGTGCCGGACATCGTCGCGCGACCCATGCCCGCATTGTGCGGCGGAGCGGAAGGACCGCCCAATCCGTTCCGCTGCGATATCGATCTCCGGGCCCTGGCGTCCAAGGCGAAGGACCTCCAGTTGGCAGCTCCGGACGCGGGCGCGGAAGGGGACCCGGCGCCGCTCACCGCGACGCAGCCCTGGTCGGAGGAGGAACTGGATGCGTTGCTCGAATCGCTCGCCATCCGGGCGGAACAGGATCCCGATCCGCACACCGTGGCGTTGCGCGTCTTCCTGCTGTGGTACTCGGGGGATCGCCGGTCGGCGCTGCGCGAGGCGGATAACCTCCACCGCGAGCATCGCGAGTCGCCGTTTGCCCGGATGGCCGACGACATGCGCGCGGTGATGAACGAGGAAGCCGCCGAGGATTCCCAGGCGGATGCGACGGCACCGTAGTCGTCGCCCTGCTCGATCAGCCGGCCATCGCGCGATAGTACTCGATCGCGCGACTCAATCCATCGTCAAACCGGACCACCGGCTCAAAGCCCAGTAACGTACGGGCCCGGCGAATGTCCGCCGTCGAGTGACGCACGTCGCCCGCCCGTGCGGCCACGTGCCGGGGCTGCACGTTCGTGCCCAGTAACTCGTTGATCCGCCCGATCACGCGATTAACGCTGATGCACTCGCCGCACGCCACGTTCACCGACTCGCCGTCGGTGCGCTCGGCCTGGGCGGCCAGGAGGTTGCCCTGCACCACGTTGTCGATGTAGGTGAAGTCACGCGTCTGCTCGCCGTCGCCGTACACGGTCGGCGGCACGTCCCGGAGGATGGCCGTCACGAACGCCGGAATGGCCGCCGCGTACTGCGAAGCCGGGTCCTGCCGGGGGCCGAACACGTTGAAGTAGCGGATGGACAGCGTCTGAAGCCCGTAACACTCGGTGAACGCCTTGCAGTACAGTTCGCCAGTCAGCTTCTGCACGGCATACGGGCTCAAGGGAACGGGGCGAATCCCCTCGTGCTTGGGCGAGACCTCGGTGTCGCCGTACGCGGAACTGCTGGCCGCGTACACGACGCGCCGGCATTTGCGGTCGCGGGCCGCCGTCAACACGTTGAACGTGCCGTTGATGTTGGCGTCATGGCTGGCCTGCGGCGCCTCCACCGACTTGGGCACCGACGGGATGGCCGCCTCGTGGAAAACGACGTCGATGCCCTCGCATGCCTCGCGGCACTGGTCCAGGTTGCGGATGTCGCCTTCCCGCACGTCCACCTTGTCGGCCACGTGCGCCAGGTTGGCCCGTTTGCCGGAGCTGAAATCATCGAGCACGCGGACGGCGTGGCCCAATTCGACCAGCTTCGTGACGAGGTGAGAGCCGATGAAGCCCGCCCCGCCCGTGACCAGGTAGTTCGCCATGCAAGCCCTCTCTGAACTCGTGCGCATCGCTGCTCGGCGAGAACGACGGGGGGTCAGTGTAGTCAACGCCGGGCCGGGCCGTCAACGCCGCCGGGCCGTCCACCGGTCCGCGTGCCGCGGGGCGCCACGCGGCACGGTCCGTCGCGGCGGGGGGCAGCGTGGTTCGTTGTCCGCGGACAGCCGATTTCGAGGCCCGCGAATTCCCGCTCGGGCCGTGTTGCGATCCGGGCTGCCCGGTGTCGCGGACTCGTCGCTGTCAGAAGACGCGTTTGGTCGATGACGCGGCAACCTCCACAAAGTCGGGGTTCTTGCCGCACTTGTTCTCGTCGAACCGCAGGATGCGGTACGTGCTCTTGCCCATGTCCGTGATGCTGGTGGCGTTGATTATCGTCGACGTCGGGCGGGGCGGAACTTGCTGCCCAGCGTCCGCCGGCGCGGGCCCGTCGCCGTCGTGCCACCCGACGTTGCATGGGCGGGTTCGGTGAACCGGGACGAGATGGCCGGCGACTCCTCGGGGGGCGGCTCCGTCTGCTTACGATCACTCGTGACCGTCGGAGTGAACCCTTCGACCGTGTACTGCCGGATCTCCTTGTTGATCAGCATCTCGATCTGCGTCAGTTCCTTGCCCTCTTCCATGGTTACGAAGGTGAAGGCCATGCCGCGGGCACCCATCCGGCCCGTCCGGCCGATGCGGTGGACGTAGGCTTCGCTGTCCTGCGGAATGTCATAGTTGACGATGTGCGTGATCGCGCTGACGTCGATGCCACGGGCGGCCAGATCGGTCGCCACGAGCACCTTGATGTGGTGCCGCCGAAACCGCTGCATCACCTTGTCACGCCGCTCCTGGACAAGATCGCCGTGGATCTCCTTGGCGTCCACGCCGGCCTGGTGCAGCTTCTTGGCCAGCTTGCGGGCCATCGCTTTCGTGTTACAGAATACGATCATCAGGTTCGGGTCTTCCTGCTTGAGCAGCAGTTTGAGCAGCTTGAACTTGTCCGGGCCCTCGACGCTGCAATAGAACTGGTCGGTGTCTTCGACGGTCAACTGGTCCTGCGAGACGTTGACGTCAACGACGTCCTTCGTGTACTGCCGCATCAACCGCTTGATCTCGTCATCCACCGTGGCCGACACGAATACCGTCTGATGCGGGTGCTTGATCTGGCCCAGGATGGCCCGGATGTCGTCCCGGAACCCGATGTCCAACATGCGATCCACTTCGTCGAGAATCGCCACCTTGATCCCGTCGAGCTTGAGCTTGCCCCGCCGCATAAAGTCCAGGACGCGTCCCGGCGTGCCCACGATGAAATGCGGCTTCTTGCCCAGCAGGGCCTGCTGATGCCGGATCCGCTGACCGCCGTAGATCGGAATGCAGTGCAAGCCGGCGAACTCGCCCAGCCGCCGGATCTCGCCCGCCACCTGGACCGCCAGCTCACGGGTCGGCGTCAGGGCGATCGCCTGAAGCCGGCCCGCCGCGTCGATCCGCTGGAGCGTGGGCAGCGCGAAGGCGGCCGTCTTGCCCGTGCCCGTCCGGGCTTGGCCGAAGACATCCCGGCCCTCGAGCAACAGCGGGATCATTCGGGCCTGGATATCCGATGGCTTCTCGAACCCCATCTTGGCCAGTGCTTTGTTGAACTGAGGTTCGATGCCGAGCTTGGCGAAAGCGGCAGGCTTGTTTACATAGCTATGCACTGAGGTCTCAACGTGGGCAGTCTGATCGCTGTACAGCCAGGACAGTATAGAAGGAACGGCGACGGCTGTAAACACGGGTGACGGATTCAGTCCGACCCCTCCTCGCCGGGGCTTGGCCTACCGCGATGGCGGTGACGACCCCTGCTGGTCGCGGATCAGCTGCAGCATCCGGTCCCGATCGGGGTGGTCCGGATCCAGCTCGAGTGCGATCTGCCATTGGCGGGCCGCCGCCACGCGATCATCCGCCTCCCAGTAGGCATTGCCCAATTGATAATGCAGGTCTCCGGATCTCGGCGCCAGCTCACAGGCCAGCTTCAGATAGTCGGTGTACCGCTTCAAATCGCCACGCTGACTGTAACGCTCGGCCAGCGTGGTGTAGGCCGTCAACTCCGTGTGGCCGTATCGGTCTGGATCCAGCTCGATCGCCCGGCGGAGCCGCCGGATGTACTCGCTCAGGTCGTCCGCGCCCAGTGCCGCCTGGGCGGAATGGTAATAGTAGTCCGCTTTCTGGCCGGTCGGCACCTCGGACTCGATCGATTCGTAAATCCGCAACGCCCGACTCGGCTGCTTCACCGCCAGCCAGACGTCCGCCTCCAGCAGCCGGGCCGCCGTGCTGGTGGACCCCGCCGCGTCGATGCAGCGGATATGATAGATCGCGGATTCCGGCGGGCAGACGAACCACATGTCGTCGCGGTCAGGGACCGGTCGGAGCAGGTAGTACCCGTCGACCACGCGGTCCGGCACGCCGCCGGCGATCCGCCGTTTCGTCACCGCGCCCAGGTACTGCTTCAACGCGTAGTGGCTGCGGGCGAGGCGCAGATGATAGTCGGGGCCGTCGCGGCCGAGTCGCCCCGCATGCTCGTACGCGTCGACCGCCACCGCGTGACGACCGGTCGCGGCGTATGCGTCGCCCAGCCGAACGTGGGTGTCGGCCGCACGATCGGGGTGCCCGGCCTGCTCGTACGCCTCGGCCAGCAGGTAGTACTCGCGTGTCCGACCGGGATCGGTGCGAATCGCCGTCTCGAGCAGCTCGGCCGCCCGTTCGAACTGCCCGTTGTTCATCGCCGCTTGCGCCTGATCGTGGAGCGCGTCGACCGCGGCCGGCGCTGATGTCGTGGTCGGCGGGTGGTCGGCCGCGGGAGGGATCGCCGCCGCGAGCGACCACGCCCGCACGGCGCACAGGATTGGCACGCAAACACGCCGCATGGGTCCATCATAGGCCTGATCGAGAGGGTACGCTACGAGGCGGGACGTCGGTCAACCGGCGGACGGCAACGTGAGCGTGAACGTTGTGCCCACGCCCTCTTCGCTCTCCACGGCGATCGTGCCCCCGTTCTCCTGAACGATGTCGCGGCAGACGGCCAGTCCGAGCCCGAGCCCCGTCCGCCCCACCGAGCCGTTCCGCTTGCCGTTCCCCTTGTTCCGGGTGACGAACGGCTCGAATATGGTGTCGAGCATCTCCGTGGGGATGCCGCAGCCGTTGTCGCTGACGACCAGCACGAGGTGCTTCTCGTCCACACGCTCGGCACGAATGGTGATCCAGCCGGATTTGGCGCCGATCGCCTTGCGGGCATTGATGAGCAGGTTGAACAACACCTGCCGCAACTGGGCCGGGTTCACGCGAACGGCCAGGTCTTCGTCGATCTTCGTCCGCAGCGTGATGCCGTCCTTGCTGAGGTCGCGACAGAGGCACGCGAGCGAGTCGTCCACCAACTCGCGAGCCTTGATCACCTGAGGCGTGTCCCTGTCGTGCGCGGCCAACCCAAGAATTCGATCGCACATCCCCGTGCCGATCTCGGTCTGCTTCAGCGTCATCCGCAGCGCTTTCTGCATCAGCGCGACGTCGCCCGAATCCAACGCGTACTTCGCGTAGCCCACAATCGGGGTCATCAGGTTGTTGAACTCGTGGGCTATCGTCGCGGCCGCCGTGCCGAGAACGGTCAACCGGTGGAGCTGACGCAGTTCGTCGCGCATGGCCGACACGTGCTCGGTCTGGGCCGCATTATTCGGCGCGACCGCGTGGTTGCCGGACGGCGCCCGCGAACTGCATGGTGCGCTGTGTTGTGACATTGTCCCTCCGGATGACGGGGTGCCGGTTGCGCAGTAGACTATGCAATACAGCTATCGGCTTGCCAGGTCCGAGAACTTGAAAGCGACGGCGAATCGGAGCGGCGTTGTGGAATTGGACGATGTGTTGGCCATCGCGGAACGGATGGGAGTCGAGGTGCGGTCCGAGCCCCTCGGCGGTGAGGGTGGCGGCCTGTGTCGCGTCCGAGGTCGGTTGGTCCTGTTCGTCGACACGATGGCGGATGCGGCCACCCGACTGCAGCGGTCACTGGAGGGATTGGCCGAACTGCCGGAGATCAGCGAGACTTACCTGCGCCCCGATCTGCGCGACGCGATCGAACGGATTCGCGATGAGCAGTCCTCGTCGTGACCTTTTTCATTTCTTGAGCTTAGGACAGGTTCGCCGCGGCCGACCGCCACGCGCGGCCCGAAGCCGAGGCCGCGCGGTTGACGCTCGTCGCGCCGCGAAGTACGTCCTGCGAACGACCCCAGCGCCGGCTCCGAGGTGGCTCCGGGAAGACATCCCGGTTTACCCACATTACCCAGGTACTGAAGGCTTGGGGTGGAGGATGGTATGCACAAGCTGATCCAGTTTCTGGACGAGGGGCAGAGACGGCGGTGGGGGCTGTGGGACGGCGGGTCGGCGGCGGTTCCGCTGGGAGACGACGTTTTTCAGCTGGGCACCAAATGGTGGGAAGTGGCGGAGGGCAAGGGCACGGTGGTGGTTTCGCGGTTGTTGGCCCCGGTGCCGTGTCCGCCGCCGAACGTGTTCGGCATCGGTCTGAATTACCGATGTCACGCGGCGGAGACGCATCGACCCGCCCCGGAGAAGCCGCTGGTGTTCCTCAAGGCATCCACGGCGGTCTGCGGGCCGGGGGACCCGATTGAGTTGCCGCGGTCGGCCCCGGACGAGGTGGACTACGAGGCCGAGTTGGCGGTGGTCATCGGCCGGCGGGCCCGTGGGGTGTCGGAATCGGAGGCCGAGGACTTCGTGCTGGGTTACACGTGTGCAAATGACGTGTCGGCCCGGGACTGCCAGAAGCGGCTGGACGGTCAGTGGGCGCGGGGGAAGAGTTTCGACACGTTCTGTCCGCTGGGTCCATGCCTGGTATCCCCTTGCGAGTTTGACGCCGCGATTGCCGATATTACGAGCACATTGAACGGTCGGCGGCTGCAAGAAGGCAACACGGCGGACATGGTTTTCTCGAGTCGGCAACTGGTCAGCTACCTGTCGCACCAGTTCACGCTGTTGCCGGGCACCGTGATCTGCACGGGCACGCCGGCGGGCGTGGGCGTGGCGCGGACGCCGCCGGTGTTCCTTCGCCACGGGGACGAGATCACGGTGGCAATTGCCGGCATCGGTGAGTTGACGAATCCCGTCATGGCCGCCACGGAGTGACGGGCAACCGGCGGTCGCGCCGAGGGTTAGCCGACGTTGACGGACTTTTGGGGGAACCGTATAAAGACACGAACCGCGCTGCTGGTGCAGATTGTTCGGTCGCCGGGCGTCTCCCGTACGCTCGCACCTGCAACCTAACGGCAGCCAAACACGGCGTGAAGACAATCTCGACCTGCCGAAATCGGTCCGGAGTACCATCTGATGACAAGCATTCGAACGTGGATATGGCATCGCAAGGCCGTTGCGGTGGTATTGATGGGTGCGTTGGCGGTGTCGCTGCCGCTTGGGCTTGCCAGTTGCAAGTCGGGCGGCTCGCCGAGCGGTGGCGGTGGCCCGTCCCCGGGCGGTCCGCTGACGGGTGCCATTCTGCTCCAGACCGACATCACGGTGTCGCAGCCGGTGAGCATCTTCTACCAGACGCCGAACACGGCGGAGAACATCCGCGCGTTCCGCGTGGCCGCGTCGTCGAGCGACGGCCTGACGGCGGTGGAAGTCGGCGATGAGGTCATCATCGCGCCGCCGCCGGACCTGGAGCCGGGCGAGGGGCAGCGGTTCGTGCTGGAAACGGAAGGCGTGCCGGTCGGTCCGTACTTTCTCGGGCTGCGGTACCTGCTCAACGGCGTCGAGACGCGGATTCTCAGTACGTACACCGTTACGATGTCGGGCATTCCGGTGCCGGTTTTCGAGCGGCCCAACAGCAACCGGACCGTGTACGGCGATCAGACGGTCAACATTCGCGTGACGATCGGGGACCAGCAGAACGCCGTGAACTGGCGCCTGTTCTACCTCGATCTCAACGCGAACACGGAAGGCGTCCCCTCCGATCAGTTGGGCAACGAGATCGAGGTCGGCACCCGCAACGTGGTGTCGACGTTCTGGCGCGTGCTGGGCGTGCCGGCGGGCAAGTACAAGGTCGGCATCTCGGTGACGGACTACGGACAGTCGATTGCCGAGGCGGTGGCGGCTGGCCGCGAAGACCGCATTCTCACCGTCTACAACGAGGATCCGGACGGCGACCCGTACGTGGTCACGGTATCGGATCAGCCGGTGACGTCGCGGGCGCCGCGGATCACCATCACCAAGCCGGACGACACGGAGTTCGCGGGCTTCGGGGTGGACCTGGTTTCGGTCGAGTATTCCGCCGAGATCTTCGTGAGCGAGCCGGACAACCCGCGGGTCGAGTTGTTCTACGACCTGGACACGGAGATCAACGACAACGAGGTCGTCTTCGTCACGACGAAGAACATCGATCAGACCAGCGCGGTGCTCGACACGGAGGACCTCGACGAGGACACCTACTTCATCGGCGGCACGGTTTACGACGGGGTGAACGAGCCGGTTAGCGCGTACGCGGCCGGCGAAGTGATCGTCACGCGGAAGGCGGCCATGAAGGTCACCGAGCCGAGTGTCACGCTGAGTCACCGCCCGGGGCAGGAGATCCAGATCCGGTGGAAGACGAACCTGCCGACGACGCTTGCCGCGCGGGTGACGGTGATCGCCCGCCGGGTCGATGCGGACGGCGAGCCGATCGGCGGGTCGGGCTCCGACATCGTGATCGAGCGGATCACCGGCACCGCTGCCCTGAGCCGCACCTCGTCGACCTGGGTGCCCAAGAGCACCGAGAAGGGGCGCTTCCGGGGGGTAGTGACGATCGAGACGGAGTCCTCCGAGGTGGGGGACCTCGAGTGTACGTCGAAGGGCATGATCATCGTCTCGACCACGCCGACCATCTGGTGGCTGGGCGAGATCGAGGAGAGCGACGACCCGAGCTTCAACGGGGCGGTTTTCCAGGGCATCCAGTTCGAGGACAACGCGGGGTCGTCGATTGCGGGCGGTGAGGACTTCGACCAGGACGGGTTCGACGACTTCGTGATCGGTGCGCGGTACGGCAAGCCGGAGTTCCTCAACCCGTCGGGCAAAGGGCAGGGCGAGGCGTACCTGGTCCGCGGCCAGCGGACCTTCTACGAAGGCCGGTTCAACCTCAACCGGGTGGGCAGCGACGGTGACGGCGGCTTGCGCGGCATCGTCTTCACGGGCATTCCGACCTGGCGGGACAGCATGACGGGGTTGCCCTCGGACGATACCTACGGCATGGCGTCGGTGAATCTGGTCGGTGACATGGACGGCGACGGGCTGGGCGAGTTGATTTTCGGGTTCCCGTGGGTGATCAACGATTCTGACGATGTCCTGCGACCGCTCATTCCGGGCAAGCCCAAAGGCGAGCCGGGGTCCGGGCCGATGGGGGCCCAACTCCAGACGGGCGGCGTGGTGATCGTCAGCAGCCAGAACCCGCCGGTCCAGGGAAGCGATCCGCTTCTGGACGAAGACGTGGTCCAGCCGGATCTGGACGTGCGAGGCATTCGCCTGCGGCTCGAGCAGGTTGGCCAGAACTACGCGTTCGAGGGTGAGGTTGCGGCGGGCGACAGCGTTGCCCGTCGGGTCATCGACGACGTCGAACTGTGCCGCACTTCGGGCAAGTTCGGGTGGACGCTGGACGAGTTTGTCATGGTCCGGGACGGCCAATGTCTCGCCATCGACGACGAAACGGGTGCGTTCCCGTTCGGTGACGTCACGCGCGACGCCAACTTCTGGGGGTGCCAGCGACTTCCCGATCCGGCCGACGGTGTGTGGGACGTGATCATTCAGCCGGAGTGGTCGTTCGGCTATACGTACAATCTGGCCCTGCCCTTCTCCTATCAGGAGAACGACTATTCCTATTTTGGCGTCTTTGCCGACTGGCCGTGCCTTCGTCGATTCCACGAGGAGTCGCGGGATTGTCCCCGTTGCGCGGGGGACGGGAGTTTCTGGTCGGCTACGTTTATCCCGGACGCGCCGTTTTACCCGTTCGACGCGGCGGTCTGCGCGAGTTGTGATCCGGTCGCGCTGTATGAATCCGACGACCTCGCATACAGCGACGCGTGCTCGTACATCCCGTTGCCGGGCACCTCGGACGAAGACAGCCCGTTCGTGCTTCCGCCTTGCGAAGGGATTGGCAGCTACAAGGAATACTTCGAATCGGCGGTGGGCTATCTCATTCAGCCGGACGGCACGGATGGCGGTCCGATCGTCCGGGTGAACCGAGCCTCCGGCCTGATCGGCCTGAACGAGCCGCCGGTGTGGGGAACGGGGTATCTGCGGGCGAACCGCGTGATGCTGGAGCCGTACGGCTGCCGTATCCTGGGGCGGCCGACGCTGGTCGAGACCACCGCCTGCGGGGACGGTCACCAATACCAGGGTCTCTTCGGCGCGTCGATCACGCAGAGCGGGGAAGAGATCATCGTGAGCGCGCCGTACTGGACGGCGGCTCGGGCGACCGCTTATGCGCCGCCGCCCTGGCAGCACGCGGGCAACCCCTTGGTGCCTTTCGACCTTCCCGAGTCGCTGTCCATCGCGAGCGGGACGGTGATTGACCAGGCCGGCGTGGCGTACATGATGACGCGGCTGAACTACTGGTATGAGCCGGACGAGCAGGTCGAGTCGCCGGCTAGAACGGCGCCGCGGCCGTGCATGTATATGGCCGGCGGGAATGGCCTCATTGGCCGGGGGAACCCGCCGGACGATCCCGTTCCCAACCCGGTTCCCGACGACACGTGGGGGTCGACCGACGAGTTCCAGGAGTTGATCCACGACGGCACCGGTCGGTACGGCGGCCTGCGCATCATCGGGCGGACCGAGGACCGGATTCAAAACGTGGTGGGCATTCCGGACTTCAACGACGACAACCGGGGTGACGTGGCGATCGGCGCCCCGCGGGTCAACAGCGGGGACGGCGCCGCGTACATCATCTTCCGTCGCGCCAAGAGTGTCGAGGGCGACTACATCCTCGACAAGCTGGCCCTGGGACCGAGCGATCCCGAGCGGCTGTCCGGCATCCTGGTCAACGGTCGGCCGGGTGATACGGGGCGGCTCGGGGACGGTGTGACGGGTGGCCGGGAGTTCGAGTTTGCCGAGGACGCCAAGCTGTTCGACTTCGACTCGAACGGGCTGTCGGATGTCGTGGTCAGTGCCCCGTACGCGACGGACGCGGCGGGCAATCGCGTGGGTGAGGTGTGGGTCATCTTCGCCCAGAAGACGCTGACCACGCCCACGAACGGCAAGCCGGTGCTCGAGCTGCTCTCCGAGCGGCGGGCGGCCCGCATCCGCGGGGTCGAACCGGACGGCCTCTTCGGCTTCACGGTGGCCAACATCGGCGACATCGACAACGACGGATACGACGACCTGGCCATCGCGGCCCCGAACGCGCCGCCGCGGTTTGATCCGGATCCGAACGACTCGAACGAGGCGCTCACGGCGGCGGGGCTGGACCGCGACAACGACGGCGGCGTGGCGGACGACGTCAGTGGTTCGAAGGGCGACCCCGATGAAAATGTCGACGCCAACGACGAGTTGCGGTCCGCGGGGCTGGTGTATGTGATCTTCGGCGGGTTTGATGCCCGCAACCTGAAGAAGTTCACCACCAACAACACGTACGACGTGGACATCTCCAAGCTGGGGACGGACCAGTTGCCGGGCTTCATCCTGGTCGGTCACCGCGGGCACCGCTGGGCGTCGAGCCCGGGCTCGGGCACGCCCACCCACTATGGCGACTATCTGGGCGGCGGGTTTGCCGGTGACACGAACATGGGGGGCAACGCGGCCAAAGACCACCCGATGCCGGCGCCGTGCGACCCGGCTCGCGCCGCTCCGGCCGACATAGGGCGTCCGCTGGCGGTGGCCGGCGTGGGCGACATCAACGGCGACGGGCGGGACGATTTCATGGTCGGCTCGATTCTGGCCGACCCGCGGGTCGACCCGGATACCGGCTTCGGCACCGTCAACGGCGGGGAAGCGTACCTGATCTACGGATTCAAGCGATAGTTGCGATCGGACCGCAATCCCAGCGTGCTTTTCGGGGCCGCGTCCGTTCCGGGGCGCGGCCCCTTTTGAATCACTCATTGCGAATTGCTGATCGGGCGTCGCGGGGCGGTTGGCTTGACGCGCGTTTTGGGGGGCGCTGGGAGCCAGGGAGCGGTTGAGCGCGAGAGCGGATGAGCAGGAGGCCGGGTCGACAGTTTTCCGGGCGCTTCCCTTTACGGGGGCGGGGAATGCGTATAATACCCTGGTATGTCGGATGCGGGTTTGACGAGCGGAAGACGTGTGCCGGACGCGGGGCCTGCGGAGCGAGCGGGCCTTTGCGGTGTCGGGGTGTTGACGGTCGTGTCGGCCTACGTGTTGTTGGCCGCTCCCGACTGTGCCCAGGCGGCGCGACACATGCAATGCGGTCATGACTCGCCCGCCATGTGGGCCACGGTGCCCCATTTCGATACGGTCGTGACGGCCGCCCCCGCGGTGACCAGGCCGACCGACTCCATCCAGTTCCCGCCGCCGCGTCGCGATCCGATGGTGATCGCCACGGCGGTGATCCGCCACCACCATCTCGTGGTAAACTCCCTCCGCGGCGGGCTGTACGGCCCTTAGCAACCCGGCGACCGATTGGCCGCGGTGGCGGGTCGGATGCAGGTTCCGTTGCGTTTGTTGATTCCCCGCTTTTTCGTTCAATTGAAGAGGATTCACCATGGGCGTTCAGAAAGCCTTTGGCACATTGTTGCGGCGGGTCGTCGGTTCCCGGAACGATCGGCTGGTCAAGCGGCTGTGGCGGGTGGCCGACGGGGCCGACGCGCTGGAGGCGGAGGTCCGCGCGCTGTCACCGGACGCGTTGCGGGCGAAAACGGACGAGTTTCGCGAACGACTCGCCGGGGGCGAGTCGGAAGATTCCATCCTGCCCGAGGTGTTCGCCGTGCTGCGGGAAGCGTCCCGCCGGGCTCAGCAGCACCGCCACTTCCCGTGCCAGTTGATCGGCGGCAAGGTGCTGTACAACGGCAGGGCGGCGGAAATGAAGACGGGCGAAGGCAAGACGATCGTCTGTCACCTGGCGGCGTACGTCAAAAGCCTGCAGGGCATGAAGGTCCATATCGTCACCGTCAATGACTACCTGGTGCAGCGCGACGCGGAGTTCGCCGCGCCGATCTTCGACTTGCTCGGGCTGACCGTCGGGTACATTCAGGCGTTGAATGACCCGTCCGGCCGGGAGGGGATCCGCCAGGCCGCCTACCGCTGCCACCTGACCTACGGTACGGCGAGCGAGTTCGGGTTCGACTACCTTCGCGACAACATGAAGCTGCGGGCGGCGGACCAGGTGCAGTGCGGCCTGGACTACGCCATCATCGACGAGGTGGACTCGATCCTGATCGACGAGGCCAGGACCCCGCTGATCATTTCGGGCCCCGCCCACGACGACGTGAGCCGGTACAAGTGGGCGAACCACATCGCGATGTTCCTGGAAGGCAAGCAGCAGAAAGCCAACGCGGAGACGCGTCGCCGCCTCGAGCGGTGGGGCGACGCCCCGCCCCAGCAGTTCGCGATGCACCAGAAGTTCCAGGACGCGATCAACCGCTTCCGGATCGACCCGTGCCTCGTCAATGACGAGGAGGCCGAAGCGATCGGGCACACCCAGTACTACGTGGTCAAGCTTGAGCGCAAGGACGTGCACCTGACGCACGAAGGCGTCAGCGCCGCCCAGGACGAGGCCAAGATCGGCAGCTTCTACGTCGGGACGAACATGGACCGACCGCACCTGATCGAACAGGCGCTGCGGGCCCGGGTCACGTTCCAGCGCGATCGCGATTACGTCGTCAAGGACGGCGAGGTCATCATCGTCGACGAGGGGACCGGCCGGTTGATGATCGGCCGGCAGTGGTCGGACGGGTTGCACCAGGCGGTGGAGGCGAAGGAGGGCGTCACGGTCAAGGAAGAGACCCAGACGATGGCGACGGTGACCATCCAGAACTTCTTCAAAATGTACAAGTGCATCGCGGGCATGACGGGCACTGCGATGACCGAGGCCAACGAGTTCAACAAGATCTACAAGCTGGACGTGGTGGAGATTCCCACCAACCGACCGGTCAACCGGATCGACTTCAATGACCGGCTGTACCGGGCGACCAAGTTCAAGTACAGCACCATCGTCGATGAGATCTACCACATGCGGCGGCGGGGTCGCCCGGCCGACCCGTTCCTGCTGACCAAGGTGCTGAAGAAGCTCAGGCCGATCGTGGAGAGGGCCGGGCAGAGCACGGCGAAGATCGACGACGCGCTGGTCATGTTCGACAAGGCGGATGACGTCAGTGACGATCTTCTGCAAGCGTTGATGGACGCGTACGACGAAAGCATGGGCGAGCTGGCCACCGGTCGGCCGGTCCTGGTCGGCACCACGAGCGTGGAGAAGTCGGAGATGCTCTCCAATCTCCTCACGCGGACGTACAGCATCGAGCACGAGGTGCTCAACGCGAAGAACCACGCCCGCGAGGCGGAGATCGTGGCCAAGGCGGGGCACCGCACCGAGCCCGAGCGCGGCCACGACAAGACCCCGCTGGGCAACGTGACGATCGCCACCAACATGGCCGGCCGCGGGACGGACATCAAGTTGGAAGCCGGCGTCGTGTATCCCAAGTGCAAGGTACCCCTTCCCGACGGGCAAGGGGGCGGCACGACCGAATCCGCGAGCACGGGCGTCGCCCTTGACGTGATCGACGAGGGGGAGAAGGAACTCTACCCGCCGGGGGCGACCAAGTGCTGCATTCGGTGCGCGGAGTACGACGCGGCCACCAACTGCGCCCACTGTTTCAAGTCGAAGCTGGACCCGCGTTTTCCGGCCATGGGCCGCACCGTGTGTCCGCTCAACGTGCCATGCGGGCTGCATATCATCGGCACGGAGCGGCACGAGGCCCGCCGGATCGACAATCAGCTCAAGGGTCGTTCAGGGCGGCAGGGGGATCCGGGATCCTCGCGTTTCTTCCTTTCCCTGGAAGACGATCTGATGAAGCTGTATTTCCCCGAAGGCATGATCAAGCTCTTGGGCAAGGCGGTCGAGGAGGGCATGCCGCTCGAGCACAAGGCCTTCACCTCGGCGATCGAGAAGGCCCAGACCCGCGTGGAGGAGCGCAATTTCTCCGCCCGCAAGAACCTGCTCGAATGGGACGAGCCGCTCGACTATCAGCGCAAGGAATTCTATGCCCAGCGGCAGCGGATCCTGGTCGGTGACGACCTGCGTTCGCTGATCTTCCACACGATCGACGAGTCGACCGTCGAGGCCGTCCACCGGTTCCTCGGGCCGGAGTACCGCCAGGAATGCGTGCTGGAATGGTGCCGGAGCCACGTGGATCCCAACCTGGACATCTCGATCGGACGGCTCGACCTCGATGATCTGCCCGGCGTCCAGGAGACGATCCGCCGTGCCGCGCTCTCCGAGGCCATGGACCGGATCCGCACGTCCATCGGCGAGTACATCGACGAGGAGGCGGACCCCCGCGACTGGGACGTGGGCGGGCTGCTCCAGTGGGGGCAGCGGGCATTTGCGTTTTCCGAGACGCAGAATCAGCTCCGCAAGATGGCGCCGCACGAGATCGAGGACGCGTTGATGGCGGCGGCGGAGAAGTACTTCGACGAGTTCAACCTCGAACCGATTCACGTCTATGCCGACGAGAACTACCCGCGCTCGGTGCTGGTGGACTGGGCCCGCACGAAATTCAACATCGAGATCAAGCAAGACGAGCTGGCCGAAAAGTCGGTGGACGAAGTGACCGGCATCGTGTTGGACAAGGTCAACCAGGCCTATCAAGACCGCGAGGTGTCGTACCCGGTGGAAGTGTGCATCGAGCGTGCGATGCAGGACGGGGCGGCGGCGGGCGGCGACAGTGCCCACGTGGCGGACGGCATCGCGGCCTGGGTGAACGCCAAGTACCAGCTCGGCTGGACGGTGGACGACGTGCAGGGCAAGTCGCCGCAACATGTGTTCGACGAACTGTTGGCGATGAACCGCCGGTTCCTCGTCGACGGTGAGATGGAGCGGCAGATCGACGAGGCGATCGCGGGGAAGAGCGACGAGGAGGCGATCGAGTGGGGGCGCAACCGGTTCGGTCGGGCATGGAACGAGCGCTTGTTCGCGGTGAGCTGCAACGGCAGTGTGGCGGGCGGTCTGCGCGCCGTGGGCCGCGAGATGCTGCGATGGGAGCTGACGCGGCTGGAGAACTTCGTGCTGCTTCGGCTGTACGACCAGGCGTGGAAAGACCATCTGCTGGAGATGGACCACCTGCGCCACGCGATCATGCAGCGTCCGCTGGGGGGCGATCAGACCCATCCGCAGAGCCAATATGCGATCGAGGGGCGCGAGTACTTCGACAAAATGTGGTCGCGGGTGCGTGAGAAGGTCACGGACATGATCTTCAAGGTGAAGATGACGGGCGGCGGCCCGGGCCAGTTTGGCGTGCCCGGTGTGGGCGGCCCGCGTCTTCAGATGGTGCACGCTGACGCGACGGGAGCCGGCTTCGCCGGTGCGGTCACCGCGGATCAGGCGGCGGCGATGCGGGCCCAGGGAGTCGAGCAGAAGGCGGAGACGATTCGGCGGGATCAGCCGAAGGTGAAGCGGAACGACCCGTGTCCGTGCGGCAGCGGCAAGAAGTACAAGCATTGCTGCGGTCGCAATGCGTAACCCGGTTCACCAAACGCGGTGGGGCGGTTGCGGGGCGCCGGCGAGCTTAACCGGCCTGTGAGAAGAAAGTTAGGGCAGAGTCCCGCCGGGCGGCGGCGTGGCCGAATACGTGGCCGTCACCGCGGACGCCCGGTACGTCGCGGCGTCCTGCCTCCGGCTCGCTCGAGCCGGTTTGACTCGGGGCCGAAAGGGCTCCTAGAGTTGATAGGTGTCGTTCGTATCGTCGGGGACCCGTCCCGTTCACGTTCGGTTGGACTCGATTTAAATGATGTCGCCGGTCGATTCTGAGACTGCTGTCAGTGACTGTGCGGATGCCCGGCGGAAGCTGATTGCAGCGGCCAATCGGTGTACGCGCCTTTGCGAAGACGAATCGATGCGGCAGCTCATCACCGACAACTGGTCGGAGGACGAGTTGGTGCGGTGGCTGCACAGCGACGACAGCGCGGTGGCGGCGGCGGCGGCCGTCTGCGTTGGCTGTGTCGGTGGGGCGGCGTTGTCCCCGGTGCTGGCGCCGCTGCTTCATCACGAGGACGCGCTGGTGGCGGCGGTGGTGGAACGCGCGCTATGGGGAATCTGGTTTCGTGCCGGCTCACCCATGGCCCAGAAACGGATCCGTGAAGCGGCCTTCGCGATGCACGAGGAGCGGTGGGACGTGGCGATGGCGGCCCTGGACGCCATCATCGCCGCGGAGCCGACCTTCGCCGAGGCGTGGAATCAGCGGGCGATCGGACGCTACCTGCAGGGCGACTATTGCCGGGCGATTTGTGATTGTCGCCGCGTGATGACGTTGAATCCGCACCACTTCGGCGCGATGGCCGGCATGGGGCACTGCTTCACGCTGCTGGGGCGACATCACGATGCCCTCGATTGTTACCACGCGGCCCTGGAGATCCATCCGCGCATGGACGGGATCCGGCAATCCATAAGACAACTCCGTATGCTGATCGACCGGGCGACGGGGGTATCCGACCCCGTCGGTCAACCGCCCGGCGCCATTGGTGCGGCGACCATGCGCATCAACCCCTCCGAGAGTGTGGCCTGACGGGAATCCCTGAGGATTGCTCCATCCTTGGAACAGACAAACGCGGGCTTTGGGGGTCGTGTCCGCGCGGGCCGAGGACGGTTACGCGCCGACGGTGGCTCGTGACGGCACCCCGGCCGGCTCGTGGTCTTCAAGGTGCTGCCGCACGGCCTCCGGAATGCCTTCCTCGTAGGACACGCTGGGGGTCCACCCGAGTTGCTCACGGATCTTGCGGGTCTCGAAGAAGCTGTGGCGGCCGATGAGCCATGCCGAGTACCGGGTGACCAATGGCGGCTTGGTCAGTCGGAACAGGTGTCCTATGCACTCCAGCACGAACGCCATCCGCCGCGCGACGGCATAGGGAACATGCCGCGTGATGGGTGGCTCACCGATGGCGGCGGCGATGGCGTCAAAGTACCCCTTCTGGGTGATGACCCCGTCGTTGCTGCAGTTATAGGCTTCGCCGATCGCCTTCTCCGAGTCGGCGGCGAGGATGGTCGCCTCCGCCACGTTGCCGGCGTGGACGACGTTGAGCCGATTGTCCCCTTTGCCCAGCAGCTTGATCCGCCCGGTGCGAATGGACCGGATCACGCGGGCGAGCGTCACGCGGTCGCGTGGTCCGTACAGCCAGCTCGGTCGAACCACCGTTGCCTTGATGCGGCCGGCGTGGTGCGCTTCCCACACCAGTCTCTCGGCGGCGACCTTGGATCGGCTGTAGTAGGCCCACTTGTAGAGTTGTCGGCCGAGCGGAGCGGTTTCGTCGAGCACCAGTCCCCGGCCGTCGACGTGCCCGTATGCGCTGATCGAACTGATATGCAGGAACCGGTCGACCTTGGCGTGGGCGGCGGCGTCGATGAGGTTTCGCGTGCCGTCGATCGTGATCCGCTGGAACTCGTCCCACGGCCCCCAGTCGCCGACACGGGCGGCTGAATGGTAGACGGTGGTCACGCCCTGGCACGCCCGTTCGAGCGATGGCCGATCGTTCAGGTCACCGGCGACCAGGTCGGCGCCGAGCGTGGTCAGGAACTTCGTGTCGCTGCCGGGTCGGACCAGGGCCCGCAGGGGGCGCCCCCGCCGGTGCAGTTGCTCGGCGATGTGGCTGCCCAGTAATCCCGTTGCCCCGGTGACGAGATTCAACTTTTGGTTGGTGTCCGCGTCCATCGTGGGCGAAAGGATAGAAACCGCGCCGTGCGACGTCAAGCGCTACCGTGGTCGGCGGAGAGCCATCCACAGCGCCGGCGCGGCGGGTGCCGCGGGAGCCGAACGCGGTGTCCGCGTGAGTTCGCGTCAACCCACAGAGGGTCCGGATGGTGACTAGAAGTCGATCGCCTCGCGGTCGAAGTTCGCATCCGTGAGGCCGGGGTTCATCGTGACGTCCTTGAGGACGTATTTGCCCAGCAGTTCCGTGGCGTCGTCATCCGCGTAGGAGAGACAGCAGGTGGGAACCAGCCATTCTTTGTCGATGTAGGTGATCAGGAGCCGGTCGGGATACGGCCGTTCGGTCTGGCTTGCCTCGGAATCCCCGTCATACGGCAGGAAGCGTTTCAGCACGTAGGCCGGGCGATCGTTGATCATCACGTCGCCGTCGTAGGTCAGTTCCAGGTCACCGTTCTGCCACGCTTTCTCGGAGTACTCGATGATCAGATCCAGCGAGTTCCGGAACCCGAACTGGTCGATGTAGCGGCGGGACTGTGTCAAGGCGATATCGTTGCGGATGTACTGCTTGAGGAGGAGCAGGTCGCCGAAGGGGATATTGGGGCGTACCCACGCGTGTTCCTTGCCGTTTTCCAGCAGCGCGCCCTGCACGTAGAGGGTCCGCTTGACCAGATCCGGGTTGCGCGTCCATCTCATGTAGATGCTGAACGGCTTCTCCCGGAAGTGGACATCCATCCACTGCTCCGGCTTCAGTTTGTCCTTAATCCGCTCCTGCTTGACGAAGGTGCAGCGGTAGTCTCGGAAGTTCTCGTCGTAGTGGTTGCGACAATAGCGGAGGAACGCCAGCGGGTCGGTCCGCACGAGCTCCTCGGCCCTGGTCAGGGCATCGGAGGGGGAGTCATGCACCGGGGCGACTTCGACGATGATCGTTGCCTGGTCGGCGAACGTCTCGCGTGGGCCCGATTGGTGGCACTGCATCGCCACCGCCGCGCAGAGTGCCAGGCCGACCAGGATCCTCAGGTTTCGATTTCGTGTCGATTTCGGCTTTTCAGTGTTCAAGCGTACACGCTTCCCGACACACCGGGCATGCCGCCAAAAGCCGTCGCCCGTGCCGGGTGTTGAGGAAAAACTGGCGTGGACCACCAGTCTGGACGGAACAACCCCTCGCGGGTTGCATCGGACGAACCGCCAGTTCCACTTGAGCCAAGCCCCGCGTCGAGCCCGATTCTTCGTGCCGGCGGTGGAGGCGACCGTCGCCTTCCTGAGACGCCTATCGGACGCCCCGCCTGATCACACGATTATATCTTGTGGTACCGTTCTGACCACAAACCGTCGCAGTCCGTTGGCGATTCCGCCAGGATCGGGCGGTTTTTGGGCGTGTCCTGCCGCCGTTGCTTCAAAAGATCAGCTTGAACTGATCGACGAATCGCGCGGCAGGAGAATCGTGATCGTCGTGCCTTTGCCTTTTGACGTGCTGACCGAGATCGTGCCGTTCATATCCTGCACGATTCCGTGGACCACCGCCAGCCCGAGGCCCTCCCGACGCGCGATTGACGCCTGTTCGGCGTGGGCCTTGCTGTAGAACGGTTCGAAGATCCGGCTCGCCTCCTCCTCGGTCATGCCACAGCCGGAGTCGGCCACTTCGAGCCGGACCCTGTCACCGACCGGGCCCAGTCGGACGGTCAGCGTGTCCCCCCGCACCATCGCCTCGACGGCGTTCTCGATGAGGTTGATCAGGATGGTCTTGATCTGTTTCTGGTAGATGGGGGTGGTGGGGATCGGATCGATTTCGAGGGCTAGCTCTATGCCCCGGTCGCTCAGGTCGGGCTCGATTTCGTCGACCAGTCGGATGACGGTCTCGGTCAGGTCCCCGGCGTCGGCATGGCGGTGATCGCCTTCGGCGAAGGCGAGCAGGCTGTCCACCAGTCGGGTCGCCCGCCCGAGTGCCTGAGCGGATTTCTGGAGGACGCGGTGCCGGATGTCCGGGTCGCCGGTGGCCAGCGCGAAATCGACGCTGGTCACGATGCCGCCCAGGATGTTGTTGAAGTGGTGGGCCATCGCCCCGGCCATCTCACCGAGTGACGCCATTTTCCGGTGCTGACCTAGCTGCTCGACCAGTCTGACGCGGTTGGTGATGTCGCGGAAGCTGGCCAGGGCCCCGATGCGGGCGCCGGCCCGGTCGGGGATCGGGGAGACGGTGACGGCGATCTGGCGTGGTTCGCCGCTCTGGTCGCGGTGGACGAACTCGAATTCGCTGGTGATGCCCTGGTCCACGGCGGCGCGGAGGGCCCGTTCCGCGTCGGCTCGACCTTCCTGGGGGATCACCGCGGTCAACGGGGTTCCGACCATCCGCTTGGCGGCCGCCCCGAACATCCGGGCGGCGGCCATGTTCCACGATCGGATGGTGCACTGCGCGTCGGTTCCGACCATCGACATCCCGGCGTGGTCGAACAGCAGGCGATAGTAATCGCCGCCGTAGCCCAGCAATCCCCGCTTGAAGGAGGAGTGGGGTTGTGTCGGGTCGTCTGACATGCGCGTTACGGCTCCGTGGTTCCGGTCCGGTACAGTCGCGGCCGGGCGAAGATGATCGTCTCCGACCGCAGGCCCCCCGTATCATCTTCCAGGAAGCGACTGCCGACAAGGCAGGGCAGCTCGGCTTCCGTGCTCGGGCCGATGACGAGGATCTGGCCGGACGTTGCGGTCAGGGCGGCGGTCAGTTCGGAGAATACCCGCCCCTGGTACCGGGTCCGCTCCTGGATCCCGCCGCCGACCTGGTCCCAGTGTTTCTCCAGGGACTCCACGTGCACCTCGGGCAACACCTTGAGGGCGATCTGCTGCGGATTCTCCGGGGAAACGGCGCAGGCGATATGAATGTACTTTCGCCCGGGGCCGAAGGTGTGGCCCTTCAGGTGTCCGTCCGCGTCATAGGAGAAGATCGTCTCGCCGTCTCGCACCTCGCCTACGTCGAGCGTGAGGGGCGAATCGTGCTGGACGGCGTGTTGTTTGCTTTGCGATCTGGCCTCGTGGGCCTTGAGGATGGCGTCGATGGCCGGCCACGCGTCCTCGTCGGCCACGCCGATCCGGAGGCCGTTTCGGGCCAGCAGCGCGCAGCGACGGGGGTCGAGCTGAAGCTCATCGACGTGGTTCCAGATTTTGGTCGAATGGCGGGTGGTCGTGACGGGCATGACGGCCCGCATGACTTCGAACTGCAGGTGTACGACGACGACGTCGGGGTCGGCCGGACCACCGCGGCGGGCGTTTCGCGAGGCGCCTGCCCCGCCGGTCGCTCCGATCGGGGCGCCCGCGCCAGGCCCGGGGGGCGGGCTGCCCAGCCGCCACGGCTCGCCACACCCGCCGGCGGCCAGAGCGACGCCCATACTGCACAGACCCGCGATGGATAAACGACGCAACCGCATACTTCGCCGGGCAACACTAGGACGCACCAGGAGACAAGTCAACCGACCGCGGCGGGCACCGACTCCCCGGGCCGCGGAGGCGGACTCCGGCCGGATGTCAGGCCGTCAGGCCGTCGGTCGCCCGAGCCGGCCGTTTGATCGTGCTGGATTCACGCCACCTGGGCGCAGACCTTTTGCGCGGCGTCGGTCAGATCCGTGGCGCTGACCAGTTGGGGAATCGCCGCCTCGGCGAGCAACTGGCGCGCCCGCTTGACGTTGGTGCCCTCGAGGCGCACCACCACCGGCACCTTGAAGCCGACCTCCTTGGCGGCCGCGATGAGGGCCTCCGCGATGGTGTCGCACTTGGCGATGCCGCCGAAGATGTTCACCAGCACCCCTTTGACCTTCTCGTCGGACAGGATGATGCGAAACGCTTCGATGGCCCCTTCCTTCGTGACGGATCCGCCGACGTCGAGGAAGTTCGCCGGCTCACCGCCGTGCAGTTTGATGATGTCCATGGTCGACATGGCCAGGCCGGCCCCGTTGACCAGGCAGCCGATGTTGCCGTCGAGCGCGATGTAGCTCAGGTCGTGCTCCTTGGCCCGCACTTCCATCGGGTTCTCCTCCGACAGGTCGTGCATTTCCTGGAGAATGGGATGCCGGAACAGGGCACTGTCATCGAAGTTCATCTTCGCGTCGATGGCGAGGATCTCGCCGTTCGGTGTGCGCACCAGGGGGTTAATCTCCGCCAGGCTGCAATCGTGGCTCATGAAGACCTCGACCAGCCCACGAATCACCTTGGCGGCGGCGTTCATCTGGGGCTTGTCGGTCAGGCCCAGGGCGGCGACCAGCCGCGCGACCTGGAAGCTGGCCAGCCCCATGAGGGGATGCAGCCACTGCTTGAAGATCGCGTCGGGGTCGCGGGCCGCCACTTCTTCAATCTCCACGCCGCCCTCCCGCGATACCATTACGACGGGGCAGCGCTGGGCGCGGTCGAGCACAACCGCCGCGTAGAACTCCGACTCGATGTCCACCGCGTCCGCGATCAGCAGCTTGCGAACCTCGATGCCTTCCGGGCCGGTCTGCTTGGAGACCATCCGGTTGGAGAGCATGAAGTCCGCCGCCGACCGAACCTCGTCGGCCGAGCTGCACAGCTTCACGAAGCCGGCCTTTCCCCGACCGCCGGCGAAGACCTGGGCCTTGACGACCACCCGGCCGCCGATGCGGTCATAGGCGGCCACGGCCTGGTCGACCGTCTCGACGACTTCCGATGGGGGCACGGGCACGCCCGCCTCCGCGAGGAGCGTTCTCGCCTGATACTCGTGGATCTTCATGGTGCTGCCTCTGTCGATTGATGGATTCCGTGGTTTCGAGCACAGCCGTTGTATAGGCCGCCGGTCATCCTACCAGACCGAAGTGGACCGTCAAACGCGGTGTCCCGGCGCGACGGCCGGCTGGGTCCCGGCCACCGGCCGGGGGAGTCGCGTTAATACCGGACGTTGGGCGTGCCGGTCCGGCGTCCGGTCCGTCAATCCAGTCCGGGCCGCAAACCGCCGATATCGTATTATGCATAGCCGGTGTGTGCCGGCGGCGGACCCCCGTCGCCGCTGGCGCGACCGCCGACGAGGGTACCGATGACGCTGGTGCTTGCCGGATTGAGTGGCTACGAACGTGTGCAGGCCGTCCACAAGACGTTCGCCGATAAGACGACCGAAGAGATCGGCGACGTGCTGTTCTGGATGCTCGCATGCCTGACCGCTGCGCTGATCGTCCTCGCCATCATCCACCGTATACAGCTCGCCATGCAACGGCGCGAGGAAGCGAGACGGCGTCGGGCGCGTCGTCCACCGGCCGCCCCGCCGAAGGATGCGACCCCGGAATTCGGCAGCCCGCGGCCCACGATCTCGGGGTATGCATCGCCGCCCACGCAGTCCCATCCGGGCGTGCGTTCCTGATCCTCCCGTCACACGCCTGTCGCCGCCGACCCTCGACCGCCGCAGCGCCGGGCGATCTTCGTTGCAGGTGGTCCCGACGCATGCCTATACTGCAGCCTCGGGTCGTCCCGAGCGGCAAGGGCTCTGGTGAGGCCAGCGTAATGGTTCTCGACCGGCGTCTCCTGCCCCTGTCCGGAGGTCGGTGTCCGACGTGTTCACTCGTGAACGTATGGTGGCCCTGGCGTTTGTGTTGCCGGCGTGCGCGCTGGTCGGGCTTTTCGTGTACTGGCCGGCGCTGTCGATGGCCCACGCGAGCCTGCACCACCGCCAGTTGACTGATCGCGGCTCGGGGACGTATTGCGGTCTCGACAACTACCGCTCGCTCTGGGCCGATCCGGACTTTCGCCAGTCGGCCTGCAACACCGCCTGGTTCACGCTGCTCGTGGTTCCCGCCCAGTGCGGGCTCGCATTGCTGCTCGCCGTCTGGACGAACGGGCCCGGCTGGTCGCGGCGGGCCCTGCGACTGGCCGTCTTCGTGCCCACGACGATCTCGCTCACCGTGCTGGCCGTGCTGTGGAAGCTCATGTACGAGCCGGCGACGGCCACCGGTGCCGGCCTGATCAACGGACTGTTGATTTCGGCGGGGCTTGTTGATCAGCCGTTTCTTACGAGCCCGGGGCAGGCGATGTTCTGCATCGCGGTCATGAGCGTGTGGCAGGGGGCCGGGTTCCAGATGATGATCTTCCTGGCCGGTCTGCAGACCGTGCCGCAGGAACTGTATGAAGCGGCGTCGATCGACGGGGCGCGGCGGTGGCAGCGTTTCCGCCACGTCACGTTGCCGGGGATCGCGCCGACGCTCGCCCTCGTGATCATGATCACCACGATCTTCGCCCTGAAACTGTTCGTGCAGCCGCATTTGATGACGAAGGGCGGACCCCAGGGGGCGACGCGATCCATCGTCCAGTACATCTACGAGGTTTTCCGCACGCACGAGTTGGGCATGGCGTGTGCCGCCGGCGCGGTGTTCTTCGTAGTGGTCACCGCGATCGCCGGGCTCGAACGTCGGTGGCTCCGCGCGTACCCCACGGTGGAAGCGAGGCAATGAACGCGGCGTCGAACGAACATCAGCGGCAGCGCCGTCCTCTGCACCGGTCGTGGCGCGGTCTGCCCGGCGCGATTGTCGCCCTGGCCGTGGCGGCCCTCTTCCTCGCGCCGGTGTTGTGGATGGCGTCGGCGTCCCTCAAGCCGGAGTCCGACATTCACCGTGACATTCAGTCGGTGCGCAGCTTCGCGCCGGCGCCGATGACGTTCGACAATTACGCGGCCGTCAATCGGCGAACCAACATCGGCACGGTGCTGGTCAACACGATCGCCGTGGTGGTCCTGATCGCCGCGGGGGGACTGGTCATCAACGGTCCGGCGGCGTTCGCCTTTGCCCGCATGCGGTTTCCCGGTCGTGACGTTTTGTTTATGGTGCTGGTGGCGAGTATCATCCTGCCGCTCGAAGTGATCGTGGTGCCGCTCTACATGACCGTGGAATCGTTGACCGGCGGGTCGGCCGACGTGCTGGGCGAGCGACCGGTGGCACTCGCCGCCCTGAGCGTGCCGTTCATGGCGAAGGCGTTTAACGTCTTCCTGTTGCGGCAGTACTTCCTTTCCTTGCCGCGATCGCTGGAGGAGGCGGCGTTCTTGGACGGCGTCGGGTGGTGGGGCGTGTTCTGGCGGATCGCGGTGCCGAACGCCCGGCCGGCGATCGTCACCGTCGTGTTGTTGGACTTCGTCGTGCACTGGAACGATTTTCTCTGGCCGCTGGTGGTGTGTACCGGCGAGCAGACCCGCACCGTGCAACTCGGTCTGGGCAACTTCTTCACGCAGCCGCCGATCGCCTGGGGCGCGATCATGGCCTACGCGGTGCTGGCCACGTTGCCGGTGATGCTCGTGTTCAGCGTGGGGCAGCGGTGGATCGTGCGCTCGGTGGTCGCGTCGGGCGTGAAGGAGTAGGGGGCGGGACGGGGCGAGCGAAGCGTGGTGACGGGGGCATGACCGCAGAGGCGTTGCGAGCGTCGATCGGCGGACGGGTGGGGCTCTCGCGATTCGCGAAGGCTTGCAACGCATGACGTTTCCTGCCGGCCGGGGTTCGGTCTCACGTTGGTGGTGGTGGGCGTCCCGTTTCACGACAGCCCGCCTGCGGCGCGTCGGTTCCGATCCAGTTTCCGCGTGCCGCCGGGCGTTTGGCGTGCCCGGTTCCGGCCATCAGGCGTCGCCGCGCGGATGCGGCATGCAACGTGCATGATGAATCGTGGTGACGCAGACTGGCCTCCGATGAGGCATTCATATAGACTGCGATCTCGATCATAAGGCAGCACCTTCGGAAGAAACCAGATGCCCGACCCGTCATCCCCTGAGAAGACCACAAAACTACAGAAAATACGTAATGGCCTGGTGCGGCTGGCGTCGCTTTGCAACAACCCCATCAGCGCGTTCGGGCTCTTCCTCGTTGCCTTTGCCCTGCTCCTGATGGTCACCTTTGCCCTGTTCAGCCTGATGGTCCAACCTTCCACGCCGTATTTCATGGTGGTCGGCGTGTTGGTGTTGCCCGGGGTTTTTGTTCTGGGTCTGGCGATCGCGCCCGTGGGCATCATCTGGACGGTGCGGCGCGAGCGACGGCTGGGCAAAGGGACGCCGGTTCCCATGCGGATCGATCTCAACGACGCGCGGACGCGTCACGCGGTCGGCGCGTTCCTGGCCGTCACGTTCTTCATCGTCCTGCCGGTGCTCGCCGTCTCCGGCTACGAGGGCTACCACTACACGGAGACCACCGGGTTCTGCGGCAAGGTCTGCCACTCCGTGATGGAGCCGCAGGCCACGGTGCACGCGAGCTCGGCCCACGCACGGGTCCGGTGCGCGGAGTGTCACATCGGTGGTGGTGCGAGCTGGTTCGTGCGATCGAAGCTGTCCGGTACGCGGCAGGTCTTCGCGGTCATGTTCGATTCTTATTCGCGACCGATTCCGCCGGCGATCACGGAGCTGCGGCCGGCCCGCGAGACGTGCGAGGAATGCCACTGGCCGTCACGGTTCTTCGGCTGGCAGTATCGCGAAGTCGATCACTTCGTGGGCGACGAGCACAATACGCCCCGCACCGTGCGGATGATGCTCAAGACCGGGGGGGCCGCGGAGGAGGTGGGCGGCGAGGGCGGCATCCACTCGCACATGATGACGTCCGGCACAATGAGCTTCGTGGCACTGGACGATCGTTTGCAGGAGATTCCGTGGGTCCGCTACGCCCGCGATGACGGCCGGGTTACCATCTACCGTTCCGACGGCAAGCCGGCCGGCGATCCACCGCCCGAGGGCATCACGCGGACGATGGACTGCATGGACTGCCACAACCGCGGGGCCCATCACTTCCGTTCACCGCAGCGGGCGGTGAATGTCGCGCTGGCCGGCGGGCAACTGGATCAGACGTTGCCGTACATCAAGCGGGAGGCGGTGGCCGCCCTGGTCGAGCCGTATCCCGACGTGGAGACGGCCCTCGCGTCGATCGAGACGCGCCTTTTGGATTTCTACCAGCAGCGCTGGGTGACGGTATGGGCGGAGCGGCCGGACGCGGTTCGGGAGGCGATCAAGCAGGTGCAGGCGTTGTACCGGGCGAACTTCTTCCCGGCCATGAAGGTCAACTGGCGGACGTACCCCGAGAACGTGGGGCACATGTACGCGCCCGGTTGCTTTCGATGCCACGACGGATTGCACGTGGACGACCGGGGCAATGCGATCTCCGCCGACTGCACGGACTGCCACGTCTTTCTGACGCAGATCGATGGCCGGGCCGACGACTTCCAGGTGGGGCAGTTCGAGCACCCCTTCGATCTGGTGGTTCACCAGAACCTGCGATGCAGCAACTGTCACAGCGGCGGCCGGCATCCCCGCTGCGACGACTGCCACAGTTCGACCGACTGGCAGAGCAACCGCGGCCGGGGCCAACTCCGCCGCGCCCCGACCACCACCGCTCCCACCGACTTCAGCGCCGTCCCCAAAACCGAGCGTTGACCCGAGCCGTAGGGCAGGGCGGTCGTACCGGGGTTCTTCCGTCTGACGACCGGCTACGGGCAGGTGCAGGTCAGGGGAGGCACCGGGAGGTTCCAGGATGACGGGCTCTGCACCGCCGCGAGGTCGAGACCGGTGACCTGGCCGTCGCGGTTGACGTCGGCCCTGATACTGGCCCCGTCGGCCAGCGACTTGTTCCAGTTGCCAGGCTTCTGGATGGTGGCCAGGTCAAGGCCGGTGGCATCGCCCGAGCAGTTCACGTCGCCCCTTGCATAACAGATGTCAAATGAACCGCGCGCGCCGCCGGAGAGCGTGACGGTGTACCGGCCGGTGGGGACGTCGGTGTCGAAGTGTATCTCGGCCACGTTGGGGCCGGACCCCGCGGTGACACTCTCGCCGACGCCGGTGGGCGGGGTTATGGTGGCCGAAACGGTGCCCGGATCGACTTCGAGGTCGAACTGCATCGACAGGTACAATTCTCCCCCGCCTTGCACGCGCGATTCGTTCAATCCGCCTGCCGCGATGTCGATGGGCAGGCCGAGATCACCTTCGCCGGTGTGCTCACCGATGCTCGACGCGGCGGTCAGTGTGGGACCACACGGACAGACTCCTACTGTGAGCACACCACCGTCGATGTAGACCACGGGCTCGTCGACCGCGCTCACGGCGTACGGCGCCTCGGCTTGGCCTTCGTCGATCGTGGTCGCGAACGCATTGGTAATCGTCAGCGTGAATTGCCCGTCGTCGGGCGCCGTGACGGCACCGCTGGCGATCACCACGGTGATCTCGTCGCCGATGCCGAGCACGACGTCGCCTACCGGGTAGTCGGGATCGGGATAGGCCGGGTTGTCGGTGGAATACCCGATTGTGTTCTGACCGCCGCCGATCTGGAGCAGCTTGCCGTCCACCTCCGTGCCGCCGTAGCCATCCGGGTCGGTCAGGCCTTCGACCTTCACGAATGGAACCATCTGCGGACCGGGCATCAGCGGCGAGAGCGTGAGATTGTCCGAGTGCTCTCCGTATCAGTGTCACGGCCGGCGGCCGTGCGGGATACGCGGCAGGCGGCCGCGGCCGGGCCGGTCCCAGACGATTTTCCAAACCCTGCCCTGCAGTCCGGTGGGGGTGAAGTTGCCGGTGATGGCGTACAACTCGCCGTCGGCGTCGCCGCCGATGGATTTCATGAAGCCGGCCGGGGCGGGGTCCTCCGCGGCAAACACGA
>CAZBUJ010000031.1:0-56883 GCA_964495075.1 uncultured Phycisphaeraceae bacterium
TGAGTGGAGAGAAGACCGACGGGTAGTCGTTGGTGAGCATCAGTTCATCGACCACGATCCTCCCTTCGTTTGAGCCCCAGGATGGCCCCACGTTCAGTCGGACGGCCACGACGTCGGTCAGATCGAGGCCGGAGTCGTCGGTGAGGAAGTCGGTGATCCGGATGCGGATTCGCTCGAAATCGTCGTGCCAGCCGCCTTGGCGGTCGTAGGGCTGTTCGAGGCCGCCGCCGTAGGCGCCGATGTTGATCGAACTGGTGGTGCCGGCACCGTCACGGAGGGTCACGGTCAGGGTCAGGTCGCCCATCACGGCGAGGGTGTACGGGTGCCGGGTGCCCTGGGCACCGCGGAACGACAGGTAGAGGTAGTTGCTGAAGTTGCGCCGCTCCGGAACGATCTCCCACTCGTAGTAGAGATCCTGGCCGTTCCAGTCGAAGACGACGCCGCGGCTGGTGTCACCGTAGGACGCGTGGGTCGCCCCGTTGAAGGGATCGCTGGGCGTCCAGCTGAAGTCGCTGTTGTTGTCGTCGAGGTTGCCTTCCATGACGTGCTCCACGGTGTAGGTGACCGCGCCGCCGGAGCTGCTGACGCCCAGAGCTGTTTCGCTCTGGTAGTCGTCGATGAAGAAGTTCCCGTCTTCGGAGCCGTTGCGGTACTCGTTGGAGACGACGATGCAGGGGTCGGATGTGTCCACGCCGATCGGGTGGAAGCGTTCGTACTGCCTCCAGAAGAAGTCGGAGGCCGGCACGTTGCCTTCCGCGAAGTACTTGATGAGCGGCAGGAACAAGCCCAGCTCGATCAGATGGTTGTTCTCCCGCCCGATGGAGCACTCGCCGCTGAACCAGCTCGGCTCGGCCGGTCCGTCATGGAACCAGGCGTGCCCGGTGCCCTGCACGACGGTGGACATGCGGTACGCGGTGGCCCGGTCATGCAGGAGAAAGGTCTGGGTCTGTTCGCTGGCCGGCGAGCCGCTGATGTCGGTATCGCCGGCGGCGGTCCACAGGTGATAGTTGGCGTAATGGGGCGTGGCCTCGCTGGGTCCGCCCATCGAGTTGGGCAGCATGGCGCTGATGAGCACGATGCTGTCCGCGGTGAAGTGGGTGGGGGTATATTCGCCGTCCAAGATAGTATCGAAGGCATTGGTAACGCCCATTCCGCCGAGGCTGTGGCCGATCCAGATGATGCGTTCCGCGTCGACCTTTCCGTCGATGGCGCCGCCGGCGATGGTGTCCTGCATGTCGAGCACGGCGTCGGTGTGGCCCAGCGTGCAGTCGGGCGGGCCGTAGCAGTTCTGGTGGGAGACCACGATGTAGCCGTAGGAGGCCATGTGGTAGCCGATGTGGTCGTACCAGCGGTAATCGTGCCCCCCGCCGTGGCCGACGAGGATCAGCGGCAGCGGCTCCATCCCGGCGATGTCGGTGGGGTAGTACATGACCTCGTTGGTGTAGCTGGCGGGGATGCCGAAGACGGCGCCGACGCTGTAGGGCGGCACGAAGGTGACATCGAGGGGGCCCATCGCGGTTGTGTCGTGGAGCACGAACATGCCCGGCTCATTGCTGAGCCCGTCGATGTAGTCGCCGGCGTCGAGCTGGCCGTTGCGGTTCATGTCGACGACGACGTCGTACCCGTGCCCCAGGCCGGTGTAGTCGTTGGTGGCCGGGTCGAACACGGCGCTGTCCAGATCATAGGGTTCGCCTACGTGGAAGGTGTTTTCCTGGATGGTGGTGCCGCCGAAGGCGGCGGTTTCCGGTCCGTCGGGTGTGGCGTCGGTCAGGGTGGGGTCGGTGGTCCAGGCGCCGGCGGTCTTGGCCTCGACGATGTAGATGTCGCCGGTCCGGCCGACGATGTCGGGGTAGCGTGCCGGGTCGATCGCCACTTCCACGGTTGCGTTTTCGTTGAAGGCTTTGACGTATTCGAAGTAGGGGTACTCGTCGAGCGAGTTGCCGGCCAGTTCCGCCCGCACGATGACGGTGGGTCCGACTTCTCCGAAGGCCCGCTGAAACCCGCCGAAGTCGAACAGGTCAACGTGGGTGTCATGGTCGGCATCGAAGATGTCGCAATCGGGTTCGGTGATTTCGGCGCCCGGTCCCGTCAGGCAGGCTTCGAGCGCTACGTAGTCGACCAGATCGATCACGCCGTTGTCGTCATGGTCGAAGGGTACGCCGCTCGCCCCGGCCGGCGCGAGCAGCCACGCGGCAACAATGAGTTGTGTCA
Source organism: uncultured Phycisphaeraceae bacterium (assembly GCA_964495075.1). Taxonomy (GTDB): domain Bacteria; phylum Planctomycetota; class Phycisphaerae; order UBA1845; family UBA1845; genus JAFGJQ01. The sequence continues at coordinate 2,212 of CAZBUJ010000031.1, forward strand.
GATAGGCTTTCAAGGTCCGTCCTCCTCTCTATAGGATTCCAAGGCTGTCCCGCGTTGCGGGCGCAACCCGCTCCGTTCCCGGCCCCGGTGCCCGTCCGCGACGAGGCGTGGATTCAGCCCGCTGGGGCGCCTCGGACGGACGCGCCGTCTGGGCACGATTCAGCATTTCAGACCAATTATCCGCCTTTATGGATAGTAATACCACATGATTGTCCATCTGCCAAATCCAGGCCGACAAGACACACCAAATCGGACATTGGCCGTATGCGCAGGCAGACGGGCCGGGGGGTCTCGCCTCCCGGCCCGTCGCTGCCTTGCCTCCTCTCGGCCGCCGGGGTCCAGCGGCCGTCTGCTCGCGTGGCACGCGACGTCGCCATCGCGTGCGGCCCGCGCCGCCGGGCGGGCGTCTATTCGCAGAAGACGTCGAAGATCTGCACGGCGTCGACGGCTCCTTCGTTGACCGAGTTGTTGGGGTTGTCGATCGCACTGAACCGGACCTTCATCTGGTCGGTCAGGGTGATGTAGTCCGCCAGGTGGACCTCGCGATGGATCCAGTTCGTGGGGTAGCCGATGTCGGCGACGCGTTCGATCAGGACCCAGTTCGTGCCGTCGTCGTTCGACACCTCGACGTCGAACGGGTCCCCGTCCTGGTCATCGTTGGACCACCAGCGGGCGTAGCGGAAGATGGGGTCGGTCATGCCGCTCATGTCCATGGTGGGCGAGATCAGGAGGGTGGGGCCGCCGTCGACGTCGGAGTTGCCCGCACGGTTCGCGGTCAAGTAGCACTGCCCGGAGCCGTCGAAGTCTTCGGTGGGGTCACCACGGGCGCCGTCGCCGGCGGGGATGCCGCGTTCCCACTGACCGTCCGTCAGGTCGATGTTCACTACGGTCCAGCCCTGGTCGGTCTCGAAGTCGTCTTCGATGGCGATGACCCGTTCGCCGACGAGCGCGGTGTAGACGTCGGCGGGCGCGCCGCCGGGGAGGAACACGGGGCCGGTCACGGCGCCTTCGGCCGAGAAATAGAACTCGGGCGAGTCATCGCACGCGGCCGCCGGCAGCGTCCCTTCGTACAACCCGGCGGCGATCTGGACGAGCGGCACGCTCTGGAACGCGCCGCCGTCGTAGCGGTAGTGCATCATGGCCGAGTCGGGCACGAGCGAGTCGCTGCCTTCGAGGATCTCGACCACGACGGTGGTGGTCGTGGTGGGGCTGACGAACTCGGGCGGGCCGGCCGGCAGGCTGATGGTGAGCGGCACGAAGACCGGCGGGAAGTCGTGGGTCACGGCGACGTCATCCAGGCCGATGCGGCCGCGGTTGGAGCCGTAGGCGGCGCCGAAATCGAAGCGGATGGCCGCGATGTCGGACAGATCCAGCCCGGACCCGTTGTTGAGGAAGTCGGTGAGGCGGATGCGCACGGTGCTGAATTCGTTGGCCCAGCCGCCGCTGCGCAGATACGTCCGGGTGAGTCGCCCGTAGCGGCCGAAATCGATGGTGCTTGTCGTGCCGCTGCCGTCGCGGAGCGAGACGCTGAAGCTCATCATGTCGTCCAGGGCGTCGGTTTCGGGGTGCTGGGTGCCCTGGGCGGCGCGGAAGGAGAGGAACGTATCATCGGTGAAGTCGCGCTGGGCGGCGATGACTTCCAGTTCGTAGAACCGCTGGGCAGTGGTCGTCCAATCGAACACGGCACCGTTGGGGTGCTCGTCGCCCCAGCGGGCCCGGGTCATGCCGTTGGAGGGTTGGGAGCCGGTCCAGGAGAACGAGTCGTCCTGGTCCCGCAGTTCCGTCTCCGCGATATGGAGCACGTCATAGCTGACCGCGCCGCCGGAGCTGCTGACGGTGAGGCTCGGGTTCGCCTCATAGTCATCGACCACGAAGTTGATGGAGTCCGCGGCGTCCTTGAACTCGTTGGCGACGATGACGTTGCCGGGAATGCCGGCCGGGTGGAACCGCTCGTACAGCCGGGTGAAGTAATCCTTGCCGACGATGTTGTCGTCGATGTAGAGCTGGACGAGGGGCAGGAGGTAGCCGATCACGACCTTGTGAGCGGCGGACTGCCCGATGAGGTCCGGGCCTTCGGCCCAGGACGGCGATTCGGGGCCGTCGTGGAGCCAGGCGTGGCCGCAGCCCTGAAGGTAGATGAGCTGTTTGTTGCCATAGCCGCGCTCGTAGATGGCCAGCGGCTTGGAGTTGCTCGAGCCAGCCGATCCGCTGACATCGCTGTCGGCCGCGCCTTGGATGAGGTGATAGTTCACGTCGAACGGTGTCGACGCGGAGGCGGGCGAGATGTGGGTCACCGGGGCCATGCTGCTGATGAGCTTGACGTCCTCCCAGGTGAAGTTGTCGGGCACGTACTCGCCGGTTCGGGCGCGGGTGTAGGCCCGCACGACCCCTTCGCCGCCGCGGCTGTGCCCGATCCACGTCATGCGGTGGTGGTCGATATGCCCGTCGAGCACGCCGCCCTGAATGATGTCCTGGTTCCCGATGATGTAGTCGGTGTTGGTGAGGGTGGTGGTCGACGCGGATTCGACGCCCGGCCCCGTGTTGTTCTGGTGGCTCATCACGATGTAGCCGTAGGAGGCCAGGTGATACCCGATGTGGTCATACCACTGGTAGTCATGGCCGTTGCCGTGGCTGACCACGACGAGGGGCAGTTCGTCCATCGAGTCGATGGCGGTGGGGTAGTAGGTGTCCTGGCCCAGGAACGACCCGCCGCTGTAGATCACTTCGGTGACGTCGAGGGGGCCGGCGGTGGTCGTGTCGCGGACGACGAACAGGCCGGGCTCGTTGCCCAGGCCGTCGATGACGTCGCCGTCGCTGAGTTCGCCGTCCTGATCGCAGTCGAGGACGACGTCGTAGCCGACGCCGAGCCATGCCCCGGCGTCGCCGTCCAGCTCGAACGGGCCGGTGACGACAAAGGTGTTTTCCTGGATGGTCGATCCGCCCAACGTCTCGGTCTGCGGGCCGCCGGCCGTCACATCGTTGAGTGACGGGTCCACCGCCCAGCCGCCGGCCGTCTTGGCTTCGACGATGTAGATGTCGCAGGTCTGGCCGACGACATCGGGGTATCGCGTCGGATCGATGGCCACCGAGACGGAGCCACCTTCCCGGAACGCGCGGACGTACTCGAAGTACGGATAACCGTCCAGGCCGTTGCCCGCGAGTTGAGCCCGGATGATGAACGCTGGTCCGCCGCCGCCGAAAGCGCGTTGAAACGCAGCGAAGTCGGCCAGGTCGACGAACGAGTCTCCGTTCGAATCGTGCACGGCGGCGCACTCGGGGGTGGCCGGGACGGCCGGTCCGTCCAGGCAGGCTTCGAACGCCACGTAATCGTCCAGATCGACGTCTCCGTCGAGATCATGATCGAATGCGGCGGCGCCGGCCTGGAATCCGAGAAGCGCCACACTCGCCACCCACAGCAATCCGCATCGAGTCGTCAACATGTCACGCCTTCCTGTTTTCTAGGACATCGAGATAATGATCAGGAGGAGAATGGCCGCGGCCATGCCCAGGAATCCTTGCCACGTGTTCAACATGATTCGCCCTTTCTGAGTGGAAGAGTTCTGATTGCACTGCGTACGCACGGTCGCGATGCTACGAGCTTGATGCAGACAGGGAAAGCCTTCCCAGCACGGCCGCGCTTCAGACCCTCCAGATTACCAATATTATCAAAAACCGGTCGGTGGGTTCAATGCGGAATCGGGAATTCCGGCGTCGGTGGCGCAGGCGGCGGTCGGGCAGTGGGTTCCGCGCAAGGGGGCCGGGCGAGCGGTGGTCTGCGGCTGAGGCGATCGCGCTGGATTGGGACAGACGTCGGGGGTGGCGGCTCGCCCCAGCAGCGCCGTCTTCGGTCCGCCTCCTCGACCCGCGGTATCGGGACGGCTCGTGCTGCGCGATGATCAGGTTTCGCGTGAGTCCGGCGTTGGCGATACGGGTTCGTTCGGATCGCGGGGTCGGCGGGTTCCTTTGTAGAGTTCGAACTCGAGGAGGCGGCAATCGATCCGGGCATTGCGGAACGGTACCCGGCGGGCGGTTCGCAGGCCGATCTTCTTGGCGAGTTGCAGGTTGCCGGTGAAGACGTAGCCGGTATGGCCGCTGCATCGTTGTTTCAGGAAATCGCCGATGCGTTTGTACGTGGGCTCCAGGGCAGCGTGGTCGCCGAGGCGCCGGCCGTACTCGGGATTCATGATGACGATGCCAGTTTCGTTTTGCGGTACGGGTGTGTCGGCGAAGTCGCAGACGTGGAATTCGATGGCGTGATGGGTGCCGGCGGTGGTGGCGTTCTGCCGTGCGGCACGGATGGCCTGTTCGTCGATGTCGGTGGCGATGATGGGGGCGGTCGTATGCCTCGATCGCATCTTACGTGCCTCGCGCCGCAGCGCCTGCCAGGCGGGCGCGTCGAAGCCGACGGCGTGCATGAACCCGAAGTTGTCGCGGAGCAATCCGGGCGGTCGGCCGGCGGCGATGAGGGCGGCTTCGATGGCCAGCGTCCCGCTGCCGCACATCGGGTTGATCAGGGGTTGGGTTCCCGCGTAGCCGGTGGTGAGGATCAGGCCGGCGGCGAGCGTTTCTTGGAGCGGGGCTTTGTGCGGCATTCTCCGGTAGCCGCGATCGGCGAGTTTGCGGCCGGAGGTGTTGAAGTACACACGGCACTGATTGTGGAACCAGTACACGTTGATGACCAGGCGATGGCGATCGGGGCCGGAGTCGGGGCGCCGGCCGCACCGATCGGCGATGCGGTCGACGATGGCGTCTTTGACCTTCTGGTTCACGTAGGTCCAGTTGTTGACGAACGCGGTGTCGACGCGGGAGACGACGCTGAGGTAGCCGTCGGCGGGGACGATCGTTTCCCACGGGTAGTCGGTAACACGGCGATAGAGTTCGTCGGGGGTGGTGCAGTCGAACTGCTGCAACTCGTAGAGGACGCTGAAGGCGGTCCGCAGGTGGAGGTTGAGCCGCATGGTCTCGTGCCAGGAGGCGTCCAGGTCGACGCCGGTGTCATCGGCCTCGGTGACGGTGTGGCCCAGTTGTTCGAGTTCTTCGCGCAGGCACCATGTCAAGCCCGGGGCGCAGGTGACGCGTACGGCATTGACCTGATGTGGATCCACGCGGCGGTTCCTTGTCGGGGCGGCGGGCCGGCCCCGTTGTGCGCGGGGGCGTCCGCGCCGGAGGGTATTGTGTTCGATTCCCGGCGTGCGGTACAGGGGCGGCCACCCGGTCGGCGGACGGTTGCGGCCGGGCGGTGTGGGCGTAGACTTCGGGTTGGCTCGTTGGCGTGCCCCGTGCGGAGTGATGTTCATGGCCGAAGAGATCGTGGTCCGCATCGCGCTCATCGTGTTGGCCGGAGTGGCGGCACAGTGGTTGGCGTGGCGGGTGGGGCTGCCATCGATTCTGTTGCTTCTGGCGTTCGGGCTGCTGGTCGGCCCGGTGGCGGAACTGCTCGATCCGGACGCCCTGTTCGACGACTTGCTGTTTCCATTCGTGTCGGTGTCGGTGGCCCTGATTCTGTACGAGGGCGGGCTTACGCTGCGATTCAGGGAGCTTCGTCAATCCGGTCGGGTGGTGTGGGCCCTGGTGTCCCTGGGGGCGGCGGTGACGTGGGCCATCGCCACGTGGGCGGCGGTTGCACTTCTTGCGTTCGACGTGGCCCTGGCGCCGTTGCTTGGCGCGGTGCTGGTGGTGACCGGTCCGACGGTCATCCTGCCGTTGCTGCGTCATATCCGGCCGACGGGCAAGGTGGGGGCGATTCTGAAGTGGGAAGGCATCGTCATCGATCCCATCGGTGCGTTGCTGGCGGTTCTGGTGTTCGAGGTGATCGTGGCCGGGGACGGGGCGACGCCAGCGCGGGTGATCGCGTGGGGGCTGGGGGCGACGGTGGTGTTCGGCGGCGGGTTCGGAGGGTTGGCGGCGGTGGTGCTGGCGTTCATGCTGCGGCGCTACTGGCTTCCGGAGTTTCTGCAGAACGCGGTGTCGTTGATGCTCGTGATCGCCGCGTTCACCGCGGCGAACGCGGTGCAGCCGGAATCGGGGCTGTTTGCGGTGACGGTGATGGGGATCGTGCTGGCCAACCAGACATGGGCGGATGTCAGGCACATCGCGGAGTTCAAGGAGCATCTGCGGGTGCTGTTGATTTCGGCGCTCTTCATCGTGCTGGCGGCCCGGATCGATCCATCGCAACTGGCGGGGGTGGGGTGGCGCGAGGCGGCGTTCGTGGCGGTGCTGGTGCTGATCGCCCGGCCGGTGGCGGTGTGGCTGTCGACGATTCGCACGAATCTGTCGCGGGGCGAGCGCGTGTTTCTGGCGTGGATGGCGCCGCGGGGGGTCGTGGCCGCGGCCGTATCGTCGGTGTTCGCCTTTCGCCTGGAGGAGCGGGGCCTGGCCGACGCGCCCCTGCTCGTGCCGGTCACGTTTCTGACGATCATGGCGACGGTGGCGATCTACGGTCTGACCGCGCCGCTGGTGGCCCGGTGGGTCGGGGTGGCGGATATGAATCCGCAGGGTGTGCTACTGGTCGGTGCCCACCACTGGGCGCGGGCGATCGGGGAGACGTTGCAGGCGAAGGGGTTCCAAGTGCTGCTGGTGGATACGAATCGCGAGCACACGGCGTCGGCGCGGATGGCGGGTCTGCGGACGTATACGGGGAGCATTCTGGCCGATCACGCGTTGGAGGAGATCGATCTCGGGGGGCTGGGACGTCTGATGGCGTTGACGCCGAACGACTGGGTCAACGTGCTGGCCGTGCAGCGGTTCACGCGAATCTTCGGGGCGGCGGAGTGCTATCAGATTGCGTCGTGGGAGGAAGGCGAGGGGAAGAGGCCGCGTCACCAGCGATTGCGTGGGCGGTTGCTGTCGGGGCCGCAGGTGAGTTGTGCGGACCTGGATCGCCGGTTCGCGGCGGGTGCGACGGTGAAGGCCACGCCGATTTCCGAGGCGTTTGACTACGCGGCATTCACGGAGCGGTACGGCCCTTCGGCATTGCCGTTGTTCGTGATCACCGGTGAGGGCAAACTCGTGGTGATCACGGCGGGGCAGGCGCGCGAGCCCAAGGCCGGGGACACGTTGATCGCCGTGGTGATCGACGAGGAATCGTCACCGGCCGATTCAAATCGGGAGGCGACGCATGAGTAGGCGCGGCGTTGCGTGCGTGATGTTGTGGACGGCGGCGGGCCTGGCCTGGCCCGGGTGTAGTCGCGAGGAGGCGGCGGGCGGAGCCCGCGTGGTGACGATCTGGGCCCACCAGGGTCGCGAGCGTGAGAACGCGGCCATGCGGGCGGTGATCGGATCGTTCAACGCGGCCCACCGTGACGAAAACCTGCGTGCCCGGATCGAGTTTTTTCCCGACCGGCAGTACGCCGACAAGGTGTCGATCGCGTCCGCGTCGTCGACGCTGCCGGACGTGCTGGACATCGACGGCCCCTACGTGGGGCCGTGGGCGGCGGGCGGACTGCTGACCCCGTTGGACAGTTGGGTGGACGCGTCGATGCGTGCGGATTTTCTGGCGTCGATCCTCGAGCAGGGGACGTACGAGGGGAAGCTGTACGCGTTGGGAGCATTCGATTCGGCGCTGGTGGTGTATTACAACCGCGATGTGGTGGAACGGGCGGGGGTATCGCCGCCGGAGCGAGTGGCGGAGGCGTGGACGTGGGCCGAGTTTGTCGATGCGTTGCGGCGGGTCAAGCCGCATGTCGCGGTGGCGGTGTCGCTGCACATGGATGAACAGAGTGACGAATGGCTGACGTACGCGTTCTCGCCGCTGGTGTGGTCGAACGGCGGGCGGCTCATCGATGGTTCGCAGAAGCGGGTGCTCGGGGTGCTGGACGGGCCGGCGGTGGTGGACGCGGTGCGGAAGTGGCAGGCGTTGTTCACCGAAGGGCTGGCGGAGAGCACCACGACGAATCCGAATCCGTTTGCGGCGGGGCTGGCGGCGTTCGACTGGACGGGGCACTGGATGCTGCCGAGCTTCGAGGCGGCCGACGGGCTTCGGTTCGGCGTGACGCCGCTGCCGCGGATGGGGGCGAAGCCGGTGTGCGCGTCGGGGAGTTGGTGCTGGGGCGTCTCGCGCGACTGCCGGGATCGGGAGGCGGCGTGGGCGGTCGTGCGGTGGCTGGTCGATCCGGAGCACGGGATCAAGCCGATCGTGTCGGCGAACGGGGCGGTGCCGGCCCGGCGGAGCGCGTTTCGTTTCTTCCCGGAGTACGCGCAGATGCCGCGCCGGTTGTTTCGCGAGCAGTTGGAGACGGCGGCACGGGCGCGGCCGCGCACCGGCGTGTATCTCGCGTTGACCGCGGAGTTTGCCCGCGGATTGCGTGACATCGCGTTGGGGGCGGATGTTCAGGAACGGCTGTCCAAGGCGGCGCGAGCGGTGCAGCGGTCGCTGGATCGGCGGTGAATCGACGCCAGACGGGCTCGACTTGCCGACCGACGGGCGTTCGCTACACTGTGATTCGTTCATTCATTGCCGATTGAGTCGCCATACCGAAGGAAGCTATACCATGACCAGTTCATCGCGGAGTCTGGACCCGTTCGGCGCGGTTGGCACGTTGGAAACCAAGGGCGGACCGGTTCGCGTGTTCCGATTGCCCAAGCTGGCGGAGGCCGGGCTGGGCGCGATCGATCGCCTGCCCTATTCCGTGCGGGTGCTGCTGGAGAGCGCGTTGCGGAGCGTGAACGGGCGGCAGGTCACCGAGGAGGACGTGAAACGCCTGGCCGGCTGGCAGCCGCGGACCGACGTGCGTACGGAGATTCCCTTCAAGCCGGGGCGGGTGGTGCTGCAGGACTTCACGGGCGTTCCGGCGGTGGTGGACCTGGCCGCGTTGCGGTCGGCGATGAAGCGTCTCGGAGGCGATCCGAAGAAGATCAATCCGCACGTCCGGTGCGACCTGGTGATCGACCACTCCGTGCAGGTGGATGCGTTCGCGTCGCCGGACGCGTTGCGCATCAACAAGGAGAAGGAATTCGAGCGCAACCGCGAGCGCTACCGGTTTCTCAAGTGGGGCCAGCAGGCGTTTGACAACTTCCGCGTGGTGCCGCCGGCGACCGGGATCATCCATCAGGTGAATCTCGAGTACCTGGCCACCCTCGTGCTGACGCAGGACGGGCCGGACGGGCGGGTGGCGTACCCGGACAGCCTGGTGGGCACCGACAGCCACACCACGATGATCAACGGGCTCGGCGTGGTGGGGTGGGGGGTCGGCGGGATCGAGGCGGAGGCGGTCATGCTGGGCCAGCCGATCTACATGCTGACGCCCGACGTGATTGGCTTCCGGCTGGAGGGCCGGCTGGCGGAAGGGGCGACGGCCACCGACCTGGTGCTGACGGTGACGCAGATGCTGCGGGCCAAGGGTGTGGTCGGCAAGTTCGTGGAGTTCTTCGGCCCGGGGCTGGCGGACATGTCGCTGGCGGATCGGGCCACGCTGGCCAACATGGCCCCGGAATACGGCGCGACGATGGGGTTCTTCCCGGTGGACGACCAGACGCTGCGGTTCCTCGCTCAGACGGGTCGATCGCCAGAGACGGTCGACCTGGTGGAACGGTATTACAAAGAGCAGGGCATGTTCCGGACGGCGGGCAGTCCCGATCCGTCGTTCACGGACACGTTGACGCTGGACATCAGCACGGTCGAGCCGAGTCTGGCGGGGCCGAAGCGGCCGCAGGACCGCATCCCCCTGTCAGGGATGAAGAAGGCGTTCCGAACAAGTCTCACCGCGCCGGTGGCCCAGCGTGGATTCGGGTTGGACGAGGCGGGGCTGCGGCGCACGGGGACAGTGCGATCAAACGGTGACCATCAGACAATCGGCCACGGGGCGGTGGTGATCGCGGCGATCACGAGTTGTACGAACACGTCGAACCCGTCGGTGATGATTGCGGCGGGGCTCGTGGCGAAGAGGGCGGTCGAGAAGGGGCTGCGGGTCAAGCCGTTCGTGAAGACGAGTCTGGCGCCCGGTTCGCGGGTGGTGATGGACTACCTCGACAAGGCGGGGCTCACGCAGCCTCTGGCGGCGCTGGGGTTTCACAACGTCGGGTACGGATGCACGACGTGCATCGGCAACAGCGGTCCGCTGCCCGAGCCGGTGGTGCAGGCCATTACGCAAGGGGATCTCGTGGCCAGCGCCGTGCTGAGCGGCAACCGGAACTTCGAGGGCCGCGTCAATCCGCACACCCGGGCGAACTACCTGGCGAGCCCGCCGCTGGTGGTGGCGTACGCGATCGCCGGCACGACGGACATCGACCTGGTGACCGAGCCGATCGGGCAGGACGCGGCCGGTGGGGACGTGTACCTGAAGGACATCTGGCCGACGCAGCGGGAGGTGGCGGACGCCGTGTCAGTCAGTGTCACGCCCGAGCAGTTCGCGGCCCGATACGCGGGCGTGTTCGACGGGGAGGATCAATGGCAGGCGATCGACTGCCCCACCGGCGACCTGTACGCGTGGGACGAGACGAGCACGTACATTCAGGAGCCGCCGTTCTTCGTGGACATGGGCCGCGACGTGCAACCGATCGCCCCGATCACCGGGGCCCGATGCCTGGTGATGGTGGGCGACTCGGTGACGACCGATCACATCTCGCCGGCCGGGGCGTTCAAGCCGGACACGCCGGCCGGCAAGTTCCTGGTCGAGCGCGGCGTGAAGCCGGCCGACTTCAACAGCTACGGGTCGCGCCGGGGGAACGACCGGGTGATGACGCGGGGTACGTTTGCCAACATCCGGCTGCGGAACCTGCTGGCCCCGGGCACGGAGGGCGGGTTCACCGTGTTCCTGCCGACCGGCGAGCAGACGACGGTGTACGATGCGGCGATGCGTTACAAGGAGGGAGGCACGCCTCTGATCGTGCTGGCGGGCAAGGAGTACGGCACGGGATCGTCGCGCGACTGGGCGGCCAAGGGCACCAATCTGCTCGGCATCCGGGCGGTGATCGCCGAGAGCTTCGAGCGCATCCACCGGAGCAACCTGGTGGGCATGGGGATCCTGCCGCTGCAGTTCAAGGCGGGTGAGAGCCGGGAGTCGCTGGGGCTGACCGGTCACGAGGTGTTCGCGATCACGGGCCTGGACGATGGGTTGAAGCCGGGCCAGGACGTGCGGGTGTCGGCGGCGGTGGGGGGCGAGGCGGCGCGGGAATTCGTCACCACCTGCCGGATCGACACGCCGGTGGAGGTGGAGTACTACCGCAACGGGGGGATTCTGCACACGGTGTTGCGCAAAATGCTGGAGACATGAGGGCGCTGGCGAATGACTAATGACGAATTACTAATTGCTAATGGGTGATCGCCTTTGGCGATCAGGTGGGTTGGGCCGGCGGCGACTTTCGGCGGAGATGGTGGAGTATTGAGAGGCGAGCGAGGAACGAAGTCGTTGGGGTGCGTCGCGCTGTCACCGTCCGCGGCAGAATGTGGGGCGGATATGGTCCGCCGCTCCTGTTGGGCCGATCATCCGGCTGCAACCGTGTAACACAAGTCGGGGCCGCGCCTCGCCCGCCGATGGAAAGCGGTGTCCGCCCGATTGCGCAGTGAAGCGATCGAGCGGTCACCATTCTCGTTTCGGCAGGCAGCGCCCGCAGAATCCCGTTGATCGCCGAAGGCGATCACCCATTAGTAATTAGTCATTCGTCATTAGTAATTCTGCTCCGCCCCCGCTACGATGGCGGGCATGAAGCCGACCCTGTTGATTCTGGCGGCCGGGATGGGCAGTCGCTATGGCGGGCTCAAGCAGATTGACCCCGTTGGTCCGAGCGGTGAGGCGATCATTGACTACTCCGTGTACGACGCGTTGCGGGCGGGTTTCGGCAGGCTCGTGTTCGTCATTCGTCGTGACATCGAATCGGCATTTCGCGCATCGATCGGGCGGCGCTTCGAGGACAAGGCACCGGTGGAGTACGCGTTCCAGGAGGTGGACGCGTTGCCGCCGGGTTGTTCGCCGCCGCCGGGCCGCACGAAACCGTGGGGCACCGGTCATGCCGTGCTGACGGCGGGCGACCTGATCCACGAGCCGTGCGCCGCCATCAACGCGGATGACTTCTACGGGACCGAGTCGTATCGTTTGCTGACCGAGCATCTGCGAACCACGACGGACGACGACGTGGCCCGGTACGCGATGGTCGGGTTCAGACTGGCCAACACGCTGTCCGACTCCGGTTCGGTGTCGCGGGGTGTCTGCGAATGCGACGCGCGCGGTTTTCTGCGGAATATCCGGGAGATCGTGAAGATCGAGAAACATGCCGACGGCGCGCGGTACACGGACGGGGACGGGGTTGAGCGCGTGATGTCCGGCGAGACGATCGTGTCGATGAATTTCTGGGGCTTCACGCCGTCGATCTTCCGTTATCTGCGGCGGGATTTCGCGACGTTCGTCGAGGCGCACGGGGGCAGCGAGAAGGCGGAATTCCAGGTTCCGACCGCGGTAGGCCGCCTGGTCGCCGCCGGCGAGGCCCGCGTCCGCGTGCTGTCGACGCCGGAGCGTTGGTGCGGTGTCACGTACCAAGCGGACAAGCCGTCCGTGATCGCCCGGATCCGCCATCTGGTGGATTGCGGCGTTTATCCGTCCAGGCTGTGGGAGTGACGACATCGGAGCCATTGTTTCCCGCCTGTAACATGCCAGCCCGCTGTTTTTGACCCTCTGCGGTCAATTCGATAGACTGAGTGGTTCCTCGTCTCCGGTGTGAGGACGAGGCACGCACAGCCTTATCGCGAAAGAGGAAAACACGATGATTCTCCGTCACCCAATTTGGATTCTCGCGCTGGTGGGCGCCGTGGCGACCCTGACCTCGGCCCAGACGACTCAGCCGGCCGACGCGCCGGCCGCGGAACCGACGACGCAGCCGGCGTGGGTCCCGCCGGTGTCGCTGGACTCGGTGGTGGCCCGCTTCGACGATGTGACGATCACGGAGGGCGATCTCCTCGATCGCTACCTGGCGTGGATCAACGAGAAGCGTCCGGGGATGAATCGCTCCGAGCAGGAAACGTGGGACGCGTTGCAGCGCGTGCGCAAGGGCGTACTGCGGGTGGTCATCGACGAACGACTGCTGGATCGCGAAGTTGAGAAGGCCGGCATCACCGTGACCGACGACCAGCGGCGCGACGAACTGGAGCAGCGGATCGAGGGGCTGATGATGGCCCGGGGGATCACCCGCGAGGAGTTCGCGGAGATGGTCTCGGAGCAGTCGGGCAAGCCGTTCGAGGAGGTGTACCAGGAGCAACTGGCGAACCCGCGGTTCCGGCAGTTCCTCGCGCAGTGGCAGCTCATCGAGCGGCTCCGTCCGGAGAAGGCGGAGGTGACGGAAGAGGAGGTGGAGGAGTACTACCAGCTGAATCTGGCGCGGGTGTACGACAAGCCCGAGCAGGTGAGGGCGAGTCATATCCTGATCAAGGTGGCGCCGGACGCGACGGAGGAACAGAAGGCGGAAGCCCGCAAGAAGATCGAGGCGCTGCTCGAGCAGGTCGAGGAACCCGGGGCGGACTTCGCGGCCATCGCCAAGGCGAGCTCGGAGTGCCCGTCGTCGTCGCGCGGCGGTGACCTCGGCTTCTTCCCGCGGACGAAGATGGTCAAGGAGTTCTCGGACGCGGCCTTCGCGATGGACGTCGGCGAGGTGAGCGGCATCGTCGAGACGCAGTTCGGTTTCCACATCATCAAGGTGACGGACAAGCGAGCGGCGAAGCTCATTCCCCTCGAGGAAGCCAAGTACCCGATTCTGCACCTGCTGAAGGAACGAGCCATCGAGAAGGCGAAGAATGAGTTTGCGAAGGAACTCAGGGAGAAGGAGGACGTCGTCTACACCAATCCCGACGACAAGGAAGAGCCACCGCCACCGCCGCCCGCCACGAGTTCGTCGGGCTCGTCGAGCTCGGCCAAACCGACGCCGCCTCCGACCACGCAGCCGTCGGGTACGATCAAGCCGATGCCGGAGCCCAAGACGGAGCCGGCGGGGAACCCCGGCGCGCGGTAGTGCCGCGTGCCGCAACGCGGTGAGCTCGCCGCGTCAGGCCGGCCAACCGCGGACGAGGTTGATGAATGCCTCGCCGCGGCACTCGTAGTTGGTGAACTCATCGTAGCTGGAGCAACCGGGCGAGAGCAGGATGGCGTCGCCCTCCACCGCGAGGGCGCGGGCGGCGTCGGTCGCCTCGGCGAGGCTGGTCGCCTGGACCACGTGCGGCGTGCCCGCGTCGCATCGCGCCTGCCGGACGGCGTCGGCGTACCGCGGGCCGGCCGCCCCGCAACAGATCACCGCCTTGGCCTGGCGGGCCAGCACGTCCGCCATCGCCTCCAACGGAAGTTGCTTGTCGTAACCGCCGACGATGACGATGACGGGTCGGTCCATGGCCTGGACCGCCGTGATCGTGGCGTCGGGGGTGGTTGACTTGGAATCGTTGTAGCAGGCGATGCCCTTGTGTGTCCGCACGTGCTGCAGGCGATGGGGCAGGGCCTCGAACGATCGCAGGGCGTCGGCGATGGCGTCGGCGCTGATGTCCAGGCAGCGGCAGATGGTGGCGGCGCAGTTTGCGTTCACCTGGTTGTGGTGCCCCCGTACGTTCACGTCGAATGTCTGATCGACTGCCGCCTGGATCACGCGGGCCCCGGTGGTCTCGGCGACGCCGACGATTTCGGCCAGCAATCGGCGATCGTCCGGCCCGGCGATGGCGATGTCGCCCGGCTTCTGGAATCGCATGATGTTCAGCTTGGCGTGCAGGTAGGCGGATTCGTGGCCGTGCCGGTCGAGATGATTCGGGGCGAAGTTGAGCACGGCGGCCACGGATGGACTGACGCGGATCACCGCCACGTCTTCGAGCTGGAAGCTGGACAGTTCGAGCAGGACGACGTCGTCGATGGCCATGTCGTTGAGGTCGGCCAGTAGAGACCGTCCGATGTTGCCGCCGAACCAGGCCCGGCGGAACGGCGCCGCTTTGGCGTCAACGGCGGCGGCGAGGATGTGGTGGGTCATTGCGCAGGTCGTGCTCTTGCCGGCCGTACCGGTGATGCCGACCAGCCGGGCAGGGCATCGCTCGAGGAACAGGTTCATCTCGCTCGTCCAGGGGATGCCTTGCTCGACGGCGGCCTGGAAGAACTCGGACTTGCTTTTGTCGATGGCGGGGCTGACGACGAGGAGGTCGGTGTTGGCCAGGTCGGCCGGGTCGTGCCCGCCGACGTGGAACAAGGCGTCGGTGTCGGCGAGTTGGGCGATCGAGTTGGCCAGCGCGTCGCGAGACGCGGCGTCGGTGACGGTCACGCGTGCCTCGTGTTCGGTGAGCCACCGGGTGACGCCGATGCCGCCGCCGAAGCGTCCGAGGCCCATGACCAGGACGCGGCGGTCTTTGAGGAAATGGGTGTCGGTCACGGTTCTTCTCGATCCTCTCTTGCCAGCGCCTTGGCGAGGGTCTGGACCTTGGGTCGTCGCGCGCCGGCGCCGCACGACGGCCATTATGGCGGATGATCGGCGGTCCGCCACGGGGGCGGCGGGAAATGCGCGGGAGTGGCCGGATCGATCGGCGTCGCTCTGACGTGCCCCACGCCCTGGACCGGCCGGCCGCGAGCGGGCCGTCACCAATGGTCGACCGGCCCGGATGGGCGTGGCCACGTGTCGACCGGCGTGACGGGGGCGGGCGATTGACCGCCCGGGCGAAGCAAGGTATAAGAGCGCGTTGCAGGCTGCTGCGCCACTAGCTCAATTGGATAGAGCATCGGTCTACGGAACCGAAGGTTTGTGGTTCGAATCCACAGTGGCGCGGTTCATAACCTCCTGAAAACACGCCGGTCACGTGACCATCCCAGGGAGAGTAAAGTAGCGTATTATGCGCGTTTCTTGTAGCGCCAGGGCAGCTACAGGCGGCGGGCAGGCGTCGAAAGGGCGTCGTGATTCCGCCGCAATTGCCTTTGATCTTTGCGACTGAAGGGGTGGGATTTCGTGGTGGGTGGGCCGCTGAACGTCGACATGCGGAGCTCATCTGCCTCGGTTTTGGGGCTCCGTTCAAGCCCGGGCAACGGGGTCGGGGGGTGCGACGAGAACGGCCCGGGTGGACGGCCTGCCCGCTCTCAAGTCGCTCGTGCATCGCTTCCATGTTTTGCTCGATTTGGCCGGCGCTCTTGAGCAGCTTGGCAAGTTGGCCGGGCTTTCCGGTACATGGCCTACTCCGCGGCGGTTGTTAACGTAAAACCTGCTTTCATTCGATTGCAGCTTGACGCACGAAGCCGCTCGGTCCGCGTCGACGTCGCGAATCTGGGCATTATTTGCGAGCGCCTCGCACTGATCCCCAATGCGCGACTACCGGAAACGTTGCGTCAATGGCGCGGTCACGACCGCGACGACCCGAGGTCGGCGAGCGCCGCGCCCGTGGGCTTCCGTCCCGAACGCCGATTTCTAAGTCCCCGAAACCAGAGAGCGGTGGTTTGCTGTCGCGAACCGGCCGAGGGTCCGGGCGAACGCGGTCATTCCGGGCGATCATCCTTCCACCACGCGCGCCAGCGCGCAATCAGAAGCGGATCTATCGCGTCTTCCGGAGACGTCCTACTGATCTTCTTGCCAGTGATTCTCTCTATGGCGGTAAGAACGGCTTTCCGGACCGAAGCTTCCGGATCGTTCAAACGCTCGATCAGCTCGGCGACCACATGTCGAGAACGGAGGTCACCCATCGCCTCGACCGCTGCCAGACGGACCGGTACGCTACGGTGGTCGAGGAGCGGCAACAGCTGTGCGCCAAGGTCTTCACGGCCTAACCAGCCAATGCAGGTGGCGGCTCTTCGTCGAACCTCTTCGTCTTCATCGGACAGCGCGCGTGCGAGTGTCGCTGCGCTATCTACGCCACCCAGATTGTAGAGGCCCCACACCGCGGCGAGCCGGACGGCGGCAGACCCGTTGGTCAAGACACGCTCGATTGCAGGCAATCCGTCCCTTATGTCCAGTTTGACCAAGGCCTTGATGCAGGCCTGCTGTACTTCGGGGGATTCCTCGCGCAACAGTTGCGCGGCAAGCGCCCTGACGGAAAACTCATGGTGCACGCCAGCCAACGCCCGCGCCGCATCGGATCGCACGTCGGCGTCCTGATTGGCAAAATCACAGATCGCCCCCGTGAGGATCAGCTTGTCATCCGCGTTGGGGAACACGGTCGCGCGCACCTGTTCCAGCGTCACGTCCGGCGGATTTGGTGCCGGGATCGGCGCCGGCTGCGCAGTAGCCGTCGCCACCGCGGGTGCGGCCTCCGGCGCTGGTGCCACGGCAACCGTGACTTCACCAGGTTCGGACAGGACGGCCTCGGCCTTGGTTTCGACGGGGCTGACCGCCACGCTTGGGGGCTGCGTGGCGAGAGCCTCCTCACCGCCTACGCCGATCGGCTCGTGCTGCAACGGAGGGAAATCGGATTCATCTTCGGCTTCAAGAACCGCGAGCTGGGATGCAAGCCGAACCTGTGCATGCTCCATCTCAGTCCGCGCTTCGTCCAGGTCATGCCGAGCGGCGGCGAGCTCGGACTCCACTTCACCCAAGCGCTCCCGCAGGGCTTTTTCCGCGGCGCTCGTCTCGCTGGCCGCACTGCGTGCCTCGCGCAGATCAGAGACCAGAGACTCCCGAGCCGCTTCGAGCGCTTGGAGCTGCGACGCGAACCCGGACTCGGTTTTCTCCGCCGCCCTCCGTGTTTCCTCCAAGTCACGCCGCGCGTTGGATAATTCGGACTCGAGCGTCGCCACGCGATCGGCCAGAGCAGGCCCCGCGTCGGTCATCGCATTGGGTCCATGGCGGGCTTCATCCAGATCGGACACCAGGGCTTCCTTTTGTGTTTGCAGAGCCGTGAGTTGCGCTGCGAGCCGAGCCTGCGTTTTCTCGGCCACACGGCGCGCCTCCTGCAGCTCAGAAACAAGCGACTCCTTCTCCGCTTGCAGAGCCCCGAGCCGTGACGCAAGCTGGGCCGACGCCGTGAACGCCACCCGGACCGGCTGGTTCGGGTCGCGCAGGCTCACGACTGAGGCGAGGTCCACCGGGCGGGCCCGGAACGGCCGCGAGAGCAAACGTCCGACTGCTGCAGCGCCGCCACCGGCGGCTCCAACAATCGTCTTTCCAACGTTTGTCGCGTGGCCAACACATGCCCCAGCTTGCCTGGATGTGCATTCAACGATTTGGAAACGCTTTCGCTTTTGGGCTGCCATCGTCTCGTGTCGCTACTAAACTCGCTGCGGACTTCACGCCCCAATCACAACACCGGCGCGTCCGCGCGCCGGACACCGAGCTCGCGTGGGCCCTTGCATCTCCACGTGGCCGAGGCATGGGGCCGACACGTGGCAAGACGGGCTATCGGCCGCCGCTACGCAGCAGCCTTGAACTACGAGGCTTCGTCATTCGAGGCGTTTTTCGCTTCATGCTCATCTTTTTCATTGGCTGACTCGGATGGAAAAAGAGAGTCCGCGAAACGCTTGGCGGCATCCTCGACCTTCTTCACCAGGTCCGGTTTGCCCGCGCGGAGAAGCTCGCTTCCCGCTGCGCCCAAAGCTATGCCCAGCAGTGCCCATCCGACCAGTACCATGTCAATCAACCTCCCGAGGGGACCTCTGGCCGCAGCCAAGTCGTCTTCGACGCGCGATCATCTCCGAGAGCGTGCCTGATCAGGAAAAGACACCCTCGATTGATCGCGGAAGCTACCATCGACGCATGCGGGCGTCAACGCGAGTTCGCATCTGCGACAGACTGGACTGACCAAGCGATGCACCGTGTTGCGCACCATCCGGAAGACGCTGGCCTCATGAGCGCCGCGTCACGCCGGGCGCTTCCGGCCCAACATCAGGAGCCCGCAATTCCGCCCTGTACCCACCGTCGCCGTCGCGGCAGCCTCCTGGCCGAGTGCCGGGCGTGAATGGGCAATGCGGCCTGCAAGCCCAACGCGATCGACTCGCGAACCCGAACGGCGGTTTGAGTTTCGAGGCCCCGTCAACAACGCCTCCGCATTGGGGAAAAAAAGCGAGCCTCCTCAGCAGAAGTTCGTGGGTGACTCTCCGTTGTTCCGCGGCCTCTCGGGAGGCGTTCCGCCGCAGGAAACAGGACGAGTGCGACCTTCGTCGTGTCCGCGGTTGCCACCTTCATTCTGAGCACCGGTTTGGTACGGCGTTCCGGGGGCGACTCCGTGAGGGGAAAGAAGCACCAGGAAGGGGCTCGGGGAAACCTGCGGAGTTGGTGTCCCTGGATCTGACCCACGAATCCTGTGGAAGAGCCAAAAGCGTGGAGTCTCTTGCGAAGCGGCCCGATATACGCTAATGACAGCAACGGTGGCTGGGACTGCCGGTGCCAGCGATGCCGGGCCAGGTATCAGACGCCCTCAGGGAATGCTCTGGGCCCGCTCGACCAGCGCCGCATTGGCCCGGCGCTCGGAATTACGCCGATGTGGGAGCTTCGCGCCCGTGCTCGACCGGCGACCGCGGCGACTGCCCGCCGAGAAGATTGCGTCGGCGCGTTTCTGTGGAATCCGCGCGACGCAGCGCGCGGGCCGTGAGGGTGGGAACTGTGCCGAGGTCTTGACGGATCGGCGGACAAGACGATCGAGGAGCATGGCATGATCAAGAGCATCGGAGCGCTGCTGGGCGGGATATTCATTGGTGCCGTGGGGATGGAGATCGTTCGCAGAATGTGCCCCGGCGCCGTGGATAAGTTCTACAATGGGGTCCGCGAGGTAAGCTCAGGCGCAAAAGAGGCCTTCCGACAGGGCTATGCGAATGCCACGCGGCCCGAGGCGGCGGTGGACCCCAGCACCTAACGTCTGGTCAGTGAGCAGATTGTCGGGAAGCGAATCGAGAGTCGCGGGTGCCGAAATGTGTCGGAGTCCTCGCGGATACGGGCATCCTGTTGGGGTAACCCGCGGATGAGTCGAGGAGTTCAGTTGATGCCGAATAGCCCGGAACAGAAGGACGTGGGGCGCAGGGGCAGGCCGAGGGCAACGACGGGCGAGGTCCACGAGCCCCCCGCGGAAACGGCCGCAGAGAACGAGCCCTCCGGCGTGACCGCGCCAGTCGACACCGTCGCCACACTGGAGCGCGACGTCGTCCCTCGGGACGGCGCCAGCATCGTTTCGATCATCAAGGGCCTCGAGGGACAGGTTGACACGGCGTTCAAGCTCAAGAAGGTCGTGGAGGCCGAACTCAAGGCGGCTCGGAAAAAGCTCTCGGAGGAGTCAGCGGTCCGGGCCGAGCTGGAGGCACGCGTCGAGTCGCTGGAACCGCTGGCGGCTCTGGTGGGCCGTTTGCGCGAGGACATGGCTTTCACCGAACAGGAGCGGGACAAGCTGGTCAAATCGCTCGCGGAGACGCAACATCAGCTTGAGGAAATGACCGAAAAGTGCGAGACGCTCGCCGAGGAGGTGACTTCCGCCGGAGCGCGCGCCGAGCAACTTGAGGGCGAGAGGATGACCCTCGAAGCCGAGGTGCTGAATCTCAGGGACAAGGTCGAAGACCACGACCGTCTCCGCAGGGAACTCGCCGACGCCACGGGGATTCGACGGGACTTGGAAGAGCACGCCCGAGATCTCTCGAGTCGCCTGGACGCCGCCGAGACGTCGAAGAGCGACCTCGAGGGGGATTTGGCAGCGGCGCGCGAGAGCGCGCAGGGCCTGCGCGAGCAAGTGGACGAGTCTCGGCGGAGCCTGGCGAGCACCGACAGCGAGGTGACCGATCTGCGCCTACAGCTCGATAAGCTGCAGGCGGCGAACGCAGACCTCATCGAAACCAAGTCACGCTTGGAGAGCGAACTGAGGGCGGCGAAGGCCGACTACGCCACTACCAAGAATGAACTCGATAAGGTGAAGAGCACACTGTCCGACGTGTATGGCGAGTTGACCAATACCAGCAAGCGCGTGCGTCAACGGTATTTGAAAGAGAAGGAGGGTGACCCCGAAGGGGCAAAAACGGCCTTGTCCGACGTGGCGACCGAACTGACTCTCGCTGCGGCGCGCGTCCGACGGAAGCACCTAGCGGCCCCGGATGGGGAATAGTCCCGGCGGACCGGTCTTCGAGCGCCGACCGGGGGGATCGGGTTCCTGGTTGGGTGACCCGACCGCATCGAGTACGTTGACCGCAGTTACGCGCGGACGTCGAAACTCCGTCCCACCTCGAAGCTGACGTTTCCCGCAAACTCGGTAAGGCGGGCGCCGTTTTCCAGCAGTTGCCCAACGGCCGAACGTGTTCTGCTTATCTTCCGGTGATCGTCCTCGGCCGGGAGAAAAGCACGCGTTTCCGCCGGTTGCCGCGCAAGCCGGCTTGTTGCGATGTTCGCTGATTGCTGTGGCGGCTGATTCCTCGCCTCCTTCGTTCAGCCCAGCACGTTCCAGAAATGCCGCGGCATGCGCTGCGCCATCTTCAATGCTCCGTTTGACCCGGCAAAGAGCGGTTCTTCCACCCGGCTTACTTTGCCTCCGCCGAGCTCCTCCATGCCCTGTTCGATCAATCTCGGCAGGCCGATCATCTGGCTTCCGCCGCCGGCTAGCAGCACGCGAGAACGCAGGACTTCCTGAAACTCGGGATCAAAAGTGGCGATCAGCTTGTGGATCGAATTGACGATGCCCGGCACGATGCTCTTGCAGGCTGCCCGCAGTTCATCGGTGACGTCAAACTCGGTGGGCCGTCCGCGGACGGGGAAGCGAGCCAGCACGCGATCGGCACTTTCTGACACGAAACCGTGCCGTTCCTTCAACGCCCTGACCATATTCACGTTGAACTGCGCTTCCGGGCAGCTCTTCTTAATCAGCGTCAGGAGCTGCTGATCGACGAAGTCGCCGGCCTCGTCCAGAGTGATCTGGTCATCGACATCAGGAAGCGTCCCATGCAGGCGGCACAGGTCAACCGTGCCAGCACCAATGTCAACAACCAGGGCCTGGTCCAGGATGCCCAGGCCATAAGCGACGGCGAACGGCTCGGAGACGATCATGACCGCATCGAGCATGCCCCGGGCCGCGTCGATCAGGATGCGTTGGCTGGCCTTGCTGGCCCGGGCCGGTGCTCCAATCACTCCGTATACCGGTGCATCCGGTTCGGCGCGTGCCCGGTTCAGGAGGTCACGGACCAGTTGCTGTGCGGCGATGAGATACTTGTTGTCACCGGCCTCTTCGTTGGTCTGGATGACCCCGTGAGCCAGCGGCCGGATCAACTCGACTGACAAGCGGTGTTTGAGCGCGGTCTCGCCGAACAGGGGTTCCGTGCCCAGCAATTCCGTGGAAATGTTGTCCTTCGGGTATCCCACATAGGTCGGGACCACCTCGCGAACTCCGTTGCTGGCGGATACGGATGCGCGGCACGTGCCCAGATCGATGCCTACATACAGCGCATCACCTCTCGGTGAGAACCGCGAGGTGGCGGCTGGGGGAAGCGACGGCTCCGGTCCGGCCTCCGTGTGTGAACGGGTCGTGGCTTTTTCTTTCGTACTGGCCATGGTTGCGATCCTCACTTCGGATTGGCTGTATTTACCTGGCAAGCCTCGCGGCCTGGATCACGGCTCCGGCCCGGATGCTTCAGCCCGGCACCTCTTCGGACGGATGGAGTGTCGTGCCGGGCGCGCCCGAGGATTCACTGGACATACTTGCGGGGACCGGACCGTCCGTCAACTCCGGCCTCTGAAGCGCGATGTTCTGCTTGAAGACGCTCACCAGCACGGCCCGCTCATCATTTGTGAGCGGCGCGGCGGCCTTGAGCATTCCGATCTCCCGCGTGAGATCCGCCGAACTGAGACGCCCCCGCGCGCTCAACTCGCCGACCCGTTTCTGGAGCGCAATGAGCGTCTCCGCCATTGCCTGCAGACGATCGCCGAGACCCGACCGCGCCAGCTCTGCGTCTCCTCCCATCCATCGGGTCAGTTCCTCGATGACGACGGACCGGATCTTGTCTCGCATCGGTCGGAAGCGGAACAGCCCGGCCGACGCGCGAACACCTCTTCCGATCGAGGCCAGTCCTCGAGCGCCGGCTCCCACGACTTTTCCGCCGACCGCCGCCACGGTTCCGACCGCGACCCCGGCCCGCCGGGACGTGGCGCCGACGACGCCCAAGCATCTCGTCCTCTGGCTTGGCGGCGGCTCGTGCTCGCCGGGAAGACCCGATTCCGCGCCAGGCGCCAGATCAACCGGCGACAAGGTTCGATTGGATACCTCTGCATTTGCGTTCATACGACGCTCCATATGGGCTGGGTACTGAGCCACACTATTTGATGCGTGCGCACCGCCGGGCATGCAGCCGCGAGCTGCGGCACCACCCGGGACGAAAGAACTCGGGCTGGGTGGAGATCCCACCCTCGGAGTGACAGTTTGTGCTCCGTACACCGGGTGCTCGTAGCGGATTCTTACGCGCGTTTGATTCATGCGTCAATCCGCCCTGCTCCGCTTGCCGCAACTCCCGCGGAGTGATTTGCAGGCTCACGAAGCCGGGCCGCCCCAGGTCCAGGCCAGGCTCGACCGGCACGCGTCAGCAGCCGGTTGTCTGTCCGGCCCTCGTGCGCCGGCGATTCGCATGGTAGTAAACCAGAACATCCTCCACGTGCTTCGCTTTGCGGAGCAGAAGGCCCCGCACGTCGTTCGCGATCTGGTTCGCGGCTTCAACCGAGCATTCGGGTGAAACGAGAATGTCCAGATCGACCCACAGGTTTTGCCCGACCCGTCGCGTTCGGATGCGGTCGGTTCCCTGGACACCGGCGACGGACATGGCCACGGCACGGATTCTCTTGCGCGTGCCCGCCGGGGCGGACCGATCCAGAAGGTTCTGCAGGTTGTGCCACCATTCCCGTCCGGCGTTGACGATGATGAAAACGGATACGAGCACGCCGGCGAGCGGATCGGCAAAATAATAGCCGAACTGTGACGCGACGATTCCCACGCCCACGGGGATGGACGAAAAGAGGTCCGTCAGGTTCTCGTAACCGTTCGCGCACAGCGCGGGGCTGTTGAGCCGCTTTCCGGCGCAGAGATTGAAGTTGTACATCACGAAGTTGGCGACAACAGAGACGCCCGCCACGAGGGCGCCCATCAACCTGGGGGCCTTCTCCCGGCCCTCGATCAGGAACGCCAGGGACTCGACGAAAAAGAGGACACCCACGCCGACCAGCACCGCGAAGACCACGAGCGAAGCCATGAACTCCACTTTGCCGTGACCGTAGGGGTATGATGCGTTTCTCGGCTTCTCGGCGATGCGGAGGCTGGCCAGCACGAAGAGCGTCCCGATCCCGTCGGTCAGCGAGTGAAACCCGTCCACGGTCAGGCCCACGCTTCCGCTCAGAATTCCGGCAACGCACTTGATCGCCCCCAGGCCGAGATTGCCGCTGAGAGTAATGAACGGGACCTTCCGGCCGCACGCGCGGCATTTGTCCGGGGTCTGACTCAAGGGCGACTCCCAGCGATACGACTCCGAGGGGGCCGTCGGGCGATACGCTTGTTCTTGCCGGCCAACGTCATCTCACTCCCTCATCAAGACAGTCGGTGGAGGCTGACGCCGGTCTTCGCAAGCGCCTGCGGCACCGACCGTGGCGCGACGTCCCCTCCGGCGCTCGGCACGCTCATGCTCCTGGGGCCGGCCGGGCCACTCGCGCCCCCTGCGGCGCTGCCGGGGGCAGGCAATATTCGCAAGAGTGTCTCGCTGTGCCGGCACACCCGGGTCTTCACCGCGCGGTGAATGTCCGCGCGGAGTTTATCCGCATCGGGGACGCTCATGTCCCCGGAGACCTCCACGTCCAACTGCGCCACCAGCGTCTGGCCGGACCACCGCGCCGTGGCCTGGCGCACCGCCAGCACGGCTTCCGGCTCCGCGATGACGCGCTTCAGCTTCTCGAGGACGAGTGGATCGGCCGTGCTATCCATCAGCCCCGTGACCGCGGAACCCAACATACGGCCGCTGATGTAGACCACATGTACAGCTTCAAACACCGCCACGATGTGGTCGAGCGCGGGGTATCCCAGCTTGGCGCCGATCACGCTCACGACGACCGCGATCGACGCCACGTAATCGCCGTGCATATGGATGGCACAGCTCTTGAGTGAGGGGCTGTTGAGCCGGCTGCCGGCGCAGCCTTGATGCTTCTCCAGGAGCCAGCAGGACACCGCACACACCGCCGCGACCCACAGCGCCAGCATCTTCGGCGCTTCGGCCGTCGTCGCGACTCCAAAGAAGCTGGCCAGCGCCGTAATGGCGAGAGCCACGATTCCCAGGAGCATCATCAGGCTCATCAGCGCCACGGCCACGTATTCGACCTTCCCGTGGCCGTAGGGGTGCTCTCGGTCCGGCGGCTTGGCCGAGATCTCCAGCCCGATCGCGGCGACCACCGACGAGATCAGATCCTGCAGGGAATACAGGCTGGCGGCGACCAGGGCGCGGCTGCCGGTGGCCATACCGAGAGACACCTTCACAACGATGAAAACCACGGCCTCGGCGATGCCGATCCAGACGACCAGCCGCGCGCAGCGCGCACAGTTCGGCGGGGTCTTTCCGTCTGAACCTTTCACTGAGCCAACGATGCCCAAAGGTCGTTCCTCCCGCTATCGATCGATCGACAGCGTGGACTCTCTCGCCCGGGTCAATGCGGTCTTGGCCCGCATGGGCCGGCGACCCGCTCAGCCGCTTGCCGGCGCGTGCTGCGTGGTGGCCCGGTATCCCTCGCCGAACGCCGTTTTCGCCGATTTGAAGCCCTCGGAGACCTTCCGAACGGTTCTCTGAGCGATGTCGGTCTTCTTTAGCACTTCGTAGGCCACGGCGCCCACGAAGACGCCGACGAACAGCCCGGTCAACACCTTGCCCATGTCATTCTCCTTAGTCAGAAAAAAAATCATCCTCTTCATCCGCGGGTGTTTTCTTTCTTATCTTCGCGGGTTTCGCGTGGCGATACAGGTTCACGAGCAGCGTCGAGAAACATCCCAGCAGAAAAGAGGTCAACAGCAGGAAGAAAAGCCTCACGTGCACCGGCCGGCCCAGGACCAGGCCCAGCTCCACACGCTGCAGGTTGTCCATGGCGAACAGGGTTGCCGCGACGGCCAGAAGGATGAACAGTAACAGCACTAGCACGATTCAGTTCCCACTGTTCTGGGGCCGGTGCCTCACCTCGTTCCCTGCTTGATAATCACGTGACACGACGAGCACTCGCCGCGGTAGCGATGCGGGGCCTGCGCATCCCTGGTTATGGGCGGCGGATTCGGCAGTATGTCGCCGGCATCGGTCGGCAGTTGACCGCCGGTCGGCATGATGATGTGGCAGTCCGTGCACGCCCGGCCCCGCGAGCGATGCGGGCTGATGGCGCCCGGCAGAATCGGCTGGGCCGCCTCCATCTGCGCAAAGCCCAGCGTCCGGGTATTCCGGGCTTCGATGACAAAGATCAGTTTCTCGCCTCGACGGCTGACTCCGACCTCGGCACGCTCCTTCTCCTGTACCTGCAGGGTCGCCAGGAAGAACGCCCGCAGGTCCGACGTGGGACGACCCTCGACGGACTGGACCATATCCCCGGCCAGGATGCCCGACTCGGCAGCCTCGAGCGTGATCTCGTCAACCAGCACCCCCGTTTCTCCATTCGGAATCTGATACTCCTTCGCCAACTCGGGCACCAGCGGGATCACCTCGAGTCCCAGCCAGTGCCCCTCGATGAACTCCTTGCCAGCCGCATTCTGCTCACGCGGTGACAGTAACGCGGTGGTTGCGGGTGCCGCCCCGACGGCCGGAGCAGCAGCCGGTTCCTGAGGCGTCGCCTTGGCTGTGATACCCGCCGCCGGAAGCGGCGCGGCAGGTGGAACGGACGGACCGAACAGAGCCGCCTGGCTCAGGCGAGGGGCGCCCACCGGCCCGCACTGTGGACAAACCGCGCTGCCCCAGTCGAGCCGGCCACGGCACCGCGGGCAGACGTACGTCCTCACCGCGCATGAGACTCGCCCGTTCTGCGGCTGCGGCGTCCGGAGGAGCGATGACAGACTCAGATCATCTACATCCTGCCAGGACGAGACGCCGCCGTTGAAGAGGGCGACAACGACAACCGCCACGCAGGCGGCGGCGATCAACAATGCGACGATCCTGTATTGAGGCGACTGTGTCATAGCGTCAGTCCGCCGCCAATCCGCACGACGGCCGGTGTGCCTTGAAACACTCGAAAACCAGCAGTGTCATAGGCGCTGAATGGGTGTGAAACCCTCCATTTCCCCTTCGCCGACCATGACCGCCAGGTCCTTGGTCCGGCCGTTCCTCAAGATCTTGAGTCGGGCGTCCGCCTCGGGCGGCGCCTGGCCAATCAGTTGCTGAAACTGCTCCACGTCGCGGACCTGAACGCCGTTGCAGGTGATGATCGAGTCACCCGTTCGGAGCCCCGCGTTCGAGGCGTACGAGTTGCCCATGACCCCAGCCACTTTCACGCCGGCCCCTTGGTTCGGGCAGACTTCCAACCCCAGCTCTTTGATGAGCGTGGGCTTGACGGCGTCCGCGGCTATCGCCGGTGCCGCGACGCCTTGCCAGAGGGTGTTCGGTGTGCCAGGCGCGGCGCCGCCCGCCACCTGCGCCAACGAAGGGGCACCAGACCTGACCAAGGCGTGGCAGTTGGTGCAGGGCCCCCGCGCACCGTGGGGGCGCGTCGCGTCGGCGGTGATGGGAATGGGCGCGGTGATGCTGGCCGCGGCCGTTCCACCCACCAGCGCCATCTGGGTCCCTTGCCGAACACCGCCTTGTGGAACCATGGCCAGGCTGCAGAAGGGGCACGCGGGACATCCGCCGCCCGCCTGCGTCCAACACGAACTCTGGCACTGCGGGCAGACAAAGCAGCGCCGTTGCCGCGTGGCCTGAGGCAACCCGCCGACGGAAACCCAACTCTCGGGGATGCCGGCGCCGGCCAGGGCATTTGCGAACTGCTGCTCCGCGGAATCACCCGTCGCGGATCGCTGCCCGGGCGCGTATCGCTTCCAGCCAGCCAGCCCGCTGAGAGCGACCGCCAGCACGATCAGGCCACAGATCAAGACGTTCAGGCCACGGTGATGCCGTTTGCTCCGCCGTTGGTTTGGGGAACTCATGCCACAGTCCTATTGTGTTCGGTTCATCTGCGTGCCGCACGAGGGGCACGGAACGGTGTAACATGCCACGCCGCGCTGATGAGTCACCGTCGTCCCGCAGTTGGGGCAGACCAAGGTCCCACCCGGTCCCAATCCCTGGCCGCCCATTCGTCCACGAAACGTCCCGGAGAATCCGCCCACCTGGGTGCCCGACTCGGCGGGCAGCGCCAGAGACAGCAGTTGCCCGTTTCTGAAAACGCCGAGCTCGACGGGATCGACCCCGTTCGCGCGGGCCAAGCTGCTCCAGAGTCCGGTCGTCGAATCCACGCGCTGGCCGTTTACGGAGACGAGAACGTCGTTATTGGCGAATCCAGATTGCTGCGCTACACCGCCGGGCGTGACGGTGTCAATCAATACGCCGGCCACTCCCGCGGGAAGGCCCATCGCGGCTGCTTCTCCGGGGGTGAGCGCTTCCGCTTCGACACCAAGCCAGCGCCGGTCCAGGCGCGTGGGTGCCGGCACGACTCCGCCCGGCGTGGTCTGAGCAGGAACTGCGGTGGCCCCGTTGGCCGGATAGACGAAGACCGGTATCTGTATGCCGCCGCGGTTGACGACAAGCTGTGCGCTGCCTTTCGAAAGATCGGTCTTCCCGACCAGCTCCGAGAATCCGGCGAGGTCCTGCACGGGCTTGCCATTGATGCCTTGGAGCACGTCCCCCTGACGGACGCCGGCCCGGGCGGCCAGGCCGTCCGCTTCCTCCACGATCACGCCGCCCACGTCGCTGGGGATTCCCAGTGCCGCCGCCGTGCTGGTCTCGATGGGCGTGACCGTCATGCCGATCCACTCCAGCTCGCTCCCGACCCGGGTGGAGTACATGGCGAGTACCGCGATGACGATGAAGATAGCCAACAGGCACACGACAATCAGCTGGCTGAAGAAACCGGAGAACTGGCTTTTGACATTGTCGTTCATTTCCATGCCTCGTGCTACCGATTGAGGGCGACGCTGTTTCGGGCAAGAAAGCCCTTGGCCCGATCGACGGGGATGGCAAAGCCCGTCCCGCTGAAGACCCCGTTGGGTCCGTAGATGGCGGTATTGATGCCGATGACCTCGGCGCTCAGGTTGACCAGCGGTCCGCCGCTGGAGCCGCGGTTTATGGGTGCGTCGGTCTGCAGCATCTCTCCATACGAGACGCGGTCGACCACAAGCGATTTCCGCCGGTTGGAGATGATGCCCTGCGTGACCGTCTGTTCCAGTCCGAACGGGCTGCCAAAGGCCAACACCCAGTCACCCACGCGGGCGGAATGCGAATCCCCCAGACGCGCCTCCGGCAGCGCCGGCGCCCTGGATACCTTGATCAGGGCCAGGTCGGCGGCAGGGTCCGTCGCGACGATGCTGGCGGGATAATCGCCCTGCAACGTGCCGGAGATGCTGATCAACAGGTCGGTGGCCTGCGAAATCACGTGGTAGTTCGTCAGAATGAAGCCGTGGGAGTCGATGATCACGCCGGAGCCCACGGTCTCGTAGGCCTTGTTGCCCGCAAGTTTCTCCGGAACGCCATCGAACGGATCCACGAACCGTGCCCCCCCGCCCGCCCCGAGCCTTCGGTCGGCAAGTTGATTACGGGTCGCATGGATATTGACCACGGTGGGAAGCAGGAGCGAGGAAACCGTATTGAAGACATGGTGGCTTTGCGGCCCGCCCACGGGGGGTGGCATACGGGCCGCCGTGCCCCGGGGGTTGAAGCCGGCGGGGGTCATCGTCACACCCGATTGCGCAATGAAGTGGTAGCCACCGTTGGGAGTGGCCATGGTCACGGCATCCACGGTCGGACGCGCCGCGTTCGGCAAACGCCCGGCTCCCAGCGCCGGCTCCGGAACCCCATTTCCGGAAGCCGCAAGAGCCCGTCCCGCAAAAGGTCCGCGACCTTTGTGCTCTCCGGAGACAACCGCCCACGCAATGGTGGCCACAATCAGCAGGCCCAACAGAGCGTAGACCGGCTTCAGGTTCCGCTCACAGAAACCGCGGCCGTTCTCACGTCCCATACCGATCCACCACAACGCCGCACTCCGGACACATCCAGACGGATCTGCGTGCGACGGCCAGATAGGCACCGATTACGACCAACGGCAGCCCGACGAGCAATACAGCGAAGACCGAGAGCAGAAGCCCCATGATGAGAACGATGATCCCGAAGCCGCGGTTGAACCTGGCCAACTCCGCACGGACCACGCCCTCGCCGCAGCAAAAGCACGTGACCGCGGCGGCGGCTTTCTCTCCCGGCACGGCCTCTCCTTTCTCTCCCGGCATGGCCTCTGCCGCACGCTCCAACAACGGGTCGGTCTTCAGGTCGGCCTGCGTTTCCCTCGGCCCCTCCTGCGTCGTTGACGTTTCCACGAATGTTCTCCCTTCTCACCAATCACTCTTCGGCGGCCGAGCGAGCCACGGTCTCCCGGTCCGGCTCGTCGCCCTGTCCCTGTTCGTCTTCGGCCTTGGGCATCGATCTCTGCAAGCCGCTCGCGATGGCCGCCAGCCCCACGACAACGAGCCAGGCCGGAAGGAACCCTCTGAGGACCATGCCGAAATCCTCCCACCAGGCGATAATCCCATAGGCTCCAACAACCAGCACGACCAATCCCGCGACAAGGTGTATCATGGGGTTCAGCTCCTGTCCTTCACGTGTGCCGCAAGTTGTCCAATCCCGACGCAGACCCCGGTTACGGTTCCCGCCGACCTTCCGGTAGCGACCGCGACGCGCCTGGGGCTGATGCAGCACAGAGCCTCTCGGGCTAGATCAACCACCGCGCCAACTACCTCGCCGGCGGCGAAGCAGAGAGAATGCACCGCCCCGGCGACTCCCCCGCGGTGTAACTCGCCCCCGGGCGACTCCGCATCCTCGCGGGCCAGGAGCAGTTTGTTCACTCGGAACCTCAAATCGGACAAGTCAAACGGTTTGACCAGGTAACCGGCTACCCTCAGGGTCTGGGCCTCCTGCCGGCTCTCGGCCGTGCCGTAGACGGTTATGATGATTGTCTGGGTGCTGGGAGACAGGCTCCGGATCCGTCTCACCAGGGACATGCCGTCCATTCCCGGCATGACGAGGTCCGTAATGACCAGGTCGACGTTGTTTTCCTTCAAGATGGCTAGCGCTTCTTCTCCGGAGGCGACGGCGTGCGCGCGGTAGCTCCCGTCGCAGAGACACCTTTCCAGCGCTCTTCGCAATCTCTCCTCGTCGACTACGATGAGAATACTGCGTGATGCGTCAGTGCCAGACATTCCTTCGATTTGCTCCGGGGAAAGATCTTCCCTGCCGCGCACGAACAGGCTCGGACCCCGCACCCCGTTAGTCTCCGGGCGAATCGCCCACAGCAGATAACCGGGTTAAGCAAAAAACATGCCACACGCAGATGGTGCCGGTTTCCGGCTTGGTTTCGCCGTTTCCCGTCCTGCCTGCCGCGATGTCGGGCCGGATGAACACGTTCCGGCGCGGGTTGCGCCACACATGGCGGATATCCACCACCTGCCACGCGCCATGAGCCGCGCCGGTAGCCGGCGGTTCCTTCGCACGCCGAAACGTCATGAAACCTCGTCCCTCCCAGATGAGGGCCCGACGGGGCCCTCCCGACCGGGAATTCCGGAAAGCGGCAAAGCGGGGCATTCAATCGCGGCCCCCGTGCTTGATAACAGATCGAGGGTTGCTGCGCCCGGGCCTTCAAGCTCCGCTATTCGCCGACGTCGATACGCCATGTAGGCGCCTCGTCCGACGTCGTTCACGAACATGGCGTTGAACGACGCGCCGATCAGTGCCCCGATCAGCGGGACGAGTTGCAGGGCCTTCCGCTTCGCAAGCTGGATGCCGAGTCTCTGCGCGAACTGCCGCATCGCCGCGAGCAAGGAGAGGCGGCTGAGCTCGCGGCGTGCCAGGGCCTCGCTCATCTTCAACCAGCTTACCTTGAGCAGGATCTGCTCGATCTGCTTCAGGGCCGCCAGGCACTCCATTTTGGCCTTGAGATTCGGCGTCGAGCCGACTTGCAGGACGTGCATGGCGTACTCGCGCTCCCGCTCGGACCGCATGTCATTCCCATAGCACGTGCCGATTTGCCCGATCAGCCGCAGGGATATCGTAAATAGCGCGGGGATGTCTGCGGCGAGGCCGGCAAGCCCCAGGGCTCCGGTCGAGCCGCCTTCGCCCACGGCGTACGTCAGGCTCCGGTTCCAGTAGTGCTTGGCGACCGTGTCCGCCGCCTTCAGCTCATCGCCACACTTCTGGTATGCGGCGTCGAGCCGGTGGTGGATCTTCTCCTCACTGCTGATCAGACCGGTGGCGGAGTTGAGTCCGGACAGCAGCTTGTAGATCGCGATGGAAATCGCGTGCTGCACGCCGGCCGGGATCATCGTTCTGGCCGCGTTTTCGGCGGGGAGCAGCACGAAGTCGCCCAGATGAGCCAGGGATCCCGGGCCCCGAGATTCCCATTCGGCGACTTCGCGTTTGGCGGATTCGATGTATTGGGTGTCCATAAGCCTTTCCATCGCCCTTGTACCGAGCGGGTCGGCCGTACTCACTCCGCGAAGTACTCGCGCATCCCGGCGACCAGCCCTTGAAGGAACTCCTCGGTGTAGGCGCCTGGTAAGAAGTACGCCCGCAGCCCGCATTGCCGTTTGCCGTAAAGCAGGAGAAAGAGCATCTCTTCCTTTTCCAGGTTCTGTAAGTCGTATCCGGCAGCACGCAGCCTGCTCACGAGATTCTCGGTGGCGCCGAAGCCCTGCGGCGGCCTGATCTTCACGCGCAGACGGGTTCCCGGAATCGAGATGAGCTCGCCCCGGCAGACCCGAAATGCGAGATTGCCGATCTTCTCCAGTTTCTCGTAATCCAGCATGTCGATCATCAGACCCGCGCGCGTCTCCGTTCGCGCCCGCTGGAGAACCCGGGTTTTGGAGACGGTCACGAACTCGTCGGCGTAGATAATCACGTCGAAGTGATCGACGTTCTGCGTCCGGAGAAGCCGGTGGTGTTCGTAGACCGTGTGTTCCCGGCTGAAGTCTCTGGGTACGTTCATGTTCTCATGGTCGAGCGACTTCCATTTCATGCCGAGCCGGTCGGCCAGGGCCCGCGCCAACGAGCTTTTGCCGCTGCCGGGCAGACCGTCGACCGCGATTCGCTGGGGGACGCAGCCGCGTTCCTGCAGCAGCAGCGCGATCCGGAGGGCGCTGTCACGAACCGGTTCGACGATCTGTGACGGCTCGCCGGTGCCTCGCAGCAGTTTCAGCACGGCAGCCTCCACCGACACCCGGACGCTGGGGCGGTTCAGCAGCGCCCGGCTGGTTTCTACCGCGGCGGCCACGACGGCGCCGGCGACGCGATGATCGGCGAGGCCGGTTAGCCGGGCCAGCGGCTTTCCGCCGTGGCCACGCTTCCCGAATCCAGACCGTCTCTCTTGGGAGCGAGTTTGCAGCAGGCCCCACTGCCCGGTTCTGACCATGAGCCGTGCAATCCGACCGAGTGTGAAAAAGACGCTGTGCCACATGATGACTCGGGCCTGCGGAGAATCGCGTTCGTTCGGCACCAACTCGTCGACGCCCGGTGTTGATCCGCGGCGTCTATCATCGTTCACTCGCCCGCCTCCCCGCGTACCGCACGCGCCACGACTCTCACGTCCGTCCGGTTTGATCCGGCAGGCTCGTTGAACGCGCGCGCTCATCTGCGAGCGTGCGCTGAGCCGCGTCGGGTTGCCGCGCACCCGGGACGTGTGCCACCGTCGAGCCCACCGCGTCCGCACTCGTGATGACACGTATCATCCCGGATCCAAGCGCTTGGACATACTTTGCGAGTGGCTGGTGCAATCGATTGATCTCCTAATCGCACGCTGCGGAACTTGCACCGGCGACTTCCGTCCCGGCCGATCATTGGAACGTCACGCCGAGGGTGCGGCAGACCCAGCCCACCGCGGCGCCGACCACGAGGGCGTACGAGGTCACGAAAACCAGAATGGCGAGTGTCCCTTTGACACCACGTTCCTTCAGCATGACGATGATCGCATTCACGCAGGGCGAAAGGAACATTAACAGGAGCAGAGACACCACGATCTGTACGTGATTAAAGAGTCCCGAGTCGCAGAATTGTTTCAGCAGTGCGGCCCCCGATTCCTTGCGCAAGAGCGCCATGATCACGACTTGGATGCTCTCGGACGGCAGTCCGAGGAAACCGGTCAGCACTGGCGTGCCTGCTTTCTCCAGAATCGTGAGCCCGCCCACCCGCTCCAGAACGAACAGAATCAACGTGGCCAGCAGGAACAGCGGCACCGCTTCCTTGATGAACCACCAAACCCGCCAGAGCGTCTTCCTGATCAGCGCACCAAACTGCGGGATGCGGATCGGCGGCAACTCGAGAATGAAATCCGATCGCCGGCCCGGGAGGATCTTTGCGAGGATGAGGCCGATGACGATGATCTGGGTGCCGATCACGCCGAATACCGTCAGCGAAGCCCAGATCGACATGCTGGCCAGCAAGGTCAACGTCACCGCCAGCACCGGCGCGCACGGAATCCCGAGTACCAGCAGCAGCGTTGCGATGAAGCGCTCGCGTTTGGTCTCGAGCGTCCGCGTCGCGAGGATCGCCATCGTGATGCAACTGAAACCCATCACCAGTGGCAGGATGCCCTTCCCGTTCAGCCCGATCTTGCGGAGCAGCCGATCCAGCAAAATGGAGAGCCGCGGCAGGTAGCCGCTGTCTTCGAGTATCCCGAAGGCCAGGAAATACGTCGCCAGTACCGGCACCACCACGCCAAACGCGAGCGAGAGCGCCACGCTCACCAGGCCGAATTCGCCCACGAACGCGTCGATCACGATCGGGTAGGGAATCCCGGCCAGGAGCTTCTCTGTCACCGGCACGATCCACTCACCGAAGACGACGCCTTGGGACAATCCCACCAGCGTCTGCGCGCCGAACCGCCCGACAAACATGTACATCAGGAAAATCACCAGCGCAGCGATGGGGATGCCCGTGAGCGGTTGGCGGCACCACACGCCGATCTTCCCGGAGAACGGCAGCCGCGCAGATGGGGAGATTGAAAGAACCTCCGACAGCACGCGGTCGACCACCCGCAAGCGGGTCTCCAGGATCAGCGCGGCGATCGGCCGGCCCAGGTCGGACTGCAGCGTGTCAGCCACGTGCTCGATGGCCTCCACGACGTCGGCTCCGCACTTGGCCGCGACGCATCGCTTTGTCTCTTCGTCGCCGGCCAACAGGGCAACGCCGACGGCCCGGTGTGGCAGGTCCGACCCGTTCAGCAGCTTGTCCGTAAGCGTGATCGCCGACTCGATCCTGGCCGGGTAGGCCACCACCAGGCTGGGCACCTTGGGCTTCGTCAGGCTTTTTCGTAGCGAACCGATTCCTTCGCCTTCGGTGGCCACCGTCGAGGTCACCGGTACGCCGATCAGGGCGGACAGCCTGTTGGTGTCGATGTGCATCCCGCGCTGACGCACTTCGTCCATCATGTTGATGTCGATGAGCATGGGCACGCCGTATTCGGTGAGCTGCAAGGTCAGCAGCAGTGACTTGCGCAGGTTCTTCCCGTCGGCGATCTGGGCGATGAGTGCCGGTTGGTCTTCCAGCAGGATCGCCTGAGAGATCTTCTCGTCCTCGGATTCGGGCAGCATGCTGTTGATGCCCGGCGTGTCCACGAGCTGGTATTCCGCGCCCGACTCCGACAGGGTGCCTCGGCCGACGGCGATGGAAGTCCCGGGGTAGTTGGCAACCGTCGCCCGCTTGCCGCACAGCCGATTGAACAGCGTGGTCTTGCCGACATTGAGGTTGCCGAGCAGGACAACTGTCTTGACCTCGCCCCCCGGCCGCTCCTCGTCGCCGCCGCGTGTTCGCGGCGCTGCGCTGACCTCGCGGGCGGGCGGGGCGGCCTCGGCGGACGACTTCGGGATCGTGAATGGGGGGATCATTCGGCGCCCTTTTTCCACACATGAATGTCGTTGGCGACATCCTCTTCGAGGGCCAGCTCGGTCTGGTCACAAGAGATGACGTACGAGGGCGATTTCTGATGGACGGTGAGTTCGACGCCCGGCATGAGCCCGAACGACAGGAGCTTGTGCAGGCGCGGGTGACTTGACGTCGTAATGTACGCGACCTTCGCCGTGGTGCCCGCCTCCAATCGACTGAGCGGGACGACCACGTTGTCCACCACGTCCTTCGCCTCGTAGCAGCACTTTCCCATCGGAATCCGCGCGCCGTGGGGGCACTCCCGCGGATGCCCCAGCAGCGTGCAGATGCTCTCGGTTACCTGCGGTGCCAGAATGTGCTCGAACTCGCACGCACCCACTTCGGCCTGCTGAAGCGACATGTTCAGAACGTCCACCAGTAGCCGCTCCGCCAGCCGGTGTCGCCGGATCACCTCCCCGGCCCGCTTCTTCCCCTTCCGTGTGAGCAGGACCATCTCGCCCTGATACGCGATCAGGTCGTCATTCTCCAAAGCGGACAACTGCTGCTGGTCGACCGGGACGTGGCAGCACTTTCTGAGCGCCTCGAGGTGGTAGTCGCTTTTCTCGTCGCAGGTCCACAGCGCTTCCAGGACTTCTTCGATTTCACGACCGTTCATACCCGGGTTCTCCGTCGGATGCCCATCCCCAAGTCAACGTCGCCGCTGGGCGATGCTCTCAGATCATGACGAACCTCATCGGTCCATTCGTCCAGGATCCCGGCGTAGGCCGGATATACAAACACCTCGATGTCTTCCACCCAGGCCAATCTGCGTAACACCGATTCCCGAGTGTCCGTGGAAATCCGCTCGGCTTCCGAGACGGTGCACGCCGGAGCCACGAGCACACCGACATCAGCCCACACACGTTGCCCGGTCCGGCGGGTCTTTACGAACCGCGACTGCGTGACGCCCCGCACCGCCAGTGCCGCCGTGCTGATCTGACTGGTCTGGCTTCGCGGAAGCGAAGTGTCCAACAGCACGCACAGGTCCGTCCACCAACTCTTGGCGGCATCCTTCATGATCAACAGGCCCACGACGCCGGCCCCGACCGAGTCACACCAGTGGAAGGCCGGTCCCAGTTGTGCCAGGCTAACGCTGATCAGCACGGCGGCGGAGGTGAGCGTATCCGCCAGATTCTGCTGGGCGTCGGCCATGAGCCCGGAGCTGCCGGTGGCTTTGCCGGCGCACCGGCAGACCGAATACATGAGGTAGGTGCCGACGATGGAGATCGCGGACACGGGCAAGGCGATCAGTGTGGGACCCGTGAACCGCCCGCTGACAACCAGGCAAACCGAGCCGACCGTCAGGAACAACCCCAGCCCGAACAGCGCCGCGTATGCGATGACGGCCACCAGCAACTCGACCCTGCCGTACCCATAGGGAAACTTGTGGTCCGCGGGCTTCCGGCCGAACTTCAGGCCCACCATGACCAAGCCGGCCGAGATCGCGATCGCCGAGGATTCCAGTCCGTCCGCCGCCACCGAGGCGCTATGGGCGAAGATCCCCACAGAAAGCTTCAACAGGCCGAGGAACAGACTGCCGGCGACGACCAGTCCCGCCACGCGATGAGCGCAGATCCTGCATTCCTTGAGGGTTGGCCGTTCCTTCATGACTCTACATTCTCGGCTATGGCGCACGTGTTCACCGCGGCGCCTTTTTGCGTGATGCGGTGCGCACGCCGATGCGCGTCCCGAGTCCTGAAACCCACAAGGACCTGGCCGATGTCGTCGAATCGACGCCTGAGCATAGCAATGATGCGCTCCCTGAGCCGGTCGGCCTCGGCGACGGTCATCGCATCGGGCAGGTCAACAACTAGCGTTGCCAGAACCTCCGGTCCGGACTGCACGGCTCTGATCGAACGGATCTCGAACACGCCGTCGGTTTCGCGAGCCGCGGCGCGGATCTGCGCGAGCGTCTCGGGGCCGACGGAGGCATCCAACAGGCCTTTGACGGCACCATAGAGCATGCCACCCGCGTACCAGACCACGTAGGCGGCCTCGGCCACGGCCACGAGCGAGTCCGCCAGCTCGAAGCCCAGCGCGGCCAGTATCACCGCTTTGATCACGACCACGGACGCGCAGGCGTCGGCGCGGCTGAAATCAGCCTGCGCGCGCAGATCGGGACTGTCGCTTTGCCTGGCGGCATGCCTGGACCGGCGGCTCATGGCGAAGCAGATGATGGCGCTGACCAGGGCCACCCAGATTGCCAGGATTCCCGGAGCCCGCTGACGGTGCTCCAACAAGCTGTGTGCAATGGTTCCAAAGAGCACCGCCACCCCGACGAGAACCAGCACGCTCATGCACGCGGCAACAATGAACTCCACCTTCCCGAGTCCAAAGGGGTGTTTCCCGCTCGCCGGTTTTCCCGTGATCTTGGGTCTGACCAGCAGGATTCCGGCCCAGGCGCAATCCTGCAGTGAAAACATGGCGGATACCACCAGGGCCTTGCTGCCACTGATCATCCCCAGCGTTATCTTGGCGATCATCAGGCTCAGCCCGACCGCCAGGTGAACACGGCTGGCTGACCTTCCCGGCCTGCGCGGTCTCCGTTCGGACCCTCGCAGTTCAAGGGCTTCGACAGGATGGTCGTTCCACCCGCTCATCAGGAATGCCCGTCTCCCGCGTGGAAGCCCTTGGTGGTTCTGATCTCTCCATTTTTCAGCACGAACAGCCCCTCCGCGCCGGGGCTCGCTTCAATCAGCCTGATCCCGCGCTCGATCCCGGCGACGAAGACGGCCGTCGAAGGCGCGTCCGCTTCGAGCCCACTCCTGGCCAGCACCGTCACGCTTTGGAACTCCGTCGGCGAACGGCCGGCGCGCGGGTCGAAAATATGGTGCTGGAAGCGGCCGGGGGTGAACGGTGTGTCGTAATCGCCGCTGGTGGCCACGCAGCGGCCGTCGAGGCCCGTCCGATTCAACCTGCCAGGTTGGCTTTCCGGGCGGTGCAGACTCATGACCGATTCGACCGTCTCCAACTCCGCAAAGGCGGCCTGGACGGCCTCTTCCGCCGTCGTGCGGTTTTCGGGCAGCTCCAGGATGGACATCTGGGCACCCAGCGCGAAGCCGGTCCGCCGAGCTGACAAGAGTCTGTCTGGCGTGGGAAGCGCACCCCGTCCAAAGGGCCAAAGCAGCGTTCCCATGGCGGCCGTAGCTCTCGCCGCCCCCAGCGCCAACAAGAGCTGACGGCGGGTTACGGGGGGCGCCTTCAGTGAGTCAGTCTCGGCCATGGCCAGCGTCTCCCGGCAATTCGACTCATGGCTCTCTCCGAGTAAACATCGTTCTCCTCTCAACCCGATCATCAGAATCCGCATCGCGGCGTCAGCGGCTGAAGAAGAGCATGCTGATCCCCATCGACAGGGCCACCGCGCCAAAGAGGGCGTGTACCGTGACGGGCGACATTCTCCGGGTCAGCGCCGGCCCGAGCTGGCTGCCGATGATCGAGCCCGGGAGCAGACAGAACGCCACCAGGATCGGCGTCCAGAAATCGAAATGCCCGCCGTGGATGCCCATGACCATGATCACTAGGCAGGCGATCGGTGCCGTGACACTGGCCATGAGGAGCGTGTTGGCAATCGAGTTCTTGATCGGGAGGTGGGCCAGCACTTGCTGAAGCGGGTTGCTGATGACGCCGCCGCTGATCCCGAGCATGGCTGACAAGAAGCCCCCGGGGAAACCGCACACAACGATCTTCCAGCCGGCGGGGGCCGGCTTGGCGCTGTCGCGCAACGACGTGACGGTCGCACCGGGCTCCTCCGCGCCGCCGCCCGGCGCCAGCGCTTCCTGGCAGCGGAGCAGCACTCTTCTCACCATGACCACCGCGATGAACAGGAGAAAAACGCCCAGAATGAACGTGAGAGTGTCTCTGGGGAGGCTGTGGCCCACGATCGCGCCGAAGACGAGGCCCACCACGCTGGAAGGGATGAGAACCTTGACGACATCCATCAATACGTATCGGAGCTTCAGATATCGGTAGGAAGCGCCCACCGCGACCACGAAGAACGAGAGCAGCGCGGCAAACCGTGAGATCCCCGGGTGAAAACCGAACAGCAGCAGAAGAAAGGACATCTTGAGCACGCCGCCGCCCATGCCGAGCATGCCGCCGAAGGTGCCGGACACCAGGCCGACGGCGATCAAGCCAAGGATGTTCTCGGCGGTAAAGACAACGAGGCCGTCGCTCTTGGCAGCCGGCGCCGGAGTGCCTGGGGAGAATGAGAGCGGGATCTCCCTGTGCCGCGGCGAGGTGAACATCGCCAGGATGGCGACGAGACAGATCAGCGCCGCCGCCGCGGCGGCGACAGCCTGCTGGGATCTGATTGTAGAGACTTGGTCGCTCATGGTTCGTGATGCGGCGTCACCTGCTCGATGTTCGGCGGCCGGCGCGCCTCATCCTCGGGTTGGAAGAACATCGGGGTCTCGAAGCCATAAATCTTGGCGAAGATGAACCCGGGGAACACGCCCAGCGCGGTCGACATTACGTTGGCGCGCTGGTTATAGACCATCCGCTGTTCGGCGATCTTGTCTTCGGCGTCCACCAGGGCATCCATGAAACGCTGGAAGTTCTCGCTCAGTCGCAGGTCGGGATAGCGCTCCGCAATGGCGAAGATCCGCGAGAGCAAGGTATCCAGATCCCCCGCCGTCACTTGCGCCTTGGAGAGCAAGGCGTCCAGCCCAAGCCCGGCTGCTTGCTGCGGGGTTCCCGGATCCCCAGGTGTCTTGGGTTCTGGATGATCCCCGGCCCGGTCCGCAGCCGGCGCCTGCCCCGGCGCGGCCCCGGTCCTCGGCTCCACCATGTCCCTCCGGGTGTCCGTCGTGTTCGTGAAGATCTCCTTCTCGTGCCTGGCATAGTCCCTGACCATCAGGCTCAGATTCAAGATGACGTTCCGACGACGCTGGAGTTGCGTGTCGATCTGCGCTAAGGATTCCTCCACGTCGTACTGCATTGACAGGAAGCGGTTATAGTACAAGAACAGAAGCGCAAGGTTCAAAACGATGATTGCCAGCAACGTCCAGAGGACGATCCGTTTCACCCGGCCTTGGCCGCGGGGTCGTGCCGCGTTGCTGTTGGGGCTCCCGCTGGAAAGTCTGCCCGGGTAGAGAGTCCTCAG
This sequence comes from uncultured Phycisphaeraceae bacterium, assembly GCA_964495075.1. Classification (GTDB taxonomy): domain Bacteria; phylum Planctomycetota; class Phycisphaerae; order UBA1845; family UBA1845; genus JAFGJQ01. The sequence continues at coordinate 43,234 of CAZBUJ010000031.1, forward strand.
TATCTTGCGCAGCGGGACGTTCAAGAATGCCACTCGGTTTTCGTGTTGTTATCTTGGTTCACCGCACCTGCCTCGAACCTCGGGCGTCATTCGAGCTCGAGTGCCTTCTTGAAGCACTCGACGGCCGATTCTCGATCGCCCTTGCTTTCATAGGTGAATCCTAGCGCCTGATAGGCCTTGGCAAACCTCGGGTCCAGTGCGATGGCCTTCTTGAAGGCTGCGATGGCCTGGTCGTGCCGCTTCTGGTTGTCGTACGCCGCGCCGAGCCGGTAATAGGCCTGCACGTGATCCGGATCGAGCTCCACCGCCTTCTCCAGGTATTCGATCGCCAGTTCGTACTCCTGCTGGCGTGAGTAAATCAGGCCCAGGGCGCGGACGGCCCGAGCCGAGTTCGGGCTCACCTCCAGGATCTTCCTGAGCTGCCGACACGCGTTGTCATACTCGTTGGCCCCGGCGTAGGCCTCGGCCAACAGCAGGCGCGCCTCTTCGTCGCCCGGGACGGCCGCGAGCGCCTTCTCGAGCAGAGGGATCGCCTTCTCCCAATCACCATGCCGCGCGTAGGAGGTGCCGGCCGACCGGTTGAACTCTGCAACGTGCTCTGGATCCAGCTTGAACACTCTGGTGTAGACCGCGACGATCTTGTCCGCGATCCTGCCGGCGTAGAAAAACATGCCGTGAAAAGAGAGCCTGAGCGGTGCGGCGAGGGAGAAGCGCCGCCGGACGGCTGCCCGCTCACCACGGGTGTCATCTACTCCAGACATCGGCCTTGCCTCCGGGGTCGTTTCCGGAGCGGAGGATCCGGCCGCCGTTACGTCGACGGGGTCCTCGTCCCGAACCGTCTCCGGAGTTGGAGCCGCGCCGTCGACGACCTCCGCCGGTGGTTTCTCCCGGGTTGCTTCCGGAATCGAGTTCTGCCCTTCCAGACCGTCCGCCACGTTCTCGTCCTGGAGCTTCCTCTTGGTCATGCTACATTCCTCCTTCGTGGCGCAGACGCAGTGCCCGCATTCCGGTCGTCCCGGTCCTCATCTTCGGGTTCAACGGCGTGCCTCGTCTTCGTAAGGCCGGCGCCGATTGCCGCCATCCCCACCAGAACGAACGGGAGGGGTACTAGCCCTTCGAGGACCGCGCCGAAATCGCCCCACCACGCGACAACGCCCCATGCCCCCAAACCCAGCGCGATCAGCCCTGCAACCGGGTGTGTCATTTGCCGTTCACCTCTCTTCTTTGAGTGCCGAGGCAACCCCGCGCTGGCCGAAACCAGCCCGCGACAACGCCCCCACCGTCCCACCGGCGGCGGGCACGGCGTTGGCGGGGTTGAGCCGTTCAAGGCCTCTGCACTATAGACTGTCGATCGCGCCCAGCGCCTTACCGCCGCCAGCGCAGAGAGAACGTAATGCGCGCGGCGCCTTCTACAGAATCGATTCGCCGGCTGGCGCCCCGAGCGGTCTCTCCGCCGAAGATCAACTCCCTCACCTTCGACCGCAAGTAGGACAAGTCGAACGGCTTGGCCAGATAGCAGTTCACGCCCAGGGCCTCCGCCTCATGCCGGCTCTCGTCCGTACCGTACGCGGTGATGATAATTGTTCTCACACTGGGGTGGGTGCGCTTGATGTTCCTCACGAGCAGCATGCCATCCATTCCCGGCATGACCAGGTCTGTGATGACCAGGTCGATCTTCGTCTCTTCCAGGATCCGGATCGCTTCGTCTCCGGAAGCAGCGGTCAGAACTTGACAGTTCTCCTGGGCGAGCGATCTCGCCAGTGCTTTTCGCAGTCTTTCCTCGTCGTCGACAACGAGAATAGTGCGTGCCTCTTCGGTGCTGGGCACCTCGCTGGTCTCCCTTTGCTGGAACGGCCTTGCCCGCGGCCCACCGTGCCTCCTGCCGGCGTTACTCAGTGGCAGCATTCAAGCCACGCAACGTGCGCACGCGTTTACACCGAGCAAGAGGCATGCCACTTCGCGGGGCGGGTCCTGCCGCGCCCTCCGCCACGACTTTCAAGCTGAGATGCCGCATCGTTCGCCGTACCGGACGACTGCCGGCACGTTGGGCGAACGTCGAAAGGATGGGCGGCGGCGACCTGCGCCAGAACTGGCGGAAATCAGCCACGCGTCGCCGGGCGCACGCCGTCGTGCGGCTGGACGCCCCGTTCTCAGGCCAGGCGGTCAGGAACCAGCGGCGCGTTGGGGAAGTTCTGCGGCCGCACCCCCGCCTCCCCGTGCGAGCGCCGCGCGGGACGCGCAGGCCCGTGATTCGTCACCCGCGCATCTTCCGGCTGCGCGCGGCGTCGGCCCCCGCGGCCGACACTGCCCGAAAACGACAACGTGACACGACACGAGTCCATGGCAAAGAGGTGCATCGCGGCTGCGTTCATCAACCCGATCGCCGCTCCCAATACCGCTCCCAGGAACTCCATGCGTCTGAGCTCTTTTCCCGCGATTCTCAGAATGACCTCTTCCAGGCGGTTCAAATCCAGGGCGGCGATCCGCTCTTTCAGAACGCGGCGGATGGACTGCCCTTCGTCGAGTTGCCGGAAGAAATCGCGGATCAACCCTGGAAGGAACCTTGAGACTTCGCTGCCGACGTTGTCGCGCATGGTTCTCCATGCCCGACGCTGGAGGGGGCTGCCAGCTTGCTCCCGACGGGCGACACGGAGACCGGCCGCCATACACGCGCGGGAAGAGTGCGCTGGCCCGGCCCCCAGGGCTTCGAGGCGGGCCTGGACTCGACTGTCGCTCACTCCGGAGACCGCTTGGCGATGCCAAACTTGTCCATGCGGTACCGCAAGGCGCCTCGCTTGAGGCCCAGCAACCGTGCCGCCTTGGCCACATTGCCGTCCGTGCGCTTGAGGGTTTGCAGGATATGTTCCCTCTCGATATCCAACAACTTTCCGCCGGAGCAATCATCGATGGCAACCGAGGGCGTCCCGTTTCGGTCCGAGCTCATCAGCTCGCCGGACAGGTGGTCGGGCAGAACCTCGTCGCCGCTCTCCAGGAGCACGATGCGCTCGATGACGTTGCGCAGCTCCCGGACGTTTCCGGGCCAACAGTAGCTATCGAGCATGTCCCGGGCCGCGCGCGAGATGCCCACAAACCGCTTGCCATGGGCCGCGCTGAATTCCCGCAGAAAGCTCTCGGCCAGCGGCAGAACGTCGCCGCGCCGCTCCCGCAGCGGGGGCAGGGTGATCCGCACGACGTTGAGGCGGTAGTAGAGATCTGCCCTGAACCTGCCCTCGTCCACTTCCTCTTGCAGATTTCGGTTCGTGGCGGCTATGAGCCGCGCCCGAAGGGCGGTACTGCGCAAACCGCCAACCCGGCAGAATTCCCGCGCCTCCAGCACGCGCAGGAGCTTGACCTGCAAATTCAACGCCAGCTCCCCTAACTCGTCCAAGAGGATCGTTCCGCCGGCAGCCTGCTCGAAAACCCCGGGCTTTCCATCCGGGTGTGCACCCGTGTACGCGCCCTTTTCGTAGCCAAACAGCTCGCTTTCCATCAATTCATGCGGAATGGCTCCACAGCCGATCGCGACGAAGGGCTCATTTGCCCGCCCGCTCACCTCATGAATGGCGTGGGCGAGCAACTCCTTTCCGGTACCGGTCTCGCCCTCGATCAAGACGCTCGAGCCGGAGTGGACGGGAAGCCGGTGAATGATGTCCAGCACCCGGTTCATGGCCGGGCTCGTTGCGATCATGCGATTGCACGCGGACGCCTGCCACGGCGGAGCGCAGGACACGCGTCTTTCTCTCTTGGCCTTTCCGGCCGCGAGCGCCTGCTTGATGAGCAGCCTTACCGCGTCGATGTTAAAGGGCTTGCTCAAGTAGTCACAGGCTCCACCCTTTATCGCCACGACAGCGTCCTTCACGTTCTCGTGGGCCGTCATGGCGATAATCACCAAGTCCTGATTGATCCGTTTGAGTTGGGTGAGCACCTCGAGCCCGCTGGCGTCCGGTAGGCAGATATCCAGCAGCACCAGGTCAGGGCCCTGCTTCCGAGCCGCGTCCAGCGCCGCGTGGGCACAGTCCGCCAAACGGACCGAATAGCCGCTCGCCCGGAGAACTCGTGCAAGTGACGTTCTCATCGAGGCTTCATCATCCACAACGAGAATGTCGAAACCCACGGCGGCCCCTCACTTAGACAGCCGGCAGAACGATGCAGAACCGGGCCCCTTTCCCCGGCATGCTCTTTATCTCGATTCGCCCCCCGTGCCCTTCGACGATCTTCCGGGAGATCGCCAGCCCAAGACCCGTGCCGTCCGGGCGCGTTGAGAAGAACGGATCGAAGACACGTTTCACGTGTTCTTTGGCGATCCCTTTCCCCGTATCCTCGATTTCCACGCGGGCGCACTGGCTGCCGGCGGAAGGAGGAGTTGTGCTCACGCGCAGTTCACCACCGCCGGGCATCGCGTCGCAGGCGTTACGAACGATGTTGAAGAACACCTGCTTTATTTGTGACACGTCCACTTTCACCTTCGCCGATGGCTTTTTGAGATTCGCGCGCAAGCGTATGTTGTGATGCCGAAGTGGCAGCTTCGAGAACCGCAGCACCTCGGTCACGATGTCATCGATCGCCACCACGCGCACCTGCGACTTGCGCGGATGGGCAAAGTCAAGCACCCTGGTCACAATGCCCTCGATATCCGCCACGTCTGCGAGGATATCCTGCATCTCTTCGCGATACGGGCCCGCGCGGCCGATCTTCTCCAACATGTACTGGGCGTTAGTCGAAATACCCGCGAGAGGATTCCTGATCTCGTGAACGATCCCGGCAGCGAATCTGTCCAGAGAGAGCAGCCTGTCCAGGTGCTTGAACTCGCCACATGGGCAGCCCCAGGGTTGATTCTCCGTCTTCTCCGCTTCCCGCGCGTCCTGAAACGTAAGGACAACATCTTCGCGGGCTGCGCGATTGTCGCTGGGCGGCGCGGAATAAGCGGTTACGACCAAGGGGATCTTCTGCCCGTCCTTGCACCGCGCGTCCGTCTTCAGCCGGATTTCCCCCTTGCTGGCCCGACTGTTGCTGCCGGCGTCCGCAAGGGCCGCGGCCAGACCGGTGAAGACCTCCTCGCACGGCTTCCCGCAGGTCTCCTGCGCGCTATAGCCCAGGATCTGCTCAGCCGTCGCGCTAAACACCACCACACGACCTGACTCGTCCAATGTTAGCAGCCCGATTCTCATGGAGAGTGGCATCCTCGATGGCATGGACACGTTCGGTGAATCGCCGAGCAGGCGTACACGCACCAACGCGCAGGAACCTCGGGGGCGACCGTTGTCTCCTCAAACCATCGGATGCCGGCTGTGTCGGTCTCCGCAGGCAACTCACGTTCCACCGACCGTCTTGCCAGCTACGTGCCGCGCCAACCGAACCCGTTGTTTACAGCAAAGCGCCTGCACCGTCAATCAGCCCGCGCGGTAAAAAGTCACGCTATGTCTCGTCGCGTGCGCAAGCTGAACCGTCGCAACCTCACGGAGCCGCTGGAGCACACTGATCCCGAAGCTCTGTTCGAACTCGTTCGACTGGCCGAGCATTTAGGAATGTGGCGCGGCTACGAGATCGATAGATCCGATTACAGTATGTCGAGACCGGGGGTGCCGATGGCTGACCACGAGTGCTACATCCAGGGGCGGTGACGTCAGTGCGGGGCGAGTATTCGAGTGCGACTCGATGATATGAACCTGGAGGCGGTGAAGGAGCCGCTGCGTGAGCGAAGGTCTTACGAATGTCCGGGCGGTGGACTCACACCCTATCAGGAACTGGGTGACATGCTGTCCGGCTATGAATGGAACTGGGAACCGTTTGAAGCGGAAGCGCCACCATCCGACGAGGCGTTGCTGCAGAAGTTGATTGACCAAGGACGAGATGTCCTGAGCAGTGTGCGGGGTAAGTCTCCAAGCCTGCCGAACCTGCACGACGTTCCCGACCTTCAACACATGGGGGTTGGCGATTCTGCGGACGAGCGACACCATTATCGTAGAATCGACTCACCGCGCGGAATGCGGTTCGACATCCGTGAAGAAAAAGCCTGATGGCGTTGCTCCTGAATGACACGATCAATCCTAAGTTAACGCATGCAGTCGGGCGTCCTATGCTCGCTCGCCGGTGGATCGTCCTTCATCGTCCATTACTCGGGCATGTGGTCGGTCTGCGAGAACACGCTCAAGCCGCGTCTCCAGTGCACGAAGGGCACGGACTAGCTTCCAGGAGGAACTGACGCGCGATCGATGAGTCCGCAGACGTTGATGGGGAGCACGAGTGGAGTGAGGAAGACATGGACTGCTCAGACGCTTCTTGGTTTCTTATTTCTTCAACCGATTGGCTAGACTAGCGTTTTGCACTTTTTGAAGGAGCGTCATCCGGCCCCGGGGGGTGATGAAAAAGCAGGCCGCCTGCCGATTTCCGGGATGGCAGAAAAGGATTTCCAGGAGTGGTGGGCAGGAGGCCTGTTGATGTTTCTTCCATCGACCATGCAGGAGTTGCTCCATCACTTTTTTCGTGCTTTACCAAACCGTCGTTCCAAACCTTCGTCACCCTCGTCACCGGCTGGCTGCTCGGCTCCGGCCGATGCACCGTCACCCGGCTGCTTCTGGCCGGCGACGGGCTCAAGACCAGGACGTTCAGTTGCTATCACCGTTTCTTCAGCCGAGGCCGCTGGAGCGTCGATGCCCTCGGCCGGGTGTTGTTTTCAACTCGCACTCGGTTTCATTCCCGACAACGACGCCCTCATCGTGGCCGTCGATGACGCTCTCAACCGCAAGTCCGGCAAGCGGATCTGGGCCGCCGGCATGCATCACGACCCGTTGTTGTTCACCGCCAAGCGAGCCGTCTTCTCGTTCGGCCACAATTGGGTCGTGCTGTCGCTCCCGATCCGGTTCTCGTTTGCTCCGGGCAAGACGTGGTCCCTGCCCATCCTGATGAGGTCGTACCGCCGCCAGCAGAAGAAGCGAAAGGGACGCGTACCGTTCGAACCAGGAGACTCGGTGACAAGGGAATCATAGCCGTATCCTCACCTGTGCTGTCCGCGATGTCCTCAACGGTCATCGATCGAATGGAATTGAAGCAGTCGATTGTCGATCTAGCGTCATCGCCGAAGGGTTGTCCACTCATGATGGTCGCGAAGGGTCCGGGCGCACAGACCACTCCCGCCGTTGTGTTTCGGCGTTGTCTCCATTCTTGCCTGAATAGCCTGAGGCACCTCAGCAAACAGATGCGGTTGTCAAAGCTGTCATCCCGCGTTGCCAAGTCGTGTCGATCGTGAGATTACCGACGCGCACTGGGGTGCGTCAAGAGAATTCCACGAATGCTGCGCTTTCTTCATGCACGCGCCGCCAGTTGCGTAAACTCATACGTTCGACGCGATTAAACCGATGATCACGAGCGAAGGAGCACGCTGTACGTAGAAATACGTATGTACTGATCCTACGAACCGGATCATCGATAAGTAATGGATCATCTACCGTACGTATTTTCCTTCGCTTGTCGCTCCTCGGCGAACGGGTGGTCAAGGATATCAAGTCACGGAAGGCCGAGTTGCCCGACTTGCGGAATCCCAATCCGCAGCCGATCAGCGTCGAGGACTTCCACAAGCTGCTTGATTCGGCAAATACCCGATGGCGGGCAATGCTCCTGGTGGCCCTGAACCTCTGCTACTACCCCGTCGATGTCCGGACGCTTCCCAAGTCAGCCATCAACTTCCAGACAGGCGTGGTGATTCTCGACAGGGCCAAGACGGGGCAGACCACGCGGGTCGGGGTGCTGTGGAGGCGGACGATTGAAGCATTGCTGGCATTGCAGGAAGCAGAGCCCAACGACAGCGACTACGTGTTCATCTCCCAGTATCGCTCGCCATACTCGGCTCACGGCTTTCGCAACGTCTTTCGAGAGATTCGAAACGAAGCTGGTTTAGCGCGTGTCGAGTTCCAGCACATCCGCGACGGAGCCTACACGGCTGCCATCGAACGGGGTGCCACCGAAGAGCATGCGAAGATCCTGGCGGGCCACGAGATTCAGGGCATGTCGGACGCGTACATCAAGCGGCGACCTCGAATGGTGGCTGATGCTTGCTCGGCAATCCGCCTGCAATACTTTGGTGCTCGGCCTGCCGAGAACGATGACAACACAATTCAATAGTGGCCTGTGCAGCTCTTGAGACCACCATGCGGTTTCGACCCGCCCGATTACTCACGGACCCCCGTCACGACGCAACGCAACGTTCAGCCTGGGAAGCTGGCAAATCTCTTGGCGTGTTCCTGACCCCCTGCTGTTCAAACGGTTACGATCGCCACCTCGCGGTTTGGGCAGCGCTGGCCCAGCAAAGCCGTGCGGCAGGCGGACCTATCATCAGGGTCGTAGGCGCAAGCGCCAGTAGCAGACCTGACCTGGGTAAGTACGGCCGACGTCTGGACTTAGGAACCATCGACACTGGTTTCCATTCCGCGGGGCTATCAGGGGAGGCTTCCACCGTGTTCATTGTTGGGCGAGACAACCTCGTTGTCGAGCGGGCACGTCAGGCAGTGGGCCCCGTCCACAGCCAGAGGCGTTTCTTGGTCGCACTTAACGCGCATTTCTCACCAGGTCTTGTCGCGAGTCGTCGTAAGGGCATGTGGATGCGAGCCATGCGACCGAGGCCCGCGGAGGCGACCCTGTACGGGTCGTCGAGCAGGCCGACCGAGTAGGGCGACGCAGACGCAAGTCATTACGGCGACGCAGCAGAGAGCTGGTGAGAAATGCGGGTTAATCTGCGGGCAAGTCGCCTCGTGAGGCGTCAGGCGTGATTCCGGTTAATATTGCCGATTTTGCCGATTTTGTCGGTTGTACTCGTATCGTAACCGGACAGATGGTATATTATCGGAGCAGATCACCTCGGGCGGGATCGGCAACTCGGGAGTACAGAAGAGAGACCCATCCAGGGTTGCCTTCCCTCATTTCGGGGTCGCGCGCACGGTCGAGCGCGTGCGCGCCAAGTAGTTGAGCGTCGGCCGGGGCACACGCATCTTCCTAGGATAGCGACGCGTGTGTTCGACATGCGCACTCTCCTTCAAGCCGCTTGAGTCTGGCGAGCGGCCGCGCCGTAGCCCATCGGTCCTGGCGAGCCGTGGGGAGGCTGCCAGTGGCGAACCTTCGGACTGTCGGCAGAGGTTCTTCGGTCGTGGGCAACAGCTGCCCCCCAGGGGTGTTCGTACGCGATTCGGGATATGGCCTGTCTGATGGATGACATCGGGCGAGATGTTCGCGCCGCCTTTCGGCCACGCGCTCCGCCGGGCATGGAGAGAGAGCGACGTTTGTTCAGGCCACCTCGGTCGTGGAAAACCAACGAATGAAGTATTCGGTTGGCACATAGGCCCTCAAGAGTTTGCATAGGCGGGAGAGGAGTGGCTATGACAAATCTACTTGCGCCCCCTGCCCTTAGCACACCCCGTCTCTCGACAAGAAGGAGAAATACCATGAATTGCAGACAAACCCCATGGATCATCATGGCTCTGCTCGTGGTCGCCGGACTTGCCGCTCCCTCCATTGCAGTGGAACTGGTGGCGGAGGTGCCACCGACGGCCGGGATTACGCCGGATCTGATCGAGGCGATTCAGGTCCTCGACAGCGACCCCAACGAGATCGTGTTCGCTACGAAGAATGTGGGCGCTCGCTGCGGCGGGGGAACGCCGGTCTCAGCCTGGAAACTGACGCTTGACCCGAACACCGGCCAGGCCATGAGCGTGGACCTCAAGCAACATCTGTCGCTGATTCAGAATACTCGGCGCTCCTTGTTCGAGGCCTCAGATGGCACGTTATTCACCGGCGGTGGCTGGTGCTGGATCAAGCCGCCCTACTACTCGACCGACGGCGGTGAGAGTTGGCAGCCGGCTACGCAGGGCAGGTATCCACCGAACTCAAACTTTGCGTACGCAGAGTTCAACGGCCAGGTGTACCTGGGCACCGGCTATGAGCCTTATCACGGGCAGTTGTGGCGCTGGCTGGGCGCGTCGAGCCCCGACCACTGGGAGCTGGTCCTGGACCTCGCCCCGCCGCGGAGTATCGTCGACGCCATGGCTGTGTACGACGGGCAGTTGTTCGTCGGCTCGCTGATTTACTGGTTGGGTGGATGTAGTATGTGCGCTGGCACGACACCAGTCTTCGTCTCAACTGATGGCAATACATTCAACCCGACTACGGGTATTCCCGACTGCCATTCCGTACTGGACCTCCTGGTCGTTGGCGACCAGCTGGTGGCACGCACTGCCGATTGCGGCACGTCGGATCGCTATATGTACTTGTGGAACTCTGGCTCGTCGATGTGGGAGCAAATCGGTCCGTACGATCTCGGCTATGGAGTCCGCCTTGTATCTCGCCAGAATGCGATGTATGGCTACGGTCAAGCACCGGGCGATCCGACTCGCGGCGTCTATGAATCGATGGATCTGGGCCAAACCTGGCAACAGCTCGCAACGCTTGAGGACCCGGACGCCGCGGCGTTTCACATCCACGGCAACGACTTGTATATCGGGACCGGGCGCGACGCGAATGACACCGCGTACATCTACAGGCTGCGCCTTGTACTGCCGCTGGCGCTGGACATCAAGCCGGGATCCTGTCCCAACCCGTTCAATCGGAAGAGCCACGGCGTCCTGCCGATCTCGATCCTCGGGACGGCAGAGTTCGACGTTACCACGATTGACCTTTCCACCGTGCAGCTGACGCGTGCGGACGGCGTGGGCGGCGCGGTGGCGCCGCACGAAGGACCGCCGGGGCCGCACTCGGTGTTCGAGGACACGGCCACGCCGTTCGAGGGCGAACCGTGCGATTGTCATGACCTGGGAACTGACGGATTCGTGGATCTTTCGATGCACTTCAAGACGGTCGATGTGGTGGCAGCTCTCGAGCTGGACGACCTCCCGCCTGGCGATCTGGTGGAGCTGGTCATTACCGGGAATCTGCTGGATGAGACGCCGTTTGCGGCAAGTGATTGCGTCCGACTCGTGCCGCCAGGTACGGCGCCCGGGCAGCTATCCGTCGAGTCGAACATCTTCCGGGGCGTGGATCGGCGTAGACCCGCTCGATGAGCAACTGAACGGCGGCGGCTTCGCCAACTTCGGACGTACGTACCCGCTGGGGTCCATGATTGCGCTGACGGCACTGACGCCGGAACCGGTTACGGAGCATCCTTTCGTCGGCTGGGAGGTCAACGGGGTCGTGCAGGGTGCCGCGGCAACGCTCCAACTACTGCTGGATGGTGACGCTACAGTGAGAGCGGTTTACGACAACAGAACGGTCCCCGTCAGGACTCGCGAGCCGATTCGACGGGTTATTAGACGGGAGTGAGGTCGTAGCCTCTCGACGAGCACGAGCAACGCTCGTCCCGCGATCAAATTACGCAACGAGCGGCCGCTCCAGGTAATGGTTCATTCCTTTCCCGCGAAAAATAGCGGGGAATCAGAATAACCGAGTTGGCGGCACGCAGGTCCAGAAACAAGGCCCCGACAATTAGGCACAATGTCCTTACTCTGTGCCGCCCCGGGGGGCATCCAGAAGTCGAATGTCGCCCTGAGGAATTGCCTTCCTGACCTACGCCAGCCGATACACATTCCCCTTTCCGCCTTTGATCTTCTCTCGCTTGATCTTCTTCTCCTTGAACAAGATGCCGAGGGTGTTGTAGGCATCGCCGGACCTGCCCGCAGCCTTCCACGCCTTGCTGACCTGAGCGCTTGTGGCACCCTTGGTTCCGCCCTTCTTGATCGTGGCCAGAACAAACGCAGTCGCAGTTATCTTGAACTTCTTCCGCTTGGCTCTCTTGGCAGCTTTTTTCTTGGCAACCCGCTTCTTGCCTGTCTTGCCGACAGCTTTCTTCTTTCCCGGCTTTCGCCCGCGCTTCTTCCTCTTGGGCATCGTGATCCCCAGCGCGTCGAACGCCGCATCGATTTGAGCGATGGCGTCCAAGTGGCCTTCGCGGTCAGCCTGAAGCTTGGCTACGAGTGATTGAAGTTCGTTGACTCTGGTCTTCGACATCTCATTTCCTCCGTGAACAGTTTCTGTCCGGCAGCCAGTCCATGCTAACCGTGACAAGTTGTCACCGCGTGTTTACCATTCGTTGATTCCCTGCTGGCTATCGTACCCGATTGTACTGGAAAGAGCCACGTGTGTCGCAAGGATCCCCTTAGGGAACCCCCGCAGGCGGATAGTCCCTACGATTTACCCCCACCCCCTCTGGTGCCCGTCGAGTTGAGCGGCAAGGCGAGCAATCTAGTTGAGCTTGCGTTTGGGTAGATCCCATTAGGAGGCAAGTATGGAACCAGATTTCCGGGTACGGGGCAGGTTGTGTCCGTCTGCGTGGCAACAAGCGCGGATCGTCAATTGTCGCGTATGCATCCGCGCACCCGCACGGATCGCTCAGCCTCAGTGTGCCTGACGCCGACGACGGAGAATCACGATGCCTGCAAACCCAAGGAACAACGCCGTTGATGGCTCTGGAATGGCAGCCAGTCCTACATACTCTCCAGCACCGATGTCCTTCACGTATTCTGGCACTCCGACAGGCAACCCGCCAGACCACGACAGCCGCCACAGCTCCCGACCAGCAGGGGCAAGTTCCTGTGTCCCAAAGTAGAATGCGGCGTCCTGCGAGCTGAACGTCTGGTAGCCACCCATTGGGATGATGGGGACAGTTGCGATCACTTGGACGGGAGATCCGTCCAGAGGCACACGAAAGACCTGTCCAGTTTGATTGATATCAATGCCGATTAGGTTTCCGTCCAAGTCGAAATCCAAGCCATTAAGGCGGCCAGGCTTGCTAACCAGGACTTGACTCGTTTGTGCATCGAAATCGACCGTATAGATGAGTTCCTCGTTATCCACCGCTGCGTAGAGCAGACCATTGTCGCCGACGGCAAGACCTACAATCGGTTGGCTCGTGTCCAGCGGAAAAGAGCCGATTACGCTGCCCAAGACGGTATCGATCTCGTAGATTACGCCTCCGTGTGGTGCAGCAAAGAGGCGGCCGTCAGACGACACGTCCATGACAGTGGAGTGGATCGTGCCAAGGCCAGATGATTCTCCGATCATGTCCATCGTTGGATCGGATGGATCGGAGCAAAAGCTGACTAGATAAGGGGGGGCGGGATGCGCAGACCGATCCAAGGAGTAGAACGACGTGTCCGCTCTGCTGTGGATCGGGGAGAACGCAACGAGGCACAAAACGACAATCCACAGGTTCGGTTTCATTCTCCTTCACTCCGTAAAAACACCAAAAGCCGACAGGACGCCTGCCGACTCTCTCTCCTGTGCGAATTCTTGTTCCCGTTCTATCTAAAGGCCGCCTCCAGAATAGCCTGACACTGAACTCGTGTCAAGGTCGCTTGACCCGAATATCGGGTCACGATGGCCACGAAACCCCAACACGCCGCCGCCTGTCGACGCCTGCCTCCTTTTCTTCGGGCCATGCGGGAAGGAGCGGGGCTCACTCGGCGCGACCTCGGCAAGCATATTCGCAAGCCGCAGAGCTTCGTGTACAACTGCGAGACGGGTAACCGAAGAGTCGGCGTCAGCGAGTTCTTTGCCTGGTCAAGAGCCTGTGAACTCAACGCGCTAGACGCTTTTCGGGAGTTTCTCGAATCTCTCTTAGTTCGACTTTCGCACTTTTGGGGGCCTGGATGAAGCCCCTGTAAACAAAGACGA
>CAZBUJ010000032.1:0-56498 GCA_964495075.1 uncultured Phycisphaeraceae bacterium
GGTGAAGGTCGATCGCAGCCGGGAGTTTCTTCAGATCTAAGACGAAGGCTGGCGGGTGCAGCGGGACTGGTTCTACGACCAGGGCATGCACGGCGAAGACTGGGAGGCCGTCCGGGCCAAGTATCGCAAGTTCGTCCCGTACTGCGGCAACCGCAGCGACCTCACCTATCTCATCGGCGAGATGATCGCGGAGTTGAACGCCGGTCACACGTACGTGCGGGGCGGTGACATCGAGAGCAAGGCGAAGGAAATCCGGACCGGGATGCTCGGGGCGGAGTTCGCGGCGAACGGGGCACCGTACTACCGGATCGCGCACATCATCCCCGGCACGCCGGGAAACGATGACGAACGGTCGCCGTTGGACGCCGTTGGCTGCCCGATCGCGGCCGGCGATTACCTCATCGCGATCGACGGGCAGGAAGTCCGGACCGACGACAACGTCTACCGGCACCTGCAGAACAAGTCGGGCAAGGTGGTGACGCTCACCTACAACGACCGGCCGACTCCGGACGGGGCCAAGACGTATCGTGTTCGCACGATCGGCAGCGAGGAGCCGATCCGGTACCGGGCGTGGGTGGAGAAGAACCGCGCCCTCGTGGAACGGGCCTCGGACGGGAAACTCGGTTACCTGCACATTCCGGACATGGGTCAGAAGGGGCTGGTGGAGTTCGCGCGGGGCTACTACCCGCAGTTCTACAAGCAGGGCCTGGTCATCGACGAGCGGTACAACGGCGGCGGGTTCACGTCGGACATGATCATCGACCGGCTGGAGCGGGTGGTGTGGGCCGCCACGCAGCCGCGGGAAGGCAAACCGCTGCCGAACCCCGAGCGCGGGTTCCAGGGCCACCTGGTCGTGATCGTCAACGAGGAGACGGGGTCGTGTGGCGAGTTCTTCGCGGAGACCGTCAAGTTGCGCCAGCTCGCCCCCGTCCTGGGCGTGCGGACCTGGGGCGGCTCGGTGGGGGTCGAACCGCACCAGCACCTGGTGGACGGCGGCACGGTCACGCCACCCCAGTTCGGACTGTACGGCCTGAACCGCACCTGGCTGATCGAGGGCCACGGCGTGGTACCGGACATCGAGGTCCAGAACATGCCGGGCGACGTGGCGCGAGGCAAGGATGCGCAACTCGAGGCCGCCGTGGAGTATCTGCTGAAGAAAGCCGAGGAGGCCCCGGTCGGGCTTCCCCAGCCGCCGAATTACCCGGTGAAGACCAAGTGATTCCCTATTCGCTGTTCTTGGTCTTCCGCAAGTAGTGCATCATCACATACCCTTCGGCCGTCCGTTTGGGGCCCGGCAAGTTGGACAGGCGGCGGGCGTTGGCCAGCAACTGCCGCGAGCGGAAGAACTCGTAGAACAGGGTGGGGTCCTCCCGCACGGCGGAGTGGACCGTGTCGGGGAGGGAGACGCTGTACACGTCCTCCTCGGTCATCTGCCGCCTCAGCCGGCTCAGGATCTCCACGGACGTGGCGAACAGGAACTCGCGAAAGGCCTCGATCTCGCCCGCGGTGGGGTTGGGTCGCATGAAGTAATCCACGAACGCGGGATCGCATCCTTCCTGGAACAGTTCGAAGATCTCCTGCGTGCCGGCCAGTGTCCCGCCGGTGACGGTGATTCGCCGACGCGCCTCCCACGCCGCGTCCAGGATGGGAAAGAAGTCGCTGACCCGATAGGTGAGCCGCCGATCCCAGATCTGGGCGAGGGCTTTGACGGCCTCGCGTCGCACGTCGTGTTTGAGTTGATCATCGCTGGCGATGGCCGACAGCACCTCCTCGGTCAGTTTGGTGTAGAGACAGACCCGCAGTTTGTTGGAGGCCTGTTCGCGGAGGCTCGTCGCCCGATCGCCGCTGAGCAGGTCGGCACAGATGTGCAGGAGCAGGCGGTAGAAGTTGGTTTCGGCCATGTCGACGGCCCGGCCGAGCAGCGCGCGGGTCGGCAGGTGGAACTCGAAGTTGGCGGGGTTCGTTCGGCTGAGGGCGTCGACCAGCGTGTCCAGTCCGCGTTCGCGGCGTCCGAGTCGCTGCGCCCCGTAGGGGGACGGATACTCGGCCAGCACGTCACCGAGATGATTCAGCGAATCGATCTGCTGATCGATGGCCAACAAGATTTCTTCCGCCATGGGCAGGTTGGAAGCCCGGACCTCGTCGCAGATCGCCTCCACGATTTCGCGTTCGTCCGCGCTGAGCGGGCTGTTGGGACCGTACTGATGCGGTTGACCGGTCATGAATCGGTTTCGTCGTTCCGTCACGCGAGCGGGGGTGGATCTGATTGGCGCAGCGTACTCGACCGAAGCGGGAAATGCAATGTGGAAATGGCGAGGAGGGCCACGCCGGCCGGGGCGCCGCGCATGCCGAATCCCCCGCCGGGTGCGAGAGACACACGCGACGAGGGATGGGTCCCGGCCTCCAATACCGTTATGCCGCGACGGATCGCGGTTACGCCGTGGCCAGCGCGGCGTTGAGGTCGCCGATCGGGTCGGCGTTGGTCGTCAGCTTCAGGTCGAACTTGTCCTGGAGCACCTTGAAGACGTTCGGCGAAATGAACGCGGGCGGAGCCGGACCGATGCGGATGCCCTTGACCCCGAGGGCGAGCAGGGTCAGCAGCACGGCCACCGCCTTCTGCTCGAACCAGGACAGCACGATGGTCAGCGGAAGATCGTTCACGGAGCAATCGAACGCCTTGGCCAGCGCGACGGCCACCTGGATGGCCCCGTAGGCGTCATTGCATTGCCCCATATCGAGCAGGCGCGGGATGGGCCCCGCGTCGCCCAGCCCGATGGTGCCGAAGTCGGCTTCGCGGATGCGGTACTTGCCGCACCCGAGGGTGAGCACTACCGAATCCGGCGGCGTGTTCGACGCGAACTCCGAGTAATAGTTGCGCCCGGGCTCGGCCCCGTCACAGCCGCCGATCACGAAGAAGTGACGCAGCTTGCCCGCCTTGACCGCCTCGACGATCTGACCGGCCAGTCCGAGCACGGCGCTGTGATGGAACCCGATGGTCGTTTCCTTCACCGGGGCATCGGGCAGCGGCTCGCACACACGGGCCTTGGCGATGACCGACGTGAAGTCGTTGCTGGTCAATCGCGTCCCGCCGGGGACGGCCGTCACGCGGGTCGTGAACACGCGGTCCTTGTACTCGTCGCGGGGGATCAGAATGCAGTTGGTGGTCGCGAGGACCGGGCCGGTGAACTTCTGGAACTCGGTCTTCTGTTTCTGCCACGCGCCGCCGAAGTGACCGGCAAGGTGCCGGTGCTCGCGAAGCCGCGGGTACATGTGGGCCGGCAGCATCTCGCCGTGCGTGTAGATGTTGATGCCGAGTCCCTCGGTCTGCTCGAGCAGGTCGGCCAGGTCGACGAGATCGTGCCCGGTGACGAGGATGCCGGGGCCGGCCTTGGTACCCTCGTATACGATGGTCGGCGACGGATTGCCGAATCGTTTGACGTGCCCTTCGTCGAGCATCTGCATCACTCGCAGATTCTTGTGCCCGCACTCGAGCACCAGCTCGAGCAGGCTCTCGAGGTCGAAGTTGACGTTGGTCACGGTCGCGAAGAGCGCTTCCTCGATGAAGGCGTCGACGGATTCGTCGACCATGCCGAGGCGGCGGGCGTGATGGGCGTAGGCGGCCATGCCCTTGACACCGTAGAGCAGCGTCTCCTGCAACGACTGCATGTCCGGGTCTTTCCCGCAGACTCCCATGTCCACGCACGCCGTGCCGTGGGCCGTCTGTTCGCATTGGTTGCAATACATATGCACGATCTCCTTTCAAAATCCCGCAAGGGTTGTCTGTTCCTCGGCTTGGTCAGGCGGCCATTTCGTCAGCCAACGTGCGTTCGGCGAGCACTTCGCCCCGCGTACCGACGACGATGTCGTGAATCGGCACCGACGTTCCGCTGCGCTTACGGGCCTCGAGTGCCATCATGAGGATCCCGGCACAACACGGCACCTCCATTCGGGCGACGGTGATACCGCGGAGGTTGCTGAGGCGGATCATCGCCGCCAGTTTCTCGACGTAGCCCGACGGGTCGTCGAGCTTGGGACAAGCCACCGCAACGGCCCGGCCATCGAGCAGCCGGGCGTGAAAATCCGGCAGGGCGTAAGGCACGCAGTCGGCCGACAGCAGCAGGGTCGCGCCTTGCAGCATCGGGGCCTGGGGCGGGAGCAGGCGTAACTGCACCGGCCATTGGCGCAGCGCGGTACGGGCCCCGGGCCGGCCGCACGGCGCCGGCGGTTGCCCCTCCGCCTTCACCGGCTCGCCCAGCTTCACGAATCGCGCCGACGGGCAGCCCCCATGGGCGGGGACGGGCGTCGGACGCGGTGCGGCCTCGGGCAGCGCGCGCCCCTGCGCCTGGAGGTGGACGGCGACGGCTGCCTCGTCAAACGCGTCGGCCTCGCGGCGTTTGATGCGGATGGCGCCCTGCGGGCAATGGCCCAGGCAGGCCCCCAGCCCGTCACAGAGGTTGTCGGCCACGAGTCGGGCCTTGCCGTCGATGATCTGGATCGCCCCCTCGTGGCAGGCCGGCACGCACTGGCCGCAGCCGTCGCACTTCGCTGCGTCGATCAGAACCATGTCGCGGATCATGGATTCGTTCTCCTTGGCTGGCCGGGGCTGGAGCCGGGGGGCGGTTGTCGCCCTTCGCTCCCGGCGTCATACTAGGAGTGTGCCACCGAACGAATGGGCGGGCCTTGATCCAGGTCAATCGGCACCGATTTTTCGCAAGAATCTTTTCCCGTGGCGGCGGGTTCGAGCCGCGTGTGGCCACCATGACACAAGACGCGATGAACATCCTGGGCCGTTGCGGCTTTTTTTCGGGCCTCGACGAGACGCAGCGGGCCGTACTGGAACCGATCGTCCGGATCTCACGGTTCGCGGCCGGGCAAACCGTGGTGCGGCTCGGCGAGCCGTGTCCGGGGATTTACGTGGTGGGCGAGGGGTCGGTGCGGATCTACCGCATCGCGCCGAACGGCAAGGAGCACGTGCTGCACTTCGCTCATCCGGGGATGACGTTCCTCGAGGTGGCGGTCATCGGCGAGTTCAACTGCCCGGCTTACGTGCAGACGCTGGAGCCGACGGTCTGTGCCCTGCTGCCCGCCCGTGACTTCCGGCGGATCCTGACCACGAATCACGCGTTCTGCCTGCAACTGATGGCCGGGATGGCCAAGTGGGTGCGGCACCTGCTCGGCATCCTCGAAGACCTTGTGCTGCGGGACGCGAGTGGTCGTGTGGCCCGGTACCTGCTCCACCAGATTCCGGCGGGGTTCGGTGGCACTGAACCAGGTCGGGTGGATGCCGCGAAGGGCCGGCCGTTCGCGCTGCCGACCCGTAAGAAAGACCTTGCGAGTTTTCTGAACCTGACCAGCGAGACGCTATCGCGCACGTTGCGGCGGCTGGCCGAGTGCGGCTTGATCGAGATGCCGGACGCGCACCAGATCCGCATTCTGAACGCGGCCGCGCTGCACGACGTGGCCGACGGCGTCCCGCCGGCCGAGTTCGCGGGAGAATAGTAACGGGTCCGGACTGTCGAATCCGGAATGTCGAATGTCGAGTTGCGAAAGGTGATCGCCTTCGGCGATCAATGAGGGGCGCACCGCACCTGGGTGAGGACCGTTCGAGTCGATGCCGGGTGTGAGCCCCTTCAGGGAGGACGGATACCATGGACGTGCAAACACTGACGCGGTTCTTCATGTGGTGCACGATCTTCAACGGGGGGCTGCTGGTCCTCTGGGCCGCGATGTTGCTGTCGGCGCCCAATCTCGTGTATCGCATGCAGAGCGTATGGTTCCCCATTCCGCGGGAGACGTTCAACGTGGTCATATACTCGTTTCTCGGCGCCTTCAAGATCGTCTTCCTGGTCTTCATTGTCGTGCCATACGTGGCTCTCCTTATCGTCGGATGACCCGGCGCGTTCGATTCCCGTCACGTCGATGAATCGGGAAGGACCGGATGCCCGCATTGCCGCGTGGTCTGTAAGAGCATGTCCGGCACGTGAATCCGGTGTCTGGAGCCTGACACCGTGAGTACAGCGATTCTTGGCCTCGACGTCGGGGGAACGAAGACGGCCGTCGTGCTGGGCGATCGCCACGGGCGCATTCACGATCGGGCCGAGTTCGCCACGCGGACCGAGCGCGGCTTCGAAAGCACGTTCCGCGAATTGTGCACACATATCACGGCCGTGCGGGCCCGCGCGGAAGCGTCCGGGCGGCCGGCCGCGATGGTCTCGGTGTCCATCGGCGGCCCGCTGGCCATCGAGGCGGGGATCATCAAGTCGCCACCCAACCTGCTCGGCTGGGACGAGATTCCGCTCAAGTCGAAGCTGGAGGAGGAGACCCGCTTGCCGGTCTACATCGAGCACGACGGCAACGCCGGGGCGCTGGCCGAGTGGTACTTCGGGGCGGCCCGCGGCGCGCGGAACGTCATATTCCTCACCGCGGGCACGGGTTTCGGCGGCGGGCTGATCCTCAACGGCGAACTTTACCGGGGCACCTGCGATCTGGCCGGCGAAGTAGGCCACCTGCGCATCGCCGACGACGGACCAGTGGCTTTCGGCAAGGCGGGCTCGTGGGAAGGGCTCTGCGGCGGGGCCGGCATCGCCCGACTGGCCGCCATGCGGGTCCCGTCGCGATGGCGCGAGGGCGGCGTGACCACGCGCGACCTCGCCGAACTCGCCCGGGCGGGCGACCGGGACGCGCTGGACGTGTTCGAGGAGGTCGGCCGCCATCTCGGTCGCGGGTTGGCCCTGCTGATCGACATCCTCAACCCGGAGGTGATCGTCATCGCGTCACTGGCGGTCCGCCTGGGTGAGATGGTCCTGGGGCCGGCCCGGCAGGTCATCGAAAGGGAAGCCCTTCCCGACGCGGCTGCGGCGTGCCGGATCGTGCCCGCCGAACTCGGCGAACGACTCGGCGACGTGGCGGCGTTGTGCGCGGCGATTCGGGAAACGAGCGAATTCGCATGACCACGGTCGCGGTCGCATCGACGAACGTCTGTCCGATTTGCCGCTCGCCGAAACGCCCGGCGCCGGATGACCTCCTCTTCCATAACGCGCGCCTCTGCAAACGGTGCGCCGACGGCTTCGCCAACCGCCGGGGGATCGCGTTCGCGATCGACCTGGTTTAGACAGTGGGTCGGCGTGGTGCCGTCGCTGATTTTTCTGTGGACCGGCCCGCTCACCCTTCTCGGCTATCTCAGCCTGTCCCACCAGACGCAGCTCGGCCACCGCTGGGGCGACCGTACAGCACACGCCAAGGTCGTATGGAAAAAGTACACGCATCGACTCCCGTTCGATCAGCGCGAGACGTGCGGCTACGACCTGACCGCCAACGGCTCCGGCACGCGCCCCGAGTGGGGCATGCCCATCCGACCGGCCAGTTAGTGCGGGAGTGCCGACTCGTGGCTACTACGCGGGCCGACCACCCCGTAGACGTTTATGCGGACGAACGTGGGCGTTGCCGATTCTCGGCTTCCCGGACCTCATCATCGCTGAGCCCGAGTTCCTCAAACGTCTTGGTGAAACCGAGGGCACAGCCGCACTCGGGGCACCGGGGCACGTTGAGTCTGGTCAGCTCGTACCCACACTTGCGGCACACCGAAAGCTCGTCCGTCGCCTCCTTTCGGACGCGGGCTCGCCGTTCGGCCGCTCGTTTCGCGTGGCCCAGCAACAGGGCGATCGGAACCGCACCCGCCGCCGCGACGGCCACCCAGAGCCAAGGCCGCGACATCGCCCCCGTCCCACGCCACAGACGCGCGATTACTCCGATGCTCAAGATGCACCATGCCAGCACGCAAACGACGGTCATATGCAATCGCCAGTCGGACGGCGTTTCGCCGGCTCGCGTCACTCCTCGGCTCGGTCGTTTCGCGAAGCACAGCAGGATGGCAACCGGACACACGATGGCCGCGGCAAGCGTCATGCATAACCACGGATGCGACTGCACCACCGACCACCGAAACAGTCCCGCCTGCAATCCAACGGAAAACCCGCACCACCCGAGTGCCAGGACGATCAATGTGCGCGATCGCCGAATCATGGCTTTCCGCCTTCACCCGCCGTCGCAATACGGCACGTCATTGGTTCACAAGACGGCATCGAAACAGGCAACTCACAAAACGCGCCGCGGCTCGCCTGCGCCGGGCTCATCTCAACCCAACGCAAGCGAGCCGCAAACGCGATCCAGAGAATCGCCGAAAGCGACCGTTCGCTACTCGACATTCGCTATTTGCTATTCTCCGCATATGCCCAGGCCAGCCACTCGAGCGCCAACGCCATGTCCTTCGGATCCACCGTCGGTCCGCCCCAGAAGCGGAAGCCCGGGGGCGCGTCGCGGTACGGGGCACAGTCGTAGGCTACGCCCTCGTCGGCCAGGATGCCCACGATCTTCTTGCAGAACGCGCCTTGGTCGTCGGCGCCGAGCTTCGTGAACCAGTCGGCGGTGATCGTCAGGCAGATCGACGTGTTGCTGCGGGTGGCCGGGTCCTCGGCCAGGAAGTCGATCCAATCGTGGGTCTCGACGAACTTCGCGACGGCGGCCAGGTTGGCCTGGCTGCGGGCAAACGCCGCGTCGAGGCCTTTCTTGCCGTCGTGCGTGAGATCCTTCGCCCAGTTGAGGGCGTCGATGTAGTCTTCGACGCAGAGCATGGACGGCGTGTTGATGGTCGAGCCTTCGAAGATCCCCGCGATCAGCTTGCCGCCCTTGGTGAGGCGGAAGATCTTGGGGAGCGGCCAGGGCGGGGTGTAGCTTTCGAGCCGCTGGACGGCCCGCGGCGACAGGACGAGCATCCCGTGGGCCGCCTCGCCGCCCAGGCATTTCTGCCACGACCAGGTGATCACGTCGAGCCGGTCCCACGGGATGGGCATGGCGAAGACCGCGCTGGTGGCGTCGCAGAGGGTCAGGCCCTGGCGGTCGCCCGGCGGGGCCACGCCGTCCGGGACACGGACGCCGCTGGTGGTGCCGTTCCAGGTGAAGACCACGTCGGTGGCCCAGTCGACCTCGGCGAAGTTGGGGATTCTTCCGTAGTCGGCCGTCATCACCTTGTGGTCGATCTTGAGCTGCTTGGTGATGTCAGTGACCCAGCCGGAGCCGAAGCTTTCCCACGCCATCGCGGTGACGGGGCGTTGGCCGAGCAGGCTCCACATCGCGCACTCGAACGCGCCGGTATCGCTGGCGGGCATGATGCCGATGCGGTAGTCGGCGGGGATGCGGGCCACTTCGCGGCTGAGTTCGATGGCGTGCTGGA
Organism: uncultured Phycisphaeraceae bacterium; assembly: GCA_964495075.1. Classification (GTDB taxonomy): domain Bacteria; phylum Planctomycetota; class Phycisphaerae; order UBA1845; family UBA1845; genus JAFGJQ01. The sequence goes on from CAZBUJ010000032.1 coordinate 9,230, forward strand.
GCCGGGCCTTGCCGATCTTGGTCCGGTGGGACCGGCCGATCGGGGCGTCGGACAGCACCTGCACGTTCCAGTCGGGACGTTTGCAGGTCGGGCCGGAGCTGAAGTTCGGTACGCGGGGTTTCGATTGGGGCTTGGACATGTCGGTATCTCCTCTTCACTCCCCGGGCCGGCCGTGCCACGCCGGTCCGCCCGGGTCACTCATTCTGGCTTGTGGATCGGCCAACCTATCCCATGGACGGCGGCGCTGCAAGCGGCGTGCCAGTCGCGCGGCGTCAGGGGCTCGAACGCCCGGCCTGCAAGCCGCCACCGTCGCAACCCCACAGGCCTCCCCACGGCCTCGTACAACCTCAATCCGTACACGCCACGCGTTGCTCCCTGGCACGCGTTGCTGATTCGCAGCGTTGGATCAGGCGTGGAGCACCGGGCCGTAGGTGTCGGGGCGGCGGTCGCGGACGAGGGGCATGGCCTGGCGGAACTCGCGGATCTCGTCCAGGTCGATCTCGCCGACCAGGATGTCGTCCTCGGCCCGCTTGGCCTCGGCAAGGATTTGTCCCTTGGGGCTGCACAGGTAGCTGGTGCCGAAGAACTCGCCGAGCTTCCACGGCGCCTCCCAGCCCGGGCGATTCACTCCGGCCACGAAGACCTGGTTCATGACGGCCAGGGCCGGCAGCTCGAGCTTCCAGAACCCTTCCCCCGGCCCGGCAATCCCGGCCGACGGGTTGAACATGATCTCCGCCCCGTTCAGGGCCAGCGCCCGCGCCCCCTCCGGGTAATGCCGGTCGTAACAGAGGTATACCCCGAGGTTGCCGTGCCGGGTCTCAAACACGGGGTACCCCACGTTGCCAGGCTTGAAATAGTACTTCTCCCAGAATCCGGGTAGCCCGTGGGGGATATGCACCTTGCGGTAGGTTCCGAGGAACCGGCCATCGACGTCGATGACGGCGGCGCTGTTGTAGAACGCCCCGGGCGAACCGGCCTCGAACAGCGGGGCCACGAGCACAACATGGTGCTGCTTGGCGAGTTCACACATCAACTGCGTAGTAGTCCCCTCCGGGATGGGTTCGGCCAGGTCGAACCAGCGGGGGTCCTGCTCGGCGCAGAAGTACGGGCCGTTGAAGAGTTCCTGCAGGCAGATGACCTGGGCGCCGCGGTGGGCCGCCCGGGCGATCATCTCGACGTGCTTGTCGATCATCAACTTCTTGACGGCGACGATATCGCCTGTGGGGTTTGCTCCCAACGAAGCCTGGATCAAGCCAACCCGCACCATTCGGGGCATCGTGATGTCCTCCGGTCCTGTTGGGCCACACCGTTGAACGCGCCCCTCGCCCCAGTCTAGCCGGGCACCGGGCGAAGGCAAGCGATAGCCGGTTTCAACTGCTCAACGAATCAACTGCTCGACTCCCTCGGCCGACGGCCGTGGCGTTCACGTGCGTCAATGTACCACGGCTTGTTGTTCGGCCGGTTCTTCGGTGGGGGCGAAGCCGTGGCGGAGGGTGTTCTCGGTGATCGTGCGCTGGTGCACGAACTGGAGGAGGTAGTCGGGGCTGCCGGCCTTGGCCCCCATGCCGCTGAGCTTGTACCCGCCGAACGGCTGCACGTTGACCCGCGACCCGGTGATCTTGCGGTTGATGTACAGGTTGCCCACGTGGAACTCGCGGCGGGCGCGATCGAGGTTCTTCGGCGATCGCGAATACACGCCGCCCGTCAACGCATACTTGGTGTCGTTCGCGATGCGCAGGGCGTCGTCGAAGTCGTACGCTTTCTGCACCACCAGCACCGGCCCGAAGATCTCCTCCTGGGCAATCATCGCATCGGAGGCCACGTTGCAGAACACGGTGGGCCCGATGTAATACCCACCGTCGGACAGATGGCTGACGTCCGACTCGACGAGCAGCGTACCCTCGCCCTTGCCCTGCTCGATGGCGGCCAGGATCGATGTGCGGGCCTTCTCGTCGATCACCGGGCCGACCACGGTGGCCGGGTCCTCCGCCGGCCCGACGGTGAGCGCCTCCACCGCCTCCGCCAGCTTCTGACAGAACGCGTCGTAGACCGGTGCCAGGACGATGACACGGGAACAGGCCGTGCATTTCTGCCCGGCGTAGGCGAAGGCCGACTCGATGATGCCGCCGATAGCCGCGTCCATGTCGGCATCGTGATCGACGATGATGGCGTTCTTCGCGCTCATGTCGGCGATGACTTTCTTGATGTGCCGCTGGCCCGGCGAGCCGTGGGCGGCACGACGGATGATTTCGAGCCCGTGATCGCAGGACCCCGTGAACGCGATGACGTGCACGTCGAGATGATCGACCAGGTGCATCCCCACCGTCTCGCCCGGACCGGGCAGGTAGTTGAGCACTCCGGCCGGCAAGCCGGCCTGTCGGAACAGGTCGACCACCTTGGCCGCCGCCACGGCGGCCGCGCTCGACGGCTTCATGACCACGCAGTTACCGCCGGCCAGGGCGGCGGCGGTCATGTTGACCAGCAACGCCAGGGGGAAGTTCCACGGCCCGAGCACGGCACACACCCCGCGCGGCTCGTAGCTCAGGACGTTGTCTTCGCCGGGGATGTTCCGCACCCGCGGGTTCTGCTCGAGCCACTCGGTGTACTCGGCGTAGAACCGGATGTAGTCGACCGCCTCCCGCACGTCCCCTTCCGCTTCGCGCCACGGCTTGCCGACCTCGAGCACGATGTACGCGGCCAGGGTCAGCCGTTGCTCCAGCATGAAGTCGGCGGCACGCTTGAGGTAGCGGGCCCGCTCGAACGCCGGCATGAGCCGCCACGTCTCCCACGCGGCGGCGGCGGAAGCGACCGCCTGGTCGGCGTGCTTCGTGGTGGCGCAGGCCACCCGCCCGATCACCTCCGACGGCTTGGCGGGGTTGACCGACTCGATCCACGCCTCGGTGGACACCGTCGCGTCACCGATGACGAGCGGGTGCGTGCCGCCCAGCGCGGCGCGGACGTCCCGGATCGCCTTGATCATCTTCTCGCGGTTTTGTGCCTTGTCGAAACCAAACGGCGGAACATTCTGGAACGACGCCATGGGCCACTCCTCGTCGACATCTTTGAACGTCATCGTCGGCAACGGGGCGCTGGGCGGTCGGGCGACCGTGGGGTCCAGCAGCATTTCGTCGTATCGACCGCGGTCGGCAAAACCCTGCTTCAGGAACGAGTCGTTGCACGTGTTCTCCAGCAACCGGCGGATCAGGTAGGCCATGCCGGGGATCAGGTCGCCGTACGGGCAATAGACCCGCGTGCACTGCCCCATGTCGACCATCGCCCGCTTGAGCGGGTTGCCCATCCCGAACAGCATCTGCACCTCGTAGTCGAGCCGGGTGAGCCCCAGCATCCGGGCCGAGGCGATGATCGAGGCCAGCGATCGAACGTTATGGCTCGCGAACGCCGGCCGGATCAGGCCGCTGTTCTCGAGCATGCGGCGGGCCATTTTCTCGTAAGTCGCGTCCGATTCCCACTTGCGGGTCCACACGCACGGTTCGGTGTTGTACCGGCCGGCGTAGACCGTTTCCGAATCCCAGTACGCGCCTTTGACCAGCCGGATGGCAATGGGCACCTCGCGGTGCTCGACCCAGTTCAGCAGGCGCTCGAGGTCCCGCTCGCCGTCCTTCAGATAGGCCTGAAGCACGATCCCGATCTGGTCCCACTCGCGGAATTCCGGCTCCATCAGGAGCGCCTCGAACAGATCGAGCGTGAGGTCCCGGTGCTTGTACGACTCCATGTCGATGTTCATAAACACGCCGCGCTCGCGTGCCTTGCGGAAGATCGGCCGCAGCCGCTCGCACACGCGACGGCGCGACCCCACCGGATCGATCGCGTCGAAACACGGGTCCAGCGACGTCAGCTTGATCGAGATGTTGACCTTGGGCATCGGCCCGTCGGCACACCGGTCGATCAGCGGATGGTCGGGCCACCGCTGGGACGCCCGCGACAACTCATCGACCAGCTCCATGTAAGTGTCGGCGTACCGATCCGCCTGGACGTGGCTGCGGGTGGCTTCGCCGAGCACGTCCATGGTGAACGCCATGTCCCGTCGGCGGAGCCGCTCCGCGTTGGCGATCGCCTCGGCGGTGTTCGTGCCGGTGATGAAACGGCGGGCCATCAGCAGGGCCCCCCACCGCGAAACGCCGCCCACGATGCGGCCCCACAGGGACCCGGGGTCTTGGTAACCTAAGGCGAACCGCATGGGCAGCGGGAGTTGCTCGTATACGGGCTCCAGGTACTCGGTCAGGTGGCGGGCGATGTCGGCGTTGTCGATGAGGGTGGGCAGCACATCCACGAAGCGGAACGCCTGCACCTTGAGCGATTCGTCCGCCATCATGAACTGGTTGAGTTGGTCCTGCCACCAGTCCATGTTCCAGAAGAACGGTTGTGCGGCGCGGGCCCGCTCGAAGATCTCGTACCCGATCTCCCGACACCGCGATTCGTGCTCGTGCGCGAAGAGCATGGACGTCAATCCTGACTCACCACGACCAGTTGGCGGGGATGCAGAAACACGAGCCAGCAGGCCCGCACCGATCGTCGCCTACACCGCTCGATGGCCCGCGCGTACAACCGCATCTGCATCGCATAGCGCTCCGTTCGCCGAGGCACATCCTCCGCGCGGATCCGATCCGTCTTATAGTCAATTAACTCGAGCATGTCGCCGTCGGCAAGCACGCCATCCACGATTCCCCGGACGATCACCGGGACGTCGCACGGACCCAGCGTGCGGTCGAAGAACGCGGCCGGCTCGGCCGACAGGAACATCCGCTCCCGCTCGAAGCCCGGCCCCGCGGCGCGGATCCGTGTGGCAAGCGGCGTGCCAAGAAACCACGCGATGGCCTCCCGGTCGAGGGCGTCGGCGTCGGCCGGACTCAGCACCCCCGCGTCCACAAGTCGCCGGGCCTCCGCCCCGACGTCGGCCGCGTCGGTCATCACGTTCCACCGCGCGTGCTGCAGGAGAAGGTGGGTGGCCGTGCCCCGCCGCGCCCCACGCACCGGCTCATCCGCGGTCAGGCTCGGAACTTCAAGAACGGCGGGAGCATAGCGCTCGCGCGGCTGGTCGTCCGGGTCGGCCAGGGCGTCCAGCGGTCGTTTCAGTTCACTCGCCGCGATGACCGCCCGCACCGATGACTCGGCCAGGTGGGGATAGGCGTAGTCCAACCGGTCGACGATCGCCCGGGCCTGCTCGACCGCCGCCCCGCCCGGCTCCCCCGGGGGGAGCGGATGCAGTTCGGCGGCGGCCACGAGCGCGGCATCCTCCGCCAGGCCACCGGACCCCTCGGTCCGCCAGGTTCGAATGACGTCCGATTCGTATTCCGCCACGTGGAACAGCGGGCGGGCACCGCCCGCGGGCGGCCCGTCCGACGGCCAGGCGACCTCCCCCGGCGTATGGGCGGCCAGCACCGGGACGATCCACTCGAGCGCGGTGCTCGCCGCGCGAACCGCCTGCGGCGTGAAGCCCATCGTGCCGGTCGCCCTGGCCTCCGCGATCGCTCCCGGCCGCGCGCTGGCGACCAGGATCAACCGTTGCTCCGCCCGCGTGGTGGCGACGTAAAGCAAGCGCAGCTCTTCCGCCCGCGTCGCGTCCTCGATCCCGCCGGCCACGAGGTGATGGATGGCCGTCGGGTACTCGATCATCCGCTCGCGATCCACGACCCGCAGCCCGATGCCGGCTTCGCGATCGTAGATCATCCGGCCGCGGGCATCCTGGAGGTTGAACTGGCGGCCCAGTCCCGCCACGAACACAACCGGGAACTGCAACCCCTTGCTGCGGTGGACCGTCATGATCCGCACCGCGCCCTGGCCGGCCCCGAGCGGGGAGGCCACGCCCACGTCCTGGTTCTCGTTCTGCAAGCCGTCGATGAAGCGGAGGAACCGGTGCAGGCCCTGGCGATGAAACGTGCCGAACTGACGGGCCCGATCGTGCAGGCGCAACAGATTGGCGCGTCGCTGATCCCCGCCCGTCAAGCCGCCAACGTACGCCAGGAAGCCCGTCTCTTCGTAGATGCGCCACAACACGTCGGCCAACGGTCGTTGACGCATGTCGGCCCGGTAGCGAGCGAGCATCCGCAGGGCGGCTGCCACCCGGTCACGCAGCGATTCGTCTTGGCCATCCTCCGCGTACCGCCGCACCACCTCGTGGAACGGAACGTGGCGGTCGATCAGACGGATGGCCACCAGGTCGTCTTCGTTCAACCGGCCGCCCAGCACCCCGGACCGCAGCACGGCGGCGAGGGGGATGTCCTGCTGCTGATTGTCCAGCACGTCGAGCAAGGACAGGACATCGCGTACCTCGGTCGTCTTGAACAGCGCTCCTCGGGCGTCCGCGAACGCCGGAATGCCCATCCGGGTCAGCATTTTCACCATTGCTTCCGCCGAATGCACCACCGACCGCATCAGAATCACGATGTCGCCGTAGTCCACCGATGGCTCGCCATCGAGGCGGTCGCGGACGAGGTCGCGAATCCGCGTGCCGATCAGGTACGCCTCGCGTTCGGGCTCTGACCAGCGGGCCGGATCCTCCGCCCCGCCCATCCGCGGCGCCTCGGTGGTGCCCGGGTCGGCATCGCCGGGGAACCGGTGCAGCAAATGCACTTCGACCGGGACGTCCTCGCGGGGATCCAGGTCGGTGCGTCCGAACCGCAGTTGCGACCCTTCGTCATACTCGATGCCGGCCGTCTCTTTGCGCATGAGCGGAGCGAAGAGCAGGTTCACCGCTTTGAGCACGGTGTCGCGACTGCGGTAATTGCACTGCAAACGAACGCAAACGCCCGGCGTATCGGGCGCGTCAAACCGCGCCTGCCGGTCGAGGAGCAACTGCGGCTCGGCGAGGCGGAAGCGATAGATGGACTGTTTGACGTCGCCGACCGCGAAGAGATTGTCCGGCCGATCCGGGTCCGCTTCCCGGCTGAGCCGGCGCAGAATCGCTTCCTGGACCGGGTTGATGTCCTGAAACTCGTCGACAAGCACCTGCTCGAATTTCCCCTGGAGAAACGCGGCCACGTCCCCTTCCCGCCGACACATCAGCCGATACGCCATGTGCTCCAGATCGGAGAAGTCGAGCGCCCCGGCCACCCGCTTGGCGTCCGCGTATCGACGACCAAACCCTCGCACCAGCTCAACGATGGTGAACACGAAGGGCTCGATGGCCCGCAAGTCGTCCCGCAGCTCCCGCTGCGAGAACAGGGCGAACCGGTCGCGCAACCGCTTTTCAAAAAGCTGCTCTTTAACCTTGGCGTATCGCGCTCGGATGGCTTCGAGCCGTGCGGCTTCGGTCGGATCCGGTTCATCGCCTTTCCGCGGCGCCCGACCTTCCGCGAATGGATACGTCCGGATTTGCTCGAGCACGTCATCGAACGCACCGTCGACGGTCAGGGCATCGGCCCAGGCGGCCAGGTGACGCACGTACTGCTCGATGCGCTGCCGGCGGTAGGCGATGTCGGCGGGTTGGTCCGGCACGTGCGCGAGCAGCCGCTGACATTCCGTGCCCTGGCGTGCAATCTCCCGGCCAAGTTCGCGGCGGAGTCCATCGATCGCGGTATTCGCCTCTACGCCGACCCGGCGGACCGCCTTCTCCAGCCAGTCGTCCGGCGCCGCCTGGCTGCGGGCGAACGCGTAGAGCCGGAGCACCAGGTTGGCGATCTCTCCGTCCGCCCCCAGCCCGTAGTGCTCGACGAGTTGGCGGAAACGATCCCCGAGCGACGATTCCTCGTCGTAGAGTTCGGCGAACAGCGTCTCGAGGGCCTCGGACCGCAGCAGCACGGACTCGTCTTCGTCGAGCACCGCGGCGCCGGCGTCCACGTCGAGCAGATGAAACCAGCGCCGCACCATCCACAGGCAGAATGAATGAATGGTGGAGATGTGTGCGGTGTCGATCAGGGCGATCTGCCGGCGCAGTTGGCCATCGTGCGGTCGCTCCGCCAGGCGTCGGCGCCCGCGTTCGTGGATTCGCGAGCGCATCTCCGCCGCGGCGGCGTCGGTAAACGTAAGGACGAGCGACCCATCCACCGAGCAACGGCTGGCGGGGGGGGCATCGCAGATCAGGTACGCGCAGCGCTCCGCGAGCACGGCCGTCTTGCCCGACCCCGCCGCCGCGGTGACGAGTACGCTGCGATCGATCGTCGTGATCGCCTGCCATTGCTCGCGGGTGAAATCGATGCTCGACACCGGCTACGCGCTCCCGGTCAGTTTCTCGAATACGGACGATCGCTTCAGCGGCTCGAGATAGCGCGGCCGGTCCGGGCCGAACTCGAACCGGCACACGGCCGCGAACTCGCACCACGAACACGGCGAATACGTCTTGAGCCGGCACGGTTGGACGGCGACGTTCCCGTCGATGATTTCATCCGCCAACTCGCCCAGCTTGCGCCGCGTGTGCTTCAGCATCGCGCCGAACGCCTCGCTCGCCGCCGCATCCGATTGGTCGATGTACCCCAACTGGCCCTTGCTGGTGCGATGGAGCTTATAGAATTGCGACCAGCCCGACGACCCGTACGCGGAATCCAGGACCTCGAAGCGGTCCGCGTTCAAAATCCCCCGCGGTCCGAACGCCTTCAATGACGCCTCTTCGCTCGTCGTGGCGCGATCGGGATGCTCGACCGATCGATACGTGGCGAGCAGGCTGACGTAGAACGCCCCTACCGGTTCGACGGGCCGGCCGGCGAGGCTCTCCCCCCGATCCGCCAGCACCAGCAGGTACGCCAGCAGTTGCAGGGACAATCCGTGGTAGGCGTGTGACAGGTCCAGCCGCTTGCCCCGCGTCCGCTTGTAGTCCACGACCACGCCCAGCGTCTCGTCGGCCAACTCCGCAAGGTCGACGCGATCGATGTAGCCGCGCAGCAATACCCGCCGACCGCGCGGCGTCGTCAGTTGGAGCGCGGGCAGACTGCCGGGCTCGTCGACGCCGAACGCCACTTCCGCGCCACGCGGCCGGAACCGCCCCGAGCGGGCCAGCCGCCGCTGGGCGTCCACCACGCGGCCGATACCCTCCGCACAGCGGCGGAGCATGTAGCGATCCCGCGGCGTGATGGCCGACGTGGGCGTCGTCACGGCCTCGGTGACAGCGTCGCAACTGGACTGCAGCAGCCGTTGGATCTGCCCGTCGTCCAGATCGGCGAGGGATTCCCGCCGGGCGACCACGCCGCGCACGAACTGCTCCAGGATCGCATGGTGAATCGTCCCCACGTCGACGTCGGCCAGGGCGGCCTGCTTGCGCTCCTGGAGCCCCAGCCCGTATCGGGCAAAGTGTTTGAACGGGCACATCGCGAACGTCTCCACCCGGGAGACGCTGGTCCGAAGCGGCACGGGCGACAGCTCTTCCGCGGTTTGCGGTGTGATCACCGCGTCGTTCGTGTGCACGAACGACGCAAACGACGCGCGCAGCGCGACTCGCAGATCGTCCGCGTGCCGGGCGAGTTCATAGAGGTCATTCCAGCGCCCGCGACGTGGATCACTGTCGACCTCGACGGCGGGCCGGTTGCGAAACTCGTACGTCAGCCGTTCGGCCAGATCGCGGGTGGTCCAGACGGCGGTGGTGTTGCGGTGGCGGAACCCGTCCTCGTCACCCACTTCCACCAGGTTCGGGCACGCCGCTTTCAGGGCGTCCACGTAGGGCGACGGCCGGAGCGGCTGTCCCTCTTCGTTCGACTCGGCGTAGGTGATGTAGACCTTCTGGCTGGCCCGGGTCGCCGCGGTGTAAGCCAACAGCGATTCATCGAGGATGCGCTGGGCACGTGGCGGGCGGAGGCGAATCCCGCGGCCGGCCAACCGAACGCGATCGTCGTCGTTGAGAATCGCATCCTCGAACCCGAGGTGCGGGAATACGCCCTCGTTGAACCCGACCACGATGGCCACGCGGATGGCGGGGTGCCGACTTCGCTCGATGGAGCCGACCAGCACCTGGTCCAGCATGGGCGGGGCCAACCCGAGCGTGAGTTGCGACAGCCCGGCCGACAACACGTGGTCGAGTTCCGAGACGCCCAGCGCCGTGTCGCCGAACGTCACGCACAGGTCCTCGAGCAGTACTCCGATATCGCGGAGGATCTGGCGGTGTTGCTCGGCGAGGTCGAGGTTGCCCTCTTCTTCCGCGTCGGCCGCCCAGTCGGTGAGGCGCCGGGCGGCCGCCAGCCGTTCGAGGGTCTCGCCGATCAGGCGTGCCCAGTCGCGACCGTTGAACGCCCCGTCGGCGGCCGCGTCATACCAGGAACCGACACGTTGCAGGAACGCGCGGCGGGCGCGGTTGATCCGATCCATCTGTGCCCTTTCCCGCGGGCTGACGGCGTCGTCCGGCCTCCGGTGCCGGGCGGGGAGCGGGGCCCAGTCATCGGCTTGCCGCCACACGTCCGGCCCCTCGAGCCCGCCGGCCAGCAGATGGTTCTCCAGTTCGTCGGCGGCCGTGTCGCCGATTCCGACGAGCCCGGTCTTGAGCAGGAGGCGCACGGCGTCCAGCGCGAACGGCCGTTCCACGAGCATCACCAACCCGCGCAGCAGTTCGACCAGCGGGTGGTGCGACGTAGGACGCCGCCGGTCCATGAAGTACGGGACGTGGCGGGCGTCCAGGGCGGCGGACAGCAAATCGTGGTACGGGTCCAGGTCCCGCAGAATGAGGGCGATGTCGCGGTAGCGCAGCTCACCGGCCCCCGCGTGTACGAGATGACAGACAAGTGACACTACGTAGTCCACCTCCGCCCGCCGGTCGGATAAGCGAACCAGCGTCACCGCCGACCCGGTGCCATCGCCGGGGAGGTCGGCCGGCGCCACCGCCTCGTCCTGGCGGGTGAACAGCGTTCGCTCCAGGTGCGCCAACTCCGGCGAGTCGTTGAATCGAGGCGGCGGTTCCGCGGCGAGGTTCACCGCAGGCGCGACGGTCAGCCCGGCCTCCGCGAAGGCGCTACGGGCGTCCAGATAGGTGCGCTGGATCTTGGCGAACAGATCGCCCGGTTCGATCGGGTCCAGGTCGCCGGCCCGCGCCGCGTAGGCCGGATCGATCATCAACGTGATCTCCATCTCGGCGGCGACCCGGGCCAACTCGACGAGCATGCCCAGTTGCTGCCCGGTGAATCCGGCGAAGCCGTCCACCCAGAACCGGGCCCCTTCCAAGAGCCCGCACGTCCGCAGATGGCGGCAGGCGAGTTCCAGATGCTGCGACGGGTCCACCTTGTCGTCACCGAGATACGCCAGGTAGGCCGCATAGAGTTGCGCGAGATCGTGCAGCTTGTGGTGCGTCAGGGGATCGTCCCGGCACGCGTCCGCCGCCTCGGCCAGCGCTTGCGGCGCGACCGACTCGTTGATCAGTTCGGTCACCGTCCCGGCAAGGCTGTCGACCAGGCCCGGTCGACGCTCGATATCGCGGTAGACGGTCAGATCATCGCGCAACCGCCCGATCAGTTGCCGGAGGATCATGTTGCGGCCGGCGGAGGACACGGCGCGGCCCCGGCCCACCCCGGCCGCGACGAGAACGCGGTGGGCGAGCCGCCGGAAGCTCAGCACCTCGGCCCGATCGGTGGCGCCGACGTGCGGATGGTCGAGCAGCGCCCGCTCGGTCTGCAGGCTCGCCTGCTCCGGGACAAGGAGAATCAGCCGCTCGCCCTGGACGGGGTCCGCTTGCAGGAGGCGGTGTACGGACGCCAGACAGCGGGTCGTCTTTCCCGAACCGGCGCGTCCGATGACGAAGCGAATGGCCATACGTGAGTGATATTGAATCCGGCGCAGCCGGTCAACGTCTCCGCGCAGCAACAGGACCGCACCGATGGGCACGGCCCATGTGTGGTTCGCCGGCTCGGTGCGCGGAAGGTATTTCGAGCCGCGCCCGCCCCCCGCGTTCGGCGCGGGTGGCTAATCGTTGTCCGCCGGTTGCGCCGGCCTCGTGGTCGGGTGCTTGACGGCGGGCCGCGTCGTCGGCCCCCGTTTGTCCGGCTTCTCGTCCTCGTCCACCAGACACGCCGACTCGATGATGATGGGCGTGACGGGGACGACCCGGCCGCCCGGGTAGTTGGCGTACGACTGGACGGGGGCGTCGCGAATGGCATCGACCACGTCCATGCCCCCCAGCACCTTGCCGAAAACAGCGTACCCGTGCCCGTCCGGGCGGGGGTAGTCGAGCTTTGTATCGTTGTCCACCACGTTGATGAAGAACTGCGACGTGGCCGAGTCCGGCCGACTCGTCCGGGCCATCGCGATGGAACCGCGCACGTTTCGCAGGCCGTTCTTCGACTCGAGTGCGATCGGATCGTGGAGGCCGTCGGTTTTCTTTTCCATGGTCGGCAGGAACCCACCGGCCTGAACCATGAAGTTGGGGATGACGCGATGGAAAATGGTCCCCTCGTAGTAACCCTCCTCCACGTAGCGCAGGAAGTTGGCGACGGTGACGGGCGCCTTCTCGGCATCGAGTTCCAAGGTAATCGTGCCCAGCGTCGTCTTCATTTCCACGCGCGGCCTGGGACCGTACTTGGCCAGCGCATCTTCCTTGGCTTTCTTTTCTTGTTCGGCCGCCGGCGCCGTGGTGACCGGCTCTTGCTTCTCGGCGGCGGGAGCCGTGGTCGGCGGCTTCCTGGGCTTGGCCGGCGTCTTGGGATCTTGCGCCAGCGCCGCCGCGCACAGCCCGAGGGTGGCGACACATGCAACGAAGAGGGTCTTCATCGCGTAACCTCCTAGGTGTGACGCCCGCGGCCCGGCCACCGCAGCCCGACCACGCCGCGCCGTAGTATGGGGCTCAGAATACCGCGACCGTCGGCGCGAATCAACGACCGAGACCGCAGATCCTGGTACCAGGTTTGGGGGCCATCGCACAACCGTGGTATCATTACTCCAATGGGTGATCCGCTCGATCACATCCGCATCGTGCTGGTGCGACCCAAGTTTGCCGCCAACATCGGTGCAACGGCACGGGCCATGGCCAACACCGGGCTGCACCAACTCGTGCTCGTCGCCCCGTCGGCGGACCGCCTGTCGATCGAAGCACGCAAACGCGGGGCGCGAGCCGGCCATATCCTGCAACACGCCCGAACCACGGCGGACCTGGACGCCGCACTCGACGGTGTGATTTACGCGGTGGGGCTCACCTGCCGCGGCGGTCTGTACCGCGACCAGATCGAAGTGAGTCCGGAGGTCATGGCGGCCACCGCCGTGACACGCGCTCGTCAGGGTGCGGTGGCCATCCTGTTCGGCCCCGAAGACAACGGGTTGACCAACGCGGAGCTTCTCTCGTGTGACACGGTGGTCCGAATCCCGAGTTGCGACGCGTATCCCAGCCTGAACTTGGCCCACGCCGTGATGGTCATCGCGTACGAGTTGTTCCGCGCCGCGGTCCAGCCGCGGATCCAGACCGGGCCGGCCGCGGACCATGCCGACGATCTGGCCGACGGCGCCATGATCGATCGCTTGATGAAAAAGTACCGCGAGGCCTTGCTGAAGATCGGGTATCTGCATACGCAGAACCCCCAACACCTGCTCTTCCCACTGCGGGGAATCCTGGCCAGGGCACGCATCACACGCAAGGAAGCGCAAATCCTGATGGGCATGGCCCAGCAAATCGACGAATACGCCAGCCGCACCGATCACGAATGAGCGTGGCGACGTGTCCGGCTCCCCGGCCTTGGGCGTGCACCGGACGGCGTTCTCGTTTACAATCCAAATGACACGACGTTCATTCGCGGAGACCGGACAAATGCAACACGACAGCCGTCCCGTCGCCTCTCCGGCGGCCGCGAAGTATCTGCAGCTTCATCTCGCCGACCATATCGGCCCGATCCGGGTCGCGAATCTGCTCCGCCATTTCGGCAGCGTCGACGACGTGCTGTCGGCGCCGCTCACCGCGCTGGAACGCGTTCCGCAGATCGGCCCGGAGACCGCTCGCGCGATTGTGGCCGCCCGTGCACCCGATCGGGCACGTCAGGAGATCGACCACGCCGCCACACTCGGCGTGCGAATCCTCTGCCTGACAGATCCCGAGTACCCCACGGCCCTCAAGAGCATCCCTGATCCACCCGTGTGCCTCTATGTCCGCGGCTGTCTTCGGGTCGAGGACCGCGCCGCGGTCGCCGTGGTGGGCACACGCCGTTGCACCCAGTACGGTCGTGACCAGGGGCGCCGGTTCGCCGCCCTGCTGAGCGGGGCCGGGTTCACGATCGTGTCGGGGCTTGCCCGCGGCATCGACGGCAGCGCCCATCACGGCGCCCTGGAGGCCGGCGGGCGGACGCTGGCCGTCCTGGGCCAGGGAATCGATGCGATCTACCCTCCGGAGCACGATTCATTGGCACGGCGCGTCAGCGAAAGCGGCGCGTTGATCAGCGAAACGCCGCTGACCAGCCATCCCGACGCGGGCAACTTCCCGCGCCGCAACCGAGTCATCGTGGGTCTGAGCGCGGGCGTGCTGGTCGTCGAAGCACCTCGGCGGAGCGGCGCGTTGATCTCCGCACGGCTGGCCGCCGACTACGACCGAGAGGTCTTCGTCTTGCCAGGTCGCGTGGACGTGCCGCAGGCGGCAGGCACGAACCAGCTTATCCGCGACGGGGCCACGCCGGTCACTTGTCTGGAGGACGTGCTGGACGAGCTGGCGGCGGTGCAGCGGCGCGTGGCGCCGGCCGATCGTGTGGGGAGACCGCCAAGACCGGCCGCACCGCAGATGGATCTGTCGGCGGACGAGCGCGTCGTGCTCGACGCCCTCGGGACGGCGGAGCGATCGATGGATGCGTTGTGCTCCAGCTGTGATATCCCCGTTCCCCGCATCGCCGCCGCCTTGACGCAACTGCAGATCGTCGGCGCGGTTCGACAGCGGGCGGGCGGGCGATTCCGTCGCGCCGACATCGGCCGTGCAGCGCCGGCGACGCACCGCCCGATCGGCGACCCGGCATCCGGGTGACGGGTCGACGGCGCCACCACGACGAGGTGCGTACCACGCCGGAACCCGGCTTCGATAGAACCTTGCTTCGCATTCCGCGTTGCGGTATCCTCGCTGAACAACGGTGCGGGGTCGCGCAGGGCGCAGGCGCGAGGGACAGGGAGCCTGTGCGCCAGGCGAATCGCATCGGGACGGTCGGTGCATGCACCGTGGAGCGGCACCCGTTACGCACACATTCGGCCCTCGCTTATCTCAGAAAGGAGTCCTGTCGCATGAACCTCTACGTGATTGGCGCGATTGTCGTGGTTCTGATTGTGCTACTGATCATCCGCAAGAGACAGCAAAGCGATTAGCCCCAACATTCCGCTCCGTGACAGGTCCTGTGGGAAGCGTGCCGACTCGGGGTGACCCGAGTCGCGGGTCGGGTTGTTGTTGAATCCGGAAGCAGACTGTTGCGCCGGCTGGTTGGAATCGACCGCCGGCGCGTTTCATGCGGCCTCCGGGTCGTGGGACCATCGTTCGAGCGGACACTCCGCACACCGGGCTTGCACCCGACAATGCCGTTTCCCCAATTCGACCAGCAACGCGTGGTACTCGTTGTAAACACCCGCATCGTCCGGCAACTGACGCTCAAACAAGGCCTGAATCGCCGCGTAGTCCGCGCCGGCGTCGATCCAGGCGTGACGACGCAGGATCCGGCGGGTGTACGCGTCGACGACGAACGACCGGTGGCCACCCGCGTACAGGAGGATCGCGTCGGCCGTCTCCGGCCCGATGCCCGACACGGCGAGCAGATCGCGCCGCACGGACCGGGGGTCCCCTTCGAGGGCCCGCTCCAGGTCGCCCCCACCGCGAACACAAACCCATCGCGCCAGCGCTTTGAGCCGCCGAGCTTTCACGCGATAGGTACCGGCCGGCCGGAGTCGGGCCGCCAGCGCGTCCTCGGACAGTCCGTCCAGTCGCTTGAAGTCGATCAGGGCCGCCGCTTTCAACGCCGCAATCGCCCGCTCCACGTTGCGCCACGCCGTGTTCTGCGTCAGGACGGCGCCGATCGCGGTCTCGGTGGGGGAGTCGGACGGCCACCAGTGCTGCGACCCGAAGGCTTTGCGGAGCACGTCGAAGACACGGACGAGTACGGGTCCGTCGTGATCGGACATCACACCCCTCGGAGGGACCTCAGGAATCGGCGCTTGCAGACCCACCAAAAGTAGCCACCATACGGACTCCATGGGCAGGCGACAACCGTCACGCCAGAACCGGGGCGCCGCCCGAAGCGCCCGGAAACGTCAGAATCGCACGGCTGCCGTCACCGATCGCGGCGCCCTCGCCCGCCCGCTGGACACGCTCGTCTTTCTCGCCCCGTGGATCGCGTTCTATCAGCTCGCGTTGATTTTCGTGCCGCCGGACCAGCCGCTGGCCCGGGCCGATCGGATCGTCGCCATTGAACTGTTGCGCGTGTTCTTCGAGTTGTTCGGCACGACGGCCGTGATCATGCCGGGCCTGGCCGTCGTGGTGATACTGCTGTGCACGCAGATCGCCTCGCGTGAGCCATGGCGGATCGATCGCAAGGCAATCGCATGGATGTACGTGGAGTCGGTCCTGCTCGCGATACCGCTCCTCGTCGTCAGCACCCTGTTGCACCGCGAGGTCGCGTTCGCCGGCACCGTCGGACCCGAGACCTCGTCGTGGGTGGCCTACGTCACGCTCTACATCGGCGCGGGCATCTACGAGGAGTTGGTGTTCCGGCTGGTGCTGATCTCGATCATCGTGATCATCAGCGCAGATCTGTTGGGGCTGCCGCACCGGGCGACCACGCTGGTGGCCGTGCTGCTGGCCGCTCTCCTGTTCGCCGCCCACCACCACCCGCCATTGGGCAGCGAGCCGTTTTTCCTGCACAGCTTTGTGTTTCGCACGATGGCCGGTATATACATCGGCGTCGTATTCGTGTTCCGGGGGTACGGACCCGCCGCGGGGCTGCACATCGCGTACAATCTGCTGGCATTCGGATTGGGCGTGTGAGGGCCCGGACGGGCGGCGGGGCGGGAGGCCACGCGTGAACCGCATGCGGGCATTGACCTACGATATCAGCGCGGCGCGTTGGCTGGCCTGCAAAGTACTCGGACGGCTGACCCCCCGCGTGCATTGGTCCGTCTTGTCCGGCCTGCGGCTGCGGGACGTCCCGATCCCGGCGCTGCCCGGCCCGGACTGGGTCCGGCTGCGCACCCGGCTGGGCGGGGTCTGTGGCACGGACCTCGCCCTGATCTTCATGCGGTACCACCCAGGCTCGATCCTCCGATCGCTCAACAGTATGCCGGCGATCCTGGGGCACGAAAACGTGGCCACCGTGGACGCGGTTGGCCCAGACGCCGGGGAATGGCAAGTGGGGCAGCGCGTGTGCGTGGAGCCGGCCCTATCCTGCGTCCCGCGCGGCATTGATCCGCCGTGTCGTCAGTGCCAGGCCGGGCAGTTCTGCCTCTGCGACAACTTCGTCAACGGGACCATCGCCCGCGGGATCATGATCGGCACCAACCGCCAGACTGGCGGCTCCTGGGCGCCCTACTTCGTCGCCCACAAGTCGCAGCTCTATCCCGTTCCGGCCGAACTCACCGACGAGCAGGCGGTGCTCGTCGATCCCATCGCCGGCGCCTGGCACGGCGTGTGGCGGCGACCGCCGCGGCCATCGGAACGCGTGCTGGTCCTCGGCGGCGGGATCATCGGACTTGCCTGCCTGGCGTCCATCCGGGCGATGGACGACACCGCCGACGTCGCCATCGTCGTGCGCCACGAGCACCAAGCGGTACTGGCCGATCGGCGGGGGGCGGCACGGGTCATCCGCTGGAGCCGGTCGCGGACGCATGCCGAGCGGTACGACGACATCGCGGCGTTGGTGGGCGGACGCCGGTTACCGGGCCCGTTCGGGAACCAGTTCTTGACCGGTGGTTTCGATCTGGTCTACGACTGCATCGGCTCGGGCCGCAGCCTGACCGACGCGATGAAGTTCGCCCGCCCCCGGGGGACGGTGGTCGAGTTGGGCACCTCCCAGATCGCGCTGGTCGACACGACGCCCCTTTGGCTGTCGGAAGTCACGGTGATCGGCAGCTACGGGCGGCAGATGGAGCCCGTCGACGACAACACGCGTCACACATACGAAGTCGTGTTCGAGATGATTCGATCGGGACGGATTCAAACGGACGGGTTGCTGACGCATACCTTCCCACTGCGGGCATATCGCCGGGCGTTCGAGACGCTGGCTCATCGATCGGCCAACCGGGTGATCAAAGTCGCCTTCCGCCACGACGGGCCGTAACGGAGGCGAGGCGCCGAAGCCGCGGTCAGAGGCCCGTGCCGGTCGCCGTCCCCAACAGCCCGTTGATGAGCAGCGCGGCGAGAGCGGTCCAGAGCGAGGCGAGCCAGTTGGCGACGAAGCTCAACGCCTCGTCGCCCTGCAACCAGCCTGCGATGTCGAGGTTCAGCAACGCCACCACGGTCGTCACGGGAATGACCGAATAGAACTTCGTGAGCATCGGATTCCTCCAAAACCGCACCCTAAGTGCTGCAATTATAGCGAAACCCCAGTGGGCGGAAAGGGTCATCACGCTGACCGTCGCCTGACCCACGCCGCCCGATCGGCTACCATTGAAGTGGTATGAATCGGGAAGAAAACGACATCGCCGGACAACTGGTCGATCAACTGATTCGCGAGCACCCGCTCCCGGAGAGCGCTGGCCACGATTGCCCATACCTTCCGGACCGGATCGCCCGAAGCGAAGGCTTCCAGGTCGAGGTGATGGACGGTGCAATCTACGCGGCGTTAATGGACCGCGGGTTCCGCCGCAGCGGCCGGGTCGTTTACCGACCGACCTGCCCGACTTGCCGGGCCTGTGTTCCCATCCGCATCCCGGTGCGCGAATTCCGGCGATCGCGGTCCATGCGACGGGTGTGGAGGGCCAATCACGATCTGCGTGTTGAACTCGCGCCGCTCGAGCCGACGGCGGAGAAACACGATCTCTACCGCCGCTACCTCAAGAGCGAGCACGACGGCACCATGACCGGCTCCTACGACGAGTTCATGGACTTCCTCTACGGCTCGCCGGTGGAGACGGTCGAGTTCCGGTACCTGCTGGGGCGACGGCTGATCGGCGTGAGCCTGGCCGACCAATGCCCCGGCCTATTCAGCTCGGTGTACATGTATTACGACCCGGAATACCGCCGACGCAGCCTGGGCACATTTTCCGTTCTGTGGGAAATCCAGCACGCCCGGGACATCGGACTGGACTATTATTACTTGGGCTACACCGTCGCCGGGTGCCCGAAAATGAGCTATAAAGCGAATTACAGACCGCATGAGCTGCTGATGAAGAACGGACACTGGGTGCGTGAGGGACTTTCGACCGGCTATGACGCAAACGACTGACTACCGACGCATCCTTCTCATCAAACCCAGCTCACTCGGTGACGTCATACACGCCCTGCCGGTGCTGCACGGGCTGCGGGTGCGGTTTCCCCGGGCCCATATCGCGTGGCTGGTGGCCAGTGCATGCGCCCCCCTCATTCGCCACCATCCTGAACTCGACGAGGTCATCGAATTCGACCGGCACCGATTCGGCCGGGTGGGACGCAGCCTGCAGATCAGTCGCGAGTTCGCCGGTTTTGTCCAGCGGTTGCGGGTCCGCGGATTCGACCTGGCCATCGACCTGCAGGGGCTGTTCCGCAGCGGTTTTCTGGCGTTCTCGTCCGGCGCCCCCACTCGGGTGGGGTTCCGTACGGCCCGGGAGTTGGCGTGGATGTTCTACACGCACGAGATCGACACGCCCGATCTCGACGCCCACGCCGTGGACAAGAACTACCTCGCGGCGCCGCTGCTGGGATTCGCGCACGTACCGATCACGTTCGACCTGGCCGTCACCGACGCCGAGCGAAGTGCGGCACGAAACATGCTAGTTGATCACGGCGTAGACATCACCCAACCGTACGCCGCCGTGCTGCCCGGTGCCCGGTGGGACACGAAACGGTGGCTCGCCGACCGCTTCGCGTCGCTGATCAGCCGGTTGGCGGTCGATCACAGCATGCCCACGGTGGTGCTGGGTGGGTCCGACGAGACGGAACTTTGCGGGCATATATGTTCGCAAACCACGTCTCCAAAGAAACTTAAGCCTGCGAACCTGGCAGGCAAGTCCGGGTTGCGGGACCTCGTGGCGATCCTTGAGCAGGCGTCGGCGGTGGTCTGTCATGATTCGGCGCCGGCCCACGTAGCGGCGGCCCTCGGACGGCCCATGGTCTGCATCCTGGGGCCGACCAACCCGAACCGAACCGGGCCCTATGCGACGCAGGCGCGCCTGCTCCAGGCGAATCTGACGTGTGCACCGTGCTACCTGCGACAACGCTCGCAGTGCCGGTACGAGCATGCCTGCATGCACGAGATCGATGTCGAGGAGGTCATGGCGGCCACGACGGCGTGCCTGGCCGGGAACCGGGCCGCCGGCGATCCGGGCGGGATCGCGCCCGCCGCGAACCGTTCGGTGGTCGGCTCGTGACGGAATATCGGTGGCAGTCACGCGCAGACGGATGAACGGTCGATGAGTACATTAAACAAACGGACCGAGGTGGGGAAAACCGCACTCCCGGGGGTGTCCTGAACGTGTCAACAATCAAGCGACGCTGGCGCCATTTCATCTACAAGCGAATCCTCCACGCGGACGATTCGCCCCACAGCCTTGCCTTGGGCGTGGCGATCGCCACGTTCGTGGCCATCACCCCCCTGATGTTCTTCCACACCGTGATCTCGATCACGCTGGCGGCGCTGCTTCGGGCCAACAAGGCTGTCTGCGTCCCGGTGGTCTGGATCACCAACGTCTTTACCGCCATCCCGGTCTACGGGGCATGCTGGTGGGTGGGCAAGTTGATTCTGACCGGAAGCACTAACACGGACCGGGCGGCCCTGGAAATGCAGTTGGCCCTGCCGCCCGAGTATTCGGGCTGGGGCGTGGTGCGGCACGTGCACGAGGCGGCGTTCTGGAAGTACGTGCTCGAGTGGACCATGAACTTCGGCACCGAACTATGGCTGGGCTGCACGATTATCGGCAGTGTCAGCGCGGTGGCGGCCTACTTCCTCTCGCGCCGGCTCATCGTCGTCTATCGTCGCCGGCGGGCCGCACGCAAGGAGCGAAAGAAGCTCATCCGCCCCACCGTCCAGACCCTCTCGACGGGCGGAGCGGCCAGCAAGCCCGTGTGCGCGATCAGCGCGGAATCGCCTCGCACCGGCTGACCCGGACCGACTCGCGATCACGACGCCCGGGAATCACAGATGAACGCCCACCGGACCAACCCGCGGCCCCTCGTCCTCGCGTCGAGTAGCCCGCGCCGGGTCGATCTGCTGCGCGCGGCCGGCTATCGTTTCGAGGCCGTGGCCCCACACGTGGACGAGTCTGACCGGCTGCCGCCACATCGGAACCCGTCCGCCTACGCCGAGGCGATGAGCCACCTGAAAGCAGCCGACGTGGCCGCCCGCGTCCCGGCGGGCATCGTCCTTGGCGCCGACACCATCGTCACGTACCGAAACGAGATTTACGGCAAGCCCACGAGCGTCGACCACGCGCGGCGGATCCTGACCACGCTGGCCGGAACTACCCACCAGGTGATCACCGGCGTCACGCTGCTCAACGCCGAGAACGGTCTCCGCGACACGCGCCACGCGGTCAGCACGCTGACCATGCGTACCCTGAGTCCCGATGAGCTGGAGACCTATCTGGATTCAGGCGCGTGGGTCGGGAAGGCCGGCGCATACGGAGTGCAGGATGAGGCCGAGGCATTCGTCACGTCGATCGAGGGCAGTTTCTCCAACGTGGTGGGGCTTCCGATGGGGCTTGTCGAGGAGATGCTCGGTCAATGGACCATCCGCGACCCGGACCCCACCGAAGTCTAAAGAAGCCCGCCGAAAAGGCGGGCTTGTGCATGGATGTACAACCTGGCGGGTCCGCGCCGTCGACAGGTCACTTCTTGTCCTTCGACTCCTTGTCCGCCGACGTTGACCCGGTGTCATCCTTGGTGTCTTTGGCGCCTTTGGTGTCTTTGGCGGCCTTCTCGTCGGTCTTGGGTGGCTCGACCGGCGTACCGATCGGGCGATGGTCCCACTTGAAGTTCTTCTGCTTCGCCTTGAACTTCTCGCGTTGGGCCGTTCTGGGGATGGTGTCCAACCGCTTCTTGAGTTCCTTGAACAGCACGGGCAGGAAGGCGTTCAATTCGGCCTTCTCCGCCTCGGCCGCGTGCAGCTTGTCCAGATCCTTCGCCCTGGTCGCCTCGTCGAGCTTCTGCTGCACGCGCTCGTAGTCCGCCTTGCGGGCCGCCTTCTGCGCTTCGGCCCGCTGCTTGAGTTCCTTCAGAATCGAGCGGGCGGTCGTGACCTGCCCGTCGTCGAGTTCATAATCCTCGATAAAACCACCGACGTAGCCGTCCCACCACTCCACGTTCATCTCACGGGCACGGTCCGCCGACGACTGTTTGAGGGCGGGCATCTTCGGATCGACCGGCGGACGATCTTCGCGCTCCGACGGGAATATCCCTTGCTCGTCGGTGACCTTGCCCTCGGACCAGTTGGTGAAGCGATCGTCCAGTTCCTTGAACGAATGCTGCATCTCGTTGAGGTCGTGGTCGTGCAGTCGCTTCTGTTCCGGGCTGAGGATCTCCCGCCACTCGCTGTTGGCTTCGAGGATGGCGGCCCGGGCCTCCAGGAACAGCGGTTTCAACGCCTTGCCCATCCGCTTCGCCGCCTTGGGCGGCAGCCGCTTGTTGGGGTTCTGATAGCGAGACATGTCCCGGATGATCGGCCAGATCTCATCCTCGTGCTCGTCGAGGAACTTGTAGACCCGCGCGGCCATCATGTCCTGCGTGAACTGGGCCTGGTCGCCGTTGAGGTTGTACCGCCGCGATACATTCTCCGCCGCCTGGCGGATCATGTCGTCGACGGGCAGCGTCCGGTACATCTCGTCCCGGGCTGACCGTGACTTTCTCTTCGGCGACTGCGCGTTTCCATCCGTGACAACGACGGTCAGCACCACGAGCACCGATAACGTCGCCAAAAGGATCCGTCTGCTCATCGTTCTCGCATCTCCTGTTGAGCACCCTGGACTTACATTGCTTCCCTTAGCGACATTGTACTGTCGCACCACTGTCCTGGTTGCACGATTTTCGTCAAGACGGACTGGAATTCAATGGCGGATTGGGGTCACACGGCCAATCGGGTGTCACGCGGAGGGGTGGCGCCGGCCCAGAAGCCGCCGCACCCACCACGAAACCCGATGCCGCCACAGCCGTCGTTTCAACTGCTTGAGCGCGTCCTGATCGGGCTCCACCGCGAGGGCCCGATCGATGCAGGATTCCGCCTCCGACCAGAGCCCCAGCTCCACGCAGGCCAGGGCCGCCTTCTGCAACGCCAGGACGTAGTCCGGCTTCAACTTGATCGCCCGGCGGCACTGCTCCAGACCGGCCTCGTACCGGCCCTGCGTGAAATAACAGACGCCCAGATTGTGATGGGCGTACGGGGACTCAGTCGTCATCGCAATGACCCGCTGGAACATGAACGCGGCCTGGTCCGGCAGGCCCAGTTGCAGGAGGCAGTTGCCCATCGCCATCAACGCCTGCTCGCTCTGGGCGTCCTCCTCCACGGCTTTTTCGAGGTAGCGCCGGGCATCCTTACCGCGGGCCAGGAACAGGTACGCCTCGCCGAGGTGCAGGTTCAGAGTCGGGTGATCCGGGTCGAGGGCGAGCGCTTGCTGGAGCGCATCCAGGGCCCGCTGGGCATGCCCGCACCGCAACAGAACCTCACCCATGGCCACCAGCGCGGAGGCATTATCCGGATCCAGTTCCACGACCTGGCGGAACTTGGCGTGGGCCCCCTCGTAGTTCTCGGCGTGAAGTTCGAGTTCGCCGAGTTCCATGAGCACCTCCGTGTCGCCCGGGTCCTCCCGCAGTTCGGCCAAGTAGTGCCCGCGGGCCCGGTCCAGATCGCCCATCGACCGGTACGCCCGCCCGATCCGCTGGTTCACACCGGGGAACTCGGGATCCAGTTCGAGCGTTCGCCGCCAGCAGTAAATCGCCCGCTCGTACTGCCCCCGCATGGCGAGCGAGGTCCCCATGTGGAAGAATGCGTACGGCGAGTCCTCGGTGATCTGCTGGGCGAGGTAGAACATCTCCTCTGCCTTGTCGTGGTCGCCCAGCTCCGCGTAAATCATGACCCGCTGCGCGAAGACGGGTTCGCAATCCGGCTCGTTCTCGGCCAGCTCCGCGAGCAGGTCCAGCGCCTCGGTGAACCGCGCGAGGCGGGCGAGATCGATGCTCAGCGAAATCGCGATGTCCGGATCGCCGGGCTGGAGGGCCAGCGCGGCATGAAAGGCCGTAATGGCCTCCTCGAACCGCTCGAGTTGATCGAGCAGGACACCGCGCTGGGCGTGCCACGCCGCGTTGTGCGGATTGATTTCGAGGGCGGCCTCCACCTCGATCAGCGCATCCTCCCACCGTCGGGACTCCGACAGTTGCTGAGCCCGTTCGATGCGCTGTTCCGCGTCATACCAGTCATTCATTTCGGCGCGCGCTCCCATCCGCTGTGGGGAGGATCGTTCAATATCATTGAATTCTACAGCCCCTGAAGCGGCTCAACAACTCTGTCCTGGATTTAACGGATCAAGATTTAGCCTGACGGGGCGTCCAGACCGCGGAACGGCCCATTCAGCCCGGCCGCGACCACGGAGGTACGGGTTGACCCGGTCCTCCGCCAGCCTACAATCGCGCCTTTTCGGGGTTGGACACTCATGAACTGCGCAATCATCGGGCTCCCGCAGTCGGGGAAATCCACGCTGTTCACGGCGGCCACCGGTGTCGAACCGACGCCCGGGGCCATGCCCCAGATGCGACGCGCCTCGGTGCAGGTGCCTGACGAACGGGTGGACGCCCTCGCTCCGATCTTCGGCTCGAAGAAGACGACCCACGCCACCATCGAGTACTCGGATTTTCCAGGATTCTCGCTGGCGGACGCCCACGGGCAGGACCAGCTACGCAAGCACCTTCCCGACATCCGGCAGGCGGAGGCGCTGATCGTCGTGCTGCGGGACTTCGAAAACGACGCCGTGCCGCCCTACCGCAACCGCATCGACGCCGCGGCCGACCTCCGCGAAGTGTGGGATGAACTCATCTTCGGCGACCTGGAAACCGTCACCCGGCGAATCGAGAAGCTCGAAGCTGCGCTGAAGAAACCCACCAAGCACGACGAGGAGAAGCGCGAGCTGGCCGTCCTGGAACAGTGCCGGGACGCCCTGGAAAACGAACAGCCGATCGGCAGCGTGCTGCAAAGCACGACGGAGGCGGCCGGTCTGCTGGCCAGCTTCCCCTTCCTGACCGAAAAGCCGCTGATCGTGGTGTACAACGTCGGGGAGGACCGGGCGGCGGCGGCCGTCACCGCGGTGCCGGCACACGCCCATTGCGCCATTAACCTCAGTGCCGAGGTCGAAGCGGAAATCGCCCGGCTGGACAAGGCCGACCGCGCATCGTTCCTGCAGGACCTCGGGTTGACCGCCCCGGCGCAGAACCGACTGATCCAGGCGGCGTACGAAGCCATGGGGTATATTACGTTCCTCACCGCCGGGCCGACCGAAGCCCGGGCGTGGACGATCCCCCGCGGCTGCACCGCCTTGGAAGCGGCGGGCAAAATCCACACCGACCTCGCCCGCGGGTTCATCCGGGCGGAGACGGTGGCGTTCGATCAGCTTGCGGAGGCGGGGGACTACAGGGCGGCCAAGGCCAGCGGCATCGTGCGCCAGGAGGGCAAGGGCTACGTCGTCCAGGATGGTGACGTCATCCTGATCAAGTTCAACGTGTGACCCGCGGGGCGGGCGGGGGCGCGTGACCCGGCGCCGTTGTCGCCCGGTACCGCGTCCCGATCGCTCCAGGAAGGAACCTGCCATGTCGGTGCTGCTGGAGTTTTCGATGTCCCCGATGGACAAAGGCGTCTCCCTGAGCCAGTACGTCGCCCGCAGCCTGGACATCATTGACAAGAGCGGGCTGCCCTACCGGTTGAACCCGATGGGCACGGTGATCGAAGGCGAGTGGGACGAGTGCATGAAGGTCGTCACCGCGTGCTACGAGCGGATGGCCCAGGACTGCGTGCGCATCTCGTGCGCGATCAAAATCGACGCCCGCCAGGGCCCGCCCGGCCGGCTCGAATCGAAGATCGACAGCCTGCAGAAGAACCTGGGCCGGCCGTTGAAGCAGTAGCCGCCCGTCGCGGTCGCCGCCGCCCGTGACACGACGGCACGGCGGGGCCCGCGTTGGCACGAATGGCCGCGCCCGGCAGAGGGACGTATCGATGGAGTTCTACTACAGCGAGGTTGACCACGACGTGTTGATCGTCCGGGCGGATGGCGGGCTCAATTCGGACACCGCCGAGCAGTTCGTCGAAGAGCTCAGCACGCTGGTCGAGTCGGGCTTGACCCGGATCATCGTGGACTGCGCGGACCTGGACTACATTTCGAGCTACGGGCTCAGCGTCCTCGTGCGGCTGCACGCCAAGCTGGCCAAGCGCGGCGGCGACGTGAAGCTCGCCGGCGTCCGCGGCGTGATCCAGCAGGTG
The DNA here is from genome assembly GCA_964495075.1 of uncultured Phycisphaeraceae bacterium. Classification (GTDB taxonomy): domain Bacteria; phylum Planctomycetota; class Phycisphaerae; order UBA1845; family UBA1845; genus JAFGJQ01. The sequence continues at coordinate 35,680 of CAZBUJ010000032.1, forward strand.
CTCAACCTGACCCGCGTCAACAGCCTGTTCGAGATCTACCCCGACGTGAATCGTGCCCGGCTCATGTTCCGGCCGGTGGACGAGAAGGACGAAGGTTCGCCGCCGAAAGAGTAACCACCGGTGGACACGGCGGACGGCGCTGACGGCAACGGACCGGTGGTTGATGCGTCGTCCCTGGCGCGACAGCCTCGATGTCGACCTCTCCTCGCGAGCGGTTTTCGGCGTCCCTTCGGAGGACGGAACCCGCCCTGCCGCCTCGTTGCGAACGGTTTTCATTGTCCGGTCGGCGGGCAGCGTCCGGCCTGCAAGTCGGCGGGGTCCGGCTTGCCGGTGCCATTGGATGACACCCGCGCCATGGCCCGGGGGGCGGCTCGCGGCACGCGCGGTTCACCCCGCGCCGTCCCGCGCCCAACTCGGGTGACAAGGCGGATCACTTCCGGGCGGAGCCCCTCGGTGGACCGCGGCATAACCGCCGTGTAACCAGCGCCGTTTTGACCGCTGCCAGCCCGAGGGGCCGTCTGCCGAAATGACCGACCCGCGCGGCGGACGACCCGGCGGGGGCCTTTCCACAACTCCATGCCAAAAAGCACCTTGCGAACGCGGCCGCCGTGCCGCGGCTCTGGCACGCGGGTTGCTCCATGTCTCGTGTCGGGCCGACGCCCGAACCACGACGAACAACAAACGTACGTGAACGAAGAGAAGAGGAGGTGCAACAGTGTTTGGTCAAAGGATGTTTTCAACGAATCGCGTCGACGAACTGCGACGGGACCTGGACCGCCTGTTCAACGCCTTCGACGCGGGGCTGTCGAGGCGGCCGTTCGCCCGGGCCACGGGCTATCCCGCCGTGAACATATGGGACGCCGGGGATCGATTGTGCGTGGAGGCGGAGTTGCCCGGCGTCGGCAAAAACGACCTCGAGATCCTCGCGGTGGGCAACGAATTGACGATCAAGGGGCGGCGTGGCCCGATGGAAGGACAATGGACCTACCATCGCCACGAGCGCGGCGTGGGCGAGTTCGCACGGTCGATCACCCTGCCCTCCGAAGTCGACGCCAGCAAGGTCGAGGCGGTGGCGCACAACGGCGTGCTGCGGATCAATCTGCCCAAGGCCGAGGCGGCCAAGCCCCGACAGATCACGGTGAAGACGGCGTAGCCGACGGCCCGCGGGGTCGGTGCAGTCGAGTACGGTCAGAATCTTCCACGGAGGTGTTCCGATGGCAAACGAAACGTCAATCGAAAAACGGGAAACCGAGGACATTCAGACGGCCGAACGGATGCGCTCCGGCCGTACCTACGTCCCGAGCGTAGACATCCTGGAGCGCGACGACAAGTTACTGCTCCTGGCGGATATGCCAGGCGTGAAGGCAGACGATCTCGACATCCGGTATGAGCGCGGCGAGTTGTCGGTGTACGGCCGCGTGCAGCCGCGCGAGCTTCCGGAGCGCGGCGACTACCTGCAGTGCGAGTACGGCGTCGGCGACTTCTACCGGTCCTTCCAGATCGGCGAGATGGTTGACGCGAGCCGCATCGAGGCCGAGCTGCACGACGGCATTCTGATGCTCCACTTGCCGAAGAGGGAGCAGGCCGTCCCCCGCAAAATCGCCGTCAAGGCGAAGTAGGACGTGCAGACCGGTTTTTCCGGGTCCCTGAAGCGCTGAGAGACTCTGAAGGATTCTTGTCAACCCGGCCGTACGAACGTGTGAACGCTCGAACGGCGACAACGCGGCGGCTGCCCAACGTCCCCGGCGGCCGCCGCGCGTTTTCATGCCTGACGGCATTCGCGGGTGTGGCCAGTACCGTTCGTCGGTGCGCCCTTCGCTTCGCGCCATCGCGGGTGCGTGCGGCACGCCCACGCAAACTCGCACTTTACAGCGAGACATTTTGGGCCGGCCCTGTAAGGAACGCTGTGCGAGCGCGACCAACGAGTAAAGCCATTGGCCGCCAACCGGACGGCGGCATGCGTCGCGACGCGAGCCGACCGGGTGAACACTCGCACCGCGATCGACACCACGGACCGCCCCATTCACCCCCGAATCAAGAGAAGGAGCGAAACATGTTGCAGGCCAACGTCGTCCACCGTACGCATCAATCGACGATCCGAACCCTTGCGGCACTGGCGCTGGTAGCCACCGCCGCCTCGGCGACTCGCGCGGATGATCCCAGCGTCGTCTACGAGCACGTCCTGAGCGAGTACGGCAACTACATCGATCCCCACGATGTCACCGTCGACCCGGACGGGAACGCGTACATTCTCGCCGCACGATGGGGCAGCAACTACGCGACCCTGGTGATCAAGCTCGACCCGGCCGGTGACGTCATCTGGTCGGAGTGGTTCGACGGGGCGGCGCACGACATTCCGGGCGGGATCGCCCTCGACGCGGCCGGTGACGTCTACGTGGTCGGCACCACGGGCTCGGACGACTTCCCCCTGCTCAACCCGCTCCAGGCCGAACGGGGCAGCGTCCAATACGACGCCTTCGTGATGAAGCTCGCGGGCACCGACGGGCAACTGCTGTACAGCACGTTTCTCGGCGCGTCGCGGTCCGAGTGGGGCTACGACATCGCGGTGAACGATGCGGGCGAGATCTACATCGCGGGCAGCACAGAATCGCTCGACTTCCCGCTCGCCAACCCCATCCAGGACGAGTTGGCGGGCTTTCCCTATTACGGCTGGTCGGACGGATACATCGCCAAGATCTCGGCGGACGGAAGCGAACTGCTCTACAGCACGTTCTTCGGCGGATACATGGATGACTCGATTCGAACAATCGCGTTGGACGCCGCCGGGCGGATCTACGTAGCGGGCGAGACGGACAGCGACGACTTTCCGACGGTGAACCCTGCCCAGAGCGCAACCGGCGGGAACGGGGACGCGTTCGCCGCCCGCCTCTCCGCCGACGGCGGCACGGTGGAGTACAGCACGTACCTCGGCGGCGAGGAGATCGAATCGACCCGCGCCATCGCGGTGGGCCCGGACGACTCCCTTTACTTCGCGGGCCACACCCAATCCATCCAATTCCCGACCACCACCGGCGCGTACCAGGAGGAATTCGCCGGTGAGTATCACGGTTGCGAGGTGCCCTTCGGCGCCGACTACAACTGCGACGACGCCTTCGTCGCCCGGTTGAACCCGGACGGCTCGGACTTCTCGTTTGTCACCTACCTGGGCGGCGAGCAGATCGATCACGGCTACGGGCTGGCCGTCGACGCGTTGGGAAACGCGTACGTAACCGGCCACACGAGGTCGGATGACTTCCCGCCGTACGCGAGCGGCACGTTCTACACGAACTTCGTCACGAAACTCGACGCCACCGGAAGCACGCTCCGTTACTCTTACCTGCACGACGTGATCACGCCGTCGCCCGCGTACCTCGCGATCGACGCCGTCGGCGACCTTTACGTGGCGGCCACGGTGGACACGCCGACGATCTTAACCACGTTCAAGCTCACCGAGTGTGGTTCGGCGATGGACGGCGACATGGACTGCACCGGCGAGGTGGACCTGGGCGACTACGCGATGCTGAGCGAGTGCCTGGCCGGGCCGGGGACCGAGCGGGCGGCCGCGTGCGCCCGGGCCGATCTGGACACCGAGGGCCATATCGACCTGCGTGACTTCGCGGAACTGCAGCAAATGATCGCACAACCGTAATGGGTCTTCGCGGTTCCGAGGGATCTGCCACCATCGGCTACCCGCTGACTGCGGGGCGCGACGACCGTATTCCTCGTGAACACCGGCGGCTGACACTGCACACGCGGGCGGACGACTACCTGGGGGGTGCACCCGACCGGCCAACGGCACGAACCGAGACGGAATGCCACGGCTCGCGCCCCGGAACCGGACAGCCGGCGGTGGGGGTCGAACCCACGACCTGTGCTTTACGAAAGCACCGCTCTGCCACTGAGCTACACCGGCACGGCACGCGGTTCTAGCAAAATATCGGGCTATTGCAAGGGCCGGACCAGCCAAAACCGGCCCGAAGCAGCGCAGAAACCCCACAACGGCGGGCGGGAGGGAGGACGGCTCTGCGGAAGTGTGGGTCGAAGCACCGCCGGATGCCGACCAACGCTGGCGAGCGGGGCGGCCGGTGCGTATGGTAGAACCCGCATGGCCCGCAGAATGCAAACCCGCCAATCCGCAAGCCGGGCGTCGCGCCGGGCCGCCAGCCGATCGCGCCGACATCCGAAGCGAGACCGAAAGCGCCGCCGACCCATCGACCACCAGCTCGTCTGGGCCAGCTACACCGACGACCAACTGCTCGACACGCGGTTGCGGAGCCTGCGGATCCGGGTTTCGGACAGCCCCGTGGTCGACTGCGTCGATCGGCTGTACGCCGAACTGGCCAACCGGGGTCTACGGCTGCGTCCCCCCTGCTGGTTCGCCGAGGAGTGGTTCTGCGCGGATGGCAGCGCGGGCATCGGCATCCCGTTCTACCTCGCCCACCCGCGGTTGCGGCGGTTGGAGCGGCGACAGATGCGGGAGGTCATCGGCGGCGGCACGGCGTGGTGTATGCGACTGCTTCGCCACGAGGCCGGGCATGCCATCGACAACGCGTTCCGACTCCGTCGCCGCAAAGAGTACCGCGAGTTGTTCGGCCGACCCAGCGTGCCGTACCCGACCACGTACCGGCCGCGGACCAGGAGCCGCGATCACGTGCTCCACTTGGGCTACTGGTACGCCCAAAGCCACCCCTGTGAGGACTTCGCCGAGACGTTCGCGGTGTGGCTGGCGTCCCCGCGAAGCTGGTGCCGCCGCTACCGCGGCTGGCCCGCCGTCGCGAAACTCGAATACGTGGACAGGTTGATGGCACAGCTAGCCGGCAAGACGCCGGCCGTCCGATCGCGCCGGCACGTCTGGCCGATAACACAAGCCACGACCACGCTGCGCGAACACTACGAGGCCAAAACGGCGTACTGGAAGACGGACCCCGCCCGCCACCTCGATGCCATGTTGCGGCGCCTGGTCGGCGACACGCCGCACGCCAGCCGCGGCACCAGCCTGGTCACGCTGATCCAAAGGGCGCACGCCCGGCTTCGCCAGCACCCACCCTACCAGAGCTTCCAGGCTCGATACGCGCTCGATCAAGTCGCGGCCGACTTGGCGTGGCGGAGTCGGCGGCTGCGGCTGGCAGTTGATCCGTCGCGGAACCGTACGATAATGTCGGACGCGAAGGGCTTGTTGCTGCGCCTTGCGGCACGATATCGTGCCCGATTTCACGAGGTCCTGGTATGAGAAAGCGACGCGTACTGCTGCTGATGCACGAGGACTGCATGCCGCCGGCCGACGCGGCGGACAAGACGGTCGAGGAAATGACCGACTGGAAGACGGAGTACGACATCCAGGTCACGCTGCAGGAACTCGGGCACGAGGTGCGTCCACTCGGGGTCGGCGACGAGCTCGCCCAGATCAAGACGGCAATCGAGCGGTTCAAGCCCCACATCACGTTCAATCTGCTCGAGGACTTCCACGGCATCACCGTGTTTGATCAGCACGTGGTCGCGTTCCTGGAGCTGTTGAAGCAGGCCTACACCGGCTGCAACCCGCGGGGCATGATGCTTTCGCGGGACAAGGCCCTGTGCAAGCAGGTCCTGACCTACCACCGCATCCGCGTGCCCCGGTTCGGGGTCTTCCCGATGGGCCGGGTGGCCCGGCGGCCCAAGCGGCTGGAATTCCCCCTGTTCGTCAAATCGACGGTCTCGGACGCGTCGGCGGGTATCGCCCAGGCGTCGATCGTCCACGACGACGAGAAGCTCAAGCAGCGGGTGGAATTCGTCCACGAGCAGCTCAAGACGGACGCGATCGCGGAGCAGTATATCGAAGGGCGGGAGCTGTACATGGGCGTGCTGGGCAACCAGCGATTGCAGACCTTCCCCGCCTGGGAAATGGTGTTCCGCAATCTGCCGGACGACGCCCCGCGCATCGCGACGTCGAAGGTCAAATTCGATCTCGGCTACCAGAAGCGAAGCGGGATCACCACGCGGGCCGCGAAGGACCTGCCGGCCGGGACCGAGGACACGATGGCCCGGGTCACCAAGCGGGTGTACCGCGTGCTCGGCATGAACGGCTATGCCCGCATGGATTATCGGCTCACCGCGAACGGTCGGCTGTACCTGCTGGAGGCGAACCCCAACCCGCACCTCGCCTACGGGGAGGACTTCGCCGAGTCGGCCCACAAGGCCGGGGTCCCGTACGACGCGCTGGTCCAGCGAATTCTGACCCTCGGCCTGCGGTACCGCCCCTACGGAGTGGTGGATTGACGGGACAATCCGCGTATTATGTTTCATAGGATAGGATGGGCCGAGGACACAGACCGGCTGCGTGGAGTCAGCGGGCGGTCCATGCCATCGGCTGGATTCGATCATTCAGGTCTACCATGACTTCCAGGGAAAAGCGCGTTATCTGATGGCACAACGCAGAGCCACCCGCAAGTCTCGACGCCGAGCCCACCCGGTGTGGACCGACTGGCCTGACGAGCGCCTGCTCGACACCCGCATGTGCGATCTCGGTCTGCGCATTGAGGGAACGGAGGTGGAGAGGCGGGTGGCGACCCTGTACGACCAACTGGCATCGCGCGGGCTCAGTTTCCGCCCCCACGTCTGGCTTTCCGACGAGTGGTTCTCGCCGGATGGGATTCCAGGGATCGCCATCCCGTTCTACCTGACCCACCCGCGGCTGATCAAACTCGAGAACCGCCAGATGAGCGAAGTGGAGGGCGGCAGCCGCGACTGGTGCATGCGCATTCTTCGGCACGAAGCGGGACACGCGTTGGACAGTGCGTTTCGGCTTCGCCGCAAGCGCAAGTGGCAGCAGGTGTTCGGCAAGTCCTCCAAGCCCTATCCCGACGCCTACCGCCCGAGGCCATTCAGCAAGCGCTACGTCCTGCACCTCGATCTGTGGTACGCCCAGAGCCACCCGTGTGAGGACTTCGCCGAGACATTCGCCGTGTGGCTCAGGCCGGGCTCGCAGTGGCGCAGGCGGTATGCCGGCTGGCCGGCACTCAAGAAGCTGGCTTACGTGGACGAACTGATGAAGGAGCTGAGGGGCGCGAAACAACCGGTCCACTCCCGCCGCCACGTCGACTCGTTACCGAATCTCCGCAAGACGCTGCGTGAGCATTACGCGGAGCGTCGCGACCGATACGGGATCGACTGCCCCGACCCCTTCGATGAAGACTTGCTGCACCTGTTCTCCACCGCGCAGAAGTACGCCGACTGGCCGGCCGCCAGTGCCCTGCTCCGTCGTTGGCAAGCGGAAGTCCGCCAGTCGGTGTCGCAGTGGACGGGCCAGAACGAGTACGCGGTGGATCAGGTGCTGCGAGAGATCATCGCCCGATGCCGGGAGCTGAAACTCCGCGTCCACCGCCCGGTGGAGGATGTCCGCACCGACGTCAAGATCCTCGTGGCCGTCCACACCGCCAAGTACCTCCACAACCGCCGCCACCCGATCTCCGTGTAAATGGGGCCCCCGGTCATTGCGTCCGATATTCAATGCGCCCGCCGAATGCCGGCTGTCTCGATTCGGACGCGCATCTCGCGTCGATCGGCCTCGGAGCGCGGCGGCATCAGTAACGGGGATGGATTGAGCCCCTCCGATCCGGTACACTGCGTATTCGGGCGAATTCCAGGAGCGGCGGAATCCGGCGCCGTCGGCGATCCGGCCGGGCGGTGTGTGGACCGCGGATCCACGGGCGCTGGCCGGTTCCGGTTCCGTCAACGGAAACGGTCCGTGCCGGACTGGCGGCAAGCCAGGCCGGCGTCGCGGTGGATGAGATGGAACGGGACGGGGATGGGGACGGGGATGGGAACGGGATGGAAACGGGATGGGTCCAGGATGGGATCGCTCGTTCCCAATTCGACGCCCTTTCAGGGTCGGCCCGGGCCGCTTCCACTCGAGGCGTGTCTTTCTCCAAACGACGAATGCTCGACGCTGGTGCCAAGGATCCAAAGTAAGGAGGTATTGCGCAATGGTAGGACGAACCGACGGTCGCCGCGCCACCCCGAGCGGCCGGCCAGACCTGGCGCTGATCGTGGGAAGTCTACTCGTGTTGATCGGCGCGGTCTCACCCGCCCGGGGTCAGATCCAATGGCAGTCGGGCATGTCCGAGTTGTCGGGCAAGAGCCGAGCGGAAGTGGTGGAGACGCTCGCCACCACCGGCTTGCGGGACGGCGATCGACACGTCATCGTGCAGTTCAGCGAACCGGTCACGCCGGCCACGCGTACCGCGATGGCCGAGTCCGGGGTCGAGTTGCTCGGCAGCCTGGGCAACAACGCGTTCTTCGCGACCGTCGCCGCGGGCGGGGCTGACGCCGCCGCGCTCCGCCGGGCGGGCACGTTGATCGACGCCCAGCCAGTACAACGCGACTGGAAGCTACACCGGGACCTGATCGATGACATCGTTCGCGAGTGGGCGATCGTCAAAGCGGACGACCTGTCGGCGGACCCGGCGGATCCGGTGATCGGCGTGTACGTGATCTTCCACCGGGACGTCGACCCGCAGACCGAAGGGTTCGACGTGCTGGAGGCGTACGACGCCCGCGTCCGCTCGTCCGTGCTCGCGATCAACGGCCTGGTCGTCGAGTTGCCCGTGTCGCAGGTCAAGCTGCTGGCCGAGGAGGACGCGGTGCAGTGGATTGAGCCGCCGCTGCCACGGATGTCGCCCATCAACGCGGAGAACCGCGAGCGCACCGGCGCCGACGACGCGCAGTCCTTCCCCTACAACCTCGACGGGACCGGCGTCAACGTGCTCGTGTACGACGCGGGCACCGTTCGCGCGACGCACGTGGACTTCGAAGATCGCGCCACCGCTTACGATTCGTCCGGCATGGATGACCACGCCACGCACGTGGCCGGGACCGTCGGCAGCGCGGGCGTGGCCGAGTGGAACAACAGGGGCATGGCCCCGGGCGTCACCATCATCTCCTACGGCTTCGAGCAGGAAGGTGGATTGCACGAGGGCTTCCTCTACACCGATCCCGGCGACATTGAGCAGAACTACGGCGAGGCGATCAACGAGCACGGGGCGGACATATCGAACAACTCGATCGGCACCAATACGGCGCCGAACGGGTATCCGTGCGAGTGGGAAGGCAACTACGGGGCGACCGGCGCGTTGATCGACACCATCGTCCGTGGCGACGGGTCCAACCCGCTGTTCACCGAGCCGTTCCGGATCGTGTGGGCCAACGGCAACGAACGCAGTTCGGGCCGCTGCGGCACGCAGTACCACACGACAGCCCCGCCGGCCTGCGCCAAAAACCACATCACGGTCGGCGCCCTGGTGGCCGAGGACGACAGCATGAGCAGCTTCAGCAGTTGGGGGCCGTCGGATGACGACCGGATCAAGCCGGACATCTGCGCTCCGGGTGTCGATGTTCTGTCATGCAGTGCGTCGAGCGACACGGCCTACAACACGAAGTCCGGCACGTCGATGGCCTCGCCGACCGTGTGCGGCCTGGCGGCGCTGTTGATGGAGGACTACCGCGCCGTGCATTCCGATCTGCCCGAGATGCGCAACTCCACGCTGAAGGTCCTGTTCGCCCACACGGCGGTCGACCTGGGCAACACCGGGCCCGACTACCAGTTCGGGTACGGGTCGGTCCGGATCATCCCGGCCATCGAGCTGATGCGGGCCGGCAACTTCCTCGAAGACTCGGTGGAACAGGACGAGGTGGTCTCCGTGCTCGTCTCGGTTGACGAGGGGGAGCAACTCAAAGTCACCCTGGCGTGGGACGACGTGCCCGGCACGCCCAACGTCATGCCCGTCCTGGTCAACGACCTGGACTTGCGGGTGATTGATCCCTCTTCGCAGGTGCACTACCCGTGGACACTGGCGGGTCTGGCCGACCCGTCCGCGCCGGCGGTGCGCGACAGTGAAGACCACGTCAACAACATCGAGCAGGTGGTGATCGACGATCCGGCCCCCGGCGTGTACCGCGTCGAGATCGCCGGCTACAACGTGCCCGAAGGACCGCAGCCGTTCTCGATCGCCGCGTCGCCGCAACTGGTCGCGTGCTCGTCGGCCGGCGTGGTGAGCTTCGGCAACGCGTTGTACGGCTGCGAAGCGACCGCGGAGATCCGCGTCAATGACTGCGACCTGAACACGGACAGCGAAACGATTCAAACCGTGACGATCTCCGTGCGGTCGGATTCCGAGCCGGACGCTGAAACCGTCCTGCTCACCGAGACGGCCCCGGAGACGGCCGACTTCCGCGGGACAATCCCCATCAGCGTCACCGATGCGGAGGGCGTGCTGCTGGTGGCCGACACCGATACGCTCACCGCCACCTACATCGACGCGGATGACGGGCAAGGCGGCACCGACGTGGTCGTGGAAGGCACCGCGGGCGTGGACTGCCAGGGCCCGGTCATTACCAACGTGCGGGTCATCGAGATCGGCTCGGAGCAGGCGACGGTGGCGTTCGAAACGAACGAACCGGCCATCGGCACCGTCCGCTACGGGCTGGCGTGCGACGCCCTGAACGACTCGTCCGCCGAGAGCCGGGCGACCACCGAGCACGTTCTCCTGCTCACCGGCTTGGATTTCAGCACGCAGTATCGCTTCCTCGTCGAAGCGGAGGACGCGCAGGGCAACCTGACCGTGGACGACAGCGGCGGCGAATGCTACGCCTTCGCCACGCCGAACGTGGTCTACAATTTCCCCATGGACGCCGACCCCGAATGGGATACGGAAGGCCAGTGGGCGTTCGGGCAGCCGACCGGCGGCGGCACGCACGACGGTGATCCCATGAGCGGCCGGACCGGCGACAACGTGTACGGCTACAATCTCGACGGCGACTACGAAAACAGCCTGCCCGCCACGTACCTGACTACCAGCGCTCTCGACTGCACCGGCCTGAACGACGTCACCCTGACGTTCTGGCGGTGGCTGGGCGTGGAGTCCAACTCCGACTTCGACGAGGCGACCATCGAGGTCAGTAACGACGGCCGCAACTGGACCGTCATCTGGCGGGCCACCGATCTCGGCGTCGACGTGAGTGACAGCGCGTGGCAGTACAAGGAGTACGACATCTCGGACATCGCCGACGAACAAGGCACCGTGTACCTCCGCTGGGGCATGGGCCCGACCGACGGCGGATTGACCTACCCCGGCTGGAACATCGACGACGTGCAGATCATCGCTACCGGCGGACGGCTGTCGATCGGGTTCCCCGACGGGCTGCCCCAGTTGCTCGAGCCGGGCGTGCCCACCGACATCGCGGTTCGCGTCGTGGAAGGCGAAGAAAGCCTCGTGCCGGACACGCCGCAGTTGCACTACCGGTACTACGGCGGCGACTACGTGGCCGTCCCGCTCACGCACGTGAGCGGCGATCACTATCTGGCCACGCTCCCGCCGGCGAACTGCGACGCCACGCCTGAATTCTACTTCAGTGCGGAAGGGACAGAGAGCGGCGTCGTCCGCAGCCCGGCCACGGCGCCGTCGGCCGTGCACACCGCCGAGGTCGGCGTCGTCACCCTCCTCATGGAGGACTCGTTCGAAGGCGGCGACGAAGGCTGGACGGTCGGGGCACCCGACGACGACGCCACGACCGGCATCTGGAACCGGAACGACCCGCAGGGCACCGAGGCCCAGCCCGAGAACGACCACACCCCCTCGCCCGGCACCGACTGCTACGTCACCGACTACCGGGCCGGTCTCACCCTGGGTGATTACGACATCGACGACGGCAAGACCACCCTGATCTCACCCGTCATCGATCTGACCGGATTCGAGACCGCCGTGGTCAGCTACTGGCGATGGTACTCCAACGACACCGGCGCGGTACCCGGGGCCGACGTGTTCGTGGTGGACATCTCGAACGACGGCGGGTCGACGTGGGTGAACGCGGAAACGGTGGGGCCCGGCGGAACCCAGGCGTCCGGCGGCTGGTTCTACCACGAGTTCTTCGTGTCCGATTTCGTGGAAGTGACGGATGAGATCCAGTTGCGCTTCGTGGCGTCCGACGAGGGCGAAGGGTCGCTCGTGGAGGCGGCGCTCGACGACTTCCGCGTGACGGCATTCGGCTGCGAGTCGGTGGCCGGTGACGGCGACTTCAACGGCGACGGCGACGTCGATCTCGACGACGTCGCGTCACTCCAGGCGTGCTTCGGCACCGTACCGCTCGCCCCGGGTTGCAGCCCCGGCGACATGGACGGCAGCGGCGATATCACGCTGGCGGACGTGCCACCGTTCATCACCGCGCTGGAGGCCGGCGGGCCGAACTGACGACGGAGAACTCGATCGTCCTCGAGTGTTCAAAGGACAACGCCCCGTCCGGTCGATCCATCGGCCGGACGGGGCTTTTTGTGGCGTGGTGTTCGGCGGTGCCCCGACCTGCCGGGCAGAGGCACCGCCGCGGGCGAACACCAGGAGGAAAGCCAGTCTTCGCCGTTTTATACACGCCGCCCGTTTCGCGGTTGCACGACGCGCCCGGCGCCCGGCTTATCGCAGCCGCACCACTCGCCGGACGCGACGGACACGCTGCCCGACTCTCTTAACACGCTCCGGGGCACGCGTGTATGAATCGGAACTACTCACGACCCGCCCTCCCCGACCCGTACGGCCACTGACACGCGCGCCCGACGCGGGCGATTCATGCCGCGACCCGGGCGACGCGAAACCACCCGCCCGCGCCTCCCGACTCCCGCCGCCGGTGGCCACCGTGCGGCCCACGCTGCCGGCCACACTGCCGTCGACTCCAATGGCCAGGTTGAACGTACCGGCCACCGCGGGGCCGAGCAGCGGCGCGACCGCGTAGCTCGTCGAAAGACTCATGCCGCCCTCATCGAAGCCGAACGCCACACCACGGGCGGTGCTGACGCGACCGCTTTTCGTGTCCGTCCGGGCAAAGCCCTGCCCGCCGCCGTCGTAGTCCGCCGTCGCCACCGCCGTCCCCGAACCCCATCGACTCGAACTCGCTCCCGCCGAACTGCTCGCCGTGCCGGCGTACGCCGACAACCCCATCACCAACATCAGCAAACCCGCCAGTTTCATGCTCTTGGTATTCATCGCTGCTCTCCTCGGACCGTGAGCGGGATCGCCAGAACCGCGATCCCCACTCACGGTCGCAACGGTGTCCTTCCATTCTCCCGTCAACACACCATTCGTCTTAACGCCTCACTTCGACGGCCATCACCCGCGACTGACTGCGGCCGCGCTGATGCGCGATGCCCACCGCACGGACGTTCGCCCGGCTTGGCTGCCGCAACCCGCTGACACTGATCCCGACGCCATCGGCCGACGCCGAGCCGTAGAACGAGCCGTCGCTGACCGCCCGCACCCGGCTGCTGGCCGTGCGGCCGTAGGAGTCGGCGAGCGAATCGCTGACGCTCACTGCCTGACCGCCGAACCGTCCGCGGCTGTAGGCGCCGCTGTCGCTGATGGCCTGCCCGTAGTAGCTGGTCGCCATCGAGTGAGAGAGACTTTGCGCCGTGCCGCCCCAACGGCCCTCCGAACGAGCGACACTGTTGCTGAGGGACACGCCGCCAATGGTCGCGGCGATACTCTCGCTCGAAGCGATGGCTCGCCCGCCGCGGGTCCCGCTGGCCACCGCATCGGCGTTGCTCACGGCCAGCCCGTGATCCGCCAGGGCGATCGACACGCTGTCGGCATACCCCCGGCGATGGCCCACCGCCGACGCGTTGGCGATCGCTCGGCCGCCGTGGATCGCCGAGCTGTAGGCCTGGGACGTCCCGTTGCCTACGGCCAGCGACGTGGAACTCGAATGGCCTCCATTGATGGCGATCGAGGTCGCCGTGGCCTCCGCTGCGCGGGAGGCGGACGCGGCGATCAACAACACGAACACGCTGAGAATCCGAAACCGTTGCATGGTTGCGCCTCCTATCCATAGACGCCGTTGCCTCGACCCGCTCGCCCGACGCGGCAGGTGCTTCACCAGGACAGACAGGCGCATTTTGCGAATAGTTAGCATACGTGAATAATTTCTGATGTGCATATTTGTCGGACGCGGGGAGGATTGCCATAACTCGCTGCAAATAAAAGACATGTACTCGACGGCGTGGCGCTGTACCATAGGGTGGGTACGGCACGAGGCGGCTTCGATGCAGTTTCTCTACCAGCTCAACCGGTTCGCGATCTTCGTGATGATGGTTCTCTACGCGCCCTTCGTGTTGGCGGCGGCCGGGGTGTGCTTCGCGATCGCGTATTGGATCACGGCACCGGTGTGCCGGACGCTTTTCACCGGCGTGCCGTCGTTGTTCGGCATCGCGGTCGGGTTGTTCGTAGCGGTCATCGATCTGATCCTGCTCGCGGTGGCGTGGCGGCTGGTGGTCGGGTTGATCCCCCTGCTCTTTCGGGACCAGGACCGATTGCCCGAGGGCCTGCCCCTGACGGCCGAGGTGCATCCGAACCTGTTCCAACTGATCCGCAGAATGGCGGCCATGCTGGGCACGCAGCCTCCAGACGAAGTAGTGCTCACACCATGCGAGGAAGCATGGATCGGCGAGGATCGCGTGGCGGTCGGGCCGGGCACGCGGCGGAAACGGTTTCGGCGGCTGGGAATCGGCGCGGGCATCATCGTGCATCTGAGGATCAGCGAGTTCGGCACCGTGTTGTGCCACGAACTGGCCCACGCGGCCACCGGCGACACGCGACTCAGCCTGGCCACCGCCCGCTTCTTCAACTCGCTGGAACATGCCGTGCAACTGCAGCACGGTGGCGAGTACAGGTTCGACGACCGCTCCCGCTCGCCAACGCGGCTCGTGCTGTACGGCGTGCTCCTGGCCTACTCCCGCCTGTTCGATCTGCTGTATTCGATCAACTGCCGCTGGCGGGAGCATGAAGCGGATCGCCGGGCGGCGGTCATCTGCGGGCCGCAAAACGTGCGCAACATGCTGATGAAGATACACCTGGCCGGCCAACTGCCCGAGCTGAGCCTGGGCCGCCTGTTCGCCGAGTACGCCGAGAACGAGCGGGACATCCGGAACATCTACCAGGAATACCGCATGCGCTGGAAGCGGCTCCTGCCGTCGCGCGTGCGGGAGGCGGAGAACGCGATGTTCCTGCAAAACGGGTCCGTTCTGGCTTCCCATCCTCGGCTCGCAGCCCGGATGGCGTACGTGTCGCAAGTCAAAGCGAAGGAGTGGACCGTGGACGGCCCGGCCACCAAGCTCTTCAGCCGCTGGAAGGAGCTGGAGGAGAAGATCACGAAGGACCTGGTCACCAGCGGCCGAAAAGCATTTGCCGAGTACCTGGAATACCTCGACGGGCGTCTGCTGCCGCGCGAAGACGACGAAATCAGATGGTCAGACACGGTGTAGAACCGTTCGGCGTGCTGGAAAGGCACCCGCCCGGTTGCGCGTTGTAGAAAGCGATCGCTTCGGGCACAATGAGATCTATCATGAAAGCGACGGCCCATCTGTGCGTACGGCAAGCGGAGGAGGACGATCCAGTGTTCGTCGAACGCGTCTCCCGCGTGCTCAACGGGACAATTCAATGCAACAAGCCGCGTGACGTCTCCCTCGTCCAAATCGACCTGGCGAAAGGCACATCGCGTCAAAAGGCGGTGCAGCTCGCGTCGCCGGCTGTTGCTGACAACTCGCCGTTGCAACCGAGTGCCTCCCCCGCAGGCTCCGATACATCCGGGTAGTCCTATGAGCCACGGACCGGCGTGCGCATCCCGGGGTCAGTGCCACCGCCGCAGCGCGGCGCGGCGGCTGATCACCTGGCCTCTGATCGTCTTTCTGGTCGCCCTCGCGCTGCGGCTGGTCTACGTCGCCCAGATCGAGTCGATCGGCTTCTTCGAGCAGCCGCTGTCAGACGCGTTTGTCTACGATCAGCGGGCCCGGGGCATCGCCGCCGGGGACTGGCTCGGGCCGGCGGACTTCGTGCACGCTCCGCTGTACGCGTACGCGCTCGGTGCCGTTTACCTGACATTGGGCGACGACCCGTGGACGGTCCGGGCGGTGCAGTGCGTGCTTGGGTCACTGGCCTGCGTCATGGTGCTGCTGGCCGGGCGGCGGTGGTTGGACGAGCGGGTCGGCATCGCGGCGGGGTTGCTTCTAGCCGTCTATCCACCCGCTCTGTTCTTCGACGGGCTGATTCAAAAAACCAGTCTCGCCCTGCTGCTCAGCGCTGTGCTGCTGTGGTGGCTGGCGGTATGCCGGGGGAAGCCGTCCGTGTGGCGTTGCATCCTGGCGGGCGTGCTGCTGAGCCTGCTGACGTTGACGCGTCAGAACGCCCTGGCCCTCGCGCCGGTTGTCCTCGTCTGGCTACTTCTCGAACCGCGATCGGCGCCGCGACGCCGCCGAGCAACCTGGTCGGCCGCGTGCCTCGCGGGACTCTTCGCCGCCCTGCTCCCCTGGGCGGTCCGCAACCGGGTCGTCACCGGCGAGTTCGTGCTCACCACACCGAACCTCGGCCAGAACTTCGCCATGGGCAACCACCCGGAGGGCACCGGGACGTACCTGCCCTTCAAACGCAACCGATCAACGGCCGAGCACGAGCAGCGGGAATGGACCCGGGCCGCCGAGCGAGCCCTGGGCCGGCCGCTGTCCCCCCGCGAAGTGTCCGACTACTACCGCGACGCCGCCCTGACCGCCATCCGCGAACAGCCCGGCCGGTGGCTGCGGCTCACGGGAAAGAAGCTGCTCATGGTCTGGAACGCCTACGAAGCCCCCGACACGGAGGATTACTACCTCTACCAGCAATGGTCCGGTCTCTTGCGGATCAGTGACACGCTATGGCATTTCGGCGTGCTGGGCCCGCTGGCGGCGGCAGGAATCGTGCTCACGCGCGGCCGCTGGCGCGAATCGTGGTTCCTCTATGCGTGGCTGATCGTGACCACGCTCGCCGTGGCGGCATTTGTCGTCTTCGCCCGCTATCGGTTCCCCCTGATCCCGGTGCTGATGCTGTTCGCCGGCGCGGCAATCGTCGAGGGTGCGTCGCTCGTCCGCCGTCGGGCGCGGCGACCGCTCGCTCCAGCGGTGCTGGTGGCCGTTCTCGCCGCGGTCGTCATGGACCTGCCGATCCATCACCCGCGGCGGCCGGCCGTCTTCGCGTACACCAACCACGCCATCGCCCTGGCCGCCCAGGCGCGGTTCGTCGAGGCACTGGATCAAGTCGACCAGGCGCTTGACATGTCACCGACGAACGCCGACGCGCTCTACGTCAAGGCGAGCGTGCTGGAGGATCTGCAACGGTATGACAAAGCGCTGGCACTGTACAACGAGGCCGTCGCGGCAGCCCCGGACTACGCCGGCGCCTACAGCGGCATGGGGCGAGCGCTAATGGAACTGGGTGATCTCAACGAGGCGGTTCGGGCCTTCAGCCAGGCGCTGGCCGTCGACCCCGAAGCGCGGTCGGCCCTCATCGGACGGGGCGTTGCCGCAGCCCGTCACGGTCGTTACGCCGACGCCCTCCGCTGGTTCGATCGCGCGATCGCCGCGCATCCCGACGACGCGGAGGCCCACCTCGACCGCGGCAACACGCTGGCCGCCCTCGACCGGCCCGACGACGCCGCGGCGGCCTATGCCGACGCCCTCGAACGCCGTCCGGATGATGTCGATGCGATGTTCAACTGGGCGCTGCTGGAAGCGCGGCGAGGTCGGACGGGGACGGCGCAGGACCTGCTGGGCAGACTGCTCCGCATCGATCCCGACCATCGGCAAGCCATCCGGCTCCGGGATATGCTGGACGAGCAGAAACGCTGATCCAGCGCCCTACTTCGCCTTGCTCTTCTCGCGGCGCTCCGCCGCGGCCCGTTCGATGACGTCCTTCTGCACGCTCGACGGCACCCGGCGGTACGCGGCGAACGACATCGTGAACGTGCCCTTGCCCTGCGTGGCCGAGCGCAGTTCGGTCGAATAGCCGAACATGCTGGCCAGCGGCACCTCGGCGCTGATCACGGCCGTCGTGCCCTTCGTCTCCGTGGACAGGATCGCGCCGCGGCGGGCGGCCACGTCGCCGGACACGGAGCCCTGAAACTCGTTGGGCACCTCGATCTCGACGTGCATGATCGGCTCGAGCAGCACGGGCTTGGCCCGCAAGAACGCCTCCTTGAACGCGTCACGGGCACAGACCTGGAACGCCAGGTCCGACGAGTCCACCGCGTGGTACGAGCCGTCGTCCAGCGCCATCATGACCTTGACCACCTCGAAGCCGGCCAGCGGCCCCTTCGCCCGGGCCATCTGGAACCCCTTGTCGACCGACGGAATGAACTCGGTCGGGATGCGGCCGCCGGTGACGTTGTTCTCGAACGCGTAGTCCTCGCCGGCGTCGTCGGCCATGAGCAGCAGCCGCCCCTTGACGTGGGCGTATTGCCCCGACCCGCCCGTCTGCTTCTTGAACTTGTGATCGAACGCAACCTCGGCGGTCGGCGCTTCCCGGTAGCTGACTTTCGGCGCGCCGACCTCGATGTTCGCCTTGAACTCACGGCGGGCCCGCTCGATGTAGATGTCCAGGTGCAGCTCGCCCATGCCGGAGATCAACGTCTCGTTCGTCTCCTCGTCGAACCGGACGTGGAACGTCGGGTCCTCCTTGACGAAACGGCTGAACGCCTTCGACATCGCGGCGCGGTCCTTGTTGGCTACCGGCCGCACCGCCAGCGAGATCACCGGCTCGGCCACGTGGATCTGCTCGAGCGACAGGCTGATGCCCGGATCGCACAGCGTGTCGCCGGAGACGCAGTCGACGCCCATGACGGCCACGATGTCGCCCGCCCGGGCGGCGTCCAGGTCCTCGCGGTCACCCGCGTGCATCCGCAGAATACGCCCCACCCGCTGCTTCTTGCCGGTCCGCGCGTTCACGTACTGCCCACCCTTGTCTAGCCGGCCCTGATAAAGCCGCATGTAGGTCACCTGACCGAACGGCTCATCGACCAGCTTGAACGCCATGCCCACCATCGGCGCGTCGGGGTCCGCGGTGACGGCCACCTCCGCCCCTTCGTTGCGGTTGTCGCTGGCGTACGCGACGCGATCCAACGGTGACGGCAAGTACGCGGTCACCGCGTCCAGCAATGGCTGCACGCCGATGTTGCGATAAGCCGACCCGACGAAAACGGGTGTGATTTCGCGGGCGAGGGTCGCCCGTCGCACCGCGTTCTGAACCTGCTCAACCGTCGGCTCCGGCTCCTCGAGCAGCACTTCCATCAACTCGTCATCGTAGAGGCTGAGGGCATCGAGCATACCGTGCCGGGCGCGGTCGGCCTCGTCGGCCAGGCCGGCGGGGATGCCTTCGCGGCGCACCTGATCGCCGTACGGGCCGCCGAAGTAGACGGCCTGCATGCGGACCAGGTCGATCACGCCGCGGAAGTCGTCCCCGGCGCCGATCGGCACCTGCATCGGGACGGCCACGTGTCCGAGCTTCGATTCCATCTCGCTGACCACGCGGGCCGGGTCGGCACCGACACGGTCCATCTTGTTGATGAGCGCGATTCGGGGCACGCGGTAGCGCTTCATCTGCCGGTCGACGGTGATCGACTGCGACTGCACGCCGCCCACCGAGCACAGCACAAGCACTACGCCGTCGAGCACGCGGAGGGACCGTTCAACTTCGATGGTGAAGTCGACGTGGCCGGGCGTATCGATGACGTTGATCTCGCTGCCCGCCCAGTCCACGGTGGTGGCGGCGCTGGTGATGGTGATGCCGCGCTCCTTCTCGAGTTCCATGAAGTCCATGGTCGCCCCACCGTCCTTGCCGCGGATCTCGCGGATGCGATGGATCTTGCCCGCGTAAAACAGCATGCGTTCGGTCAAGGTCGTCTTGCCCGAATCGATGTGGGCGCTGATTCCAATGTTGCGTACGTTCGCAAGCCGTTGCATCTCGTTTCGCCTTCCTGGTCGCATACCGCTCCGGGGCACCATACACCGGACCCGCCGGTTCGCACACGACTCCACTGTCCCTGCCGTCGTTCGAGCGAGCGACGGCGGACACGAGCCGTCAGACACCTCTCTAAGACAAGGGAATAACCCGATTTCGGTTGGTCCGACCGGGACCACCCAGCCGCCCGAGCCGAACAGAACTCGGCATCCAGCCGACCGGGGCCCCATCCCCACTCATCAGAGCCCCGTCTCCACCCACCCTGCCCATCATGGCCCCATCCGGGACCTGCCCCGACCCCATATGGCGGTCGCCCCGACCCATCCCGTTTCGATCCGAACGGGTCATTCCGTCCGGTCCCACTCCAGGTCAAAGGATAGCCGCCTGGGAGGCAAGATTCAAGTTAAATGTCTATCAACGCGGAGCTTCCCGGCCTGGCCCACAGCACCTGGGCCATCGATTCCCGGACCCGATTGGCCCCAGATTGGCCTGCGAAACACCTTCCGCCACATCGGGCGGGTGCGACGCGGGGCGGGTTTCCACGACGGGCTCGACGCGTCGCCAGTTGCTCGTCGTGGCACCCGCGTTGACCGTATTGCCCCAGAGAACGTGGCTGGCACGGTTCGGTGTGGTCGGCGCCGCTGGAAGCTCTTGCCAGGTGCGGTGTTACGTGACCGTCCCGGCGTGACTGGTACGCCTTTCTCGGGCGCCATCGGTCTTTCGCGTCTGCCGCATCGTCCGTATTCGGCGCGGCGGCACGGCATCGTGTGCTTGATGGATGCCGGTGAGCAGACCTGCGCTCGGTTCGGTCGAGATTCGCCGGGGGTGCGGAACGGAATATCGGACGCGATCTCGGATGCGGCCGTACCGGATCGAGCCTCGGGGCTGGGCGGCGGCAAACCACACATCGCCGTCAGGCACGCAGGGCGTTGCACCCACCGACGCACGTCGTAATCGAGACTCACCCGCCGCGAATCGGGGCCGCGCGACGTCGCGCTCGGTGGCTCCGTTCGGAGTTCGGATCGAATCGCGGGCGGCGCCATGACC
>CAZBUJ010000033.1:0-56140 GCA_964495075.1 uncultured Phycisphaeraceae bacterium
CGCCGCCCCCGCCGCCCCCGAAGCTCACGTCGGGGCCGTCGTAGTCAGGCACGGTCATCAGCAGGTCGTTCACGTCGTATACGTCCGTGTAGACCTCTTGGTTGAGCCACTCCTTCGAGGCGACCTTGATGACGCCCTCGGTGGCGACGAAGCCGAGTTCCGCCGCCTCGTCGCCGCCGACCACCTTCTCCAGGATCAGGTTCAGCGCGCTCTCGAACGAAATCTTCGTCGCCGTCAGCGTCACCGGGTCACCCGGCCGGATGCCGTACGTCTCCATGTCGTTCCAGAGGGGGATAATGCTGACGCCGTGATCGGTCTCGAGCTCGACGAGTACATCCTCGAACGGCTGATCCTCGAACGACACGTCGATCTTCCTCTTGAGTTTGTCCCGGAGTTCCTTGTCCTCCTCCGACAGTTGCTCGCTGCCGCTCTCCACGCGGTAGATGCTGTTGTACTTGTCGAGCCAGTCGTCGGGGTATTTGACAAGTTCGTCCGGACTGACCGGTACGCGCGCCCCCTCCACCTCCGTCAGCACCTCCTGAACGCCTTTGCGCTGATCGTCGAGGTACTTCCGCTGGGTCCGCAACTGGTGGAGGTTCTCCCAATCATCGAGCGTGAACGCCGCGTTGCGGTCCCGCGGATCCAGCGTCACGATCTGGCGGACCACCGAGATGGCCGACTGGAGATCCCCGTCCTTGCGGTGGGTGTACGCCTGTTCCCACAACGCGTCGACCTCGCGTTGCTTCGCGTCCATCATCCGCGTGTTGCGGGCTTCGCGTTCGCGCTCGATCTCCGCGCGTTGGAGCCGCACCAGCTCCTCCGTGGCGTGCCGTTCCTCCTCCGTGACGAACGCCTCCAGGGCCGCCAGGTCCTGCTTGAGGGTTTCGTACTCCGACAGCGGCGAGGCGTATTGCCGCCCCGCCTCGATCGTCTGGCGGGCCACCAGCAGGGAATCGCGAGCCAGGTCGAACCGCTCCTCGAGCACGTGCTGGCGGATCTCACGCTCGATCTCCCGGTAAGCCGAGACCGTCCGCTGCCACCGGATCTGATCCCGAATTCGCATACGGTCCAGGATCGAGCCGGAACCCTCTTCCACCAGCTTGTACTGGCGAATCTGCTCCAGCCCCTCCGTCGCATCCGGGTGCCCGGGCACGAGGGTCAACGCGCTCTGGAACAAGCGGTAGGCCTCGTCTTCGTTGTCCGCCGCCAGCGCGTCGTAACCCTGACGCACGAGCTTCGCCGCGCGGTCGGCGGGCGTCTCGCCCGAGCGGATGGGGGCCGCGGGCGTCGGGGGCTCGTCGACGACCGCCACGTCGACGACGTTGACTTCGCCGCCGTTTTCCGCCGCCCGCTCCGCCGCCACTTCGTCGAGCAGCGCCTGGGCGTGCTTGCGGACCGCCTGGGGGGCATACTCGTTGGCCAGCACGGCCTTGAGGTGCTCCTCCGCAGCCCCCAGATCGCCGGCGTCCACCGCGCGTTCCCCGTCTTCCAGCGACTTGTTCGCCTTGTCGACCATGACCAGCGCGGATT
This sequence comes from uncultured Phycisphaeraceae bacterium, assembly GCA_964495075.1. Classification (GTDB taxonomy): domain Bacteria; phylum Planctomycetota; class Phycisphaerae; order UBA1845; family UBA1845; genus JAFGJQ01. Next base: position 1,531 of record CAZBUJ010000033.1, read on the forward strand.
GCACGCGCTCGAGGTAGCCCTCGCGGCGGGTCTGGTCCGCGTCGGAGAGATCCTCCGCGTCAATCCCCAGCAACACCTCGTTGGCTTCGAGGTACTTTCCCGCGTCGAACAGCCGGATGCCCTCGCGTAAGGCGTCTTCGGCGTCCCCGGCCTGGGCCGTGACGACCGCGAACATGCACAGCGCCGGCAATGCCATTTTCATGGCTCTGGTCAGGAATCGATCGCTGAACAATGGAATCCTCCTTCACCGTGTTCCACGCCTGGGGGGAGGGTTGAGGCGACCGCTCGCCTCACGCCCTGGCGTCGACCGATGACGCAGTTGCGTTGGCAGGTTACTCGTTGTCTTCGCTCCAAGCCCCTTCACGCGGCTGGGACCGGGGGACACAAGTGTACGGAGCCGTTCTACCGTACGCAAGCCCCCATCCAGCCCCGCCCGCAAACCGCCCCGCGGTTCGCGGAGACCGCCCGCGCCGCCGCCACCCGGCGGCGGTTCGGGGTGTTTATCTCGACAGCGATGCCAGCGTCAGCTTGCGGAACGCCTTGCGCGCCTCGCTCACCCGGTCCAGGGCGAGCAGCCGTTCCTTTAGCCGGCCGTTGGCGTCGACGTACACCACGGCAACCGTGGTTTTGGCCTGTTTGACCGTGAATCCGCCCTCGCTGGAACGCGTGACCGGCTCGTACGCGCGTTGCAGGTCGATATCCAGCACCGTCGCCCCCGTGTCGAAGTCGACGGCCACCCGACCGCCTTCCGGATTCGACGGGAGCTGCATCCGTTTGCGCCCGCTAATCCGCTCGCCCGGCGCCAACGGGAAAACCTGTTTGACCCAGTCGCCGTCCACCCACTTGTAGATCTCCGCCTTCACCACGTCCTGCCTGGTCACGCTGGCGAGGAAGAACTCCGTGTCCAGCGGAATCGTCACCGGGTCGGTCGGTTCCGACCACTCTGAGGCCACCACGACCGTTTCCGCGTCGGATGGGTTCTTCAAGTCGGCCGGGAACACGCTGTAGCGGTTGTAGAAGCGCAGCCGCATCCGGTACTGGTAGGTGCGGCCGCTCTCGACGCTCTGGGGCAGCAGGTCGAACGCCCACACTACCTCCCGCGGTGATCGCGGACCGGCGACCCGCGGGGGTCGCCAGTGGCCGGCCTGAATCGCGTCCTCGATACGCGTCTGCAAGTCATCCAGCGCTTCCTTCTGCGACGGGCTGGCCGACCGATTGCTGCTGATCAGATCCTCCACCGTATCGAGCAGCGCCTGGGCGTCCTCCTCCGATACAAAGCCTTGCTCCACCTTGGCCTGGATTGCTTGGATGCGAGCGTCCAGGTCCATCTCCCCCGTTGACGGCTCACGGTCCGCTTCGGCCAGCGAATCTGCGTAGCGATCCTCCGGTTCCTGCTGGGCGGCCAGGAAGTACTCCTCGTCCAGACCCCGGATGTCGATGCCCTGGTACACCGGCAGCTTCCAATAGTCACCGGCCTCGCGATAAGGGAACACCGGACGCATGAACTCAAGCTGGTTGAGCGGGTACCGGACGTTGGTGGCGAAAGTCTCGAGGACCTCGCGATCATTCGGGTCGATCATCAAATCCACCCGTGTTTCGATCACCCGCACTTTCGGGGCGTCGGGGGCTGCCACCGGGGCCCATGTGCGGATCTCCTTCCAGTCCGCCCAGGTGCCGTCCCAGAGGCGTTCCCGCCGCTCGAGGTCGACGCCGACGATAGAGTGTTCCTGCCGGCCCGGCTTGTACCCGGCGTCCCGGAATTCACGCTCCTGAGCCGCTCGCTCGAACGTGCCCGTGACGGTGACCCAGTTGAACGCTACGCGATAGTCATCCGTGCCGTCGGCCGACCGAGATCCCTCACCGAGGATCATGGGAGGCTCGACCCGGGCCACGCTGCGACCGACCAGCCCGGCCCGCACGTCTTTCGGCGGCAGGAACCGGGCCAACTCGACCTTGTCGCCCGGGCGTAGCTTGTAGCCGATGTCCGGCACGGCCGGCAGCGGCGGCAGGGGGGATGGCCAGATGCGCTCGAGATTGGCGGCCGCGATCAGGTTCTCCAGCCACTGCTTCATCTCCGGGTACCGGTCGGCGGGATCCGGCACGTCCTCCCTCGCGTTCAGCATGCCCAGCCGCAGGTTCTCGCCCTGGCGGGCGACGGCGTCGTAGACGGCATCCGGGCCGACCAGTTCGTCGGCTATCTTCGCCTGGTTCGGCGACTTGACCAGGTACACCGCGATCGTGCCGAGCAGGGCCAGCCCGCAGAGGGCCAGGACGCCTTTCTCCACGTGACGCTCGACCGTTCCGACCGCTTGCTTCGCCATGGTTTGACTCCTTCACGGGCCGCGTTCCCCGTCACCGGGGACCGGCCACCGACGGACGCTCGCGGCTCATCTCGCCTCCGGGCGCTCTTTGCCGAGCTGGGCGAGCACCGGGTCCGGCATCATGCCGAGATACGGCTTCGAGAACATGATCTTCTCGAACTCCATGAACACGCCGACCGCCGGCTCGCCGCCGTAGATCCGGTCCACCATCGCCAGGTTCGGCGGCTCGACCTGGTACCGCAGGGCGTACAGCGTGGTGAACTGGTTCTTGCACAGTTCGGCCACGATCTCGGGGAGGTCACGCACGTCCACCACCAGACTCATTCGATAGTACAGAACCTCGTACTCGTCGGTGGACACGTTGCCGGTAAAGTGGTGCGCGTAGATCGTATCCCGATTGACGTAGCCCTCCTCGACCGTGAGTTTGCGCAGTTCCTTGACGGGCAGATTGCCGACCCACGGCGTCTGGTCCTGGGCCTGCAACCGTTCCGCCGCCTGCTCGTTGACACGGGCCAGCGCCTCCACGACATCCTGCTGGACCCAGAGCGTGACCTGCGCCCACCAGTACCGAAGGACGTCCGGCGGCGTGCCCCCGACGTTATAGACTTCGGGAATGACGGTGAACGACGAAGGGCTCTCGGCCGAATCGGAGCCCGCCGGGATCGCGTAGCAGTAGATGTTATGCGCTTTGGTGATCGCGGCGCGGATCTCGGGATCCAGTTTGGCGGCCGCTGCCGATACCACGCCGGCCGCGTTGGTCCGCTCGCCGTTCAGTTCGGTTTCATCGAAGTCCCCAGCCACGCGGCGCAAGGCGATCTCCTCCTCGATGCGCGTCGCCGCGTCGGCGATTTCCGCCGGCATGGGCGGGGTACCCGCTTTCAGTCGTTGGAACAGTTCGTCGAGGGCAACGCGATACTGCGCCGAGAACGTGAACATGTCCGCGAACGGCGCGGTGGGGAAAAAGCCCGGCACCACCTGCTCGTGCCCGGCGTCTTTCACCGCGAGTTCGACCACCTTGTTGTAGATGCTGGTGATCTTCTGCACACGTTCGTTCTGCTGCTCGATCATGTCCTTGTTGAACCGCCCGGCGGATCGCACGCGGCTCGACAGGCTGACCGCTTTGTTCATGTCGGTCTCGACGGCCGCCATCACATTAACGCCGACGATCGCGACCGTGATGGCACCCGCGCCGATGATGCCGCAGACGATGTAGAAGATGTGCCGTTTCAATAGTTCCATCGGGATTCTCCCGGTGACCCAACGCAACTCCGCCCGCGAGGAGCCCCGCGTCTCTCACGCTCGCGATCCGACCCGCCGATCACTCACCGATCGCCTCGCCTTCGACCCTTTCTTCCGCCGGCGCCGGCAGGTTGCCGAACATCACCTCCACCGCGATCGTGAACTCCCAGTCGAAGTCCATCGACTCCTCGGTGATCGGACACACGAGGAGCGAGTCAACCGCCTCGGGTTCGGACTGGCTGGGGCCTCGCCCGCCACCGGCGGGCGGACCGTAGCCCCGCCCACCGGTTCCACGGGAACCTCCGCGACCCGAGGAACCGCGTTCCGTACTCGCTTTTTTGCTCGTCACCTGCTGCAACCCGCTGACGCCCACCCGGTTGATGAAAAAGCCCATATTCGGCTGCCGACCCAGCTCCTGCAGGTTCTTCTGGAACGAGTCCTTGATGAACACCGCCGGGTTCGTTTGGCGCGTCGTCCGGCACAGCATGGTCACGATGAAACCGTCACCCCGCGCGTCCGGCGGCCGCTCTTCGACCTCATCTGGGTTGTTGCGGCTGGCGATGTCCTGACTGGGCCCTTCGTCCGACGCGGTGTCGGCAACGTACTGAATGCTCAGGTTCTCGATGAACATCTGGCTGCGATCCTGCCGCCGCACGCCTTTCTCACGCAGGGCGGCCACCGCCGCCGCATATTGCTCCGGCGTCTCCGCCGCCGCCAACGCCTCGTCCTGGGGGACCGGCAGCGCCTTGTGGATGAGTTGAAGGATGGCCGGGACCACGGCCTTGTTCTTCTGGAGCGTGATCATCTCGGCGATCTTCCGCTCTTCCGTGCGACCCCCGCTCTTGGCCTCGTTGTACTCCGCCCGCATGACTTCCGCCGCCGACAGCAGCGACTGGACCCAGGGGGCCGGATCGGCCGTCGGGGCCTTCGGCTGGCTGATGAAGTTCTGGGCCTCGTCGATCGTGTTCACCGGGCGCGGTGACCCCTCCTGGGCCAGCGCCCCCTGGTCCCACGAGTACCGCAGCCAGATGATCCCGGAGGCCAGCAGCAGGCATGCCGCCGCCGCCCCGAAGAACGGACGCTTCTTCCGCCATTCCACCTGCCGGGCGATCTCGGGCGGCAGGAGATTCGTCTCGATCTTGGCCAGCCCCAGTCCCTGCAACGCGAGCCCGTACGCCACGCCGAAATTGGGCAGCCCCGCCTTGAACTCGTCCTTGTCCACGTTGGGCGTGAGCTGGATCTTGTCGAATGAACTGGGGTGCTCGACGTCGAGCTGCAAGTTCTGCTGGAGGTACTTTTGCAGCACGGGCAGGCTGAACGCGTTGCCCATCCCGATCACCTTGGTCAGCTCCGCGTCGCGGTGGGCCGACGTGTACCGGCCGATCGAACGCTGGAGTTCCTGCACGAGGTCGGCAAACACCGGTCGCATCGCCTGGAAGATGCGCCGGGCATACTTGCTGGTGGCCGCCTGCTTCTTGAGGTTCTCCGCCTTGGAGAACGACAGTTTGAATGCCTTCACCAGCGCCTCGGTGAAGTTGTTGCCGCCGATGGGAATCGACCGGGTCCACAGCGTATCCCGGCCGGCCAGGATCAGGTCGGTGCTCTCCGTGCCCACGTTGATGAGCACCGTGGTGCCGTCGTCGATCATGCCGTCGAAGAGGGCGGCGTTGTACAGGGCCAGCGGGGAGGCCTGCACGATGATCGGCTCGATCCCCGCCGCCTCGAAGTGACTCAGGTAGTCGCGGATCAACTCCCGCTTCATGGCGAAGATGCCGACCTGGATCTCCGGCGCGCCCTCCTCCTGAAACGTCTGGTAGTCCCAGATCACTTCGTCCATGTCGAACGGGATCTGCTGGTCCGCTTCGTACCGGACCAGGTCGGGGATCTTCTTGGCTTCGACCGGCGGCAGGGGGGAGAAGCGGGCCAGCGTGTGCTGACCGGGCACGCTCACCACCGCTTTGTCCGATGATATGTCGTTCTGCGACAGGAACTTCTCGAGCGCGTGGGTGATCTGGATGTCCCGGTCCGCCGCGTCGTCGGTCAGGATCGAGTCGTGCTCGATGTACGCCTGACCCACCACTTCGACCAGTCCGTCCGTAAGCGCCCGCAATCGGATCGCTTTCAGGGCGTTCTTCCCGACGTCGATGCCCCAGATCGCCTGGTTACTGGCCATCATTCGTCTCCTTCGCCCGTGCGAGTCCGTTGTTTCGGCCACCGCTCTCGCGTAGAGTCGGGCACTATGGACGGCAAGTATCGGCTAACCACGCTGGGCTGTAAAGTCAATCAGTACGAGTCCCAGCAGATCCGCGAGACACTCGACGCGCTCGGTCTGCAACCGGCGGACCCCGCCGACGCGGCCGACCTCGCCGTGGTAAACACGTGCGCGGTCACCGTCAGCGCTTCCCGCAAGAGCCGCCAATACATCCGTCGGCTCGCACGAGGCGGGGCCCTGCCGACCGTGGTGGTCGGTTGCTACGCGACGGCCGCCGCCGATGCCCTCGCCCGCATCCCCGGCGTGCTGGCCGTCCTCGGACACGACCGCGATGTATGCCGGGAACTGCGACGCATCGTCTCATGTCGGTTGGGAGCGACTGCGGAAAGCCGTGTTGGCTCGGGCGCGATGGCTTGTCCGCCCGCGCCCGATGCGAATCCGCCGGCCGGCGAAACCAGGTTGAGGGATGACGCGGCTCCGGGCGACCGTGCCCGGACTCAAAGTCAACTCTCGCGAAGCCACCCGCCGCGAAGTCAACTGTCCACGCGAGGCGCGGATCAACACGCCGCCACTGCGCAAAATAGTATTCCCGGTCCGGGCACCGGAGTCAAGAACGGGTTGGCCCTCGATGAGACGATTCACGCCTTTGACGGACATCAACGGGCGTTTCTCAAGGTCCAGGACGGCTGCGATGCGTTCTGCACCTACTGCATCATCCCCCAACTCCGTCCGATCTTGCGGTCGAAGACCATCGAAACCGCCGTCGCCGAGGCGCGCCGCCTGGTGAAGGCGGGGCATCGCGAAATCGTCGTCACCGGGATCTACCTCGGCGCGTTCGGACGGTCCACCGCGATCCGACGCCGTTACGACACGAGCCACTCCCCCCTCGCCGATCTTGTTGAAGCGCTCGCCGGCGTCGACGGCCTCGTGCGGCTGCGACTGTCCAGCCTGGAGCCGGGGGACGTCGATGACCGCCTGCTCGACGCGATGCGCCGAAACGACGCCTGCGTTCCGCACCTTCACCTCCCGTTGCAGGCCGGGAGCGACGTGATCCTCAAGCGCATGAACCGGCAGTACACCACCGGGCAGTATCTCGGCATGGTCGACCGGGTGCGGGAGGCGTTGATCGATCCGGCCATCAGCACCGACATCGTGGTCGGCTTCCCCGGCGAGTCCGACGCCGATTTCGGGCACACGCTGGACGTTGTCCGGCAAGTCGGCTTCTGCAAGATCCACGCGTTCCCGTTCAGCCCGCGGGAAGGGACACCCGCCGCCCGCCGCGCCGCGGACTTCGTCCCGCCGGAGAAGGCCCGCGAGCGGATGCGAACGCTGCTGGAAACCGAGCGGAACTTCGCGGAACGGTTTATCCGCGGTCGGATCGGCTCCGTCGAGCGGGTCATCGTGGAGGCGGCCGACGTATCCGACGCGGTGGCTGAGCGGCCCGCCCCCGCGCCGATCCGCCACGGCCGGACCGACCGCTATTTCGAAGTCACCTTCCCTGCCACCGCCGCCGCGGGCGACGTGCTCCTTGTCCGGATCGACGCGGTGACCGATGACGGCGTATGGGGCACGCTCGTCGATGGGCCGTTATAATCTACTCCGGTCGGCGTAATGGCCCGCGGCGTCATCGGCGCGGTACCTTGCGCGGCAGGGCCGGGTCGAAGACCGGCCACGGGACTGGGCCGACACGTGGCACGATACAGGACACGAACAGGGGCCGGTCATCGCGCCGGCTGACGGGGAGCATCGCGATGGCGAGTTTCACCTGCCCGGGTTGCGGCACCCGGTACAATCTGCCTCACGGGGCCGGGGGCAAGAAGGTCCGCTGCAACAAGTGTGGCGCGATCGCCCGTGTGCCCGAAGATGAATTCCAACTGCTTCCGGACGACGGGCCGATTCCCATTGCGGACGGTTCGAACGACTTCTTCGCCGAGGCGGCCGCCGCCGCGGCCGGGCCGACCATTCCCGTCGCGCCGCCGGAGCCGCCGTCACCCGGCGCTATGGAGGATGCGGACGCGTATGTCCGGGCCGGTCACGTGCCCGACCGGCGCGGGGCCGGCCACACGTTCTGGGGCGACGTCGGCTGGAGTTTCCTGATCATCACCCAACCAAGCAACATGATCGTATTCGTCATCGTGTGGGTGCTGAACATCATATGGTTCGTGGTGGGTTGGGCGCCGTGTATCGGGACCCTCGCACGGCTGATTGTCTTCGGTTGGATCTGGGCGTTCTACTTCAAGTGCGTGGCGGAAACGGCCGCCGGTGACGACGACCTGCCCACCCTGAAGTTGACCGAGGGCGTCTGGGATGACATCGTGCTTCCGATCATCAAGATCGTGGCCGCGACGGTGTTGACGGTGGGGCCGTCCATCATCTACTTGATCGTGGCCGGGGCCGTATTCGGGGGTGGTGCGCTCGCCGGCCTCGGCACTCTCACGGCGGGCAACGCGGGGGCGGTGGCCGCCGCGATCGCCGTGCCGTTCTTCGGCCTGCTGATCGCCGGCGTGTTTCTCTGGCCGATCACCATCCTTGTGTTGGCGCTGGGCAACGTGGTTGACACGTTTCGTCTCGACCTGCTCGTACGCACGGTGATCCGGTCATTCCTTCCGTACCTTGCCGTGTGCCTGCTGGTGGCCGCGGCCATCGGGTTGCAGTGGAGCGTCGTCGTCGTGCTGGCCGGTGGACTCGGCCTGGGCACGATCCAGATCGGTCCGATGGCCGCCACGGTGTTAGGCCTTGGCGTAACCGCCTATTCGTGGATCGTGGTGATGCGGATCATCGGGCTGTACTACCGGCATTTCAAACGCCGCTTCGCCTGGGAATGGGAGTAGATCGGTTACGGTCCGCCCGCCGTCGGCTACCCGTCCGGCACGCGGCGGGCGGCGGTGTGCGCCGCACGAGAACGCCCCCCCGACCGGCGAGGCGCGGGGCGACCTGACGCCCGGTGGACGGTGGGTCAGTTCGTCCCGGGCCGGAGTGAAGGGTCACCCTTGTCACGGCCGATGGATTGGAGTACAAGTAGCCGGATGCCGTGGGCGGTGGTCCGATAAGTGCCGCCCCGTACCGAAGGGCGTGTACCCAAGTGGCCAAAGGGGACGGGCTGTAAACCCGTTGGCGTTTGCCTTCGGAGGTTCGAATCCTCCCGCGCCCAGTCGGATCGCCGGAAAACCCCATTATGAGAATCGCGGACGAACTTCAGCAGCGGGCAACCTTATCGTTCGAGTTCTTCCCGCCCCGGGATGACATCGGCTTCTGGGATCTGTACCGGACGATCGAGAAGCTCAAGCCGCTGGCCCCCAGCTTTGTCTCGGTAACGTACGGGGCCGGCGGGTCGACCCGCCGCAAGACGGTCGACCTGGTCGCTCGCATCAAGAGTGACATCCGGATCGAAGGGCTGGCCCACCTCACCTGTGTCGGCTCCAGCCGCCGCGACATCGCCGACGTCGTCGATGAGCTGAAGAACCGCGGGGTCGAGAACATCCTCGCCCTGCGGGGCGACCCGCCCCCGGACACCGGCGGGTTCCAGAGGCCGGAAGACGGATTCGGTCACGCCGACGAGTTGGCGGCCTTCATTCGGGACCGGCACAACTTCTGCCTCGGCGGGGCGTGTCATCCGGAGACCCATCCCGAGGCCCCCAGCCCGGCGGCGGATCTGGACAACCTCAAGCGCAAGGTCGACGCCGGGTGCGAGTTCCTGATCTCGCAGCTCTTTTTCGATAACGAGACGTTCTACCGGTTCCGGGATCAGGCCGTCGCCAAGGGGGTCACGGTGCCGATCGTGGCCGGTATCATGCCGGTCTTGAGCGTGAGTCAGATCAAGCGGTTCACCGTGATGTGCGGGGCGACGATTCCGCGGGAGTTGCTGGACAAGATCGAGGCGGTCGAGGACGACGTGGAAGCGGTTCGCCAGATCGGCATGTACCACGCGGCCGAACAGTGCCGCGACCTGCTCGACCACGGCGTGTCGGGCATTCACTTCTACACGCTCAACCGATCCACCGCCACGCGGGCTATTTACCAGCAGATCAAGGCCCAGGTCGACCACCGCACCCTCAAGCCGACCGAACTGAGCAGTTGATCCAGTCAATCCGCGGCGCGCCCACCCGGCGCAAGTCACAACACGCAATGCCACAACCATGAGACCAACTTGCCCGCGCCACGACCGCGCCGCATGTTCCCTCGCCCATCGCTGTTCCCGGCGTCAGATCGATTTGCCGCACTGCGCACAGAAGCCCGCGTCGCCCGGATTCTCGTGCGCGCAGTACGGACACGCACGCGGCGGCTTCTCGGCGGCGGACGCATCCGCGGACTTGCCGGCGGCCTCGCCCGTCACGTCGGCCGCAGCCACGCTCTTGCGCGTCACGAAATAGAATCCAATCATGCCCAACGTACCGATGAGCCCGATGGCTCCAAGGTAGTACCAGATCACGTAAGGGTGATGCATATCCCAGAGGATCTGCGTGGCTTGGGTCGTGTCGATTCCCGCCGTGCCGTTGAGCACCGAGTCGAGGGCCCTGATCGCGGCTTCCGGTTGATCCTTGAGAGGCAGGGTTTCGAGGTCGACCTTGTGCAGGGCGTCGAGGGCTTTCTCCTCCAACGCCGGTCCGTTTCCCGTTTTCATCGCCCAGGTCATAAACTCCATGACCCGGCCGTTCGGCAGCAGCTTCGGGTCCGTCGCGAACTCCGGTGACATGCCGAGTTGACTGACGAGATACTCACGCGCGAGATGGAACTTGTTGGCCATCGTCTCGTAGAGCACGCCCCCCACTTTGTTTCCCAGGGCCCAACCCACCGCAAACGGGACGTTCGAATAGCCCATGTACAGGGCTTTCTTGTCGGCCGGTGCGATCAAACCGACGTACGCGTTAAAGGTCGGGCTGCACGCCATTTCCCCGATCGAAAACACAAACACCGCGAGGCAGCAAACGACACCGATCATCGTGGACCCCGTTCCGACGAACGCGATCAGGGCGATGATCATGCCGATCACCATCGCGGCGACCTTGTTGATCTTTCCGACGAGCTTCGAAATCGGAAGGACCAGGAGGATGATCGCCCATGAGTCGATGTTGATGATTATCTCCGGCTTGGTCTGACCGTTCGGCAGGACCCACCGTTCGCTGACCCAAGCGAAGTAAGGGGCGACATCGGACGTGTCGACCCACTCATTGATGAAGTTCGGGAGCAGGTCCCACAACTGCATGAACATGAGCCAGAAGCAGGAGAATATGGCGAGGAAGATGACGAGCCGGACGTCCTTGAACATCGTGGCGATGGATGACGCGAAGACGCGAAACGGGCCTTCCGCGGGCGTTTCGCCGCCCTCCGATGCGGGTTTGGGCGGTTCCTTGTAAAGGAACAGCATGGGCAGAAAGTTCAATGCCGTCACGATGGCCGCCGCGTAGAAAACATAGTGCCAGTTGATTTGGCCACGCAGCGGGGCCGCGCACATCGGCGCGAGTGCCCCGCCGATGTTGACCACCCAGTAGAAGATGCCCCAGCCCATGGACGAGGTGTTGTCGTCGGTCGCGCGGGCAATCGTCCCGTGGGCGGGTGGCTTGAAGATGGCCGTTCCCGTCGCGACGAGACACGCCGCGGCCATGAAAACCCAGAAGTTGGCGCCAGCCCATCCATTCGCCGTCAATCGCGCCGCGATCGGCCCGGCTTGCGCCATCAACAGGTAACCGGCGATGTTGATCACGAACGCGACGGCCAGGCTCTTCTTGTAGCCGTAACGGTCCGTGTAGCCGCCCGACACCATGGGGATCAGGCATTGCAGCAGCGCCCAGATCGAGTAGATGTTGCCCTTTTCTATGTACGTCAGATCCAGGCCGTTCTCGCCGATGGAAGCCACGAGGTAGAGCGGGGCGACGGCCCGTACGCCGAAGAACGCCAGCCGCTCCAGGATTTCCATGAAACAGGCGACCCAGAAGTTGGCCGGCAGGCTCCGTATCTGATCGAGCAACGACACCTTCTTCTCTTCCGCCATGCTGGACTCCTGACTCGTGATCGAACGAACGATCGGGGATGCGGTGGGGTCCGCGATTCCGTCTAGTCCTGCCCGCCCACCTCGGCGTCGATGGACTCGGCCCGGGCCAGCATATCGTTGACCCGTTGCTGGAGCGTCGTGATCCGCCCGTCCAGGCGCTCGACTTCCCGCTTGGTGAAGGCGAGGGCCGCCTCCGCCGCCGCCCGGGTGTCGTCCGATGCCCGCCGCACCCTCTTCTCCGCGGCCTTCTCCACCTTTTGGGCTCGAGCCCGCTCGTTACGCAGCTCGCGGATGAGGCGGGTGGCTCTGTCGCGGTAGTGCTTGTACCGGTCCCGGACGTACTGCTGCTCTGCGCCCTCCAGGCCGCCGATCCGCTTGGCGTACGCGATCATCTCCTGCTCGCAGCAGCGAAGCGTGTGCTCCAGCCCCGCCTCGAGCGAGTCCCGCGCCGTATCGTACGAGCGGTCGAACCGTGCCTGCAGCTCGGCGCTCGAAAAACGCGGACGCGACTCTTCGATGACCAGCGTGTCCGCGTGCGGCGCGGCCGTCCCGTACACGATGAGCAGGGCTTTGGCACGGTTCTCCAACTGGGTGATGAAGTCCCTCAACGCGAGGTCGTCGACGGCCAGGGCCCCCCGCACCTGCTCGACGAACTCCCTCTTCGCGTCGCCGGTGAGGTTCAGACCGGGCGGGACCTTGCGGATCGCATCCTCCAACGCCCGCCTCGCGCTCATCCGCTCGACCCCGCCCGTCTCGGCGGCGACCGCCAATTCGTCCGCCTTCTTCTGGACCGCGTCGGCGTCGCACCACTGCGGATTGTCCCGGCTCCAGAGCTGGCGCACGTCGGCGTAAGCCAGCAGCGAGGCGTACGTCTTCGTCAAGTCGGCGTCGGCCTTCAACACGGCGTCCACGTACGCCTGCCCTTCGGGCCAGAGGCGGCGCACCTCCCCGTTGATCCGGGCGGCCCGCAAGTAGCGCAACACGGCTTCCTTGTCGGCCGGCAGCTCCGGGCGACACCCGCCGTTCAGCCCGAGCTGGGCCAGCAACGCAATCGCCAATACCGGGATCAAACGCTTTCCGTTCACGAACCACCTCCCGCGGCGCGTCCGCGGTCGATTGCGCCGGCCCCGTGGCCGGGATCGCGCCGTCAGTCGGACAACACAAAGACATTCAACGCCATCACGGCGATGCCCATCAACGCCGCACCGGCGATCACGCCGGCACAGATGGCCTCCTGATTCTGCACGAAAACCTTGTTCACGCGGTCGTCCGGCGACGGATGACGCCGCTGGATCCACCAGAACACGAACGACCCGAACGACATGGCCAGGCACGTCGTGAACGGAATGACGAACGCGAGCCCGATCCCCACCGGCGAAAACGGCATTCTGCCCTTCGAACCCATGCGGATGAGCTCCAGCACGATGCCGAGCACCGCCCCGATGGCCGCCGCGTACACGGCGGACGTCGGCAACGCGCTGAGCCCCTGGGTTAGGATCTCGGCCACCGCCTTCCAGATCGCCGCCGCCGGCATGGGGAACTCCTCGCTGATCAGGCCGGCCGGGTCGCCCCGCAGGAACAGCGGGTAGAACACGACGACCGACGCGAGACCGCCCGCCACCGCCCCGACACAGTGCCCGATCGCCTGTAGGCGCGGCTTGCCGCCCAGCATGTACCCGGGCTTGATGTTCTGCAGCAGGTTGGAAGAGTGGCCCGCCACCTCGCCGGTGATGCCCGCGGTGATCAGGTTGGTGCCGATATCGCCGCGTGCCACCGCGGCGAACGTCAATTGCGTCAGCTTGCCCATGGCGCCGGTCGGGGTGATTGATGTCAGGGCTGTGGCATTCGCGGCGATCAGCGAGAATACGAAAACCAGCGGCACCGCCACCGCCGCCCAGTACCACGGCACGTTGAAAAAGGCGTGGGCCATCCACACCACGATGGCTCCGACCACCGGAATGCCGACCACGAACACCCACATCGGCAGTTCGACGTGGGCCAGGCAGTCTTCCGTCTTTCGCTTCCCGCCCAGCATGCCGCGAAATGCGTTCACCAGGATCGCCGGCTTCGCGAAGAACGCGAACAGCGACGCGGTGGTCATCATCGCCACGCCGCCCCACAGCGACCACTGCGTGATCGCGCGGAAGCCGTACGCGGTGGCGCCCTCGGCGTTGACCTTCCCGGCGATGTCGCCGTACTCGATCATGATCGGGGCGAGAATCACGTAGTTCAGACACGCCCCGATCATCAGCGAGACGCCGGTGCGGATGCCCATCAGTCCGCCCGCCCCGATCATCGCGATGTCGAGTTCCGGGCGGACCGTCAGCTCCTTCAGCGACGTGCCCATGATGGCCGGCTCATGCCAGCCCTGCCAGTTGCACAGGGCGTAGAACCATCCGTCGAGGTATTCGGGGATGTGCAACGGGATGTGGACGGCCTTCAGCAGCTTTTCCGATTGCCCGAACTTGGCCACCGCCGCCAGGACGCTTGACCAGATGAGCAGATTCGGGGCCAGGCTCACCTCGCCGGTCGTTTCGCTGTGCAGCGTGTCCATCACCACGCCGGCGGCCCGTCCTTCCGGGAACGGGTGCTGCTCGTCATTGATGAATCGCCGCTTCATCGGGAACGCGAACAACACGCCGAGGACCGCCAACGCCACGAGCCACGGCAGCGTGTGTTGCCAGGGCACCACGACGTTCCTGATCATCATGTACGCCGCCAGCGACGAGATGAGCGGCGCCGTCATGTAGCCGGCCGCGCAGGCGATCGACTGCATGATGTTGTTTTCGAGAACCGTGTACTGGTCGATCAGCCCGGCCTTCTGCAACGCCTTGAAGAACGCGAAGGCGAGAATGACGGCGGTGATGGCCACGCCGAGCGACCACCCCGTCTTGGCGCCCACGTACAGGTTGGTAATGGACAGCACGAAACCGAGCACGAATCCACACAGGACGGCCCGCAGGGTGAACTGCGGCATGTCGCCCTGGTACACGTTTTCCAGCCACCACCGGTCCTTCTCCTCGACCGACAGGGTGCGGATCTGCTCGTCCGTCAGATGCTGTAGGGCCATGCTGTGCCTCGCCTCCGCGTGGGACAGGGGATTTGCAGCGGGGGATTCCCCAACCCGGGGCGCCGCGAACTGCCAAGAATCCCGATGATGATGGAATTCGAGCGCAACGGCAAGCGCGGAGACCGCCGCGGCAGGGTGGCCGACGCTCGCGCCCTGACACGGCCGCGATGACCCGCGACAGTGGTCCACCTGCGTCGAATGCGCGGCCGGGGCGGGCGACACCGCGCAGCCCTGCTCTGGCCGCTCCCATGTCACCTGACCCGCCAGCGACGCCAGGACACTGCGGCAACTACGGATGATCCGGCAGACGCCGATTACCGGTGCGATCGCGAAAGAGCATGCCAGGCACGTTCGGGGCATCGCGCAACACCGTATCCGGCAAGAGCTTCCGGTGACGTCCCACACAAAGCCGCGTACCGGGCACGTTTGTGCGTTTTCTGCGGCAAGTACGCACAACGCGGTCGGTGCGAGCGACGACTGCCGACGCTTCAAGCCACTGGGCCGCACCGGGCGATGGTCACTCCGGACGGCCCGGATTTGTTGGACATCGCTCCGGTCGCCCGCTATCGTGACCGCCCGGCCACTCCGGGTCGGGCTTGGAAGGACGGCCCATGAGCCATCGTCTGTCCTACGGATCAATCGCGATCGCAACTCTACTGCTGGTGGTGGCGGCCGACGCGCTCTGCTCGGACCTGTGGATCGAGTTCGGCACGTACGTCGGACCACTGGTGCGGCGCGGGAGCGTCATCCCGCTGCTGTTCACCGCCCTGATGCTGTTTGGAGCCGAGGAATTCATTCGCATGATCCGCTGCGCGGGCGCGCGGCCCCACGCCTTGTGGGCCAAGTGGATGGTCCTGGCCCTCATGATCACCCCGTGGGTCTACTCGGCCTACGCGCCCGCAGGGTACTGCACCAGCGCCGAGGGCCTGGGTCTCCAGGTGTGCTGGGTCGTTCTGGCGGTGGCGGGGGCGGTGGTGTTCGAGATGGTCCGCGGAATCGGCCCCACCGCGCTGCAGGACGTCGGGGCCACCGTGCTGGTCGCCGTCTATTGCGGCCTCCTGCCGTCCTTCGTGGTCCTGATGCGGTGCGATTCTAACCTGCCCGTGTCCCAGGGCGCCTGGCTGGTTCTGCTCTTCCTCGCGATCACGAAAGCCTCCGACATCGGCGCGTTTTTCGTCGGCTCGGCGATCGGCCGCCACAAGCTGATCCCGTCCATCAGCCCCGGCAAGAGCGTGGAGGGGGTGTTCGGCGGGCTGGCGGCGAGTGCGGTGGTCGGGCTGTTACTGTGGTACTTGAGCTACTGGTTGACCCACGCCCCGTCCACGGCCGGTGGGGGCGTTAATGAGGGGTACACCGCGATGGCTGAAGATGTGGTGGCCGTCTTGTCTTTCCTGAATCCACTGCAAATTCTTGTCTTTTCTGTTGTTATGTCAGCAGCCGGCCAGTTGGGCGACCTCGTGGAATCCGCCTTCAAGCGGGCGGCGAGCACGAAGGACTCCTCCCGGCTCATCCCGGAATTCGGGGGCGTGCTCGACCTGGTCGACAGCCCGGTTTTGGCCGCCCCGGTTGCCTGGTTTCTCCTGACACAGGTGTGGGCCGTGGTGTAGAATACTCGGGGCGAATGAGATCGGCCGACGGGGTGCTGTTTCGTCGTTCCGTTGGAGTGCAGACGCCAAGTTGGAACTCAATATCGCCATTGAAGACCCATCGAAGCGGATGGTGTTGTTTGGGCCAGGCGATCGGAACCTCCGGCTGATCCGGTCGGCGTTGGAGGTTCGAATCACGGCGCGGGATTCGACGATCAAGATCAGCGGTCGCAACACCGCGGTCAGTAAGGCGGCCGAGGTGATCGAACGGCTGCAACAGCGCGTGCGGCATTCGGACCAGTTGACAACGGACGACGTGGCGGACGCCATGGCGGAGGTGGCCTGCGAGGGCGGGGTCCCGGCGGACGGACGGATTCCCGTGTTCTCCCCGGCGGGGGCGGTTGCCCCCCGCACGCCAGGCCAGGAAAGTTATGTCGAGGCGATTCGCGCCAACGACCTGACGATCTGCGTCGGACCGGCCGGCACGGGCAAGACCTATCTGGCCGTGGCCGTCGCCGTGTCCATGCTGCGAAACAAGGCGATCAAGCGGATCGTGCTCGTCCGCCCCGCGGTGGAGGCGGGGGAGAAGCTGGGCTACCTGCCCGGCGACATGCAGGCCAAGGTGAATCCGTACTTGCGGCCCCTGTTCGACGCGATGCACGACATGATGAGCTTCGATCAGATTCGAGGCTTCATGGATAATGACGTGATCGAGGTGATCCCGCTGGCGTTCATGCGCGGCCGAACGCTCAACAGCGCGGTCATCATCCTCGACGAGGCGCAGAATACGACGGTATCCCAGATGCTGATGTTTCTGACCCGGCTCGGTCATCACAGCAAGATGATCGTCACCGGGGACGATTCGCAGGTCGACCTCGATGCGAAGCAGACCAGTGGGATGATCGACGCGGTGCGGCGTCTGCGGGATGTGCCTGGGATTTCCATTGTCCGGCTGGGGCAATGCGACATTGTGCGCCATCGCCTGGTGCAGGATATAGTGGAGGCGTACGGCAATGGGGCTATCGGTGGGCGTTGACGGGCCGGTCTCCGCCTCCCGATCGGATGGCGGTTTCCGTCACGCGGGCCGGTGGAGCCGGTCGATGTATATGGGTATGCCGTCGTGCACCGGCTTGATCCGTCGTAGCGGCGTGGTCGATCGGGCCGAGTACTTGCATGGGTAAGTCCGCAGCCAACAGCAAAGTGCGTCGTCAGAAGGTGCGGCAACGCCGGGCCGAGGAAGGAGCGGTCTGGCTGCGCACGTTCCGCCGAATCGGCTGGTGGCCGGTCGCGGTGACCCTCGCCTTCGCCGCCATCGCCGTGGCCGTTGCCTTCTACGGCGAGAAGTCCCTCGGCTACGACGTCGGCCAGGTGATCACCCAGTCCATTCCCGCCCGAGTCGACTTCACCGTGGAGGATCGGGCCAAGACCAAGCAGAAAAAGGAGGAGGCCCGGGCCAACACGCCGAGCTACTATCGCGTCGATCACGAGTTCATCGATGGCATCAGCGCTGAACTCGGCCAGTTGTACCAGGAGGCGCGGTCGGCCGAGACGAGCGACGCGTTCAAGGCCATCGCCGCGCAGAACAACTGGGAGTACGCCCGCAGCGCGTACGAGTACCTTCATCCGCGCGGCGATGACGCGGGGGCGGAGGCGTACAAGTCCTGGGTCGAAAAGCTGCGTCGCGATCTCACGCAGGAATACACCGCGTACCCGGCCGCCCAGAACGAGCGGGAGCCGCCGTCCTCCACGAGCCACATCATGGTTCTCAATCCAGAGCTCCCGCCGGCCGAAGGCGGGCCGCCCGGACCGCCGATCCGCGTGAACATCGTCAACGTCAACCAGATCGCCAATGCCAAGAACCTGGAGGGTCGCGCCGGCGTGCTGGCCGAAGCGTTCCCCGAGGCGATGCGCAAGACCGTGGCGGCGATCCTGACCCGCGCGCTGCAGGAAAAGCCGATCCTCAACTACGA
The DNA here is from genome assembly GCA_964495075.1 of uncultured Phycisphaeraceae bacterium. Classification (GTDB taxonomy): domain Bacteria; phylum Planctomycetota; class Phycisphaerae; order UBA1845; family UBA1845; genus JAFGJQ01. The sequence continues at coordinate 19,918 of CAZBUJ010000033.1, forward strand.
CCAGGCCACGACCCTGGACGCGATGAAGCAGGCGGAGGAAAGCGTCAAGCCGGCCATCGTCGCCTACGAGAAGGGCAAGCCGTTCGTGCTCGCCCGTCGCGATGAAGACGGCCGCGACGTCGCGCTGACCGACAAGGACCTTCGACTCCTGAAGCTGGAGCAGCGGGAGTACGAGGCATTCCTCGACACGTCCGACCCGAAGGCCCGCGAAATCCGCAAGAAGACCTATGACAACCTGAAACTGCTCGGGCTCGCCCCTGAATACAAGGATTTCGCGGAGTTCCTGGCCAAGGATGAAGTCGAGGCCCGCCGGCTTCGCGAGGAAGAGTACCTCGCGGAGGCCGGCACGGCCGTGCTCTTCGTGATGATCGCCGCGGCACTGTTCGGCTACGTGGGCCACTGCCAGCCGCGGATCCTCCAGGTCCGCACCCGCACGGTCGGTTTCGCCGCGCTCCTGCTGGCCGCGCTGCTGGCCGTGCGGTTGATGGACATGCACCCGACCCTCGGGTACCTGATCCCGGTGCCGGTGTTGATGGCTTCGTCGATCATCTCGCTGGCGTACGACCGCCGGTTTGCCGTCGGGTCGATGACGGTGCTCGCCCTGATGGTCGTGCTGACCATCCACGAGACGGTCCCCACGCTGGTGACGCTCGTCGCCGGCATTACGATCATCAGTGTGATGCTCGACGACGTTCGCACCCGCACCCAGATCATCACCGCCGGGTTCGCGACCGGGGCAGTGATGTTCATCGTCGAGTTTGCGTTCGGGCTGGTGGGCGCCCAGGAGTTCGAGTTTAGCGTGCAGGCGGCGGCCTGGGCCGGCACCAGCGCCGTGCTGGCCGCGACGCTGATCCACGCGATCCTGCCGTACATCGAGCGGGCGTTCAAGATCGCGACGTCCCTGACGCTGCTCGAATGGCGCGATGCCAACAAGCCGCTCCAGCAACTGCTTGTCCGCGAGGCGCCGGGAACGTACAACCACTCGCTGGTGTTGGGGACGATGGCCCAGGCGGCGGCGGAGACCATCGGGGCCAACGGCTTGCTCGCTCAGGTCGGCGCCCTGTACCACGACATCGGGAAAATCAACCAGTCCGAGTACTTCGCGGAGAACCAGGAGGCGTCGATCAACCGCCACGACCGGCTGGAACCGCGGATGAGCCTGCTGGTCATTCTGAGTCACGTGAAGAACGGGCTGGCCCTGGCCAGCGAGTACGGACTGCCGCGCGTGCTGCACCAGTTCATCGCGGAGCATCACGGGACCACCGTGGTCAAGTACTTCCACCACGCCGCGAGCGAGAAGCAGCCGAAGATCGCCAGCGGCCGCCACGATCGCGAAGTGTCGGATACGGAGTTCCGCTACGAGGGGCCCAAGCCCCGGTCGAAAGAGTCGGCGATCCTGATGCTCTGCGACGGAGTGGAGGGGGCCGTGCGGGCGATGCACGAACCAACCGCAGGCCGGATCGAATCGGTCGTGCATTCGGTGCTGATGGACCGGTTGCAGGACGGTCAGTTCGATGATTGCGATATCACGCTCACACAGCTTCATCGCGTCGAAGAGTCGCTCGTCAAGAGCCTCTGCCGGTTCTATCATGGTCGCGTCGCCTACCCCAAGGCGGACAAGCCGGGGCCGGCGGACAGCGAGCCGAAAGAGCCGGACGCCCCGGCGGCCGCGGAGGCTCGCAAGGGCGACGCGGGCCCGGCGGCCGGCGGCGAGGAAGAGGCGGCCGACGCGAAGAGGTCGGGGGGAGCTGAGCCGGAGTCCCAACCCGGGACGCAGAGGGGTGACATGCCGGCCCGGCCATCGACGCGGGCCGGCTGAGGAGGTAAGATCAAGGCCAGGCGATGGACGACGATTCCCCTTACGACATACGCGTTGCCGTCGAGTACGAAGGCAGCAATATTCCGATTGACGAGTCCGAACTCCGACGTGCCATCGAACGGACGCTGAGCCGGCATGGCTGTGCCTCCGCGTCCCTGAGCGTGGCCCTGGTCGACGATGCGCGGATCGCGGTCGTCAATGATCAGTACCTAGGCCACCAGGGTCCCACCGATGTCATCAGCTTCGACCTGAGCGACGACGAGAGACCGGACGATCGGGTCGACGGCGAACTGGTCATCTCCATCGAAACCGCATGGCGGGAAAGCGAGTCCCGGCCGCACGGACCGGCGGCGGAGCTTGCGCTGTATGCCGTGCACGGCACGCTCCACCTGCTCGGTTTCGATGATCAAACGGAAGCGGCCGCCGGCACCATGCATGCCGAAGAAGACCGGATCTTGGACGACCTGGGCTACGGACGCGTGTACCAATCGGGTGGGCGATGAGGATAGCGTTGCTGCAAATGCGGATCGATCGCGCGTCGCGCGCGGCCAACCTGGCCCATGCGGTACGCCTGATCGATCTGGCCTGCGCGGCGGAGCCGTCGCCGGATCTGATCGTGCTGCCGTCGGGCTGCGACGGCACGGGCGCGGTCAAGCCGGTGGCGATCACCCCCGCCATGTCGGAGACTTTCGGGCAGTCGATCGCCGCCAAGGCACGGGAGTGGGGAGTCTACGTGGCGTCGGGCTTCGGCCGGTTTATCGGTGGCGAATGCGTGGTCGGGGCCGCCCTCTTCGATCCAGACGGCGACGCCGTGGTCCGGTGCCCCGACCGGCGGTTGCCGGAGTCGGCGGACGTCGGCGGCCCGCCGTCAAGCACGGCGACGACGCCGTTCGGACGGTGGCATCTCGCCCTGGGCGGGTGCCCGTGGGAAGCGGTGGCGGCGGCCGGCGGGAACGAGACAGCGCTGATCATCGTGCCTGCGTCGCGGGCCGACGCGGCCGAGAACTGCGCGGCGAGGCAGGCGGACGCGTTGGCCACCGCCGCGCGGGCGAGTGTGTGCGTGGTCGTCGAAGCCGGTGCGAGCCCCACCGGGGGGACCCGGATCGTCGGGTGCGATGGGACGGTCGTGGCCGCCCTGGCCGACGGCGGTGAAGATATCCTCGCCGCCGAGGTCGGGGGGCGATCGTCGTAGCCGCGGCCAGCCCCGCCTTCACACGGGTTTGGCAGACGAGCCCGCGGTGAAGCTCCGGTCGGATGTCTGCACGGACTTTTGACGGTGGATGGTTGGGCAATCTGGTGTTCTGGCGGCCTGTGCCTGGTGGTTCTGGTTCTGTCGGGGACCGTGAACCTCGCCCTGCGGATGCCGTCTCGCGTGCGGGTGGCGGACACGTTCGAGAAGCTCGGCCGCGAGCGGGAACTCGCCCGGCTGATGGCCCATCGAATCGATTTCCAGTTGGCGTCGGCCATCATGCGATCGGCCTCCCTGCTGGGCCTTGTGCTGATCATCGTGCACCTGTGCCACCGCAGCGGGGTGGACGGGTCGATCGGGCGAATGGTCCTCGCGTTTTGCGCGTCGCTGCTTGTGATCGTGGTGGCCGGCATCGGCGTGCCGACGGCGTGGGCCCGCTACGCCGGCGAGAACCTGCTCGGCGTGTCGTGCCCGGTGCTCAACGTCCTCCGCTACGTGCTCTACCCGCTGATCGCCGTGTTGAAGTTCGTCGACGAGGTGGTTCGACGACTGACCGGCGTGCCGCGTGAAGACGCCCGGACGCAGGCGGACGAGATCGAACGCGAAATCCTGAACGTGGTCAGCGAAGGCGAGGCGAAGGGCGCCTTCGACGAGGAAGAGAAGGAGATGATCGAATCGATCATCGACCTGCGGGACACCCAGGTCGAGGAGATCATGACCCCCCGCACCGACATCGACGCCATCCCCGCCGACTGGACGCTCGCCCAGGTGACGGAGTTCGTGATCGAGAAAGGCCACTCCCGCATCCCGGTGTTCGGGGAGACGATCGACGAGATCCTCGGCATGCTCTACGCCAAGGACCTGTTGGCCCTGCCCGACGCGGAGCGGTTCGACATCAAGAAGATCATGCGGCAGGCGTTTTTCATCCCGGAGAGCAAGCTGCTCCGCGACCTGCTGCACGAGTTCCAGGACAAGAAGCTGCACATCGCGATCGTGCTCGACGAGTACGGCGGCACCGCCGGCCTGGTCACCATCGAGGACATCCTCGAGGAACTGGTCGGCGAGATCGTGGACGAGTACGAACCGGACGAGCCGGAGGCGATGCGCCGGATCGACGACCACACCGTCGACGTGGACGCCCGCTTCCGGGTCGACGACCTCAACGACGAGCTACACATCGCGCTGCCGGAAGGGGAGGACTACGAGACGATCGGCGGCTACCTGTTCAGTTCACTCGGTCGGATCCCGTCCGTCGGCGAGGTGTGGGAGCACGAGAACGTGCGCATCCAGGTGACCGAAGCGGAGCCGCGCCGCATTAACCGGCTGCGGGTGCACATCGAGCCGGTGGGCGACGGGGCGCGGGAGATCTCTCCGCGAGACGGGCAGGGGCGGTAGGGGGTGGGTTCGACCGGCTAGATCTCTTCGATTTCCTTGGCCTTCGCTTTGACCAGGGCGTCGATCTCGTCTTCGTGCTTTTTGGTCAGCTTTTGGACGGCCTCCTTGGTGGAGTTCGCCTCGTCTTCGGTGAGGGTGGCGCCTTTCTTTTCCCCGTCGATCTGTTTGTTGAGGGTTCGCCGCACGTTCCGCAGAGCCACCTTCTGGGCCTCGCCCATCTTCTTGACCTGCTGCACCAGGTGCTGGCGTCGCTCGCCCGACAGCTGGGGCACGGGCAGCCGGATCGACTTCCCGTCGTTCTGCGGCGTGATGCCGACGTCCGAGGCCTGGATGCCCTTTTCGATGTCGCCCAGGATTCCGGGGTCGAACGGTTTGACGAGGATGGTGGAGGGGTCGGGCACGCTGATGGTGGCCAGTTCGCGCAGCTGGCTCGTCATTCCGTAACTGGGCACTTCGATGCGCAAGTGGTCGACCAGTCCGACCGAAGCACGTCCGGCCCGCACCCCGCGGAGCTCGTCCTTGAAGTACTCGATGACCTTGCTCATCTCGGCTTTGCACTGCTTCTCGATGTCTGCCGCGGGCATCTGGGTCACTCCGTCCACAAACCGTGATTCCCCCTTGCTGGTGGGTAGTCTATCGGGGGGGCTCCGGTCGAACAAGGGCGGGGGTGGGCGGGCCCCGAGGCGGATCAGCCTGCGTCGATCCGCGTGCCGATCGGCTCTCCCATGACCACGCGGCGCATGTTACCCGGCACGGTGAGGTCAAACACGATCAGCGGGATGCCGTTCTGCTGGCACATGTCGATGGCGCTGACGTCCATGACCTTCAGCCGCCGGTCGATGACCTCGTTGTAGGTGAGGTGCACGAACCGTTTGGCGTCGGGATGGGTCGCCGGATCGGAGTCGTACACGCCGTCGACCTTGGTGGCCTTGAGCACCACCTCCACGCCCATTTCGGTCGCCCGAAGGGCGGCGGAGGTATCGGTGGTGACGAACGGGTTGCCCGTGCCGCCGGCGAAGATGACGACGCGGCCTTTCTCCAAGTGCCGGATCGCTCGGCGGCGGATGAACTTCTCGCAGACCCGGTCGACCGCCACCGCGCTCTGCACCCGCGTGTCGACGCCCATTCCCTCCAACGTGTCCTGCACCGCCAAGGCGTTGATCACGGTGCCCAGCATGCCCATGTAGTGGCCCGTGACTTCGACGATGTGCGTCTGTTTGGCCAACTCCGCGCCCCGGACGATGTTGCCGCCGCCGACCACCACGCAGAGTTGTATGTTCAGGTCCGCCACCTGCTTGATCTCGCCGGCGACGCGCTGGAGGGCCTCGCCGTCGATGCCTTTGGAGTTGCGATCGCAAAGCCCCTCGCCACTGATCTTCAGGAGTATTCGGCGGTATCGCAACTCGGTCATGGTGATCTCTGTGCCTCAGGCCGGGTCGAGCCGTGTCCGGCCGGTATGTGTTTCCGCGGGCGGCCCCGCGCCGCCGCACGACGATCCCTGGTCCTTATACGCGATGGCCACGTCCGATGCGGCCAAAAAAAGAGGAGCCGTTCGGCCCCTCTCGCCGTGCGGCTGGTCAGCCGCCGATGCACATGTAGGCGTATTCCAGTACGGTGCCGACTCCCGCTGCTTTCAGCGTGTCACCGACCGACTTCTTTTCGTACTCGGGCTTTACGTGCTCCTGGTCGAGCAGGGCGTTCTGCGCGCAGAACGCGTTCACCTTGCCCTGGACGATCTTGTCGATGATCTGGGCCGGCTTGCCCTCCGACTCCGCCAGTTCCTTCGCCTGCCGGCGTACCTCTTCGAGCTTCTCGGGCGGGATCTGGTCCCGCGTGATGGCCAGTGGTTGAGCGAACGTGACGTGGTGACACAGGTCCACCGCCACGGTTTCGTCCGACGGTACGGCGTCCAGGGCGATCAGCACGCCTTTCTTCCCGTCGTGGTGCACGTAGCCGCACACATAATCCCCCGTCACCTTGCGGCACGCGACCAGGTTCATCGTCTCGCGGATTCGCCCGTACACGTCGGTAATGAGATCGTCGACGGTTCGACCCGATTCCACCACGGACGACGCGGCCCGAATCGATGCCGGGGTGGGGGTGGCCTCGTCCTGGGCCGTGACCTGGCGGGCGATCTTGTCGCACAGGGCGATGAATTCGTCGTTCTTGGCGACCGGGGCCGTCTCACAGCGCAAATCGATGATCGCGCCGACCTTCCGCGACTCGTCGATGAAGAGATGGGTACGGCCTTCGCCGGTTTCCCGATCGGACCGGTCGGCCATCTTGTTTTTGTGCTTCTTGCGCAGCCATTCGATGGCGGCCGCCTCATCGCCGTTGTTTTCCGCCAGCGCCTGCTTGCATTCCATCATGGGCAGGTCGGTTCTTTCCCGAAGCGCCCGAACTTGTGCCGCTGTGATGTTCGCCATCGGATGGATTCTCCCACTTCGGCCCCAGCGGCCGTGGCCGCCTGACCGTCCAGTTCCGGCCCCGCGTCGTGATTCGACACCGACCGCGAGCCTGCTTTGTCGAATACGTTGTTGAACTTCCCCTCGCGCCGCGCGGCGGGGGCAGCGCCTTGTCACGCCGCCGGCGCCGGTCGTTCGGCTACGACGGCGCCGCGTTATCCCCCTCGGCCGGCGCGGAGCCGGGTTCCGGCGAGGCCGGCTCCTGACGCTCTTGCGGCGGGCTCTCGACCGCGACGGCCGTGGACTCGGCCCCTGCCTGCGGGGCGCCGGTCTCGGCACGGGCGGTCGTCGGACGACGCGACCGACGACGCTTGGCGCCGCCGTCGCCGCTTTCGGTGTCCTCGACCCGGCCTCGCTTGCCGCTCACCACAGCGTCCACCAAGTGCCGGAGCACGACGTCGATCGATCGCATGGAGTCGTCATTCCCGGGGATCGGAATATCGGCGTACTCGGGATCGGAATCCGTATCGATCAGGCACACCGTCGGGATGCCCAGCTTGCGGGCCTCCTTGACCGCGATGTGCTCGCGATGCACATCGATAACCACGAGTGCTCTGGGCAGCCGGCTCATCGTCCGGATACCCTCCAGGTTGCGTTGAATCTTGCGGCGCTCCCGATTGTCGCGGGCAATGCGCTTCTTACTGTACTGCTGCAATGTGCCGTCGGAGGCTTCCCGCTCCAGTTCCTCCAGGCGGGCCAGCCGTGAACGGATCGTTTCAAAGTTGGTCAGCGTCCCGCCGAGCCAGCGTTCCGCCACGTAGGGCATCCCCGCCTCTTTGGCCGCCGCCTCAATGGCATGCCGGGCCTGCCGTTTGGTGCCCACAAACAAAACATCCCCATTCTCGGCCACCGTCCGCGCGATGAATTTTTTGGCTCGGATGAGCCCTTTGACCGTCTCGCGGATATCGATCACGTGGATCAGATTCCGCTTCCCGAAGATGTACGGTCGCATCTTCGGGTTCCAACGGCTCACGCGATGACCGAAATGGATTCCCGCGTCAACCAGTTCCCTTACCAAGTCCGAGGCCAAGCAACACCTCCTCTACACGGGCACCTGCCCCAGGACCGTCCAGACCCCAGGGGGCACCAACATCCTCCGACACACCTGGAACCGTATATTGGTAACAGAATCGGAGCGCAAATCAAGTCGCCGACGGAGGCAAAGTGGACCGGGCCCGCCCCGATTCGCGTTGATTCATCCCCTGCGGCACGCTACAGTCCGCGACGACTTGCCCAGACGCGACGGACCAGGCGGGGCTGACCCGATCATGACACCTGGAACCGAACACGGCCACTGCAAGCCGCTGATCTTCATCAGTGCGGCCGAGCCCAGCGCCGATCTGCACGGGGCGTCCCTGATCCGGGCCGTCAGGGCCGTGCGGCCCGACGCACGCTTCGCCGGGGTCGCCGGGCCCGCCATGCAAGCCGAGGGCTGCTGGCCCATCTTCGACATGACCCACCGGTCCGCCATGCTCACCGCGGCCGTCCGGGCGGTGGGGGCCGCCCGCCGCCTGTGGGCCGTGTCCCGCGCGCATCTCGCCGAATACCCGTTCGACGCCGCCGTCCTCATCGATTCCCCGACCCTTCATCTGCCGCTTGCCAAACGCACCAAACGCCTCGGCATCCCCGTGTTCTACTACATTGCTCCGCAAGTGTGGGCCTGGGGCGAGTTTAGGACCCGGCGCATCCGCCGACGGGTCGACCGGATGGCCGTCATCCTCCCCTTCGAAGAAGCATTCTTCCGCTCGCGAGGCATCGACGCGACGTTTGTGGGGCATCCGCTCTTCGAGGTGCTCCTCGACCGCCGCATCGACCCCGACCGGGTTGCTTCGCTGGTGGGCCGGGGATCGCCCATCGTGGCGATTCTGCCTGGATCACGCCGCCACGTGGTGCAGGAGGTGCTGCCCGGACAACTCGCCGTCGCGGCCGAAATCGCCCGCCACTACCCCGACGCCCATTTCGCGATTTCGATTGCCGGGCCCCCGATCCGGCAGGTGGCCGCTCCACTGATCGAGAAAGCCGGGCTGCCGGTCAGCCTGCACACCGGGCAGAACGGGGAACTCCTCACGGCGGCCACCCTGGTGTTGATCGCCTCGGGCACGGCCACCTTGGAAGCGGCGTACTACCAAAAACCGATGGTCGTCATGTACAACGGGCCGAAGTGGGGATACCGGCTCATTGGGCGGTGGCTGATCCGGACCCCGCACCTGTCGCTGGTCAACATTCTGGCCGGCCGGCGGGCGGTGCCGGAGTTCATGCCCTACTACACGTCCACCGGGCCGATCGCCGAGGCGGCGCTCGAGATCCTGAGGACACCCGAACTCAAGACGCGGATTGAAATCGATCTGGCCGACGCAGTGGGACCACTGCTTAGACCCGGAGCGTCGCGAAACGCGGCGGCGCTCCTGCTCGACCTGATCGACCGACGGCGCCCGAGCGGGGCGCCTGCCCCGCGGCCGGGGCCCTAGCGGCCGTGGCGCTGGCGGCAGCGCCGATGACCGGATCAGCTGACCGTGCTGCCCGGAGGGATGTCGCGTTCCGTGGTGACGAAGATGATTTCGGTATCCCCGGGAGTGGACGCGGCGAGCAGCATGCCCTCGCTTTCGTAACCTCGCATTCTGCGCGGCGCGAGGTTGGCGACGACAACGATGTTCCGCCCGACCAGTTGCTCCGGCCGATAGTGCTTCTTCAGCCCGGCCACGATCTGCCGCTGCTCCGTACCCAGATCCACCTTGAGGACCAGTAGCTTGTCGGCGTCCGGGTGCTCGTTGGCTTCGATCACCCTGGCCACCCGCAGTTTGACCTTGAGAAACTCGTCGAACGTGATCAATTCCGCCTGCTCGGACATCGCGTGTGGTCTCCCTGAAAAACGACAAGCGGCAGAGTGTACGCGTACCCCGCCCGGGTTTCAACCGCCGAACCACCGGCGTCCGGGGCGGTTCGGGCACGCCGCCACCGCGGCGGAAGCCGCTTTCGGACAGGCCGCGGCGTGCCGTCGGCAGCCGGGGGTGGGGGGGTGCGGCGTGAAACGGCCCCGAAACGGCCGGCGGGGAGGCGGGCCGTGGATTTCTCTTGACACCGGGAACCGTCCGCGGTGGTCATGTGTCTAAGGTTGCGGATGGATCGAAACCCGCGCCCGGCCCGTAGCCCGCCGGGTCGACCCTGCAGGAGACCGACCATGATGCGCATCGTACTTGCCGTCGCTTTCATCGCCACCGCCTCCAGCCCCTACGCCTGGGGGCAGGAATTGCCCGTCCGCCGGGTCGCGCTGTTCAGCAGCGGAGTCGCGTACTTTGAACGCGACGGCCAGGTCGACGGCACCGTCAAAATCGAGTTGCCGTTCAAGACGGCCCAGATCAACGACATCCTCAAGTCGCTCGTTCTGCAGGACTTCGGTGGCGGCGCCATCCGCCCCGTGGTCTACGCGCCGAAAGACCCCGTCGAAAAAGCACTACGGGCGTTCGGAATCGACCTGACGGGTAAGCCCACGCTCGGCGCGCTGCTGGATCAGATTCGCGGCGTGCCGGTATCTGTGACCCAGACCGGGGCCGGCACGCCCATCCTCGGCACGATTCTCGGTGTGGAAAAGAAACGTGTGATCGTGAAGGACCAAGTGGTCGAGGAGGACGTCCTCACGATCGTCTGCGAGGACGGGATTCGCTCGTTCGGTCTTCCCTCGTTGTCCCGCATCAAGCTGACCGACGAAAAGCTCGACGCCGAGCTGACCAAGGCGCTCAGCGTGCTCGCCGAGACGCACGACGCGGACAAAAAGCCCGTGGTGCTGGAGTTCGCCGGGCAGGGGCAGCGGCGGGTCCGCGTGTCGTATATCCTCGAGGCCCCGATCTGGAAGACCAGCTACCGCCTCGTGCTCGGTGACGGTGAGCCGTTCCTGCAAGGGTGGGCCACCGTCGACAACACCACCGACGGCGACTGGAACGACGTCGAACTGACCCTGGTGTCCGGTCGTCCGATCTCGTTTATTCAGGACCTCTACCAGCCCATCTACATCCCGCGGCCGGAGGTCAGGCCGGAACTGTACGCCTCGCTCGTGCCGCGGCGATACGCGGGGGCGATCGTCGAGACGGAGGAGAAGCTCGCGGACGCGAATGAGCGGGGACGCCGCAGATCGGTGGCCGAGCGGTTGAAGGCAGCGACGCCGATGGCCCCCGGGTCCGGCGGCGGATTCGGCGGCCGGGACATGAGCACGGCCGGAATCGACCTGGCGGCGGCCGGGGTCGCGTCCCTGGCGACGGCCGTCGAGGCCGGCGAGATGTTCACCTATCCCATTGACACGCCGGTGACCCTGCCGCGCCGGAAATCGGCCATGTTGCCGATCGTGAACCAGTCGGTCAAAGGCGAGAAATTCTCGATCTTCAACCCGGGTACCCATCCCAAGTACCCGCTCAACGGGCTGCGCCTGACGAATGCGACGGGTTTACACCTGATGCAGGGGCCGGTCACCGTTTTCGAAGAGGACACCTACGCCGGCGACGCCCAGTTGCCCGACATGACGCCGGGCGAAAAGCGGCTGATCTCGTACTCGCTCGACCTGAAGCGCGAGGTCGAGTGGATCGCCAAGCCCGCGCCGGAGGTGCTGACCGCGGTGCGGATCGCTCGCGGCACGCTCATCGCGACGCGGAAGTACGCCGACGAGCGGACCTATAACGTCAAGAACAAGGACCAGGCCACCCGCGCCGTGCTGATTGAGCAGCCGTTCCGTTCCGATTGGAAACTGATCACCCCGACCGATCCGTTCGAGCGCACGCCGGCGGTGTACCGCTTCCGCGTGGATGCCAAGGGCGGCGAAACGACCCAACTGGTCGTCCGGGAAGAGCGGCAGGGCGAGCAGCTCGTCGCGCTGGGCAACACCGACATGAACAGCATTCAGTTCTACCTGCGGGCCAAGGTGATCAGTGCCAGCGTTCGTGAGGCGCTGGAAGAGGTGGTGCGGAAGCGCAACGAGCTGGAGCAGACGGCGGCCCAGCGGAGGGGTTTGGAAGACCGCGTGGCCGAGATCAACAGGGACCAGTCCCGCATCCGCGAGAACGTGAAGACCGTCCGGCAGGGGACCGACCTCTACGAGCGGTACATCACCAAGCTCGAAGCACAGGAAACCGAGCTGGACCAGGCGGCCGCGACGATCGCCCAGCTCAAGGAACGGGAACGGCAGCAACAGGAAGCGCTGGACGCGTATTTGCTGTCACTGAACGTGGAATAGCAGTACCCATCACGCGTTTCGAAATCACGAAGTACGATTGGAATCGCAAATCGCGAATAGGGGGGCTGGGGGCGGGCGTTGCCTGGTCCGATAACCAAGTTGGTCGCCGGCCGCCGCTCTCCTTTTTTCGCTTCATTCCCTCCTTTTTGTTATCGGCCTTCCGGCCGCGTTGCGGCTGATACGACAGTAGTAATTTGCGCGAGTCGGATAGCCGATGGCAGTAGGGTCCGGCCGCGCGCACCGGTCGGAGCGCCTCTCAGGAGCTGGCGGTGATCATGGCCGAACCCGGCAAAGTACTGCTCGTTGATGACGATCGCCGTCTCAACTTCGTGCTCGCGGCCCACCTCAAGAACTCGGGCTTTGACGTCCGCACCGCGACGAACGGCCGTGACGGTGTCGCCATCGCGAACACGTATCTGCCCGACGTGATTGTCATGGACCTGACCATGCCGATCATGGACGGGGTCGAGGCGATCGCGCGAATCAAGCAGAACCCGGCCACGCAGCGTATCCCGATCATCATCCTCACCGCCGATCCGCGGACCGAGAACCTCGTGCTGGGCCTCGAGACGGGTGCGCAGGAGTACGTGGTCAAGCCGTTCGCCATGGAAGAGCTGGTCGCCCGCGTTCGCGCCATGCACCGGTTGGCCGTCACCGATCGAGAGTTGGATCAGTTGGCCAACCAACTGACGCACGAGAACCACCGCAAGACGCGCCAGTTGCGCTTGCTCTACACGTTCGCCGACCAGCTCAACAAGGCGTCGACGCTGGACCAGGTACTGGATCTGGTCGTGGCGTGCGCCCAGCAGGCCACGGACAGCCACCGCATCTCGCTGATGCTCCGCGACGATGACGGTCAGCACCTGGTCTGCCGGCGGGCCATTGGGATCCCGCCCGACCTGGTTGAGAGCATTCGCGTGACGGCGGTCGAAGGGGTGGTCGGCAACGTGTTCACCAGCGGACGGGCGGTCAGGGGTGAAACGTTGACCACCCCGTCCGATGGACCCGGTGCGCCCGACGGCCGATACAGCAGTGACGCGTTCGTCTGTGCCCCCTTGATTCTGAACTCGCACCGGCACGGCCGGGAAGTGCTCGGCGTGCTCAACGTGACCGAGAAGTCGGGTGGGCACCCGTTCTCCGACGAAGACACGGCGTGCATCCAGTCGATCGCCGACTCCGCGGCCATCGCGATCCACAACCAACTCACGCGGACCCGCCTGGAGCGGTCCGTGCACGTGCTGTTGATGACGGTCGGTCGCCTGGCGGAATACCGCGACGAAGAGACCGCCCGACACCTCGAACGCGTGCAGGATTACGCGCGACTGCTGGCCGAGGAGCTGGCCAGGAAGGAGCCGTACGCCTCCGTGCTCACGCCGGACTACATCGAAAACCTGTTTCTCGCCGCGCCGCTGCACGACATCGGCAAGGTCGGCATTCCCGACACCATTCTCACCAAGAGCGGTCCGCTGTCCCGGCGCGAGTTCGAGATCATGAAGACCCACACGACCATTGGGCGGCAGACGCTCGAACTGGCCCAATCGGAAACGGGCCCCGTGCCGCTGCTTCAAATGTGCATCGACATCGCGCACTGCCATCACGAGAAGTATGACGGGTCCGGCTATCCGCAGGGGCTGGTCGGCCAGGAGATTCCATTGCCAGCCCGGATCATCGCACTGGCCGACGCGTACGACGCCGTGACGAGCCGGCGCCGCTACAAGGACCCCGTCCCCCACGAGGAGGCGGTCAACCAGCTACGGCTGGACGACGGCAAGCATTTCGATCCCGACGTGATGGAGGCCTTCGAGAATTGTCTCGATCAATTCGATCGCGTCCGCCGCGAGAAGGGCGCCGACACCGACCACGTGCTCCAGACCTTCATCACCGGGCCCACCGGGCAGAGTTACTGACCACCGATTCCAAAGGAGGCGCCGCCGACGGGCCGCCACCGGTATGGCGTGCGCCGCGCCGGCAACCACCCACGGTGCTTCATTCGCCATTGGTTATCTGTGATTACGGCGTTGCCGCGCTGCGGTACTTCTTTCCGGCCTGGTACAGGTTCAGCCGTTCGACCCAGTCGGGCGGCGCATCGCGGTTCGCGGCCCGCACGGCGTCGATCAGCTTCTGCTGCGTCTTGGCCGCCACCTCGAACTCGCCGATCTCCGCGTAGGCGGCGGCGAGCGTGTCAAGGTAGCTGGGGTTCTTGTAGTTCGTTTGCCTGCACAGTTCACGCGCGAGGCGGATCGCCTCCCGCCCGTTGCGGTACAAGGGATCGGGGCACGTCGCCCGCAGCCAGGCCAGCGCGTTGCGCACGTCGTGCGACTCGGGTACCCGCTCGATGGCCGTGGTCAGTGTTTCCTCGACCAGTCCGTACTGGCCCCGCGCCTCGTACTCCTGCGACAGCAGCACGTAGGTCGGGCCGTCGTCCGGCGAGGCTTCGATCGCGCAGCGGTAGTGGAAAATCGCCGCGTCCGTGTCGCCGCGTGACGTGAGCATCATGGCCAACATCTGGTGCGACGGCCCGTGCATCGGCCACTGCTCGACGATGCTCTGCACGGCCTCGAACGCTTTGTCTTTCCGGCCCTGCCCGAGGAGGATGTCGACGTAGCCGGACCGGGCTTTCAAGTTCGCCGGATTGACCTCGATTGACTTATGCATGTACTTCTCGGCCGTGTCGAGATCATTGTGAGCGGCGTAGAACCTGGCGGCCTGCATCAGCGTATCCGGATGATCGGGATCGACGGCCAGGGCTCGTTCGTAGAGGTCCGCCACGTCGTCGTTGTTCTCGATCTTCTGGAGGGCGTCGGCCAGCACGCAAAGTGCTTGCGCATTGTCCGGGTCCCTGTCGACGGCCTCGCGGGCGGCGGCCAAGGCCTCTTCCTTCCGGTCGAGGCGGAACAGGATCGACGCTTTCACCAGGCGGGGTACGAGCGACTCCGGGGCGTACTTGATCGCCTTGTCCGCGTGCCGGATCGCGGCTTCGGCATCCTGGCGTTGCATGGCCCGTTCCATCTTTTCAAACTCCGCCTGCGACCCGACCCGCAGGGCGAACAACTCGGCCAGTTCGCGATCGTCCATCATGGGCACGGGCAGGGGACGCGTGCCCAGAACCCGCTCGCTCTCCGCGGCGGTCGTGTCCCCGCTTTCCTCCATCGCCTGGGCCAACTCGCGGTGGATCGCGCCGGCGTACGGCGACAGGGCGACGGCTCGGCGGAGCGGAGCGATGGCCTCGGCGGGGTGTCCGTCCCGCAGCCACGCCCGGCCGAGACCAAGGTGCGGGCGGGCGGCGTCGGGGTCCAGCGTCCGCGCCTTCTCGCACGCGTCGCGGGCCTCCGCGTACCGTTCGAGGTCGATCAGACCGAAGCCCAGGGCCGCCCAGCCAGACGCCAGATCCGGCTTGAGGTCCAGGGCCGTGCGGATCGCCTCGATGGCCGGCTCCAGTTGGTTCATGGTGGCCAGGCAATGGCTCGCGTAGTACGGCCAGTGATAATCCGTCGGGTCGAACGCGGCGGCCCGCTGGTACATGACCACGGCGGATTCGCGCAGCCCGTAGACGTGATAGAGCATGGCTACCCGTCCGTTCGCCGCCGCGTCGTTCGGGGCGGCCGCCAGGGCTTCACGGGCGGTCCCGATCTGGTCCTGAATCACGTTTTCCAGCATGCTGATGTCCGGCGTGACGATGTCCGGGGCGTCGGTCGGTCGGGCGACGGGCGGTGGCGCCACACGTTCCGCGGCCGCGGGTGTCGGGGAGTCGGCCGGCGTGGCGGCCGCGCCCGGACGGGGCGGCGTCGGTTTCGGTGTCGGCGGCGTGGATTCGTCGTCTCGCGAGCACCCGGCGATGACCGCCAGCCCAACCGTCGCGAGGAGGATCCAACCAACTCGGACCGCCTCGTTGTGGCGCGTGGTGTACATGGAATGAGGTCGCGATACTACGTGTAGTTGAGAATGCCCTGGTCCAACCCGCCGCGCCGGCCGACGCCGCTCGGGCCCTGTTGAACACTTCTTACCACGCCGCAAGGCACGTCGCAACCGGACTCGACGTGACCACGCCGAGGGTCGCGCGGCACTGGCGGGCGAAGGGGAAGGGTCGGCGGGATTGAACGGGGGACGCCCGGTCGGGTGTGCCCGGCATCCGCACGGCGAAATCGCTCACACCGTCCGTAGGGCGCCGTCCACCACGGTGTACTGGCGTCCGCAGCACAGGCACCGCAGCTTGCTGTCCAGGGGCCGACCGCACACGCTGACCCAGCCCACCACCTGGGCCGGGTTGCCCACCACCAGTCGGTGGTCGGGCACGTCCCGCGTGACGACGGCCCCCGCCCCGACGGTGGCGTACCGCCCGATGGTGTGTCCGCACACGATGATCGCGCCGGCGCCGATGCTCGCGTTCTGCCGCACGCGGGTGCGTACCAGCCACTCGCTTTCCGGCCGCGGTGGTGCGTCCGGATGGCGATGGCTGCGCGGGAACAGGTCGTTCGTGAAGATCGCACCCGGTCCGATAAAGACGTCATCCTCCAGCGTCACCCCGTCCCAGATCATCGCGCGGTTCTTGATGGTGACCCGGTCCCCGATGACCGCACCGGACTCGACGAACGCATGATCACAGATGTTGCAGTATTCCCCGATCCGCGCGTTCTTCATTACGTGCGCGAACGCCCAGATCCGGGTGCCCGCACCCACAACATCGCTCTCGCACAACGCCAGCGGGTGCACCTGCGGACCCGCGGCGGTTGCCGTGTCCGTGGCAACATCGCCGGCACGATCGCGGGGTTCGCATTCCGAGTGACAGTGAGTTGACATAACCTGTGTCCTCCACTTCCCGCGGGAGCGTCGTCACGCCCGTGCGGCGGGGATCGTCGTCTGGCACGACGGGTCGTACTCGACCATGCGTTGTCGCTTGATCACGTTGCGGCGCCAGTCCACCAGGCGGCGCAGCCCATCCCGGAGATTCACCTCGGCCCGGAAGCCCAGCAACCGCTCGGCCTTCGACGTATCCGCCAGCCGGCGCGGCACGGGATTCACCGCCCGGGCGGGCAGGTGCTCCGGCTCCACGTCACGCCGCCCCACGACGTCCAACAGTGTGTCCAACAACTCGCGCAGGCTCGTCTCTGAACCTGACGCGATGTTGAACACCTCGTCGGTGACGTCGCTCCTGGCGGCGAGAACGTTGGCCCGCGCCACATCCTCGCTGTACACGAAGTCCATGGTCTGCAACCCGTCGCCGAAGATCTTGGGGGGAACGCCCCGATCAATGCAGTCCAACCAGCGGATCAAGACCTCCGTGTACTTCCCCCACACGTCCATCCGTGGACCGTATATATTGAAATAGCGCAGGGCGACGTAGTCCAGCCCTGTCATGTCGGCAAATGCCCGGTACAACGCCTCGTTGGCGACCTTCGCCGCCCCGTACCACGTGCGATTGTTGTACGGCGGGTGCGACTCCGGCGTCGGGAACACGTCTGCCAGACCGTACACCGAGGCCGAACTGGCGGCGACCAGCTTGCGGACGCCCGAATGCACACACGCCTCGGCCACATTAAAGGTCCCGTTTACCAGCACGTCCTGGCACTCACGCCGCTGCTCGGCACAGGCCGTGATCCGGATCGCTGCCTGGTGAAATACCACATCCACCCCGTCGAAGTGGGGGCGGATGGCCTCATAGTCCCGAATGTCCTCGCGAATGATGTCGACGTCGCCGGCCGCGCACGCGCTCTCCACATTCAGCAGGGTGCCGCGGGTGAGATTGTCGATGACGCGAACCTTACCCACCGCCTCGTCCCGGATGAGCCGGTCCAGAATCGTGGAGCCCACCAGCCCGCAGCCGCCAGTGATGAGTACGGTTGTGCCTGTCAGGTCCAAGGAACGACTCCCACACGTGCCCTATCGTCCGATTGACGCGGCTCCGATTACCTCAATCTCACGCTATGGCCGACGCCTCGCCCACGACCCCGCCGTCGCGGTCCGACGGTGCCGCCTCACCCCGTGCGCGCGGTCGCTGACCGATGCCGTAGGGGGCGCCCGTGCTGTGCAGGCTCCGTCCGGCCCGCCGCAGCGGTTTGATAGCGAACACCCTCAGGTGAGACAGGAACTGCCGCAGGGACGGCCGCTCGAACTTCAAAACGTAGTACGCGAAGTGGACCATGAACAGCACGTCGAACAACAACGGAATCCGAAACCGGGTTAACCAGACCAGCCACGGCGTCAACGTCCGCGAGAGCACGCAGAGCCAATACACCTTTTTCAGATTGACAAGGTGGTCCCGGTCCGGCAGGTCCAGGTACATGTCGTGATGGAGTGTGGCCTCGAACGCCTGGTCGGCCGGCATGAATCGCTGCACGAACGCCTCTCGCGTCAGCGCCACCCCCGGGTAGGGCTGGAAGAAAGTGGTCCACAGGTACGTGGGCTTGATCGTGCGAAAAAACTCGAGCCGGTCGACATGGTCCTGGACCGTGTCGCCGGGGAGTCCGAAGAACGCGGAGCACGCGTAGTCGATTCTGTACTTGCGCAGCCACTCGGTGACCTGGATGATCTGGGCGTCGCGGACCGGCTTGTTCATCAGTTGCCGGCGCTGCTGTTCGTCCGCGGTCTCGGTCGATACGATCAGCCGTTTCGCACCGGCGTCCGCCATCAGCCGGACGTCCGCCTCCGTCAGACCGCCGCCGAATCGGAAGTTGGCTGAGAAGGGCAAGCCGATCCGCGTCTTGTAGAGCCGCAGGAACTCGCGCAGCCAGCCGTTCTTCACCCAGAACACCTCGTCCAGGAAGAACACGACCTTCACCTCGCGCTGCCGGACCTGGAACTCGAGTTCTTCGATCGCCCGTTGCGGAGCCACTTTGCGCACGTAGCGCATCCCTCCGTGATGATCGACCAGGATCGCGTTCGCGCAGAACGAGCAACGGAACGGGCACCCGCGCCCGAGCATCACCCGAAGATAGCGACGGGATCGGAAGAACGGGTACTTGTCGTATAGCGACCAGTCGAGGAACGGTAGGGCGTCCAGGTCCACCAGCTCGTCCGGGTTGGCGTTCCGCGTGACGCCCCGACCAGTCTTGACCCAGAAGCCCCGGATCGTCTCGAACGGTCGGCCATCATCGACGCAGCCGGCCAGTTCGAGCATCGGCTGCTCGCCCTCGCTGCGACACAGGATGTCCACCGCGGCGTCCTCGATGATCTCCGGGTTGGTGACGGCGTGGATGTTGCCGAAAGCGGTGATCGCCCCCAGTGCATCTTTCACCCGCCGCCCGACGCGCAAGGCCCACGGCACGCTCGGGGTCAGGATCGAGAAGCCCACGATGTCGGGACGATAGGCGGCGAGGTCGGCCAGGAAGCGATCTTCGTTCGCCCCGTCGTCCAGGAAGATTTCGACGGCATGCCCGGCTCGGCGCAGGACGGTGCCGATGGACGCATAGCCCATGTATTCGACGCTGACGTCCTGGCACAAGGCGATTCGGGCCACTCGGGGACTCCTGCGCGGACGGTCAAGGGGCGGGCAGCCCGAAAACGTCAAACAGCGATCGGATGACGTGCCGTTGTTGGGCGTCCGTCATATGTGCGTACAACGGAAGCAGCACCATCCGCCGACTCAACTCCTCACTGCGCGAGAGGTCGACCCGCGGTGGGGTGCGCGCGTAGCACGGCTCGAGATGGATGCACGCCAGCCCCGGCATGGCGGCCACGCCTCGTTCCCGCACCGCGGCGATCAGCGCCGTGCGATCGATGGGGGCCTCCGGGCTGAGCGTGACGGCGTACGATTGACGATTCGGGCGGACGTCATCCTCCCCGTGCGGGGCCGACAGGTAGGGATGACCGCTCAACGCGGCGTCGTACCGATCACCCAGCCGCCGCCGCGCGGCCAGGATGGCGTCGAGCTGCTCCATCTGGGCGACCCCCACGGCCGCGGCGATGTCGCTCAGGCGATAGTTGTAGCCGATCTCGCCATAGGACTCGCGCTGCGGCAGGCCCTGTCGATGCCGGAGCCAGTCGCCCAGGTCGCGGCCGTGGCTGCGCAACCGACGCAACCGGTCGGCCAGCGCGAGGTCGTCGGTCACGATCATGCCGCCCTCGCCCGTGGTGACGATCTTGCGAGGGTGGAACGAAAAACACGCCGGTGAACCGTGCGACCCGATCCGCCGGCCCTGGTACTCCGATCCGATCGCGCAGGCCGCATCTTCGATGAGTGAACAGTCGTCCCTCGACCCCACGGCGTGCAGCCCTTCGAGATCGGCGGGCATCCCGAACTGGTGCACCGCGACAATCGCGCGGGTCCGATCCGAGATCGCGGCGGCGGCAGAGGTCGGATCGATATTGAGCGTCCGCGGGTCGACGTCGGCGAAGACCGGCGTAGCCCCGCAGTGCCGGACCGCGTTGGCCGTGGCGATGAAGGTCAACGTGGGCACGATCACCTCGTGGCCCGGCCCCACGCCCAGGCAGTGCAACGTCAGGTGCAGGGCCGCCGTGCAGTTCGCCACGGCCACCGCGGCCGCCGCCCCTACGTAGCCCGCGACGTCGGCCTCGAACCGCTCGACCGCCGAACCCTGAGTGACCCACCCGCTCCGCAGCACCTCGGCCACGGCCTGGATCTCCGCATCGCCCAGGGTCGGGCGGGCGAGGGGGATCACGGGCGTGGGACCGGTGGCGGGATGGGACTCGGGATGGGATTCGGGATGGGTCGTGGTGGTGTCGGTCATGGCGCATTCACCTGCGGGTTGACCGCGGGAGGATCTCAGCAAACGCCGGCCAGTTCCCGCTCGCGGGCGGTCGTGGGCTGCCCGTCGAGCACGACGCGTCCGCCATCGTCGAGGAGGCTGCGGTCGCATGCTTCGAGAATCCGCACGACCCGGAGCCCGGCCTCCCCGTCCACCCGCAGCGGCGTGGCGTTCTCGATGGCATCGATCAGGTGAGCGGCCTCGGTGGCGAGGGCTTCGCGGAGCGGAATGTGCGGCGTCCAGATGTCGCCGATCCGGTAGTCGACGCGGCGAAGCCGCTTACCGTTTGCTTCGGACGAGTTCGCGATGGGCGTCGCCCCACTGTCGTACAGGCGGATCTTCTCGCTGGCCGACAGATCGTCGAAGATCAGCATCTTCTTGTCCCCGCCGAAGATCATGCGCCGCACCTTGACCGGGCTCAGCCAGTTCACGTGGAAGTTGGCGATCAGCCCTTCGCCGAAATCCAGGTTGATGTAGCCGACGTCGGCCTGTCCGCCGAGCGTGTGGCACGAGCCGGTGGCCACCACGCGGCGCGGCGTGCGGCCGGTCACGTAGTCGACGATCGACAGATCGTGCGGGGCGAGGTCCCAGATGACGTTCACTTCTTCCTGGATCAGCCCGAGGTTGATTCGGACGGAGTCGATGTAATTGATGTCGCCGATCTCGCCCGCGTCCATGATCTGTTTGATCTTCTCGACGGCCGGCGTGAACAGGTACGTGTGATCGACGGCCAGCCGGACGCCTTGCCGCCGGGCCTGATCCACCAGCGCCTCCGCGTCGGCGGTGTTGTCGGTGAACGGCTTTTCGACCAGCACGTGCTTGCCGCGGCTGATCGCCCTGGACGTGAATCGGTAGTGCGAGTCCACCGGCGTGGCGACCGCGACGAGATCGACGTCATCCCGCGCGATCAGTTCATTGGCATCGGCGTGCCCTTCGATGGTCGGGTATTTCTTGATGATGTGCTCGATCCGACCGGGGTCAAGGTCGCAGACGGCGGTCACCCGGGACGCTTCGCATTCGCTGAACACGCGAACCAGGTTTGGCCCCCAATACCCGCATCCGATTACACCAATACGCAGCATGAATCTGCCTCCACTTTGGGCTCGGCGCACGTCCGCTAAGCGGCGGACGATCACCCTGGGTTATCGGCTCCGGGCCCGGGCGACTTTGCCTCGGCGAAGGATTCGCAATTAGCAACAGCCGGCCCGGGGATTGGTCGATACGGCCCTATATTCGGACGTGTGCGTGACGCGTACCGATCATTTTCTGGCGGCCGGAATCGAGCATGGACCAAGCCCTTCAGCCGTACCGATACACGTGGCCACCGCCGGAGTGGCCGCCGTCCACCCGCTGGCAGCCGCTGGAGGAATCGCGGTTCATGGCCCGGACGATGCCCGAGAGCGAGGCGGAGCTGGCCGGTGACAGTCGCTGGCCCGCCTTCTACCCGTCGCCGATCAGCCTCGTCACGACGACCGACGGCACCGACGTCGCCTTGGAGAAAGTCGTCGGAGCGACCGTGGTCAACCGGTTTCCGTACGTGCTGGCCCTGAGCCTCTGCTCCCAGACGCTGTCCGCCCGGCACCATGAGCGGGCCCGCTTCATGGATATGCTCGAACGCGGTGGGTCGGTGGCCGTGCAGTTCCTGCCGCCCGGGCCGCACCTCGATCGGGCCATGGACGCGATCCGGACGGTGCCGGAAGCGAGGACCTATCGGCGGGTTGCCGCCACCGGACTCGCGACCCGCAAAGCCCAGACGAACCACGCGCCGGTGTTCGAGAGCGCGTACCTCGTGTACGAAGCCCGCCTGGCCGACCCCGGCGTCGACTTCGACGGGAACGCGATCTACCCCGTGCCCTGGATCGACGCGGGCAGCCACCGCGTATACTTCCTGGAAATCAGCGCGATCCAGCTCCGGTGCGACGTCGCCCAGGGAGCAAGCCAGATTCACTGGCAGAGCCTGCCCGACTGGGAGCCGCAGAGCAGGCCGCTCGATCCGTTCACCTGCCACGGACGCGTGGACACGGGACGGTATCGCAAAAGCTACACACCGCTGTACAGCTTCCCCTCCGCGGGGACGGTGGCGTTCGAGTCGGACACCGTCGAAAACGGGATGGCGATCAAGTTCCTGCCACCGACGCCGCAGGACCAGATCGAGGAGGACAACGATCGCGCACGCTGGCCGTGCTTCTTCCCGTCGTCCGTCGGGATCATCACGGCCTGGGCGAGCGAGGGCATGCCCAACGTCATGCCGTGCAGCTCGACGACCATGGTCAGCCGTTATCCGCTCGTCGTGGCCCCGTGCATCTCGTACGCGGCGATCAACGACCGCTACGCCCCCCGGGCCACCCTGGAGACCGTGCGTCGAACCGGCCGCTTCACCTGCGGCGTGCCGTACCGCCACGACCGGATCGTCGACGCCATCACCTATGCCGGAAACACCTCCATCCACGAGGACCGGGAAAAAGCGGCCCACGCGGGGCTCGACGTCGTGTCGGTGGACGGCGCGGAATGGGGCCCGGTGCTGGGCGACCTGCCGATTCAATTCGAGTGTCACGTTCGGGACGAGGTGCGGCTCGGCACCCACGCCATGATGCTGGGCGAGGTGCAACGCGTGCTCGTGCGAACCGATCTGACGCCGGACAACCCCATGGCGTGGTACCCCTGGGCCCGCGTTGTGCGGTGCCCCAGGATCTCGCAGCATCTGCGGGTGCCCGCCCTGGCCGGTCTGTGACCGTTCGCGTGGCGCCATGTCCCCAAGCGACGTGCCGGCTTGTCAAGGAGCGGACGCTCGATACACTCGGCACCTATGACTGCGCACGCGCTGCTGTTGCTGATGGTCGCCTCTACGCCCACGTCGACGACGGCGCCGGCGCGGGTCGATCTCGACCACGGCTTCTACCTGGTGTCGCGGCCCACCGGCATCCCCGACGACGCGCCGCTCCCCTTGATGATCTGTCTGCACGGGACCGAAACGACCGCGGCCGACATCCTCGACTTCTGGCGCGGGTTGGACCACCAACTGCCGTACGTGATGGTCGCGCCGCAGGGCACGTACGCCGGATGGCGGGACACCGACCGTGCCCTGGTCGACGAGTTCCTCGAGCACGTGTCGAAGACCGTCGCCTACGACCGGTCCCGCGTGCTGCTGACCGGGCACTCCGCCGGCGGGGCAATGGCGTTTCACTTGCTGTACGTGGAGGGGTTTCCCGCCTCCGCGGTGGCGGTGACCGCGAACTACGTGCCGCCCACCGTCGAGCCCCGACACGTGGCCCGCCACAAGGACGTTCCGATCTTCTACGCCGTGGGCGAAGGCGACGTGAACCGCGAGCGGATGCGCGAAGGGCTCACCCTGCTGCGACGCAACGGCGCCAGGGTCACCGTGCGCCGGCCGCGCATCGGGCACGTGCTCGATCCGTCCGTCGGCCAGGCGGCGATCGAGTGGTACGAGTCCCTCTGCCGGGAGCGCGTGGACGCGATCCTCGCCCGGGCCCAAGAGGACCTGGACGCGGGACACGCGCCGGGTCCGTCGGCCGCGGCGCTGGAAGCGCTGGTTCGACACGCCACGACGCATCACGCCGATCAGGTCAGCGCCGCGACGGCGACGTTGTTTCGCCTGCAGGAGCAGGGGCGGCTGACCTTGGCCCGGGCGGACATGCTTCTGGAACTGGATCGTCCCCTGGCCGCCCGCGATGAACTGCTGACAGTCGAGGACCGCTACGGCGGCTCGTCGCTCGCGCTGGAGGCGCGACGTCGCCGCGAGCGGATCGAGGCGATCCCCGAGGTCGCGGACCTGCTCCGGCTCGAAAGGCGGATCGGGGTCCCGCCGACGCTGCCGCCCGCGGGACACAAAGGGTAATACAACCATGGATGCCACAGCGCCTGATTCCGATCTGAAGATCCACATCGAGTTCGATCCCGTGTATGCCGAGAACGGCCTTGTGCTCTACCGGCGAGAGAACGGCCACTGCTGGATTGTCGATCCCGGACTGCCGCCGCACGCGGAGCGGATGTGCGCGTTCGTCGAGTCGCACGGCCTGACGCTCCAGGCCATCCTGCTCACCCACGCGCACGTGGACCACATCGCCGGGGTCGATGAAGTGCGCGACCGGCTTGGCGACGCGGCGCTCTACCTCGGGCGCCCGGAGTGGCCGTTCCTGGGTGATCCGACGAAGAACCTGTCCGCCGGGTTGGGGCTGAACGTCACCGCCCGGCACGACAACTTGCACGACCTGGACCCCGCGACCGAACTGAACCTCGACGGACTCGGTTGGACGGTGCTGGACACGTCCGGCCACTCGCCGGGCGGACGCAGCATGTACTGCCCCGCGGCCGGGGTGGTCATTGTCGGCGACACGCTGTTCCCGGGCAGCATCGGCCGGACCGACTTCCCGCACAGCGATCACGACCGGCTGCTCCGCAATATCCGTGAAAACTTGCTCACCTTACCCGGATCGACCCAGGTCTGGTCCGGGCACGGGCCGGTCACCACCGTCGAGGAAGAGCGCCGCACCAACCCCTTCCTCCGCTGACCCGCACGCGGGAGTTGAATCTCCCTCGCGGACCCCGTACAACGTATGCTTGCCGATTGGCAAGATCACCGGCTACCGCCCGGCGCACGTTCCGGGTTCGGCGCGGCATCGGAAGCCTCACCCCGATTCGGAGGAAGACTGTGGACACGTTACTCGATCGTTTTTGCCGTTACGTCAAAGTGGAGACGACCGCCGTCGAGGACACCGACTCGTATCCGAGCTGTCCGGGCGTGTTGGAATTGGGCAAGATGCTGACCGACGAACTGCGGGCGATCAAGCTCGAAGACGTCAGCCACGACGAGTTCGGGATCGTGATGGGCACCATCCCCGGCAACATGGACGCACCGACCATCGCCTGGCTCGCCCACATGGACACGTCGCCGGAAGCCTCGGGCAAGGACGTCAAGCCCAACATCATCAAGAACTACGACGGCAAGGACATCGTGCTGCCCGGTGACAAGTCCAACGTCATCAAGGTCGAGGACACGCCGGAGCTGACCAACCTGGCCGGCAAGACGATCATCACTTCCGACGGCACCACGCTGCTCGGGGCCGACGACAAGGCCGGCATCGCCGTCATCATGACGGTGGCCGCGCATCTGATGGCCAACCCGGACATCAAGCACGGCCCGATTCGCGTGGTGTTCACCAGCGACGAGGAGGTCGGCCGCGGCACGGACAAGGTCGACATCAAGAAGATCAACGCCACGTGTGCCTACACGCTGGACGGCAGCGGCGAGGGTGAACTGGAGAACGAGACCTTCTCCGCCGACCTCGCCACCGTCACCATCAGCGGCTACAACATTCACCCGGGGTTGGCCACGGGCAAGATGATCAACGCGATCCGGCTGGCCGGCGAGTTCATCACCCGGTTGCCGTGGCATACGCTGGCCCCGGAGACCACGGCGGACAAGGTCGGCTTTCTGCACCCCTACACGATGGAGGGCGGCGTGCCGGAGGTGAAGCTGCGGGTCCTGCTCCGCAGCTTCCACACGCCCGACCTGGCCGACCAGGCGGAAATCCTGCGTCACATCGCGGCCACCGTGCAGGCCGAGCACCCCAAGGCGAAGATCGGCGTCGAGATCAAGACGCAGTACCGTAACATGAAGGAATACCTGGACAAAGAGCCCCGCTCCGTCGAACTGGCCGCCGCCGCCCTCAAGAAGTGCGGCGTGGAGCCCAAGTTCGCGTCGATCCGCGGCGGCACCGACGGGTCGCGGCTGAGCGAGATGGGGCTTCCCACCCCCAACCTGTCGACCGGCATGCACAACTTCCACTCTGTGCTGGAGTTCGCCTGCCTGGAGGAAATGGAATCCGCGACGAAGGTCCTGATCGAACTCGCCCGGCTGTGGGGCACGGAGAAGGCCTGACCTCACGGCGGTCGGGATTGACGGTTACCCGGCGAGCGGGGCCCTATCCTCGCCATCCCTTACCAGGAGTGCGATATGAGTGATTCATCCCCTGAGGGGCAGAAGAACCCGCTCCAGGAGATCTTTCAGCCGTTCCTCGATCTGCTCCACGCCCCCCGCGCCCTGTGGGGCATCAATCTGGCGTACGTGCTGGAGGGCATGGTCTACTTCGGGATGCTCGGCTACCTCGCCATGTACTTCAACCAGTACGTCGGCCTGAGCGACCAGCAGGCGGGCTGGATGGTTGGGGTGCTGACCGCCGGCATCACCATCGCGATGTTCTTCCTCGGCACGGTGGCGGACCGGAAGGGCGTGCGCTTCGCGGTGCTGTTGGCTTTCTGCCTGATGCTGATCGGTCGAAGCCTGTTGTCGCTCGGCCCGAGCGTGGGGCTTGGCGCCGGCGGCCTCTGGTCGCCGATTCATCTCATCGCCATGGCGGGAATCCTGTTCGTGGTGACCGGATACGGCATGTACCAACCGGCGGCGTACGCCGGCGTTCGCCAGTTCACGACGCCCAAGACGGCCGCCATGGGCTTTGCGATGCTGTATGCGCTGATGAACCTGGGCGGGTGGCTCCCGAGCTTCTTCGGCTTCGTGCGGCAGGCCGTGGGGATCTCCGGTGCCTACTGGGTGTACACGTTGTTGACGGCCGTGGCCCTGTTCTCGACGTTCCTGATTCTCACGAAGAGCACCGTTCGCAAAGCGACCGCCGAGGCGAAGGCCGCCCGCGACAAGGACAAGCAGCCGCTCCTGGACGACCAGGGCATCGTGGCCGTCGACCTCGAATGCGTCAAGTGCGGGTACAACCTGCGCTCCATGAGCCACGATGGCCGGTGCCCGGAGTGTGCGGCACCGGTCAAGGATTCGGTGGACGCGCCGGAGGAGAAGAAGGCGGAGGCGAAGGAGCCGTTCGACCTGATCAAGTGGTTCAAGAACCATCCTCTGGCGGACCCGAAGTTCGCGTACTTCATTTTCTGCCTGATCCCGGTCCAGACGCTCTTCGCTCACAACTGGCTGACCCTGCCCATGTACGTGGAGCGCGCGTTCCGCGGCTCGGTGATCGGTCAGTACTTCGAGTTTGCGGTGAATCTGAACCCGCTGCTCATTTTCATCTTCGTGCCGATCGTGACTGCCCTGACGCAGAAGCGCAACGTCTACAACATGATGATGGTCGGCACGTTTGTGATGGCGGCGCCGACGTTCTTCCTGGCCCTCGGTCCGAAGCCGTGGACGCTGGCCGCGTACCTGCTCATCATGACGATCGGCGAGGCGATGTGGCAGCCGCGATTCCTGCAATACGCCGCGGAGATCGCGCCGGAGGGGCGGACCGGGGCCTACATGGGCGTGGCCCAGTTCCCCTGGTTCCTCACGAAGGTGATCGTGCCGCTGTACTCGGGCTGGTTCCTGGCCCAATACTGCCCGGAGCAGGGCAAACTGAATACCGAGGTCATGTGGCTCATCTATGCGTGCGTGGCCATGAGCTCGACCGTCCTGCTGCTCCTGGCCAAGGGATGGATCGGCAAGGACTTCAAGACCAAGGCGGATTGACCGGACCGCCCGGCGGTGCGACAGACCGTGACATCCGGCGGGGCGGACGCGCTTCCCTCCGTCCGCCCCACATGGTAGGGTTAGCAACTTAGCCGCAGCCCGGCCGGCGGCGCGCGGTCGGGCTTGCGGATTCTCCATTCGTGGCACGAGGAAAAGGAACCCCCCAATGGCCGACCAACCTCAGACCGAGTTCAAGTTCCCCGAAAACGCCTATCGTGAGTTGGAGCCCGGTGAAAAGTACGTGTCCATGGTGCCGCCCGGCGTGAAGGTCCCGGAACTGACGCCCCGGATGTTCATCTTCGGCCTGTTGATGAACGTCGTCTTCTCCGTGGCGGCGACCTTCCTCGCCCTCAAGGCCGGGCAGGGGATCGAGACGGCGATTCCGATCTCGATTCTCGCGGTCGGGCTGTCTGGCTTCCTGGTCAAGGCGGGCAGCCGGGCGAGTTCCATCCTCGAAAACGTCTACGCCCTGTCGATCAGCACGACCTCCGGTTACGTGGCCGGCGGCACCTGCTTTACCATGCCGGCCATCTATATCCTGAAGCTGAACACCGAGCTGAAGTTGGACAACGTCTCGCTGTTCCTTCAGATCGCCCTGGTGCCGTTTCTCGGAGCGATCCTCGGGGCGCTGTTCCTGATCCCGTTCCGTCGCTACTTCGTCAAGGAGATGCACGGCAAGCTGCCGTTCCCCGAGGCGACCGCCACCAACGAGATCCTGGTCACCGGCGCGTCGGGCAGCACGTCCCAGGCGTGGATTCTGATTTACTCGTTTATCCTGTCCGCGGTGTACACCTCCCTCGCGGTGGGCCTGAAGGTGTTCAGCGACGTGTTCACCACCGGCAAGGCGGCCATCCATCCCGTCAAGGAGAAGGCGGTCGAGGTGCTGGCGTTCGGCGACACCGGCCTGTTCGCGACGCTCACGCAGAAGGTCAAGGCGGTCATTGCCATGGGCACCGGGGCTTACTACCTCGGCCTGGGCTTCATCATCGGTCTGCGATACGCGTCCATCATCTGCGCCGGCTCGTTCCTGTCCGCCCTGGCCATCACGCCGCTGCTCGGCAGCCTCGACTTCGAAACGCTTCAGAAGCTGAATCCCGGTTTTGAACTCCGGCTCAAGAAGGGACAGGGACTGGCGCAGGAACAGGCTCGCTTCGTGCTGCCGGCTGGTGATCAGCAATTGATCGAGGATCTCGTCGTGGCCTGCACCGTGCCCGCCGACGAGTCCAAGGAGGCCGCTGCGGCCCGCGAGCAACGCAAAGCATCGCTGTTCGCTCGTCTTGGCGAACGGTTCGCGGACAACCACTGCGAGACGTACAAGTTGGAAGCGGCAAGCCTGACGGAGGAGACGGCGGGGCAGGAGTGGAAGTTCGTCGACAAGCGGCGAGGCTGGATTATCAAAGCAGCGGAGGGCGGATTGGCGGTCCATGCCCTCGACCCTACCGCCCACGATGTCTGGTTCCAGGTCCCGCGTATCATCGGCATCGGGGCGATCTTCACGGCTGGCCTGCTATCCATCCTCAAGATGAGCAAGGTGATCGTGACGGCGTTGACCCAGGCCCTGGGCGGGCTTGTTGCGGGCAAGGGTGGCGGGACCGCGGCGGACCGGACCGATGAAGACGTCAGTTACGCCGTGATGATGATTCTGGGGCTTGCCGTCGTCGTCGCGATGACGCTCTTCTTCCGCTATGTGGTCTTCAGCTACGAAGCGATCGAGCACCCTTGGTGGCTGACATTCGTTTCGGTAGTGCTGGCCCTCGTGATCGCCTTCTTATTCACCACCGTGTCCGCCTGGGCCATCGCCATGATCTCGGTGACACCCATCTCCGGCATGACGGTGACGACGATCATCATCACCGCGGTGCTGATGATCTGGGCGGGGCTGCCCAAGGGGGACGAGGCTAAGCTGGCCGTGCTGCTGGTGGGCGGTGTCGTCTGTACGGCCCTGTCCATGGCAGGGGGGCTGGTCACGAACTTCAAGATGGGTTACTGGCTTGGGGCCAGTCCGAAGCGCATCACCTGGAACGCGATCGGTGGTTCGCTGGTGTCCGCGGTCTTCGTCTGTGGGACGATCATGGTCTTGGCCTACAAGCCAGGCTACGTGGGCGAAAACCCGTTACCCGCCCCGCAGGCCAACATGATGGCCGGGGCGCTCGAGAGCTTCCTCGGGACGGGCGCCGTGCCGTGGCTGCTGTACGGCGTCGGCGTCGTGGTGGCGCTGACGGTAGAACTGGTCGGCATCTCCGCCCTCGCCTTCGGCTTGGGCATGTACCTGCCGATGGAGATCAATACGCCCATCCTGATCGGTGCCTTCGTGGCCACCCTGGTCAGGAAGAGCACCAGGGACAACAAGCTCTCCAAGGCTCGCAGCAACAAAGGCATTCTGATCGCGTCCGGTCTGATCGCCGGCGGGGCCATCATGGAAGTGCTGGTCAACTTCACCGGGGCGATCGACGACATTGCGTTCGACAAGGTGATCATGCCGTTCTTCGACATCAGCGGCCACCTGATCGCCGGCGGGACCGATTCCACCTGGCTGGCGCGGTTCGAGAACTGGCTCGGACTGATCCTCTTCTTCGGGCTCTGCGTGTTCGTCTACCTCGACTGCCGCCGCGCGAAGCCGGAACTGGGGGAGAGTGAGATCGGGTAGAAGAAGAATGACGAATTACGAATGACGAATGAGGCGTCGCGTTCGGTTGGTTCGACGCGCGGCGCCTCGTTGACGCGGGAAGGACTGGCTGATCGGTTATCACGATCGGCCAGTCCTTCTCCTTGTGCGGCCCGATCGCGCTCCACGTGGACCCGCCCCACCCCATCGCGCGGCGGCCAAGCCCATTGATCCCCGAAGGGGATCACCATTCGTGATTCGCAGTTCGTACTTGGTGATTCGCAAGTCGCTACCCGCGACTCGCCGCGCCAGGCACGCCTGCCAGCGGAAACTCCCCATCCTCCCCCGGCATGGCCAGCAGGTACTTGTGCTTGTACCACGTTCGACCCGCGTATCGTGCAGGAAACGGCCCCACGGCATCAGGAATGCGAATCGGGTGTTCGGGCATGTTCACCGACACGCACCAAAGTGCGGGCGCGCGCGGTCATAATTCGGCCATAATCGGGCGGCGGCCTGCGGCCCGTCAACGCGACGTTGCCGACCGCTGACCCCGGAGTACACGCGCCATCGGTCGCCCGTTTTCGTGCGCTGACCGGCCACCCCGAACGGCCGGTCGCCACTAACGGTCGACGGTCGCACTGTGTGCCCGGCAGCGGTATACTCGACGCAGGCGGATGCAGCGAAACGTGGGGGCGACCGACCGAGACGGCAATCCAGCACCCGCGTGCTCCATACAGGTGTTTGTGCTGAAACCGCTTGAAACCTCGAAAGGGCATGACGATGAACATGGAAACTGGATCACGAAACGGGATTCCGAAGGGAAGTCGCGGGCGTGCGGCGGTACTGGGCGTGCTTTTTTTGCGTGTCGGGCGTCGTCGGCTTGTCTGGATGCAGCGTGATGCACGCGCCGATGGTGACGGATTCGCTGCGTGCGGGAGTAGTTCCCGAACTCGCGAGCCCAACGGCGTACCTTACGTTGATCTACCCGGAACCGTATCCAAGGCCGCATTCGATGTACAGCGAAGTGGCGCTGTACCCGGCGGCGCATGTCATGATCAAAGATGAGCAATACCGGTTCTGCTCATTCGTGCTGGGCCGACGCGCAACTGATGGAAAATGGGAAATCATCCACGCATCCATGCGGGACGACGACGGTGCGTGGCGTGAACTGCAAGTAGTTCACGACCCCGGCGCCCAGGATCAGACAGCGAGCTGTCGGAGGGACTAACCCGGATATTGCATGACTGCTCGCGGAAGACCCCGTATTTGATGTTGTGTACCACGCGCGGGCGGGCGGCTCCGAGAAGCGGCTTGGTGAGGGCGTACGGCCCCCTTTCCCCCAGACGCAAAACCGAGTTGTGCGCAAGTCAGGTGGGAACAAGGCAGGCGGCGATGCGGCGGAAGAGTGGCGTGTAGGGATAGGGGCTGCATAGGTGGAGCACCACGCGACGCACGGAGATCACCACCCGGGCCGCCACCTTGAAGAGCTTCAAACGAAGGGTGCCGGCCTGGGCGTGAGCCAACTCGGTGTCGGCCAACGCGATGCGTCGCAGGTGCGCGATCAGCACGTAGGCCGCGGAGGCCAACAGCAGCCGGAACTGATTGGCCCCGAAGTGGTGAGAACTGGTCCGGTCGGCAAACAGGTCGAGCTGCTGTTCCTTGATCCGGTTCTCCATGTCACCGCGGGCCGTGTACCGCTGGGCATAGATCTGGTGGGGACGATCCTTGAGATTGGTGACCACAAAACGGCAGTTGGGTCCCTGTTTCAACCGTTCCGCTTTCACAATCACGCGACGTTCGCAATCCCACGTTTTTGCCCCGTACCGGATGGCGTGGAAGCGTCGCTGCTTGCGACCCGTTTTCTGGAAGGCGCCTTCGACCGTTTCCATGTATCCTGCAGCCATCCGCTCGAGGACTTTATTGCGGGCCAGGCCCACCACGTAGCCCACCTCGTGCCGTTCGCACCAGCGGAGCAGCTTCCAGCGGCAGAAGCCGGAGTCGGCCCGGAAGATGATGCGGGTCTGGGGCCACTCGCGCCGGATCCGGTTCACAAGGAGCCTGAGGATCGCCCGGGCGTGCTTGGCGGCGTCGATGTTGCTGGGCCGCAGGTAGGCGGCCAACAGGTGGTCGTCGTAGAAGACATACAGGGGCAGGAAGCTGTAGTGGTCGTAGTAGCCGTGGAAGAAGCGGCGCTCCTGCTGGCCGTGGACGGCATCGTCGGTGGCGTCGAAGTCCAAGACGATCTCTTTGGGCGGAGGGCGGTAGGACTGGAGGAACTGATCGACGAAGACATCGCTCATGCGGGCCAGCGAGGCATGAGTGATGGTGTTTTCGAAGCGACACAGCGTGGACGGCGAGGCCAGCGGGTCGGTGGGATCGGGCCGCTGGTCGGCCAGGACCGCGAAGATCGCGTCGTTCCGGAGAGTGGGGTGATCGTTGAGATCTTCGTAGCCCAGAGCGATCCCGAAGATGCGTTGGGCGAGCAGAGTCCGCAGGCCATGCTTGATCTTGGCGGGGTCTCGGGGGTCGGCGATGCTGGCGGCCAGGGCCTGGACCAGGCCACACCGGCGGTCGACCTCGCGAAGCAGGACGGCTCCGCCGTCGGAGGTCAGGCGACCGCCGTCAAAATCAGCCACGATCTGTTGTCGTTTCAGTCTGGAAAAGCTCAGGCTCTGGCGGGTACACTCTGTCATTAACGGGCTTCCCTGCCTGGATGGTTTTTGTGGTTAATCCCATCATACAAGGCCGAGAGGCCCTATTCATGCGCAAACTAAGGTAGACTCATGCAATATCCGGGCTAACTGCAGCGCGCAAGGCGGCGATCAGGTCCTGGACGTCTAACCAGCTGCGCATCAGGTGTGCGCGGAATGCGGGAAGTCCACAAATGCAACGCCGCCCGCGAACACGACGGATTCTGAAGTGGGTGGGATTGGCGGCGTGTGTCGTTGTTGTGGCGATGTGGGTCGCCAGCGCGCAATGGTCAATCAGCCTGGCGGTGGCGAAAGACGGATCTGATCCTTTTAGTGTAGAGTATCGAATCAACTTTTTGCGCGGCGGTTTGGCGGTTGGATACGAATACTTTCTCAACGAAAGAGGATCCTATGTGCGTCGAGCGGCGAACGAGTCCTTGCCAAGCTGGGGGTGGTGGGGCTATCAGGGAGATTTTGGATTCATCTGCGCTCGGCTTTGGATCGTATTGGGCGCCCTCGCCCTCCCCACAGCCTTCCTCTGCCATCGCGACCGCCGCCCCCCTCGCGGCCACTGCCGGCGATGCGGGTACAATCTGAAAGGCAATCAGTCGGGTGTGTGCCCGGAGTGCGGGGAGGCGGCAGAGCGGTTGGCAGAAGGCGGTGGGGCGATGGTCTATGACCGCGGCAGCGGCCGAGGGGGCTGAGCGCATGAAGCATCGGCAGGAGCGACTCTCGCGCGGTTGGGCGACGACGGTGACGGTCCTGGTTCTTCCGTGCCTGTTGATTCCCGCGGGCCGAATATGCTTCTGGTTCTCCGGGGTGTTGCTGACGACCAACCTTGAACTGGGTCGTATTCTTGACGCGATTCACGCGGTCGGGATCGCGGTCATCCTCGTTGTTGTAGTCGTGCTGCCGTGCAGCGTGTTCTACAATCGGCTGCGATGGAAAGCCGTGCCAGATCCGTGGCGATATTGCTCGGGTTGCGGTTACGATCTGACGGGAAACGAATCGGGCGTGTGCCCGGAATGCGGGGAGGGAATCAGGGAAAAAGCAAGGCCGTGATAGTGCCGACGGCGGCGGCCTCAGGCACCAAACCGGAGACCGCTGAGGGCCGCACGCTGGGATTCCCCGCCCGCCGATCGCTGAATCGCAAGAATCACCTTGCCTGCGCGGCCAGCCGTGCCGTATAATACTAGTGGAATTGCCCGTACGCCGAACTGTCACCGTATGGTGCGCGTGCCGCCCGATCGGGTGAGCTAGGTTTGCGGGCGTTTTTTATGCGCCGGGTTCTCAAGGCCAAAACTGTGTGCGAGCTTCGTGGGCCTTCACGATTTCACGATAGCATCCGGCCTTGCCGCGGTTCTGGTTCACCGATCTAGCGACGGCACCGCACACGACATCGGCCAGTTGAATCAGGTTGTTCGAATCGGACCGCGCGCTCTTGATCTTCTTGACGCACGTCGCCCCCTTGTACTGCGCCATTCTGTCGAGAATGCTCCTTTCGAGCGCACCTCGGAAGCGGGCTTCTCCCCGCCGGTCAAACGTAATAATGGCGTCACGAAGTGATCCCGGAAAGCTCAGAATATTTTCGATCACCCATCGCGCCACACGCGTATAAAAATAGGTAGTGTCTCGCCACCTTGAAGACCAGAGTTCTTTCTTGTTCAGGATGAAGGCCGAGTAGTCGAATTCGAAGTTGCATACTTCATTCAGCAGCGCGACGCGAAACGCGTGATTCAAGCTCTGAAAGTGGAACTCTCCTTTGTGGCCCAGTTTATCCCTGAGTGCGCCGATCGCCTGATCGCATTCGATCGCGGCCTCATGATTCCAGAACCGAACTGCGGCAACCGTGAAATACCGCGATGAGCCCTTGCCGAACTTGAAGCCCGTGTCCCCGGATTCGTCTACGAAGATCAACATGGTGCTGTTATCGTCGCCCCGCCACGTCGTTCATCCATCATCTTCATCATCCATAGTATCATCGCCGAAGTCAAGTGAAACCGGCCAAGCGGTCCGATGCCCTGATCGACCGCCGCAGCTAGGCCCGGCAGATTCTCGCAGATTCCTGCGGATTCTTGCGTGCCACAGCCCGGCACTTTTTGGCCTTGACTTCGTGTTCCGATTCCTGATATCGTCGGGCGGCGGCGATCCGCAAGGTGAGCGGTTCGCGTTGAACACGACCAGCGCAGGAGATAGACCCGTGGCCACCGAATCAGTAACCGGAATCAACGTCGACGGAATCCAATTCTACGACTTGAATGGCAAACTGCTGCCACCCCGCGAACGCGAATTGCTGGTGTTGTTCCGGCAGCTACCTGAAGCCGAACAGGCGGCGACGATCGATGACATCGCGGCGATGTACCGGGGGCCGCGGCGACAGTTTATGACCCGAGCAGAATCCCGACGGCTTGGGCGAATGGCTTGATGTTGTCGCGGCTATTTCTTCAGACTTCTAAGCTGGTCGAGAAGGGCCGAGTACTGGTACACGGCCTTTAGGATTTCCTTGGTGAACGCGATGGCGACAGTTGCCTCAGCCTCGCCTGCGTCGAATGCCCTGGATTCAACGTGGGCGGCGTCATTACCGAGTAGTCGCAATTCGTCGGCAGCATCAAGGAGTTCGTTGGGTATGACGACTGACTGGCTCAGCGCTGCGA